>NZ_CP031194.1:5435262-6039180 GCF_003344965.1 Streptomyces paludis | reverse complement strand
CCAGGGCGGGCACCAGATAGCCCAGGGACTTCCCGGTGCCGGTGCCCGCCTGGACGAGCAGATGGGACGGGGCGTCGATGGCTTCGGCGACGGCCTCGGCCATGGTGACCTGGCCTGGCCGTTCCACGCCGCCGACCGAGGTGACGGCGGCGTGGAGTAGCTCGTTGAGTGTTGGCTTCGTCATAGCCCGACCACCCTACGGGGCGGCACTGACAACGGAGGTCACTCGCCCGGGCGCCGGACGGCGAGCGGGTTCGGGACGGTGCCGTGCACGGCGGCGTGCGGGCGCTCCGAGCGGTCCCGGTAGCCGTCGAGATGCAGCCGGTTCCGGTTCAGGCAGAGGCGGGCGATACGGGGCGTGAGCAGGTCGAATGTCTCGAAGCGCTCCTTCAGCTCCGGGAACCGGGCGTGGTAGCGCACGATCTCCGCCCGGACGAGCGACCAGAAGTCGTCCTCCGGAACGCCCAGCTGCTCCTGGCACAGCGGCCCCAGATAGCGGAAGACACCGACGAAGAGCCCTGAATGGATGAATTGTGTGAGGAACACGGGCTCCTCGGTGAGGAGGATGTCCCGCACATCGGCGGGCATGCTGTCGTGCTCCGGCAGGGGCCGCGCACTGATGTTCACATCGTCGACGAAGTCCTTGATCGCCAGCCGTACCGGTACGTCCTGGGAGTCGAAGACCACGATGGCGTTCTCGCCGTGCGGGGAGAAGACCGTCCCGTACCGGTAGAGGAAGTGCAGGAGGGGCGGCAGGAGCGCCGCGAAGAGCCGCTGGAGCCACTCAGCGGCGGGGAGCCCGGAGCGCTCGGCCAGTTCGGCGGTGAACGCCCGTCCGTGCGGATCCGTATGGATGAGGGAGGCGAGGGTGCGGGCGCGTTCGCCGGGTGCCAGCCGGGTCTGGAGGGGCTCGCGCCAGATGGCTCCGAGCAGTTCCTTGTACTGGTACGGGACTTCCGGGAGTTGATCGTAGAGAGGATGCTCGACGGTCACGGAGGCGACTTCGCCCAGCAGGATCACCCCGCATTCGTCGCGGAGGAAGGGGTCGGCATCGCGGATCCCGTGCATCCACGCGGTGACGGCGGGGGCGGCCAGGGTGCGCTCGGTCGGCAGTCCGCGCCAGACGAGCGTGTTGAGGATCGACAGCGGCAGTTTGACCGTGTGCCGGTCGGGCCGCTGGATGTTCAGGAAGGTACGGATCGACTGCTGGGGCAGCCGGGTGTCGCCGTCGGTCGGGAGCGGGACGATCGCTCCCTCGGCTATCGCCGGGGCGTAGAGCTGGACCAGGACCTCGTCCCACTGCCAGGGGTGTACGGGGAGATAGAGATAGCCGGCGGGGTCGAGGCCCCTGTCGCGGAGTACGGCGTCGAAGCGCTCGCGCACGGGATCGTCGAGTTCGAGGGCGTAGAGCAGTTCGGGGGTGTCGAGCGCGGCGACGCCCCGGTAGGTGGCGAGCGAGGTGCTGGCCGCGATCCACGGGAGGGTGGCCGGGGTACGGGCCTCGGGAGCCCAGCGGTCCGTGTCGGTGGCGGCGAAGCCGACCCTGCCCTTGTTCAGGACGATCCAGGGGTGGCCGGTCTGGTGTCCTTCGAGTTCCGCGTAGTCGAGGTCCGCGAGGGCCGCCGCGGTGAGGGCCGTGTGGGCGAGCTTGGCGTCGGCCGCGAGCGTGGTGGTGAGTTCCCGTACGAGATGGCCGAGGGTTCCGCCGTCGAGCGCGAGCAGTCCGCGGGCCATCAGGAGGAAGCGCAGGGGGTCCGTGAAGGGCCGGCCCTGGCACTCCATCGAATCGGGGTCGACGCGCCAGCTGCCGTAGGAGCCCCGTACGGCGCGGAAGGTGAGCGTCTCGCCGGCGTCGAGCGCGAGGAAGTAGCCGCCCTCGGGGGCCCCGGGGAGCGCGGCCGGCTCGACTACTTCCTCATATGCGAACTCCCCAATCATTTTGGCGAGAAGTAGCCGACTTGCCCGGCTCCAGGCTTGGGCGTTCAGCTCGGGTGGGGAGAACAGTACCGACGGGTCCGCGGGGCGGGCGGTGGATATGTGGCCGGCGGGACCGGCGGAGTCATGAGTGGCAGGGGACGTTGACACGGGGACTCCTCGGGTGGAAACCGATGGGTGGCGGGTGAGTGTAGAACGCGCGGTGGGCAGGACGGATGGCACGGGGAAGGGCGGGAAAGGGGGACAGCCGATGGTCACATCAGTTCACGGAAGGCGCGGTCGCGGACCATGAGGGCGGCTCGCTTGTCCGGAAGATCGATCTCGGCGGAGAAGCGGAAGCCGGCGCTGAGAAAGGCCGAGACGGAGGGGGTGTTGCGCAGATCGGGTTCGGCGATGACCCGCGCGCAGCGGGGACGGTGGTCGAGGACCAGATCACCGACCGCTCTGAGGAGGGCGGTTCCCACGCCACGGCCACGGTCGGCGACGCCGCCGAGCAGCAGATGGATCCCGGTGTCGTGGGGGCGGGCGGGGTAGTGGCGGGCGAGCGGGTCGAGGTCGGCGCGGTACAGCTCCCAGTAGCTCATCGGGACTCCGTCCAGGACGCCGAGGAAGGGGACGCTGCGTCCGTCGCCGTCGAGCTGGGTGCGCAGATGGGCTTCCGTGACGCCTTCGGGTCCGGCCAGTTCCCAGAAGGCGGCCACCGCCGGGTCGTTCATCCAGCGGCTGATCAGCTCCAGGTCCCGTGGAAGCCGTACGGGTACGAGGTGGAACACACCGGCCGCGGTGGTGGCCGGCCCCCAGTCCGCGGGGGTGTCCAGCAGATCGCCGGCCGACGTGTCGTCGGCGGGCCGGGTCGCGGTCATGGGATCGCTCTCTCCGAACAGGGCGAGGAGTTCTCCGGACAGCCGTAGGTCGAGGGTGTCCTCGGCGCCGCCGCCGACGGGCGGGACGGATCCGGTTCCGGGGCGGGTTCCGAAGCCGGTCCCGGAGCCGGGGCTCACGTCGGCGGCGGCCATGACGGCGCTCTCCTCTCGGCGGTTCGGTCGGTCGGACGCGTTCACTCGCGAAGGGGGTTGGTGATGGTGACGTAGACGGACTGGGTGTCCACGGGGCCGACGAGTTCGTCGAGGCCGTGCAGCCGGGTCAGCAGATTGGCCTTGCAGCGCAGGGTGGGGCTCTCCAGGAGCTGGGCCGGCAGCGGGGAGCCGAGTCCTGTCGCGCCGGAGAGGAACTGCCGGAAGGCCGCGATGAGTACGCGTTCGTCGGCGAGCCCCTGCGCGCCGAAGGCGCCGATCAGACCGAGGACGTTGTTGATGCCGAGGTAGTAGGCGAAGCGTTCGTCGGTGACCTTGTCCGAGACGAAGGTGTCGCTGACCGATCCGATGCCGGGGAGCCGGCGTTCCAGCGAAGGGCGGTGGGATTCACGGAAGTAGTAGCCCTGGTTGTCGCGGTAGCGGCCGCCGACGGGCCAGCCCGCCTCGTCCAGGATCACCAGGGTGTTCTGCTGGTGGGCCTCCAGGGCGATCCCGGCCGTGCCGTCGAGCCAGAGCACCGGGCGGACGACCTGGTCGAGATAGCGCAGGAACCACTCCGCGGCCACGGCGGGCACGGACCGGCCGGTGCGGGCGGCGAGTGCGGAGACGGTCGCCGCCAGCCGGGTGTACATGCCGGTCCGGCCGGGATAGGGCCGCGGCGCGGTCAGTCCGGCGACACAGACGGCGTCGTCACCGGGGCCGAACGGGTTGTGACGGAGCATCACGTCGAGTCCGGTCACCGGTTCGCCGTCCGGGGTGTCGACGGCGATCCAGGCGGGGTCGCGGACGATGTCGAAGCCGGGGTGGGCGGCCTGCCACTCCTTGGCGAGTCCGGCGCGCAGCAGCCGGTGGACCTCGACGCCCCGGTGGAGTTCCTTACGGAGGTTCTCGCGGCGGGAGTTGGTGATGCGTACGCCCAGGGAGAGCTTGAGCATGGCGGGCACACCGGACCGGTGCACCGTCCGGATGGAGGAGGTGGGGTGCCAGGGGGCTCCGTGCGGGCCCAGGTCGTGCAGGAGGCCGGCGTCGAGGAGTTGGGTGACGGCCGGACGGTGTCTCAGTTCGCGTGCCTGCCAGGGGTGGAGGGGCAGCGCGACGGTGTTCCCGGGAAGGGGGTGGTCGCCGAGGAACCGGGCCGTGAGCTGTTCGGCGGGCAGGACGCGGCCCTGCTCGGTCCAGGCGGAGTCGGTGGCGAGCACGGAGCGGTCGACGGCCATCCAGTGCAGCGGGAACGAGCCGCGCGACTCGGGCGAGTAGCGGTGGGCTTCGGCTTCGGAGAGTCCCTCGCGGCTCTTGGGAGTGGGATGGAGGGGATGCCCCAGGAGGAGTGACTGCTCGGCGGTGAGAAAAAGGTCCGCGTTGTCGTCGGCGGCCGGGGCGGCCCGGCGGTCGGTGATGAAGTCGGCGGTTTGGGAGAGCGAGTTGGCGACCCGGCCGACCAGGTCGGCGCCCTGGTGGCGGCCGGATTCCCGGCCGAGGAGGGCCGCTACCGTGACGGCCTCGGCGGCCGGGGCGTCCTGTGGGGCGCCTTCCAGGTGCGGCATGCCGAAGCGGTGCCAGCCCGTCGCCGACCAGTAGCGGACGGGGGCCAGGAGCGCGGTGCCACTGGCGTCGAGCGGGATTCTCAGCACCTCGCCCGGCGGGCGCGGCAGGTTGTTCTCACGGACCCAGCAGCGCAGCAGGTTCTCGACGGCCGCGGCGTCGGCCGCCTGCTGCGGCTCGGGGTGGTCGAGTGGGTCGGCCGCGGCGGACGCGCTGTCCATGTCGGCCGCGGGGGCGGGGAGTTCGCCTGGGCCGCCGCCCGCCGCTTGCCGTGGCACCGTCGCCTCCTCGGCGGTGGCACGGACGTCGGTCTCGGGCACATCAGGTGAGGGAGTGGAATTCACGGAGGGCTTCCTTGTGAGGGTGTCCGGGGTCAGGAGGACAGGCCGGAGTAATTCCGGCGGAGCGCGGTGCGCTCGGCGGCGGACAGGGCGTCGGCGAACCGGTCGAGTACGGCGACGGCCTGTTCGTCGGTGAGAGTGAGAGGGGGAAGCAGCCGGACCACGGCCGCCTGGGGCCCGCCGAGTTCGACGATGAGCCCACGGCTCAGACACTCCTGCTGGACAGCTGCCGCGAGCGCGGGGTCCGGCGGGGCAGGGTCACCTGCCGCCGGGGCGACGAGTTCCACACCGATCATCAGACCACGACCTCGTACGTCTCCGACACAGGGGTGGTCGGCGGCGAGGCCCCGCAGTTGGCCGAGCATGCGGGCGCCGAGGATGGCGGCACGGTCGGCGAGCCGGTTCTCCCGTACGTGGGCGAGGGTGGCCGCGCCGGCGGCCATGGCGAGCTGGTTGCCCCGGAAGGTGCCCGTGCGGGCGCCGGGCCGCCCGGTGTCGAGGTCCGCGCGGTACACGATCACGGCCAGCGGAAGGGAGCCGCCGATCGCCTTGGACATCACCATGACATCGGGGGTGATCCCGCTGTGCTCCACGGCCCAGAAGGTGCCGGTGCGACCGACCCCCGTCTGTACCTCGTCGGCGATGAGCGGGATGGACCGGGCCGCCGTGATCTCGCGCATCCTGCGCAGCCAGGCGTCGGGGGCGGGGATCACCCCGCCCTCGCCCTGCACCGGTTCGAGGATCATCCCGCCGGGGGCTGGCAGTCCGCTCCCGGGGTCGTCGAGCAGGTCCTCGGTCCAGCGGGCGGCGAGTTCGGCGCCGCGCTCCCCGCCGGTGCCGAAGGGGCAGCGGTAGTCGTACGGGTACGGGAGCCGGATCACCCGTGCGTCCTCGGCGCCGCCCGGGACGGCGAGCGCCCCCGCGGTCGTGCCGTGATGGGCGCCGGTGAAGGAGAGGAGTCCGTCGCGGCCGGTGGCGGTGCGGACGAGTTCGAGGGCGGCCTCGACCGCGTCGGTGCCCGCCGGTCCGCAGAACCGCACGCGGGCGTCGCGGGCGAAGCGCGGTGGCAGTGTGGCGAACAGCTCGGTGGTGAAGGCGTCCTTGACGGGGGTGGCCAGGTCGAGGTCGTGGAGCGGGGCGCCCGAGTCGAGGACTTTTCTGATCGCCTCCAGCACCACCGGGTGGTTGTGTCCAAGCGCCAGGGTGCCCGCGCCCGAGAGGCAGTCCAGATAGCGTCTGCCGTCGGCGCCCTCGATCGTCAGCCCCCGCGCCCGGACCGGCACGATGGGCAGCGCTCTCGCATAGGTGCGGGCGGCCGATTCGCGCAGGGACTGGCGCCGGAGGATTCCCTCATGGGCGACGGTCGGCGCTGCCGGAGGTGGTTCGGTCACGGCCACGGCTGTCGGTCCTCCCGTTGTCACGGTTCGGTCGCCTGTCAGTACGGCGCCCGCTCACCGGATGTTCGACGGGCGGCCCGCCGCCCGTCGTCCCCTCCCTTTACCCAACGACGGCGCGGGCGCGGGATCACGGCCCAGCCGCGGTTCCTTGTGGCGCGGAACCGCGGCCCTGGCGTGCGCCGTCCCCCTCGGCACCGGCATAGTGGGGGACCGCGCGTCGGCGCCGGCACCACGGCCCGGTGCGCCCACAGTCCCGTTGTTCCGAAATGTTCCGAAGTCCCAGGGGGATTACGCCGATGCGACCCATACGTCCGACCCGCGCCGCACGCCGCGAGAGGAGCGCGCGGCCCAGAACCTCCCCCGTTCTGGCCGGCGTCTCGATAGCCGCGGCCCTCGTGCTCACGGCGACGGGCTGCGGGGCCGGCGACGATTCCGACGCCGACGCGGCGGCTGCGTCCCCCTCCAGCAGCGCCGGCGTGATCACCATTCCCGACGATCTCAAGGACCGGCTCAAGGACCATGGGATCGACATGGACAAGTGGCGGGGCGGCGAGTGGAAGAACTGGGACAAGGACAAGTGGCTGCGGGAGGCCAGGGATTACGTCAATCCCATCATCGAGGACCTCTGGGACCCGGACCGGATGCGGGAGGCGGAGAAGCCGCCGGAGAACCCGGTGAACGAGCAGGACATCTCGGGTGACGAGGGTGTCACGGACCCGGAGCCGAAGGCCGTCACCGCGCAGGCGGTGACCGCGACGTACGCGCGGAACGCGCCCGAGTCCGGCAAGCTGTTCTTCGACGGCCCCGACGGCTCGATGGTCTGCTCGGCGACGGTCGTGCAGGACCCGGCCCACCCCGGCAAGTCCAACATGGTGTGGACCGCGGGCCACTGCGTCCACGCGGGCAAGAGCGGCGGCTGGTACCGCAATCTGGCCTTCGTCCCCGCCTACAACGACAATGCCCTGGCGACGGCGGATCTCGACAAGGCCAGTAAGGAGCAGATCGCTCCGGAGGGCGTGTGGTGGGCCGACTGGGCGCAGACCTCCGCGCAGTGGATCGCCGAGGGCGCCGCGACGGGCGGTCAGGGCGCGCCGTACGACTTCGCGGTGATCCATGTCACCCCGGAGAAGGGCGGTACGGGCAAGTCGCTGGAGGAGACGGTCGGTTCGGCCCTGCCGGTCGACTTCAACGCACCGGCCACGGCGAACATCACGAGCCTGACGGCGACCGGCTATCCGGCGGCCGCCCCGTACGACGGCCAGAAGCTCTTCCGCTGCGAGGACAGGCCGGGCCGTTTCTCGCTGAACGCCGACGACCCGACGATGTACCGCATCGGCTGCACGATGACCGGCGGCGCGTCGGGCGGCGGCTGGGTGGCGGCCGGCCAGGACGGCAAGCCCGCGCTGATCTCCAACACCTCGATCGGCCCGGTCACCGCGGGCTGGCTGGCCGGACCGCGCCTCGGGGATGTGGCCAAGGGCGTGTACGACGGAGTCAGCAAGAAGTTCGCTAACCAGTGACACGCACGCCACGCCGTCCCGCACGGGCGGCGTGGCGGAGACCGGAGACCGGCACGGCGAAGGCCCGCCCCCCCCTCGCGAGGGGGGGGCGGGCCTTCGCCGTTCTTCCGTTCCGTACGCGCGAACCTACCGGGACGCGAACGAACCGCTGGAGCGCGACCGGTGTCAGCCGGCCACCGGCACATACGGGGCCAGCGCGGCGGCCAGCTCCTCGTGGACCCGCGCCTTGAGCACCGTGCCCTCCGGGGTGTGGTCCTCCGAGAGCACCTCGCCCTCGGCGTGCACCCGCGAGACCAGCCCGCCGTGCGTGTACGGCAGGAGCACCTCGACCTCGACCTCGGGGCGCGGCAGCTCCTCGTCGATCAGCGCGAGCAGCTCGGCGATGCCCTGGCCCGTACGCGCCGAGACCGCGATCGCGTACCGCTCCGCGCGCAGCAGCCGCTGGAGGACCAGCGGATCGGCGGCGTCCGCCTTGTTGATGACCACGATCTCGCGCACGTCGACCGCGCCCACCTCGCGGATCACCTCGCGCACGGCGGCCAGCTGCTCCTCCGGCACGGGGTGCGAGCCGTCCACCACATGCACGATGAGATCGGAGTCACCGACCTCCTCCATCGTGGAGCGGAACGCCTCGACCAGGTGGTGCGGCAGATGACGGACAAAGCCGACCGTGTCCGCCAGGGTGTAGATCCGGCCGCTGGGGGTCTCGGCCCGACGCACGGTCGGGTCGAGGGTGGCGAACAGCGCGTTCTCCACCAGGACGCCCGCGCCGGTCAGCCGGTTGAGCAGGGATGACTTGCCCGCGTTGGTGTATCCGGCGATCGCGACCGACGGCACCTTGTTGCGCCGGCGCTCCTGCCGCTTGATCTCGCGGCCGGTCTTCATCTCCGCGATCTCCCGGCGCATCTTCGCCATCTTCTCGCGGATCCGTCGCCGGTCCGTCTCGATCTTGGTCTCACCGGGGCCGCGGGTGGCCATACCGCCACCGCCGCCGCCACCCATCTGCCGGGAGAGCGACTGGCCCCAGCCGCGCAGCCTCGGCAGCATGTACTGCATCTGGGCCAGCGCGACCTGCGCCTTGCCCTCACGGGACTTGGCGTGCTGGGCGAAGATGTCGAGGATCAGGGCCGTACGGTCGACCACCTTGACCTTGACGACGTCCTCAAGGTGGATCAGCTGGCCGGGGCTCAGCTCGCCGTCGCAGACCACCGTGTCCGCGCCGCTCTCCAGCACCAGCTCCGCCAGCTCCTGCGCCTTGCCGGAGCCGATGTAGGTGGCCGGGTCGGGCTTGTCGCGCCGCTGCACGACTCCGTCGAGCACCATGGCGCCCGCGGTCTCGGCGAGCGCCGCCAGCTCGGCGAGGGAGTTCTCCGCGTCCTGCACGGTCCCGGAGGTCCAGACGCCGACGAGGACCACGCGCTCCAGACGGAGCTGCCGGTACTCGACCTCGGTGACGTCCTCCAGCTCGGTGGAGAGGCCCGCCACGCGGCGCAGTGCGGCACGGTCGGAGCGGTCGAGCTGATCGCCGTCCCGCTCTCCGTCGATCTCGTGGCTCCAGGCGACGTCCTCTTCCATCAGGGCATCGGCCCGAAGGCTGTCCGTGCGAGCGTCCGCGGGGTTCTGCGCGGCCTGGGAAGGGGATGAAGAGGAGGTCATTGGATCCTTACGTCGAAAGAGAGAAGTCCGGTACACCCGTCACAACGCGTGACGATCGGGAATGATTCCCGGCCGCCTCGCCGACTCGTCGATGGTGGCACGATTCCGGCTCCGCCGTCACCCGGGTTTCCCCCTGAGAACAGGCGGCGTACCCGTCACCGCACGCCCGCACACCACGCGACCCGTTCCCGTCACCGCGCGACCGTCCGCTCGGCGGGCGGCGTGCTGCGCCAGTCCGGGTGGCCGGGCATCGGCGGGGTCTTCTTCCCGTACAGCCACGGCCCGAGGAAGTCCCGGAGATCGCGTCCGGCGGCCTCGGAGGCCAGCGCGACAAAGTCCGCCGTGGTCGCCGTGGCGTCCCGGTGGTCCCGGACCCAGTCGCGCTCCAGCCGCTGGAAGGCGGCGTCGCCGATCTCCTGCCGCAGGGCGTAGAGGATCAGGGCGCTGCCGTCGTACACCACCGGCCGGAAGAGGCTGATCTGCCGGCCCGCGGTCGGCGGCTCGGGGGCCGCCGGGGGCCCGCCGGCCGCGCGCCATCCGTCGGAGCGGGTGTAGGCGCTGCGCATCCGGTCGGCCAGCGGCTTTCCGGCGTGCTCCGCCGCGTACCGCGCCTCGTACCAGGTGGCGTGGCCCTCGTTGAGCCAGAGATCGGACCACCGGTGCGGCGAGACGCTGTTGCCGAACCACTGGTGGGCCAGCTCGTGGACCATGACCGCGTCGACGTACCACTCCGGGTACTCGGGGCGGGTGAACAGGGCGCGTTCGAAGAGCGAGAGCGTCTGGGTCTCCAGCTCGAACCCGGTGTCGGCGCCGGCGATCAGCACGCCGTAGGTCTCGAAGGGGTACGGGCCCACCTGCCGCTCCATCCAGCGCAGCTGGTCCGGGGTCTTGCGCAGCCAGGGCTCCAGCAGCTCGCGGTCGGCCGCCGGCACCACGTCCCGTACGGGCAGTCCGTCCGGTCCTTCGCGGTGGATCACGGCCGAGTCGCCGATGGAGACCTGGGCCAGCTCCGTGGCCATGGGGTGGCTGGTGCGGTAGACCCAGGTGGTGTTCGCGCCCTTCCGCGTCTTCCCTTCGGGAAGACCGTTGGCGACGACGGTGAGTCCGGCCGGGGCGGTGACGCGGAAGGTGAAGTACGCCTTGTCGGCGGGGTGGTCGTTGCCCGGGAAGACCCGGTGGGCGGCGTCCGCCTGATTGGCCATCGCCAGTCCGTCGGCGGTCCGCAGCCAGCCCCCGCCCGGGCCGCTCGGGTCGCTGGTGTGGTGGACGGTGATCCGGATCCGCGCGCCGGTGCCGACGGGCCTCGCCGGAGTGACCACGAGGTCCTCCTCGGCCGTGACGAACTCCGCCGCTGAGCCGTTGACCTCGACCGAGCGGACCTCCCCGTGGGTGAAGTCGAGATTGATCCGGTCCAGGCGCTCGGTGGCCCGGGCGTCGATCTTGGTGATGGCGTCCAGCGGCTTGGTGTTGTCGCCGCCGTAGGTGAAGTCGAGGTCGTACGTGAGGACGTCGTAGCCGGGGTTGCCCAGGTAGGGGAAGAGCGGATCGCCGATGCCGAGCGGCCCGGGCGGAGGCAGGGTCGCGGCGACCAGAGTGGCCGAGGCGACGGCCAGCAGGACGGCACGCGGCCGGCGGGAGGTGAGCAGCATGTGCCATCGCTACCAGCGCCCGCCGGGCACATCGCGACGGCGCGCGCCGCGCACACCCGAAAGGGGCAGGTCAGCGCCGTGCCCGCCGCCGGATGCCGGGGTGCGCGCGGTTGACGAACGCCACCGGCGCCCCAGCGGCACCGCGCACCGGCCCGGCCCAGTCCCGCCCCGCCCGCTCAGGCGGTCGCCGGATGCTGGGCGCGGCTCACGTCGTACACACCCGGCACATCGCGCATCGCCCGCATCAGGCCGGGCAGCCCGGCCGCGTCGGGGAGTTCGAGCGTGTACGTGTGCCGTACGCGCTGCTCGCTGGGCGGCTCCACGGTGGCCGCGACGATGGCGGCGCCCGCCGTCGCGATGGCCTCGGTGAGGTCGGCGAGCAGCCGGGGCCGGCCGAAGGACTCGGCGTACAGCGTGACCCGGCACTCCGGCTCGTCGCCCCAGCTCACCGCGAGCGGGGTGCGGTCGAGGGCGCGCATCCGCGCCACGGCGCGGCACTCGCGCCGGTGGACGGTGACCACCCCGCCGCGTACGGAGAAGCCGGTGACCGCGTCGGGCGGTACGGGGGTACAGCACCCGGCCAGCCGTACGGTCGCCCCCGGCAGGTCCACCACCGCGTTGGCGCCGGCCCGCCGGTCGGCGCTGACCGGGACGGGCGTACGGGGCGCGGCGGCGGGCAGGCCCTCGCTCGCCGGGTGCGCGGCGAGCCAGCCGGTGATCGCGATCCGCGCGGCGGGGGTACGGGCGTGGTCGAGCCACTCGGGCGAGGGCCCCGAGGCGGTGTCCCGGTCCAGCAGGAGCTGGACGGTGTCGCCGTCCCGCAGGACGGTGCTCAGGGGCGCCAGCCGGCCGTTGACGCGCGCGCCGACACAGCCGTGCGCGGTCTCGCCGTGCTGCGCGTACGCGGCGTCCACGCAGCTGGCTCCGACGGGCAGCCCGAGCATGCCGCCCTCGGCGCGGAAGACGGTGATCTCGGTGTCCTGGGCCAGATCCGCCCGCAGTGTGGTCCAGAAGGTGTCGGGGTCGGTGGCGGACTGCTGCCACTCCAGGAGGCGGGAGAGCCATCCCGGCCGGGTGGGGTCCGCGCGTTCGCCGTCCTGCGGCTCGGCGCCGTCGGCGGAGGCGTACGGATTGCCGAGCGCCACCACACCGGCCTCGGCGACCTTGTGCATCTGGTGCGTACGGATGAGGACTTCGGCGACGGCGCCGTCGGGGCCCGCGACAGCCGTGTGCAGCGACTGGTACAGGTTGAACTTGGGCGCGGCGATGAAGTCCTTGAACTCGGAGATCACCGGGGTGAAGCAGGTGTGCAGCTCACCGAGGACGGCGTAGCAGTCGGCGTCCTCCGCGACGAGCACCAGCAGCCGGCCGAAGTCGGTGCCGCGCAGTTCGCCGCGTTTGCGTCCTGACCGGTGCACGGAGACGAAGTGCCGCGGCCGGACCAGTACTTCCGCCGCGATGCCCGCCTCGCGCAGCACGCGCCTGACGTCCTCGGAGATGGCCGCGAGGGCGTCTCCGGCGGTGGCGTTGTCCGCGATGAGGGCGCGGGTGTGCGCGTACTCCTCGGGGTGGAGGATCGCGAAGACGAGATCCTCCAGCTCGGTCTTGAGCGCCTGGACGCCGAGGCGTTCGGCGAGCGGGATCAGGACATCGCGGGTGACCTTGGCGATGCGGACCTGTTTCTCGGGACGCATCACACCGAGGGTGCGCATGTTGTGCAGCCGGTCCGCGAGTTTGATGGACATGACCCGGACATCGTTGCCGGTGGCGACGAGCATCTTCCGGAAGGTCTCGGGCTCGGCCGCGGCGCCGTAGTCGACCTTCTCCAGTTTGGTCACACCGTCGACCAGATAGCAGACCTCGGCGCCGAACTCCGTCCGGACCTGGTCGAGCGTCACCTCCGTGTCCTCCACGGTGTCGTGGAGGAGAGAGGCCGTCAGGGTCGTGGTCTCGGCGCCCAGTTCGGCGAGGATCAGGGTCACGGCGAGCGGGTGCGTGATGTACGGCTCGCCGCTCTTGCGGAACTGCCCCCGGTGCGACGCCTCCGCGAGGACGTACGCCCGGCGCAGCACGGTGAGGTCGGCGTCCGGGTGGTGCGCGCGGTGGGCGTCGGCGACATGGCCCATGGCGTCCGGCAGCCGGTCCCGGGAGGGCGGGCCGAGCAGTGCGGCCCGGCCCAGTCTGCGGAGGTCGATCCTGGGAAGGCCGCGTCGACGGCTGTGGGCACCAGGGGTGGTGGCCTCTGCACTCATGGGGGCGCCTCCGGCAGCATCGACCGGCGGTGGATGAGCGGGAACGCCCTCCGGGCCGGTGCTTGATGCTATCGACCCCGCCGCGCCCGGACGTACCGCTCTCGCCCGGCGTGAAACGGATCACCCATTCGAGCGAGGCGCTATGCGAAGGCCGTTTCGAGCCGGGCCGGGTCGAAGTGTCCTTCGGCGACGATGATGGCCGGGCCGGTCATCTCGACGGAACCGTCCGGGTGTTCGGTGATGACGAGCCGTCCGCCGGGGAGGTCGACGGTGTAGGTGACGGGGGATCCGGTCACCGCGGGGTCGGTGCCGTCCCTGCGGGCGGCGGCCACGGCGACGGCGCAGGCGCCCGTACCGCAGGAGCGGGTCTCGCCCGAGCCGCGCTCGTGGACCCGCATGGCGACATGGCGCGGGCCCCGGTCCACGACGAATTCGGCGTTCACCCCGTGGGGGTAGACGGCGGCGGGGGTGACGGCCGGCTCGGTGCGCAGGTCTCCGGCGTCCGCCAGGTCCGCGACGAACGCGACCGCGTGCGGATTGCCCATGTTGACGTTGCGGGCGGGCCAGGAGCGGTCGCCGACGGAGACGGTCACCTCTGTGTCGGGGAGCGCCGCGCGCCCCATGTGGACGGTGATGTCGCCGTCCTCGTCCTTGGGGATGTGCACCCGCTTCACCCCGCCGCGGGTCGCGACGGCGAGGTCGCCCGCCGTCACATGGCCGGCCCGCCGGAGGTACCGGGCGAAGACCCGGACGCCGTTGCCGCACATCTCGGCGACCGAGCCGTCCGCGTTCCGGTAGTCCATGAACCACTCCGCCTCGCCGGCCACGGCGCGTGCCTCGGGGTGGGCCGCCGAGCGGACGACGTGCAGCAGCCCGTCACCGCCGATACCGGCCCTGCGGTCGCAGAGGGCGGCCACGGCGCGCGGGGGCAGGTCGAGGTCGTTGTCCGGGTCGGGGACGATCACGAAGTCGTTCTCGGTCCCGTGACCCTTGAGGAAGGCGATCGGCGCGGTCTGCGAGGTGCTCACGGGAACCATCGTACGAGCACCCACCGACAGTGCCCGTACGGGCGCCGGGCGGCGCCGCGCGCGCCCGGGCGAAGCGGCCCCGTCCGGTCTCTCAGCGCAGCCGGGCGACGCGCCAGACCGCGAGGGCCACCAAGGCCGCGGCGACGGTCACGTACAGCGCGATGACGCGCCAGTCGGGGCGCTCGCCGGAGGACCGGGACGGCAGTCCCGGCCAGGTGTGGCCGACCCGGCGGGCGGCCGTCATGCCCCAGCCGGCCGCGCAGCAGCTGATGAGCAGCCCCAGCATGGCGACGACCGCGCCGCCGTCCCCGGTGCCGAAGGCGAGGGGGAAGGCGAACATCAGCGAACCCATGGCGGCCAGTGCCACGATCGGGGCGAGCTGCCAGATCCGCATCCGGCGCTGCGGCCGGAGTTCGACCTCGACCTCGGGGGTCACGGTCTCTTCTTCCGGCCCGTCAGGGCTCAGCCCCGGTGGTGCTTCCGGTGTCCCCGGTGCCGTCGGTTCTCTGTCACGAGGGCCGGCCTCCATCGCCACGCGCCCTCCCAAGTCGGACTCCAGTGCTCGATCGATGCCCGATGGTCGACCGATGCTCGATGATGGCACGCCGCGGAGCGCCGCAAGGACGCCCTGAGCGTCCCGATGCCATCACGTGATCAGGCTGTAACCGCTCGTTCGACCAACGCCAGCGCCCGCTCCGGGAGTTCCTCCCGGTGCTCGGTTCCGCCACCCAGCCAGTGCACCCGCGAGTCCCGGCGAAACCATGAATCCTGACGGCGCGCGAAGCGTTTGGTGGCACGTACGGTCTCGGCGCGCGCCTCCTCGTCGGTGCACTCCCCGGCGAGCGCCGCCAGTACCTGCTGGTAGCCGAGGGCGCGGGCGGCGGTACGGCCCTCACGCAGCCCGCGCGCCTCCAGGGCGCGCACTTCGTCGACCAGTCCCTCGTCCCACATCCGGTCGACCCGGCGGGCGATCCGCTCGTCCAGTTCGGGGCGCGCGACATCGACACCGATCTGCACCGTGTCGTACACCGCGTCGTGGCCGGGGAGATTGGCGGTGAAGGGCTTGCCGGTGATCTCGATCACCTCCAGCGCGCGGACGATCCGGCGGCCGTTGCTGGGGAGGATCGCGCGGCCCGCCGGGGGGTCCGCCGCGGACAGCCGGGCGTGCAGGGCGCCGGAGCCGCGCAGGGTCAGCTCCGCCTCCAGCCGGGCGCGCACCTCGGGGTCGGTGCCGGGGAAGTCGAGCGCGTCGATGGCGCCGCGTACGTACAGCCCGGACCCGCCCACCAGGACGGGGGTACGGCCCTCGGCGAGCAGCCGGTCGATCTCGGCGCGTGCCCGTTTCTGGTACTCCGCGACGCTGGCGGCCTCGGTGACCTCCCAGATGTCCAGGAGGTGGTGGGGCACCCCGGCCCGCTCCTCGGTCGTCAACTTGGCGGTCCCGATATCCATCCCCCGGTAGAGCTGCATGGAGTCGGCATTAACGACCTCACCGCCGAGTTGCCGGGCGAGGTGAACGCCCAGATCTGATTTGCCGGCCGCGGTGGGCCCGACGACGGCGATGACCCGCGGTGGGGTAGCTGCGCTTCTCACTGCCACAGTCTCGCAAACTCGCGGCCTCCTGCCTCATCGTTTCGCGCGCCGGGCGCGCGTCGGATGCGCGCCGGGCGCACGTCGCGGTCGTCGCCGGTGACGAGGCTCCGGGAGGCCGGGAGGGTGACAGCCGGCCGGTGACAGCGCGCTCTTTCCGTCCCGCGAGTACGCTCAGAAGTACATATGGGTGTTTTGTCGGACTTCACCCACACGTAGGCTGTTGTTTTCCTCCGAGGGAAGGTGGCCCATGGGCTTCCTGGATTCACTGAAGGCCAAGATCGGTCCGGCCCGGGAAAAGGTCGCTGACCTCGCGCAGCAGCACGGGGGCAAGATCGAACAGGGGCTGGACAAGGCCGCCCGTACGGTCGACGAGAAGACCAAGGGCAAGTACAGCGACAAGATCGGCACCGGAACGGACAAGGCGAAGGGTGCCCTGGGCAAGCTCGCCCACAAGGATGACGGCACCCCCAAGGACGACGGCACTCCGCCGCCGGCCACTTTCTGAAGCATCCCACCCGGCGGCAGCGGCGCGGCGCGCAGAGCGTCACGCGGCTGCCGCCGCCGTGTGTCGCGTCAACGTCGCGTCGTACAACATCCGTCTTGTTCGTACCGGCCACTACGACCAGACGGCATTACGACCAGACAGCCACCAGATAGCCGACACCGTACGGCGCGTCCTCGTACAGCAGCTCACCCGCGAGACCCGCGCCCCCGGCCGCGCCCGCGAGCACCTGCCAGGGCGCCCGGCCCGCCGCCCGCAGCTCCCGGGCCAGCCCCGCGTCGAGCGCCAGCAGACCCGGTACGTCGGCCGCCGCGAGAAGCCGCGCCGCTTCGGTGTCGAAGCCCGCCGCCCGTTCGTCCAGGTATCCGGGGGCCTTGACCGTACGGCAGGCACTGGCATCCCCCATCACCAGCAGCGCCACCCGGTCGGACACGGCGGCGATCTCCCGCCCGGCCGTGACGCACTCCTGCGTACCGGACGTCTCCCCCACTCCCAGCCCCGAGACCGGTGCGGCGGCCCAGCAGACCTGCTCCAGCAGCCAGGCCCCGACGGCGAGGGAGACCGGCAGCCCGCCCGTCGCGCCCCTCTCCGGGTCTGTTGCCGGCCCCGTAGCACCGGATTCCGCTCGCGCGCCCAGGACGACCTCGGCGGCCACCCCGAAGCCGCGGAAGGACCCGGTGGCGCCTTCGGGATACGCCTCCCGGCCCGGCCCGTCCGCCGTTCCGACGACGACCAGCCGGTCGGGCCGGGCGGCGGCCAGCACCCCGAGCGCCTCCGCGCACGCCGCGCGGGCGGCGTCGAGTTCGGGAGCGGCGCCGGCCGCCACCTCGGGGACGAGCAGCGGCGGACAGGGACACACGGCAGCGGATACGAGCATGATCCGCAGCCTAGACGAGCCCCCACCCGCCGGACGTCACTCGACCGCGCAGCCGCCCGTGACCGCGGGCAGCGGCGCCGGTACGCCCACCGTGGGCAGCCCCAGCAGCACACCGGCGGGCTTCGCGGCCGCGGCCGTGTTCCGGCGCTCCCAGGCGTCGCCGGCGCGAGTGCGGCGCACCTTCGGGGACGGCCCCTCGGCGAGCAGGTGGTGCGGCGCGGCGTAGGTGATCGTGACCGTCACGACATCGCCCGGCCGCGCCTCCTCGTCCGGCTTGGTGAAGTGGACGAGCCGGTTGTCGGGCGCGCGGCCGGACAGCCGGTGGGTGGCGCCGTCCTTGCGGCCCTCGCCCTCGGCCACCATGACATCGAGGGTCCGGCCCACCTGTGTCTTGTTCTCCGCCCAGGAGATCTCCTCCTGGAGGGCGGACAGCCGCATGTAGCGCTCCTGGACGACCTCCTTGGGGATCTGTCCGTCCATGTCGGCGGCCGGGGTGCCGGGGCGCTTGGAGTACTGGAAGGTGAACGCCTGCGCGAAGCGCGCCTCGCGCACGACCCGCATGGTCTCCTCGAAGTCCTCCTCGGTCTCGCCGGGGAAGCCCACGATGATGTCCGTGGAGATGGCGGCGTGCGGGATGGCGGCGCGCACCTTGTCGATGATGCCGAGGTAACGGTCCTGCCGGTACGAGCGGCGCATCGCCTTGAGGATCCGGTCCGAGCCGGACTGGAGCGGCATATGGAGCTGCGGCATCACGTTCGGTGTCTCGGCCATGGCCGCGATCACGTCGTCCGTGAAGTCGCGCGGATGCGGGGAGGTGAAGCGGACGCGCTCCAGTCCCTCGATCGCGCCGCACGCGCGCAGGAGCTTGGAGAACGCCTCGCGGTCGCCCATGTCGGAGCCGTACGCGTTGACGTTCTGCCCCAGCAGCGTGATCTCGGAGACGCCCTCGCCGACCAGCGCCTCGATCTCGGCCAGGATGTCGCCGGGACGGCGGTCCTTCTCCTTGCCGCGCAGTGCGGGGACGATACAGAAGGTGCAGGTGTTGTTGCAGCCGACCGAGATGGAGACCCAGGCCGCGTAGGCGGACTCGCGGCGGGTCGGCAGCGTGGAGGGGAACGCCTCCAGCGACTCCGCGATCTCGATCTGCGCCTCCTCCTGGACGCGTGCGCGCTCCAGGAGCACCGGCAGCTTGCCGATGTTGTGGGTGCCGAAGACGACATCGACCCAGGGCGCGCGCCGCACGATGGTGTCGCGGTCCTTCTGGGCCAGACAGCCGCCGACGGCGATCTGCATGCCCGGCCGTTTGGTCTTCATCGGCGCCAGCCGGCCGAGGTTGCCGTACAGCTTGTTGTCGGCGTTCTCCCGCACCGCGCAGGTGTTGAAGACGACAACATCGGCGTCCCCGTCGGCGCCTTCGGGCGCGCGGACATAGCCGGCTCCCTCCAGCAGGCCCGACAGCCGCTCGGAGTCGTGGACATTCATCTGGCACCCGTAGGTGCGCACCTCGTAAGTCTTCGCGCTCATCTCGCCCACCAGGGTACGGGGTCCGCCGGGGCCGTCGTCCGGGGATTCCCGGGGAGTACGCGGCGGCCCGGGCCAGAGCCCTGGTCATCACGGGGAGCGAGCTGACAGGATCGGCGACATGTTCACCTTCGTGTCCCGTTTCGGCCGGGTCCGGCTGCTCCAGGGCGCCGTCGCGTGCCTGGTGGCGGCCGGGCTGCTGCTGTGGTGGCTGCTGCCGCTGGGCCCGCCGCCCCCGAGCGGCGCGGTCACCTTCAGCACGGGCGGGAACAACGGGGTCTATCAGCGGTACGGGACGCTGCTCAAGGACTACCTCGCGCGCGATCTGCCGCTGGTCTCCGTGACGCTCCGGAACAGCGAGGGCTCGCAGCAGAACCTCAAGCGGGTGGCGACGGGCGAGGCCCAGTTCACCATCGCCACCGCCGACGCCGTCGCCAAGTACCAGCGGGACAAGATGCCGGGCGCGGACCGGCTCCGGGGCTGTGCGCGGCTGTACGACGACTATGTGCAGCTGGTCACCGCCAGGGACCAGCGCATCCGTTCCGTGGCCGGCCTGAAGGGCAGGAAGGTGGGTGTGGGGCAGGACGGGTCCGGGGTCCGGCTGCTGGCCGACCGGATCCTGTCGGCCGCGGCGCTCGACCCGAGGACCGACATCACCGCCGTCCCGGCCGGTATCGACACCATGCCTGAGCTGCTCGAAGAGGGGAAGCTGGACGCGTTCTTCTGGTCGGGCGGGCTGCCCACGGCCGCCGTGCAGAACCTGTCCAGCCGCTTCGACATCAGCCTGGTCCCGCTGGACCCCGCCCTGGTCGGGCAGGTCCACGCGGCCGGCGGCGCGGCCTCGCGCTACTACCGCGCCGCGGAGATGCCCGCCGACGCCTACGGCAGGGCGCAGGACAACAAGGCGGTGCCGACCATCGCGGTGGCGAACCTCCTGGTCACCACGGACCGTATATCCGACCAGCTGGTGGAGGGCTTCACCAGGACGGTGATCAGGAGCCGGGACAGGATCGGCGAGAACGTGCACCCCGCGCAGCTGGTAGACCTGCGGACCGCCATCTATACGGACCCGCTCCCGCTGCACGAGGGCGCCAAGCGGTACTACCAGTCGGTCAAGCCCTGACAGAGCGGACGCGACGAGCCGGAGGCACCCGCCCCGCGCGCCGATGCGCGTCCACGCGTCACATCATCGGCAGCGACCGCGGGACGCTGACCGTGACCCGCAGACCCCGCGGCTCCCCGTGCGCGTACGCGATGGACCCGCCACCGGCGGAGAGAAGCGCCCGGGTGATGGAGAGGCCCAGCCCGGAGCCCTTGATGTTCTGGTGAAGGTTGCTGCGCCAGAAGCGGTCGCCGATACGGTCTATCTCGTCGTCGGCGAGCCCGGGACCCCCGTCGTTGACGACGATCGTGCCGGTATCGCCCTCGCGGCCGACCGTGACCGTGACCTCCTCGCCCGGCGGCGTGAACTTCAGGGCGTTGTCGATCACGGCGTCCAGGGCGCTGGAGAGCGCGATGGGGTCGGCCCAGGCGGTGACGGCGGCGCCGCGCTCGGTCAGCACGACCCCCTTCTCGTCGGCGAGGGCGCGCCAGGCCGCGACCCGCTCGGCCGCCACCTCGCCGATGTCGGTGAGCCGCAGATCGGCGGCGGTGTGCTCGGCCAGCGCCAGCCCCAGCAGATCGTCCAGCACCTGGGCCAGGCGTCTGCCCTCGGTACGTACGGCGGCGATCTCCTCGTTCCCCTCGGGCAGTTCGAGGCCGAGCAGTTCGATACGGAGCAGCAGCGCCGCGAGCGGATTGCGCAGCTGGTGGGAGGCGTCGGCGACGAAGGCGCGCTGCTGCTCCAGCACGTTCTCGACGTTGTCGGCCATCTCGTTGAACGAGCCCGCCAGCCGGCGCAGTTCCGGCGGCCCGCCGGCCGCGGCGACCCGGGACTTCATGCGGCCGGTGGCGATGTCGTGGGTGACCGCGTCCAGCACCCGTACCGGCCGGAGCACCCAGCCCGTCAGCCGCACCGCCGCGCCGACGGCGACCAGCATCGCCACCGCCTCGCCCGCGGCGATCAGGAGCCAGCCCCTCAGGATGCGGGAGCGCATCTGGTCGGTCGGTGAGTCGGTCACCACGACCGCGACGACATCGCCGTCGCGTACGACGGGCGAGTCGACGATGAGCCGGCCCCGCTGCCAGGGCCAGACCTGCTCCGGATCGCCGCTGCGCCGGCCCAGCAGGGCCTCGTCGAAGGACTTGCGTCCCTGCCCGTCCTCCGGGACCCGCCAGTCCTCCGGGGCGCGGGCCATCGCGTCGCGGTCCCGGTAGAAGACGCCGGCGCGGATCCCGTACACCTCGTAGTACCGGCTGAGTTCCTCCTCCAGCAGTTCGCGGCGTTCCTCGGTGGCCGTGCCCGTGCGGTCCTCCGTGACGAACTGGGCGAGGGCCGCCATGCGCGCCGTGTCGTCGATACGGTCGACGACGACCCTCTGCTGCTGTGCGGCGGCGAGACTCATGGCGAGCGGAAACCCCAGTGCGAGGAGTACGCCCGCCATGAGGACGATCAGCAGGGGCAGCAGTCGGCTACTCACAGGGCGATTACTGCCCCTGGTGCGTGGCCGGGACGACGAGCCGGTAGCCGACTCCCCGTACGGTCTCGATCAGCGCGGGCATGCCCAGCTTGCCGCGCAGGGACGCGACATGGACTTCGAGCGTGCGCCCGGTGCCCTCCCAGCTGGTGCGCCACACCTCGCTGATGATCTGCTCCCGGCCGAAGACGACGCCGGGGCGCTGCGCGAGCAGGGCCAGCAGGTCGAACTCCTTGCGGGTGAGCTGGACGGCCACCCCGTCCACGCTGACGCGTCTGGTGGGCAGTTCGAGGGTGAGGCGTCCCAGCAGCTGGGCCGCCTCGGGACCGGGCCCCGCCTCGTCGGCGCCCGTCGTACGCCGGCTGACGGCGTGGATACGGGCGAGCAGTTCACCGGTGTCGTACGGCTTGACGACATAGTCGTCCGCCCCGAGGTTGAGTCCGTGGATCCGGGATCTGACGTCGGCGCGCGCCGTCACCATGATGACCGGGGTCGAGGTGATCTTCCGGATCTTGCCACAGACCTGGTAGCCGTCCTGGTCCGGCAGCCCGAGGTCGAGCAGCACCACTCCGAACGGTGCCCGGCCGGCGTTGGCGGCCGGCAGCAGCGCCTGGAGCGCCTCCTCCCCGTTCCGGGCGTGGACCACCTGGAATCCATGCTTGGCGAGCACGGCCGACAGGGCGGCGGCGACATGGTCGTCGTCCTCCACGAGCAGCAGTCTCACGGGCCCCCTTAGCAGTCAGTCACGGGCATAAAACCGCGATCAATAAGGTCGCGGTCAATAAGTACGTACCTGGCATCCACGCCGATGGCGCCGTGCCAGTCAAGAGTCTCCCCGTTACGTCGGGGTTTCCGTTACCCACCCGGTACTCCCCGCACCCTCTCCCTTACGCGCAGTACCCGGCTGCGATCGGATCGTTATGCTCAATTTCAGCTCAGATGTAATGACGCTGATCGCAGCGCGTGACTATGGTCCTCTCCAACCGAGGAGGACGGAGCAAAAAGCCGATGAGCGGAGTGTCAGCGACCAAGGACACCGGTGACGCCGGGCCGGCGACGGGCGACCTGGTCGTACTGAGCAACGTGAACAAGCACTTCGGCGCGCTGCATGTGCTCCAGGACATCGATCTGACCATCGCCCGTGGCGAGGTCGTGGTCGTCATCGGGCCCTCCGGGTCCGGCAAGTCCACACTGTGCCGCACCATCAACCGCCTGGAGACGATCGATTCGGGCGTGATCACGATCGACGGGAAGCCGCTGCCGGACGAGGGCAGGGAACTGGCCCGGCTGCGCGCCGATGTCGGCATGGTCTTCCAGTCGTTCAACCTCTTCGCACACAAGACGGTGCTGGAGAACGTCATGCTGGGCCAGCTCAAGGTCCGCAAGACGGAGAAGAAGGACGCCGAGGACAAGGCGCGCGGACTGCTCGACCGGGTGGGCGTCGGCTCGCAGGCCGACAAGTACCCCGCGCAGCTCTCGGGTGGTCAGCAGCAGCGCGTCGCCATCGCGCGGGCGCTGGCGATGGGGCCGAAGGTCATGCTCTTCGACGAGCCGACCTCGGCGCTCGACCCCGAGATGATCAACGAGGTGCTGGAGGTCATGCAGCAACTGGCGCGCGAGGGCATGACGATGGTCGTCGTCACGCACGAGATGGGTTTCGCCCGCTCCGCCGCCAACCGGGTCGTCTTCATGGCGGACGGCCGCATCGTCGAAGAGGCGTCGCCCGACGAGTTCTTCAGCAATCCGCGCAGCGACCGTGCCAAGGACTTCCTGTCGAAGATCCTGCACCACTGATCCGGCGCACCGCTTGATCCGGCGCACCACCTGATCCCGCACAACGCAGTTCCCGTACAGCTCAGTTCCGTACAGCTCAGTTCCGTACGCACGGTCCGCACCGCCGGCCTCGAAACCGCCGCCGGCGGCGTCCGCGGCTCCGCTCACGGCTGCCTTTCGCAGCTCTTCTTACGGCTCCACCGAGTTCGGCAGAACCTGTTCGTCCACGTCTCACCGAGGGAAGTCCACGCATGAAGCTTCAGAAGGCAAGCGCGGCGGCAGCCGGCGCTCTGGTCCTCGCCCTGACCGTCACCGCCTGCGGCGGCGACAGCAACGACGACAGCAGCAGCGGCAGCGGCGGTGGCAAGATCACCATCGGCATCAAGACCGACCAGCCCGGTATCGGCCTCCAGCTGCCCGACGGCAGCTACGCGGGCTTCGACGTGGACGTCGCCACCTACGTCGCCAAGGAACTCGGCTACGACGCGAAGAACATCGTCTGGAAAAAGGCCCCCAGCGCCGAGCGCGAGAACCTGATCGCCAACGGTGACGTGAAGTTCGTCGCCGCCAGCTACACGATCAACGACGAGCGCAAGAAGAAGGTCGACTTCGCCGGCCCGTACCTCCTCGCCCACCAGGACCTGCTGGTCCGCGCGGACGACACCTCGATCACCAAGGTCGAGGACCTCAACTCGAAGAAGCTCTGTTCGGTCACCGGTTCGACATCCGCGCAGAACGTCAAGGACAAGCTCGCCCCCAAGGCGGACCTCCTGGAGCGCGGCGGCTACTCCGAGTGCCTGACCGGTCTGGAGAACAAGGCCGTTGACGCCCTGACCACGGACGACTCCATCCTCGCCGGCTTCGCCGCGCAGAAGGACCTCCAGGGCAAGTTCAAGCTCGTCGGTCTCAAGCTCAGCGACGAGCCCTACGGCATCGGCCTCAAGAAGGGCGACACCGAGCTGAAGACGAAGATCAACGACGCGCTCAAGAAGATGGTCTCGGACGGTTCCTGGGAGAAGGCGGTCCAGGCGAACTTCGGCCCGGCCGGCTACAAGAACGAGCCCGCCCCGCAGATCGCCGACTGACACAGCAGTGACGCGCCGCCGGCCGGTCCGGCGGCGCGTACCGACCAGCCAACCAGGGGAGAGCGCGGGGCATCGTGTTCGACTTTCTTGATTCCGGGCAGTACGACCTGCTCGGCGCCTTCTGGGTGACGGTGCAGCTCACCCTCTACTCCGCGGCCGGATCCCTCATATGGGGAACGCTGCTCGCCGGGATGCGGGTCAGTCCCGTACCCCTCCTGCGTGTCTTCGGTACGGGATACGTCAACCTCGTCCGCAACACCCCGCTGACCCTGGTCCTGGTCGGCTGTTCACTGGGGCTCAACCAGACCCTTTCGATCACCCTCGGCGGCGGGGACTTCAAGTCCATCGGCTTCCGGCTCGCCGTCCTCGGGCTGTCCGCCTACACCGGCACCTTCGTCTGCGAAGCGCTCCGCTCCGGCATCAACACCGTGCCCGTGGGCCAAGCGGAGGCCGCCCGCGCGCTCGGTCTGAGCTTCCGTCAGGTCCTGACGCTGATCGTGCTGCCGCAGGCGTTCCGCGCCGTGGTGGCGCCGCTCGCCAACGTACTGATCGCGCTGACCAAGAACACCACCGTGGCCTCGGCCATCGGCGTGGCGGAGGCATCGGCGCTGATGAAGACCATGATCGAGAACGAATCCAGCGCGCTCTTCGCGGTCTTCACGCTCTTCGCCCTCGGATTCATCCTCCTCACCCTTCCCACCGGACTGCTCCTGGGCTGGGTCAGCAAGCGCGTGGCGGTGAAGCGATGAGTACCACGTCCGTTCTGTACGACGCTCCGGGTAAACGCGCCAAACGGCGGAATGTGATCTACACGATCGCCGCCCTGGCCGTCTTCGCCCTGGCGGCCTGGTGGGCGCTGGCCATCATGGCCGACAAGAACCAGCTGACGGCCGAGAAGTGGAGTCCGTTCGTCAAGGACTCCAGGATCTGGACCACCTATCTGCTGCCCGGCCTCGGCGAGACGCTCAAAGCGGCCGCCCTGGCCATCGTGATCGCCCTGCCGCTCGGCGCGCTCCTCGGCATCGGCCGGCTCTCCGACCATGCCTGGATACGGGTGCCGGTCGGCGCGGTGGTCGAGTTCTTCCGGGCCATCCCGGTCCTACTGCTGATGATCTTCTCGTACCGGCTGTACGTGGAGTTCGCCAACGTCTCGTCGGACGTGCGCCCGCTCTACGCGGTGGTCACCGGGCTGGTGCTCTACAACGCCTCGGTCATCGCCGAGGTCGTCCGCGCCGGCATCCTCACCCTGCCCCGCGGCCAGACCGACGCCGCGAAGGCGATCGGGATGCGCAAGGGCCAGACCATGTCGTACGTCCTGCTGCCGCAGGCGGTCACGGCGATGCTCCCGGCCCTCGTCAGCCAGCTGGTCGTGATCGTCAAGGACACCGCGCTGGGCGGCGCGGTGCTGGGATTCGCCGATCTGCTCTCGCAGAAGGAGCCGATCCCCGCCAACTACGGCGCGAACACCATCGCGACGCTGGTCGTCATCGGTCTCATCTACATCGTGCTGAACTTCGCGCTCACCAGCTTCGCCGGCTGGCTGGAGAAGCGGCTGCGGCGCGCCAAGAAGAGTACGGGCGCGGTGCTCGGTGCCAATGACGCGCATCAAGCCAACGCTCCGGGCCACGCCACGAACGAAAGCGGCGTCTGAGGCCGGTGGGACTGGGGGTGTACGCGCCGCGCGGACCGTCGCTTGACGCGGGCACCCCCAGTGGGTTGCATACGTTCTGTGATCACACACCGGGCTCCCAGGGCCTGTCTTCAAAGTCCCGCCCGGCTCGCGACGCCCGGCACGCACGCGCGCGGCGTTGCCGGGATCGCCCCCGTACGTCCAGCACTGGGGCGCCCCTTGACCGCACGGGCCGCGGAGGTCCCGCCGTGGACCCGGTGATCGTCGTCGGCGCGGGCCCGGTGGGGCTCGCGCTGGCCCTGGCCCTCGCCGCGCAGGACGTCCCCTCCGTCGTACTGGACGAAGGGGACGGTTCGGACGATCCCCGGCCCGCCCGTACGGCCATACTGCGCTCCGACACCGCCGAACTGGTGGCCCGGCTCGGCTGCACCACCCTCGGTGACGAGGGGGCGCGCTGGGTCGGCTGGCGTCTGATGCGGCGCAAGCAGCTGATGCGGGAGCTGGCCCTCGACGAGCCCGGCGGCGGCACCCCCGCGCCCCTCCACATTCCCCAGCACGCCCTGACGCGCGGACTGCGCGACGCCGTCGCCCGGCAGGACCTGGTCCGGCTGGTCACCGGCAGCCGGCTCGACGCGCTGGAGCAGGACGGCGGCGGGATCACGGCGCACACCCGCGGGCCCGGCGCGCGCGGCTGGCGCGGCAGCCATCTGGTGGGCTGCGACGGCGCGAGATCCACCGTCCGCAAGCTGCTCGGCATCCGCTTTCCGGGGCGTACGGCGGTGGAACGGCACGCCGTGGCCGCGCTCCGCGCCGATCTCCCCTGGCCCGACGAGGCGCTGGTGCACCGGCAGCCGCCCTGGCGCGGCGGCGGCGAGGAGGTCTCCGCCAGGCCGCTCGCGGACGGAGTGTGGCGGCTCGACTGGCTGCTGCCCTCCCGCGGCGAGTTGGTGACGCCCGACGCGCTGGTGGCGCGGTTAAGGGACACCCTGGCCGGCTGGTGCGGGGAGACCCCGCCGTACGAACTGCTCGACACGGGCGTCTATACGCTGCACCACCGGCTCGCGAGGCGGTGGCGCGCGGGCCGGGCGTTCCTGGCCGGGGACGCCGCTCATCTGCTGGGCGCGGTGGGCACCCAGGGGCTCGACGAGGGGCTGCGGGACGTCGACAACCTCTCCTGGAAGCTGGCCGTGGACTGGCACCACGGCGCCTCCGAGACGCTGCTGGACAGCTATCAGGCGGAGCGGCGCACGGCGGTCGCCGCGCGGCTGCGGGCCGCGGACCAGTCGCTGCCGATACTGCGGAGCGGCGGGCTGCGGACCTATCTGCCGGGAGCCGCGCGCGGGCACGACGCCCTCCTCGCGGACGGGCATCTGGGGCACGGACCATTGGGAGCACCGCCGTCCTATCCGCACTCCCCCCTCACACCTCCGCGCGCCGAGGCGCAGACGGCGGTGAGTACGCCCCCCGGCGGGCCGGTCGTCGACGTACGGGTCACGGCGCCCGACGGCACGGCCGTACGGCTCGGGGACCGGCTCGGGCGCGGCCGGCTGCTGGTGGTGCTGGTCGCTCCGGGGACCGGGGTGTGGGACCGGCGGCACTGGCTGACCGCGGGGGTGATGCCGCGGCTGGCCGCCGCGGTGACCTCCCTGCCGGTACGGGCCGAACTGCTGGTCACGGAGGCGTATCCGGGGGCTTCCGCGCACAGCGTGCTGCTGGTGCGGCCGGACGGGCATCTGGTGGCGGCTTTCGGCGGAGTGCGCCCCTCCGACCTCTACGCGGCGGCCGACACGGCGCGCGGAGGCGCTCCGTCCGCCGGAGCGGAGGAGTCGGAGCAGCCCGTGCCGGACCGCACCGCGAACGTCAATTGACCGTCGTCGGCTCGCGTGGTGTACTCCAAAACGTGACCGACACCGATGTGCGCCTGTGGCGGAGGGTCCATATGGACCTCCTCCGCTATGCGGGCTGCGTCTGTCGCCCGTCCTGCTGATTCGCCCTTCTCCCTCTGTGCCCGCCGCGTCGTGCCGCGGCGACGGCACTCTCGCGAACTTCTCAGGACGGTCACGATGTCTGTTCCCGTACGTATTTCCGCGCCCTCCGTCGCGGCGCCCTCCGACCGGCCCGCGGCGCCGGCGGGGCCCGCGGCTTTCGGGCCCACCCCCGCCGAGCTGCTCGACTTCGTCCGCAGGACGGTCACCGACGGCGCGCTGATCGCCTCGCTTCCCCTCGATCCGGAGGGCAGGACCTGGGTCCGGCTCGACGGCCCGGCGGGCAGCGAGGCATGGCTGATCGGCTGGCCGCCCGGCACGGGCACCGGCTGGCACGATCACGGCGGCTCGCACGGCGCCTTCGCCACGGCGTCGGGCGCGCTGAAGGAGGACTCGCTGGCGGCCAGGCTGCCCACCGAGGGCTGGAAGACGCTGGAGCTGGCCGAGGGCGTCGACCGCGAGCGCCGGCTGACGGCGGGCGAGGGCCGGGCGTTCGGCCGCCACCATGTGCACGAGGTGCGCAACGAGTCCGGCTCCGAGCACGCGGTCTCCGTTCACGCGTACTACCCGCCGCTGCCGCTGATGCGTCGTTACAGCCGGACGGGCGCGGTGCTCCGGCTCGAACAGGTCGAGCGCCCCGAGGAGTGGCAGTGAGCGACGGCACGGCACCAGTGGAGCCGACCGGCATCGACGAGCTGCTGGAGCGGGTACGCGCGGACCTGGACCGCGTGGACCCGCGCGAGGCCCACAAGGCCGTCGCCGACGGCGCGCTGCTGGTGGACATCCGCTATGCCGCGCTGCGAGACCGCGACGGGCTGATCCCCGGCGCGCTGGTCGTCGAGCGCAACGAGCTGGAGTGGCGGCTCGATCCGCGGGGCAGTCACCGCGCCCCCGAAGCCACGGACCACGGCCTGCGGGTGATCGTGGTCTGCAACGAGGGGTACGCGTCGAGCCTCGCGGCGGCCTCCCTCCGCCTGCTCGGCCTCCGTCGCGCGACCGATCTCGTGGGCGGCTTCCAGGCGTGGCGGGAGGCGGGACTGCCGGTCGCCCGGTAGCCGGTAGCCGGTAGGGATCGGACACCGGCCGAGGGAGGGCCGGTCCGGTCCTCCCCGCGCCGGACCTGTTCTCCCCCGAGGAACAGGTTCTAGTGGAACTCCTCGTCCAGCCCTTCGGTGTCCTCCCCCTCCTCCTCCAGCGCCTGTCTGACCACCCGAAGCGCCATGCCCTCCGAATAGCCCTTGCGGGCCAGCATCCCCGCGAGCCTGCGCAGCCGTCTGTCCCGTTCCAGACCGCGGGTGGCGCGGAGCTTGCGGGCGACCAGCTCGCGGGCGGTCGCCTCTTCCCGGTCCGCGTCGAGCTGTCCGACGGCGTCGTCGATCAGGGCGGCGTCCACCCCTTTCGTCCGCAGCTCCCGCGCGAGGGCGCGCCGGGCCAGGCCCCGGCCGTGGTGCCGGGACTCCACCCAGGCGTCCGCGAACGCCGCGTCGTTGATCAGTCCCACGTCCTCGAAGCGGGAG
The DNA here is from genome assembly GCF_003344965.1 of Streptomyces paludis. Lineage (NCBI taxonomy): Bacteria > Bacillati > Actinomycetota > Actinomycetes > Kitasatosporales > Streptomycetaceae > Streptomyces > Streptomyces paludis. Next base: position 6,009,767 of record NZ_CP031194.1, on the reverse strand, counting down.
AGTACCTCTTCCGCGGTGTCCTCGGGGATCTCCCGCTTTCTCAGCGCGTCCGCCAGTTGTCCGCGGGTGCGCGGGGTACCGGTGAGCAGGCGCAGACAGATCGCCCGCGCCCGCTCCGCCGGATCCTGGGACGACGGCTCCTGCCCGGCCCTCGACGAGTCGGAGCCGCCGTCCGGCCCTTCCGTCCGCCGCCTCTTCGCATAAGGCACGGTCCGGACTTAACTCTTGGCCGTCGCCGCCTTGGCCGACTTGGCCTTGGCAGCGGGAGCGGGCACCGTCTTCGCCGCGTCGGCGGCCGGGGCGGGCGCGCCTGCCGCGGGGGCGGCCCCGGCCTCGACGGTCTGCGCGTCCGGCCGTACACCGATGCCCAGCTTGTCCAGGATCTTCTTCTCGATCTCGTTGGCGAGATCGGGGTTGTCCTTGAGGAAGTTGCGGGAGTTCTCCTTGCCCTGGCCGAGCTGGTCGCCCTCGTACGTGTACCAGGCGCCCGCCTTGCGGACGAAGCCGTGCTCCACGCCCATGTCGATCAGCCCGCCCTCGCGGCTGATGCCCTGGCCGTAGAGGATGTCGAACTCGGCCTGCTTGAAGGGCGGCGCGACCTTGTTCTTGACGACCTTGACGCGGGTGCGGTTGCCGACGGCGTCGGTGCCGTCCTTCAGCGTCTCGATACGGCGGATGTCCAGGCGCACCGAGGCGTAGAACTTGAGCGCCCGGCCACCGGTCGTGGTCTCCGGCGAGCCGAACATGACGCCGATCTTCTCGCGGAGCTGGTTGATGAAGATCGCGGTGGTCTTGGACTGGTTGAGCGCGCTGGTGATCTTCCGGAGCGCCTGGCTCATCAGCCGCGCCTGGAGGCCGACGTGCGAGTCGCCCATCTCGCCCTCGATCTCCGCGCGCGGCACCAGGGCCGCGACGGAGTCGATGACGATGAGGTCGAGCGCGCCGGAGCGGACCAGCATGTCCACGATTTCGAGCGCCTGCTCGCCGTTGTCCGGCTGGGACAGGAGGAGGTTGTCGATGTCGACGCCGAGCTTCTTCGCGTACTCGGGGTCGAGGGCGTGTTCGGCGTCCACGAAGGCCACCGAACCGCCGAGCCGCTGCGCGTTCGCCACCGCGTGCAGCGTCAGCGTCGTCTTGCCGGAGGACTCCGGTCCGTAGACCTCGACCACTCGGCCGCGCGGCAGGCCCCCGACGCCGAGCGCGACGTCGAGCGCGGTCGATCCGGTGGGGATGACCTCGATGGGCTCGTTCGGCCGGTCACCGAGGCGCATCACCGCGCCCTTCCCGAATTGCCGTTCAATCTGTGCGAGAGCGGCGTCCAGCGCCTTCTCGCGGTCGGTTCCTGCCATGGGTTCCACCCGATTTGCTTGAGTCGATCGCTTCACGTCAACGACGCTATCCCCTGCCACTGACAATGGGCCCCGACGCCCTCCCGGCCTGTGGAAAACTCGGCCGGTCCGGTGCCACCGGACACGCCATCACACGCCGCACCCACCGGCTCGGGGAAACACCGCCCGCCTCCATCAGAATGGATGTTCGATTTTACTGTCAAGCGCGCTCGCGGCGCAGCGTCTGCCGCAGCCGCGCCGCGAACGGACCGCGCCGGCCGCCCCCGCGGCCCCCGCCCCGCACCCGGGGCTCGTCCATCACGTCGTACCGCTTCACATACGCCCCGAGGAACGCCTGCAAGGTCGCGACGGCCGGAATCGCGATCAGCGCGCCGACCGCGCCCAGCAGCGCCGTCCCCGCGATGACCGAGCCGAAGGCCACGGCCGGATGGATGTCGACGGTCCTGGCGGTGAGCTTCGGCTGGAGCATGTAGTTCTCGAACTGCTGGTAGATCACGACGAATCCGAGCACCCACAGCGCGTACCAGGGATCCACGGTGAAGGCGATCAGCATCGGCAGGGCGCCGGCGAGATAGGTGCCGATGGTCGGGATGAACTGGGAGACGAGCCCCACCCACACCGCCAGCGCGGGCGCGTACGGCACGTCCAGGAACTCCAGCATGATGTAGTGCGCCACACCGGAGACAAGCGCCATCAGCCCCCGTGAGTAGAGATAGCCGCCCGTCTTGGCGACGGCGATCTCCCAGGCGCGCAGCACCTCGGCCTGTCTGGCCGGCGGGAGCACGGAGCAGAGCGCGCGCCGCAGCCGGGGCCCGTCCGCCGCGAAGTAGAACGAGAACAGGAAGATCGTCAGCAGCCGGAACAGCCCGCCCAGGAGCGTCGTGGAGACGTCGAGGACCCCGGTCGCGCTGTTCTGCACGTACTTCTGGAGCCAGTCGGAGTGGAGCAGGCTGTCCTGGACGGCGACCCTGGACAGCTCCGTGTGGAAGGTCTGGTTGATCCAGTTGATCACCGAGTCGAGGTACTGGGGGAAGGAATCGACGATGTCGATGATCTGACCGGCCAGCATTGAGCCCAGCATCACGACAAAGCCGGTGCTCGCGATCAGCACCGCGAAGAAGACGAGGAACGTGGCGAGCCCCCGCCGGATACCGCGGTCCGCCATCCGGCCGACGGCGGGCTCGACCGCCAGCGCCAGGAAGAAGGCGATCAGCACATTGATCAGCAGCCCGACCAGCTGGTGGAACGCCCAGCTGCCCAGCTGGAAGCAGCCGAGGAGCGCCAGCGCGAGGACCATGGCGCGCGGCAGCCACCCGGGCATCCGGCCGTGACCGCCGTCGCTACCGGTCCCGCCGTGCCCCCCGGAACCTTCCGGTGGGGACGGCTCCGGTGGGCACGGCTCCGCCGCCGGCGACCCGGGCGACGTGGCCTGTCGTGCGACCACGGGAGAAGCCGGAGAAGCGGGAGAACTCGGCGAGGGAATCGGCGGTTGCCCGCCCGGTGCGGTGTCGTCAGTCGGTGCCACGGATCCAGTCTGGCCTACGGCTGTGACACCGCTCCGCCCCGGACGGACCGGACCGCCGCGCGCATGTCAGCGTTTCTCAGCCGGAATCCCCATGGCCGTGCAGACCGCGCGCCAGACGTCCTTGGCCTCCCAGCCGGAGTCGAGCGCCTGGTGCACCGTACGGCCGCCCAGTTCGGCCATCACATGGTCACGGGCGAAGGAGTCGGCATAGGCGGCGCCGAAGTGGTCCGCCATCCGCTCCCAGAAAATCGTCAACCGCATGCCCTCAGTATCGCGCCCCTGAGAGTGCCGCCCGGCCCGTACCCCCTCGTTCCCCGGCCGCCGCGGCCTACGGTCGGACCATGGCTGGCACCGCAGGATCCCCCGCGTCCCCCCTCGCCCGCGCCGAGCGGTTCATCTGGCTGACGGCGCGCGTCCTCGAACAGCGGCGGTTCGCGTACCACTTCCTCGACCGGGACAAGGGCTCCGGCCGTGGCAGAGAAGCGGTCGAGGCGGCGCTCACCGCGTACCGCGAGGAGGACGGCGGGTACGGGCACGGGCTCGAACCCGATCTGCGCGGCCCCGTCAGCCAGCCGCTGCACACGGCGCACGCGCTGCGCGTCCTCGACTCCATCGGCCGCTGCGACGGGCCGCGGGCCGAGCTGATCTGCCGGTATCTCACCGCGGTGTCGACCCCCGAGGGCGCGCTGCCCGCCGTCCATCCCTCACTGAGCGGCTTTCCGCACGCGCCCTTCCTCCCGGTCGCCGACGGCGCGCGAAGCTCCCTGCTGGCGACCGGGCCGGTGGTCGGGCTGCTGCGCCGCAACGATGTCTGGCACGCCTGGCTGTTCCGCGCCACCGACTTCTGCTGGGCCGCCGTCGAAGCGCTGGAGGAAACGCACCCGTACGAAGTGGAAGCCGCGGTCGCCTTCCTGGACGGCGTCCCCGACCGCGCGCGGGCCGAGGCGGCGGCGGACCGGCTCGGCCGGCTGGTACGGAAGCGGAGGCTGGCCGTACTCGATCCGCGGGACCGGTCGGCGTACCGCGTGCCCCCGGGGTACGCGCCGGGCGAGCACCACTTCCCGCACGACTACGCGCGCGTGCCCGAGTCCCTGGCCCGCCACTGGTTCACGGACGGGGAGATGGCGCGGTCGCTGGACTTCCTCGCCGGGCGGCAGGCGGAGGACGGCGGCTGGCCGGTGACCCGGCGCGCGTGGGCGCCGGGCCCCGTGCGGGAGTCGCGGCCGATCGTGACCATCGAGGCCCTGCGGACCCTGCGGGCGTACGGCCGGCACATCGGCTGATCCGTCGGCCGCCGGCCCGGGTCAGCCGCCGAGCGCCCGGACGCCCGCGGTGGCCACCACGGCCGCCCCCACGACCACCAGGAAGGGGGCGCGCAGGACCAGCGCGAGGGCCGCCGCCGCGAGCCCGGCCCCCCGGGCGTCCAGCGCCAGCGCCCCCTGGTCGCTGAAGGTCTGCTGCGCGGTCAGTGCGGCGAGCAGCGCGACGGGCAGCAGCGCCGACAGCCGCTGGACGAGCGGGCGCTCCAGCGCCGCCGCGGGGACGAGCAGACCCAGCAGCTTGACGAGATAGCAGCCGACCGCGGTCGCGCCGATGGCGATCCAGATGGTCAACGGTCCGTTCCCTTTCCGCTCGTTGTGCGCCGTCGGCCCTCGTACCAGAGGACGGCGGGCGCCGCCAGGGCAGCGACGAGCACCGGCACCCCGGCGGGCAGCACCGGCAGGAAGCCGAGTCCCAGGACGACCGCGAGGCCCGCGACCGTCCGTTCCGTGGCCGTACGGAGCATGGGCGCGAGCAGGGCGAGGAAGACCGCGGGCCCCGCCGCGTCGAGCCCCCACGCGGCGGTGTCGCCGAGCGCCTCCGCGCCGAGGGCCCCGGCGAGGGTGCTGAGGTTCCAGAGCGTGTAGAGCGTGAGCCCGGTGACCGTGAAGCCGATCCGGGCGGCGCGCCGCGAGGGCTGCGCGAGCGCGACGGCCGTGGTCTCGTCGATCACCCACTGGGCGGCCAGCGGGCGCACCGGCCCCGGCAGCCGCAGCAGCTGGGACAGCCGCAGCCCGTAGAACGCGTTGCGCACGCCCAGGAAGAACGCTCCGGCGGCGGCGGTGAGCGGATTGCCGCCCGCGGCGAGCGCGCCGACGAGCGCGAACTGCGAGGCTCCCGTGAAGACCAGCAGGCTGAGCGCGCAGGTCTGCCCCACGGAGAGGCCGGCGCCGGCCGAGGTGACCCCGAAGGCGAAGCCGGAGAGCCCGACGGCGATACCGACCCCCAGCGCGTCGCGTACGACGGCGGAGTCGGGCTTGCCCGCCGGTGCGGGCGGGGATCCGGGCGCGCTCGCGCGAGGACCGTCTTCCGGTATGTCCGCCGAAGCGGACGTTGTCTGTTCTGCCACCCGTCGGACGGTACGGGGCGCGGGCGGCCCCGTCTTGTACGTTCTTGCGCTCAGCCCGTGCTCAGCCCGTGAGCCCCAGCCGCTCCTTGCGGTACGCCCCGGGCGGGACCCCGACGATCCGGGTGAAGTGCCGGTTGAGATGGGGCTGGTCGGTGAACCCGACGGTCACGGCCGCCTCGGCCGGGGTCGTACCGGCCTCCAGGAGCCGGCGGGCGCGGCGTACGCGCGCGTCGGTGAGCCAGCTGTGCGGCGGCAGGCCGTAGGCGTCCTTGAACGCGCGCAGCAGGGCGAAGGGGCCGGTCCCGAGTTCGGCGGCGAGCCGCTCCAGGGACGGCGGGTCCGCCATGCGCGCCTCCAGCACGGCACGCGCGCGTGCCGCGTGCCGGGCCCCGGCACCGGTCGCCGGACGCCGCTGCCGGAGCGTGCCGCCGTTCGTCCGCAGCAGCCGGGTCACCGCGACCCGCAGGAGGGTGTCCGCGGCGAGGGCGTTGCCCTCCTCGGCGGCGCGCAGCACCTGGTGCACGAGATGGGTCGCGTACCGGTCCTCCACCACGGGGGCCGCGAAACCGGGCGTGCCGCGGAGCGTCGTGGTCTCGGCGGCGATCGCCGCGACCACCTCGGCCGCCGGGTAGACCGCCCCGTACCGCCAGCCCTCCGCGTCCTGCGCATGGCCGGTGTGCGGGGTGTCGGGGTTGATCAGCGCGAGCGCGCCGGGGCCCGCGTACTGCTTTCCCTGGCTGTGCTGGAAGACATCGACCCCGTGCGTGACCGCGGCGATGACGAAGGTCTCGTGCGTGTGCGGCAGAAACGTCTTGTCGATGTAGCGCGCCCGCAGCAGATCGACCCCGGGCAGCTCCGAGTAGCGCCAGTGCCGTGCCTGCTCCCGCCGTGCCATGCCCTCATTCTGCGCCGTCCCCCACAAGATCCGCCCCCGGGTCCGCGGCGGGCCCCGCCCCGGCCGGGAGACCGCCCCGTACCCCCGCCGGCGGCCCGTTTCCCCAGGTCCGGGCGATTGTCAGTGGTCGGGTGCACGATGGGGGACATGGCACGCTCCGCGCTCGACTCCTTCTCCCCCGCGACCCGTGGCTGGTTCACGGGGGCCTTCCCCGCGCCCACGGCGGCGCAGGAGGGAGCCTGGCGTGCCATCGCGGAGGGCTCCGACGTGCTGGTGGTCGCCCCGACCGGCTCGGGAAAGACACTGGCCGCCTTTCTCGCCGCCCTGGACCGGCTCGCCTCCTCGCCGCCGCCCGCCGAGCCGAAGAAGCGCTGCCGGGTGCTGTACGTATCACCGCTCAAGGCACTCGCCGTCGATGTGGAGCGCAATCTGCGCAGCCCGCTCACCGGCATCCGGCAGGAGTCCGCGCGGCGCGGACTGCCCGAGCCGGAGGTGCGGGTGGGGATCCGCTCGGGCGACACCCCGGCAGCCGAGCGGCGCTCCCTCGCCATCCGGCCGCCCGACATCCTGATCACCACGCCCGAGTCGCTGTTCCTGATGCTCACGTCCGCCGCCAGGGACGCGCTCGCCGGCATCGAGACGGTGATCCTGGACGAGGTGCACGCGGTGGCGGGGACGAAGCGCGGCGCGCATCTCGCGCTGTCCCTGGAGCGGCTGGACGAGCTGCTGCCGCGCCCGGCCCGCCGGATCGGACTGTCGGCGACGGTGCGGCCGGTGGAGGAGGTGGCCCGCTATCTGTCGCCGCAGCGCCGGGTGGAGATCGTCCAGCCCCCCTCCGGGAAGGAGTTCGACCTCTCCGTGGTCGTCCCGGTCGAAGACCTGGGCGAGCTGGGCGGCTCCCCCGCGCCGGACCGGGCGGCGGACCCGGAGCGCGCGGAGAAGCCGTCGATCTGGCCGCATGTGGAGGAGCGGATCGCCGATCTCGTCCAGGCACACCGCTCCACGATCGTCTTCGCCAACTCCCGCCGGCTGGCCGAGCGCCTGTGCAACCGGCTCAACGAGATCGCGTACGAACGGGCGACCGGCGAGACGATGCCCGAGGAGCACTCCCCCGCCCAGCTCATGGCCCAGTCGGGTGCGGCCCGGGGCGCGCCCGCCCTGCTCGCCCGCGCGCACCACGGCTCGGTCTCCAAGGAGCAGCGCGCCCAGGTCGAGGAGGACCTCAAGGCCGGCCGGCTGCCCGCCGTCGTGGCCACCTCCAGTCTGGAGCTGGGCATCGACATGGGCGCGGTGGATCTCGTCGTCCAGGTCGAGTCGCCGCCCTCGGTCGCCTCGGGCCTCCAGCGGGTCGGCCGCGCGGGCCACCAGGTGGGCGCGGTCTCCACCGGAGTGGTCTTCCCGAAGTATCGCGGCGATCTGGTGCAGGCCGCCGTGGTCACCGAACGTATGCGGGCCGGAGCCATCGAGGCGCTCCGCGTGCCGGCCAACCCGCTGGACGTGCTGGCCCAGCAGCTCGTCGCGCTGGTCGCACTGGACACCCGGCAGGCCGACGACCTGCTGGCCCTGGTCCGCCGCGCCGCCCCGTTCGCCGCGCTGCCCGAGTCGGCGTTCACCGCCGTGCTGGACATGCTCGCCGGGCGCTATCCCTCCGACGCCTTCGCCGAGCTGCGGCCCCGCGTGGTGTGGGACCGCGTCACCGGTACGGTCACGGGCCGGCCGGGAGCCCAGCGCCTCGCCGTCACCTCGGGCGGCACCATCCCCGACCGCGGTCTCTTCGGTGTCTTCCTCGTCGGGGCCGACCCCAAGAAGGGCGGCGGCCGGGTCGGCGAGCTGGACGAGGAGATGGTCTACGAGTCGCGGGTCGGCGATGTCTTCACGCTCGGTACGTCGTCCTGGCGGATCGAGGACATCACCCGCGACCGGGTCCTGGTCTCCCCCGCCCCCGGCGTCCCCGGCCGGCTGCCCTTCTGGAAGGGCGACCAGCTGGGCCGCCCGCTGGAGCTGGGCCGGGCCGTGGGCGCGTTCCTGCGCGAGGTCGGCTCCCTCACCGAGGAGGACGCCCGGCCGCGTCTGACGGCCGCCGGGCTGGACACACTGGCCGCCGGCAATCTGCTCGCCTACCTCGACGAGCAGCGCCGTGCCTGCGGACACATCCCCGACGACAGGACGATCCTGGTCGAGCGGTTCCGCGACGAGCTGGGCGACTGGCGGGTGGTGATCCACTCCCCCTTCGGGGCCCAGGTCCACGCGCCCTGGGCGCTGGCCCTCGGCGCCCGGCTCTCCGCGCGGTACGGCATGGACGCGCAGGTCATGCACGCCGACGACGGCATCGTGCTGCGCCTCCCGGACGCCGATCCGATGGGCCTCGACCTGCTCGGCGACGGGCCGGACGGGGCCGGACCGGCCTTCGTCAGCGAGCAGGCGCCCCTCGGCGCCGCGGATGTCGCGTTCGACGCGGGCGACATCCGGGGGATCGTCACCGAACAGGTGGGCGGCTCGGCGCTGTTCGCCTCCCGGTTCCGGGAGTGCGCCGCGCGGGCCCTGCTGCTGCCGCGCCGCAGCCCCGGCAAGCGCACCCCGCTCTGGCAGCAGCGCCAGCGCGCCGCCCAGCTCCTTCAGGTGGCGAGCGAGTTCGGCTCGTTCCCCATCGTGCTGGAGGCGGTGCGCGAATGCCTCCAGGACGTCTTCGACGTCCCCGGACTCAGCGAGCTGATGGGCGACATCGAGTCCCGCAGGGTCCGGCTGATCGAGGTCACCACGGCGGAGCCCTCCCCCTTCGCCCGCTCCCTGCTCTTCGGCTATGTCGCCCAGTTTCTGTACGAGGGGGACTCGCCCCTCGCGGAGCGCCGGGCGGCCGCGCTGTCGCTGGACTCGCGGCTGCTGGCCGAGCTGCTGGGCCAGGCCGAGCTGCGGGAGCTGCTCGACCCGGACGTACTCGCCGAGCTGGAGCGCGAGTTGCGGTGGCGCACCGAGGACCGGCGCGTCAAGGACCCGGAAGGCGTCGCCGATCTGCTCCGGATCCTGGGCCCGCTCACCGACGAGGAGCTGGCCGAGCGCGGCGCGGACCCTTCCTGGGCCGAGGAGCTCGCCTCGGCCCGCCGCGCCATCCGGGTACGGATCGGCGGGACCGCGCACTGGGCCGCCATCGAGGACGCGGGCCGGCTGCGCGACGCGCTCGGCACGGCGCTGCCGGTCGGTGTGCCCGAAGCCTTCACCGAACCGCTCAAGGACCCGCTGGGCGACCTCCTCGCCCGCTATGCCCGGACCCACGGTCCGTTCACCTCCTCAGCCGCCGCCGGGCGCTTCGGCCTCGGCACCGCGGTCACGGACGGCGCCCTCCAGCGTCTCGCCGCGAGCGGCCGGGTCGTCCAGGGCGAGTTCCACCCCTCCGGCATCGGCCAGGAGTGGTGCGACGCCACCGTGCTGCGCCGGCTGCGCCGCCGTTCCCTGGCCGCGCTGCGCCAGGAGCTGGAGCCGGTGCCGCCCGCCGCGCTCGCCACCTTCCTGCCGCGGTGGCAGCATCTGAGCGGCGACAGCCTGCGGGGCATCGACGGACTCGCGCGCGCGGTCGAGCAGTTGCAGGGCGCGCCCGTCCCCGCCTCCGCGCTGGAGAAGCTGATCCTGCCGTCCCGTGTCTCCGGCTACACCCCCGCCCTGCTCGACGAGCTGACCACCACCGGCGAGGTGCTGTGGGCCGGAGCGGGCTCCCTGCCCGGCAAGGACGGCTGGGTGTCGCTCTGTCCCGCCGACGCCGCGCCCCTGCTGCTCGCCCCCGCACGCCCCCTGGAGCAGACCGCGCTCCACGCATCCGTACTGACCACGCTCTCGGGCGGGTACGGGCTGTTCTTCCGGCAGATCGCAGACCAGGTCCGCGCCACCACCCACCCGGACGCGACGGACCCGCAGCTCGCCGACGCCCTCTGGGACCTCGCCTGGTCCGGTCGGCTCACCAACGACACCCTGGCCCCGCTGCGCTCCCTCCTCGGCTCCGGCCGTACGGCGGGCGCCACGGCCCACCGGACCCGGCGCGCGGTGCCGCGCGGGCGGTACGGCACGGGGGCGGCCCCCGCCCGGCCCGCCTCCCGCTCGGGGCCGCCCACCGTCAGCGGCCGCTGGTCGCTGCTCCCCGCGCCGGAGCCCGACCCCACCCACCGGGCCCACGCGCTGGCCCGCACCCTTCTGGACCGGCACGGCGTGGTGACCCGGGGCGCCGTCGCGGCCGAGGGCGTGGCGGGCGGTTTCTCCTCGGTCTACCGGGTGCTGTCGGCGTTCGAGGACAGCGGACAGGCCCGCCGCGGCTATGTCGTCGAGGGCCTGGGCGCCGCCCAGTTCGCGATGGACGGCGCGGTCGACCGGCTGCGCGCCGCCGCGACGGCCCACGACCGCGCCGTGGCGCGGCCCGCGCCGGACGCCGTGGTCATGGCCGCCGCCGACCCGGCCAACGCGTACGGCGCGGCGCTCCCCTGGCCGGATCCCCCGGCCGGCGCCGGGCACAAGCCGGGCCGCAAGGCGGGGTCGCTCGTCGTCCTGGTCGACGGTGAGCTGACGCTGTACATGGAGCGCGGCGGCCGGACCCTGCTCGCCTGGCCCGCGGACCCGGAGGACCCCGCGCTGCGCGCCGCGACGGAGGCCCTGGCCGGAGCGGCGCGCGCGGGCGCCCTCGGAGCCGTCACCGTGGAGCGGGCCAACGGCCTGCCCGCCCTGACCGCCCCGCTGGGACGTGCGCTCGAAGCGGCGGGCTTCCACGCGACCCCCAGGGGGCTGCGCCTGCGCCCCTGAGACCCGTGCGCCGGGACGCGACGGCCCTTTCCGCCCACGCCGCCCTCCGTACCGCATCATGGAAGACGTGCCCGAAGGAGACACCGTCCTCCATACCGCCCAGCGCCTGCACGCCGCCCTCGCCGGGCAGCCGCTCACGCGGGCGGAGCTGCGGGTGCCCCGGTTCGCGACCGCCGATCTCACCGGCCTGACCGTTCTGGAAGTGGTCCCGCGCGGCAAGCATCTCCTCACCCGCCTGGAGGGCGGTCTCACCCTCCACTCCCATCTGCGGATGGACGGCGCCTGGAAGGTGTACGGGCGCGACGAGCGCTGGCGCGGCGGCCCGGCGTACCAGATCCGGGCCGTCCTCGCCACGGCCGAGCGCACGGCGATCGGCTACCGCCTGCCCGTCCTCGAACTGCTGCGCACCCGCGACGAGGAGCGGGTGGTAGGCCATCTCGGTCCCGATCTGCTGGGCCCCGACTGGGACCCGGCCACTGCCCTGCGCAATCTGCTGGCCGATCCGGCCCGGCCGCTCGGGCCGGCCCTGCTCGACCAGCGCAACCTCGCCGGCATCGGCAATGTCTTCAAGTCGGAGACCTGCTTCGCCGTCCGGGCGACGCCCTGGCTTCCGATCGGTCAACTCCCGTCACCCGAGCGCCTGGTGACGGCGGCGAAGAGACTGCTGGAAGCCAACCGGGACCGGCCCGGCGCCGCCCGGCGGCTCTCCGTGTACGGTCGCGGCGGCCGTCCCTGCCCGCGCTGCGGCGCCCCTGTCCGTACGGCGGACCAGGAGGGACGCCCCACCTACTGGTGTCCCTCCTGCCAGTCGGGCCCCCTCTGCTGACGGCTCGCCGGCGGCGCCTCCCGGCCCGTCTCCCGGCCCACCGCCCGTCCCGGCAGCGGCCCCGCCACCGTTCCGGCACCCGCCGCCCCCGGAGCGTGCTCCGGAGCCCGCTCGGCAATCCGCCCCGCCCTCCGCCGCCGTGACGCGGCGACATGGACGGGCAGCAGGCTGAGTCCCCAGCCCCCCGCCGCCACCGCCCCCTCCACCAGTCCGGTCCGCTCGGGCTCCAGCGCGAGCCGCAGCACCGCCCACCACCACACCCCACCGAGTGCCACCGCCGGCAGAAGCGTCCATCGCCGTTCCATGGCTGCCTCCTCGGCTGCCTCCTCGGCTGCCGCCTCCGGCCGACCCTAGGGCCTCTCGTTTGGATCATGCCGGGCTCGCGTGCCCCGGCACCGCGCCTCGCCGCGTTGTCGTCAGTCGGCGACGCTCCGCGTCGCCTCCCTCCTCCGCCTTGCGATCCACGGCACCGGACCCCGCTCCCTGATCCGGCCTGATCCAAACGAAAGACCCTAGTCCCGCCCGATCACCCGCCGCGAGGGCGCATCGGAGGCACACTCCGGCGCGTGCCGGTCACGCACTCTCCGCCTGGAACATCCACGCGTGCTTCTCCAGGTCGGCGGCCACCTGAATCAGCACGTCCTGCGTCACCGGATCCGGCTCGTCCGTGACCTCGATACGCTCCCGCATCCGCGCCGACACCGCCCCCAGCGCGTCCACCAGCAGCCGTACGGCGTCCGTGTCCTTGATCCACCCGTTGGGCACGGGCCCGATCGCGCTCGTCCCCGCCACCGTCGCGGCCCGCCCGTCCGGTGTCACCCCGATCGCCGACGCCCGCTCCGCGACCGTGTCCGAATGCTGTCGCGCCGTGGCCACGACCTCGTCCAACTGAAGGTGCACGGACCGGAAGCGCGGTCCGACGATATTCCAGTGCACCTGTTTGGCGACCAGCGAGAGATCCACCAGATCGACCAGCGCGCCCTGGAGCGCCTCACCGACCAGCTTCAGATTCTCCTCGGACAGGGAACTCCTCACGACAGACATGCAGGATCCTCCACTTCCGTACCGATATGCACTGACGTCCGTTCTCTGCTCCCACCATGGCACAAATGCCATAAAACGGTCTCCCCGAGAACGACGGCAAGACGGGAACGGGGAGCGGGGAACGGGGACCGGGGAACGGAACTGCGAGGGGAACGGGTACGACAAAGCCCCGGCCGGTACGCATACCGGTCGGGGCCCCTGATCGTCCTGATCGCCGTCAGGCGGCGACGACGTCCACCGCTTCGGCGGGCGCCTTGATCGTCACCCGCTCCGTCGGCACTCCGGCCACCGACGTCACAGAGACAGAGTTGAGCATGGGGCGTACTGGCGCAGACAGCGGCTCGTTCGCCGCCGCCGACGCGGCCAGCTCCGCCAACGACAGTTCGTCGCTCACTTCACGCATGAGCTCGGACATCCGTACGTCAAGCGCGTCGCAGATCGCGGAGAGCAGCTCGGAGGATGCCTCCTTCTGCCCCCGCTCCACCTCGGAGAGATAGCCGAGCGAGACTCGGGCGGACGAGGAGACTTCGCGCAGAGTACGGCCCTGGCGCTGGCGCTGCCGACGCAGCACGTCACCCAGCAGGCGACGGAGCAGAATCATCGGTGGCTCCCTCCTCGGACCGCGTAGCCGCATCCTTCACGCCCCACCGTACCGCCTTGCGCTGCGGCCGTGCGGGGAGCGATGTCGTGTTCACTCAGGGCTGCAAACATCAATTCCCCCCGTTCTGTTCCGTATCCTGTGCCCGCCCGTTCCCGGACAGTTCGCTGAGGAGTAGCCCGAGCACGCTCCGTACACTCTCTTTACGGATGTCCGCCCGGTCGCCGTTCAACCGCAGCGCGGCCACTTTCCCCACACCTTCCGGTCCGGCAATCGCCACATACACGGTGCCGACCGGCTGCCCGTCCTGCGGATCGGGGCCCGCCACCCCGGTGGTCGCCGCGCCCCAGGTCGCCCCCAGCACCCGGCGCACCCCGGCCGCCAGCTGCCGCGCGACCTCGGGATCCACCGCGCCGCGCTCCTCCAGAAGGGGCCCGTCGACGCCCAGAACGTCCCGCTTGAGGTCCGTCGCGTACGCGGTGACGGACCCGCGGAAGGCCCGGGAGGCACCGGGTACGGACGTCAGCTCCGCGGCGACCAGCCCGCCGGTCAGGGACTCCGCGACGGCCAGCGTCGCGCCCCGCGCCACCAGCGCCTCCAGCACCGCCGCGGCCGTGCCGCCGCCGGCCGGCGCCCCCGCCCCGCTGCTCACCGCCCGGACTCCGCCTCGGCACGCTCCGCCGCCAGGCCCTGACGCCGCAGCACGACCGCCTGGCGCACATAGTCCAGCCCCGTGGCGACCGTCAGCACGACGGCCACCGTCATCACCCAGAACCGCAGCGTCGCCAGCGGCCCGGTCAGCGCGAGTACGTACATCCCCACGGCCACCCCCTGCGCCAGCGTCTTCATCTTGCCGCCGCGGCTGGCCGGGATCACTCCGTGTCTGATCACCCAGAACCGCAACAGCGTGATGCCCAGTTCACGGAAAAGGATGACCCCCGTCACCCACCACGGCAGATCGCCGAGCGCGGACAGACAGATCAGCGCCGCGCCCATGATCGCCTTGTCCGCGATCGGGTCGGCGATCTTGCCGAAGTCGGTGACCAGGTTGTACGTACGGGCCAGATGGCCGTCGAAGACGTCCGTGATCATGGCGACGGCGAACGCGGCCCAGGCCCAGGCCCGCCAGACGGGGTCGTAACCGCCGTCCTGGAGCAGCAGGAACACGAATCCGGGCACGAGCACCAGCCGCACCATGGTGAGGATATTGGCGATGTTCCACAGACTGGCCTGATTGACCACGGCCGCTCCCAGCTTGCCGCCGGCACCCGCACCACCGGAGGCGCCGGTACCGCTTCCCGGTTTCCCGCCGGGCCCGGACGTACCTCCGGTACCACCCGTCACCGGTGTCGCTCCGGTGCCGCCCGCCGCGGACGCCGGGACTCCGGTCATCTGGCCGCCTCCTCGCCCGGGGTCCGGGAGACGTCCCCCGGAAGCTCGTAGCACTCGGCCACCAGGTCCACGCCCTCGGTGCCGATCACCTTCGCCCCGACCATAAGTCCGGGACGCAGTCCCTCACGCGAGGTGAAGATCACCTGGCCGTCGGTCTCGGGCGCCTGGTGCGCGGCCCGGCCCACCGCCGCCTCGCCGTCGGCGCCCTCCGGCTCGACGGACTCGACGAGCACCTCCAGGCTCTCACCGAGCCGCTCCTCGGCCCGCTGCGCCGTCAGCTCCTCGGCCAGCCGCGACAGGTGCGCCAGCCGCTCGGAGACGACATCCGCGTCCAGCTTGCCGTCGTACGTCGCGGCTTCCGTACCGTCCTCGTCCGAGTAGCCGAAGACCCCGATGGCGTCGAGCCGCGCGCCGGTGAGGAAGCGCTCCAGCTCGGCGAAGTCGGCCTCGCTCTCGCCGGGGAAGCCGACGATGAAGTTGGAGCGCACCCCGGCCTGCGGGGCCTTGCCCCGGATGGTCTCCAGCAGCTCCAGGAAGCGGTCGGTGTCCCCGAATCTGCGCATCGCGCGCAGGACGCCCGGGGCCGAATGCTGGAAGGACAGATCGAAGTACGGCGCGATCTTGGGCGTGGAGGTCAGCACATCGATCAGCCCGGGCCGCATCTCGGCGGGCTGGAGGTAGCTGACCCGGATCCGCTCGATCCCGTCGACGTCGGCCAGCTCCGGCAGCAGGGTCTCCAGCAGCCGGATGTCACCGAGGTCCTTGCCGTACGACGTGTTGTTCTCGGAGACGAGCATGACCTCCTTGACGCCCTGCTCGGCCAGCCAGCGCGTCTCGCCGAGCACATCGGAGGGGCGCCGGGAGATGAAGGACCCGCGGAAGGACGGGATGGCGCAGAAGGAGCAGCGCCGGTCGCAGCCGGAGGCCAGCTTCACGGAGGCGACGGGGCTGGTGTCGAGCCGCCGCCGCAGGGGCGCGCGCGGACCGGAGGCCGGTGCGACCCCGTCCGGCAGGTCCGCGGGCGCGGCGGCCGGGTCGGGGGCCGGCTCGGCGGCGGTCTGCGCGTGACCGGGCAGCGCCACATCGGCGCCCTGCCGCTCGACCGGGCTGAGCGGCAGCAGTTTGCGCCGGTCGCGCGGGGTGTGCGAGGCGTGGATGCCGCCGTTGAGGATGGTCTGGAGCCGGTCGGAGATATCGGCGTAGTCGTCGAAGCCGAGCACCCCGTCCGCCTCGGGCAGCGCCTCGGCCAGCTCCTTGCCGTAGCGCTCGGCCATGCAGCCGACGGCGACGACGGCCTGCGTTCTGCCTTGATCCTTCAGATCGTTGGCTTCCAGCAGGGCGTCGACGGAGTCCTTCTTCGCGGCTTCGACGAATCCGCAGGTGTTGACGACGGCGACATCCGCCCCGGAGGCGTCCTGGACAAGCTCCCAGCCGTCCGCTGCCAAGCGGCCTGCAAGCTCCTCCGAGTCCACCTCGTTACGGGCGCAGCCAAGAGTGACAAGGGCGACGGTACGGCGTTCGGGCATGGGCTCAAGACTACTTTGTCCTGGCCCCGCCCTTACCGTGCAGGGTTGCTCAGCCCGCTTCGGGATCGCCCTGTGTGTACGAGAGCCGCTCGACCTGGCCGGGCTGGAACTCGTCCTCGACCTTCTTGCCGTTCACATACAGCTCGATCGCGCCCGCGTTCCCGAGGATCAGATCGATCTGTTCGTCGTCCTGAAAGGTCTTCGAATCGCCCTTGAGGAGAAGTCCGTCGAACAGCAGTTTGCCGTTGTGCGCCTTCGCGGAGATCCAGCTCTTGTCGTCTATGGCCGACAGCTTGACCGTGACCTTGTCGCGCGGGGCCGCCGCGATGGCGCTGTCCGACGGCTCGGGCTTGGGGTCGGCCGTTTTCGGCGGGGTCGGCCGGGTGCTGGTCCGGTCGGGCTTGGGGCCCTCGGCGACCGGCTTCTCCTTGGTCCCGGCGTCCCCGCCGTTGAACGCGGTGAAGCCGACGAAGCCCACCACGGCGACGATCGCCGCGACCATCGCGGCGGTCCAGTTGGGCCGGCGCCGCTCCGGCCGAATCCGTTCCGCCTCGAACATCGGCGCCGCGGGCGTCGGCGCGGGACGCCCGCCGCGCTCGGCGTCGAACTGATCGATGAGGGGCGCGGGATCAAGCCCGACCGCGCGGGCGAGCATACGGATGTGGCCGCGGGCGTAGACATCACCGCCGGAGCGCGTGAAGTCGTCCTGTTCGATCGCGTGCACGATGGGGACGCGCACCCGGGTGGAGCCGCTGATCTCGTCGACGGTGAGACGCGCGGCGATCCGCGCGTGCTGAAGCGCCCGGCCGATCGAGGGCCGTACGTCTTCGGGGGGTGTGGCCTCGGCGGAGTCACCGCCGGGAGCGTGGTCTTCGGTAGCGTGGCCGTCTGAGGACTTGCCGTCGGGAGATTTGCCGATGGACACGGGGGCGCCTTTCGAGCGTGTAGCCACCTGCTGGACGCTCAGTCTATGGGTGGTACGAAAGGGTGGGGCAACCGGGCGGATGTACTTTGTACGCCATCGGAATGGCCGAATGGCATGGGGTGGGAACACCATCTTCCCCCCTTTCCCAACTTGACGTCCGGCCAAGGGAAACGGTTGCCCTACGGGTTCCTCCGAATACCCCGGAGATTCCCCCCTCCGGGTCCCGCCCCGGCGCGTCGCGCCAGTCCCGTAGACAGTGCTAGACCGGCGGCTCACCGCGGATGATGGCGAGCACCCCGTCCAGCTCGTCCGCCTTCACCAGGACGTCACGCGCCTTGGAGCCCTCGCTCGGGCCGACGATGTTCCGCGACTCCATCAGGTCCATCAGCCGGCCCGCCTTCGCGAACCCGACCCGCAGCTTCCGCTGGAGCATGGAGGTCGAACCGAACTGGGTGGACACCACCAGTTCGACGGCCTGGCAGAGCAGATCGAGATCGTCGCCGATGTCCTCGTCGATCTCCTTCTTCTTCGCCGTGCCGACCACCACGTCGTCCCGGAAGACGGGCGCCATCTGATCCTTGCAGTGCTGGACGACGGCCGAGATCTCCTCCTCCGTGACGAACGCGCCCTGCATACGGGTCGGCTTGTTCGCCCCCATCGGCAGGAAGAGCCCGTCCCCCTTGCCGATCAGCTTCTCCGCGCCCGGCTGGTCGAGGATGACCCGGCTGTCCGCCAGCGAGGAGGTCGCGAACGCCAGCCGCGAGGGCACGTTCGCCTTGATCAGACCGGTGACGACATCGACCGAGGGGCGCTGGGTGGCGAGCACCAGATGGATACCGGCGGCGCGGGCCAACTGGGTGATCCGGACGATGGAGTCCTCGACGTCACGCGGCGCGACCATCATCAGGTCCGCCAGCTCGTCCACGATGACCAGCAGATACGGATACGCCGACAGCTCGCGCCCGCTGCCCTCCGGCACCTTGACCTTGCCGGCCCGTACCGCCTTGTTGAAGTCGTCGATGTGCCGGAAGCCGTACGCGGCCAGGTCGTCGTAGCGCAGATCCATCTCGCGCACCACCCACTGGAGCGCCTCGGCGGCCCGCTTGGGGTTGGTGATGATCGGGGTGATCAGATGCGGGATGCCCTCGTACGCGGTCAGCTCGACCCGCTTGGGGTCCACGAGGACCATCCGGACGTCGTCCGGGGTCGCCCGGATCATCACCGAGGTGATCAGGCAGTTGATGCACGACGACTTTCCCGAGCCGGTCGCCCCCGCGACGAGCAGATGCGGCATCTTCGCCAGATTGGCCATCTCGTAGCCGCCCTCGACGTCCTTGCCGAGCGCGACCAGCATCGGATGGTCGTCCTCGGCGGCGTCCGCGAGCCGCAGCACATCGCCGAGATTGACCATCTCGCGGTCGGTGTTGGGGATCTCGATGCCGACCGCCGACTTGCCGGGGATCGGGGAGATGATCCGTACGTCGGGGCTGGCGACGGCGTACGCGATGTTCTTGGTGAGGGCGGTGATCCGCTCGACCTTCACGGCCGGCCCCAGCTCCACCTCGTACCGCGTCACCGTCGGTCCCCGGGTGAAGCCGGTGACGGCGGCGTCGACCTTGAACTCCTGGAAGACATTGCTGAGCGAGGCGACCACCGCGTCGTTGGCGGCGCTGCGTGTCTTGCCGGGGCCGCCGCGCTCCAGCAGGTCCAGCGACGGGAGCGAGTAGGTGATGTCCCCGCTGAGCTGGAGCTGTTCGGCCCGCGCCGGCAGCGGCTTGTCCACCGTGGGCGTGGGCTTCGTCAGGTCCGCGACCGGGGCGTACACCCCGGGGCGTACGCCCGCGGGCCGCGCGGGCGCCTCGCGCGCCGTGGGGACGGGCGCGGAGCGCTCCACGGCGCTCTCGTCCGCCTCCTGGAGCCGGTCGGACCGCCGCTCCCCCGTCCCGTGCCCGGGCTTGCGCGTACGGTCCGTGGAGAGGCCCTGGGTGAGGTCCGCGACGATCGGCGAGGGCGGCATCCCGTTGAGCACGGCGCCGTCGAGGGCCGCCGCGGCGGCCGCCGCCACATCCACGGCGTCCATGGACCGCTCCATCGACGGCTGTACGGACGGACGGCGCGGCCGGCGCCGCTTGGCGAGCGCCGCGGCCTCGGCCCGGTCGGCGTCGTACTCCTCCGGGGGCGCGGCCCGGCGCGCTGATGGACGGCGCCCGGCACTGGGCAGCGCCTCGCGCCACTGCTGGTCGTAGCGCTCGTCATCATTGCCGTACCGATCGTCGTACTGATCGGCCGGATCGTCGTACCGGTCATCGTGGAAATGCCCCCGTCCATAGGGGGATTCGACGATGCCCAGCCTGACTCCGAGCTGCCGCAGCCGCCGCGGAATGGCGTTGACGGGGGTCGCCGTGACGACGAGCAGCCCGAACACGGTCACCAGCAGAAGCAGCGGTACGGCAAGCACCTCGCCCGTGGCGAGAATCAGTGGCATGGCGGCGGCCCAGCCAATCAGCCCGCCCGCGTCCTGCATCGCCTCGGCGCCCTCGCCGCGCCCCGGGGAGCCGCACGCGATGTGCACCAGCCCGAGCACTCCGACGACCAGCGCCGAGAGACCGATGACGACCCGGCCGTTGGCGTCGGGCCGCTGCGGGTAGAGGATCAGCCGCACGGCGACGGCGCCCAGCAGTATCGGCACGAGCAGATCGAGCCGGCCGAAGGCTCCGGTGATGAGCATCTCGACCAGATCGCCGACCGGGCCCTGAAGATTCGACCAGGTCCCGGCGGCGACGACGAGCGCGAGGCCGAGCAGCAGCAGAGCCACCCCGTCCTTGCGGTGTGCCGGGTCGAGCCCCTTCGCGCCACGCCCTATGCCGCGGAACATCGCGCCCACACCGTGCGCCGCGCCGAGCCATACGGCGCGTACCACCCGGTACACGCCCCCTGTGGGGGACGGCGCGGGCTTGGGGGCCGGCCGGGCGGCGGCCTTCTTCGCGGGGGGCTTTCTGGCCGGGGCCTTCTTCGCGGGGGCCGGCTTCTTCGCCGCCGTCTTCTTGGCGGGCGCCGCCTTGGCGCCGCCGGTCGTACGGCCGGCCCGCGGCTTCGCGGTGCCCTCCGTGCCCTGGGAACCATTGCCGGACGTACGTGAGGCCATGGTGGTGAGGTTACCGGTGTGAACGGCTGGGGACACGTGTGCCACCGCTTCACCCGTCCGTGTCGCCCGCGACGCGACGGGAAACTGACGCGGCTTCATGCCGGGTGCCCGGCGGGTCTCCACCGGCCCGCCCGGCGCCACCGCGCGAGCACGCCGAAAGCGGGAACGCGGCGGCGGTGGGCGCGGCGGTGGACTACGAGGGAAGCGGGGGTGTCCCGCCACCCGTCCCGGGCTCCAGCGCGTCCAGCGCCCTGCGCAGTCCGGTCAGTTTGCGCTCCAGATGGGCGGCGGTCGCCACGGCCGAGGCATCGGCCGCGTCGTCGTCCAACTGCTTCGACAGCGCTTCCGCCTGCTCCTCAACCGCCGCCAGCCGCGCGGACAGTTCGGCCAGCAGACCGGCCGGCTCCCGCGCCTCGCCCGCCCCCGCCAGCTGAAGTCTGAGCAGCTCGGCCTGCTCCTTCAGCGTGCAGTTCTTCATGTACAGCTCGACGAAGACCGACACCTTGGCGCGCAGCACCCAGGGATCGAACGGCTTGGAGATGTAGTCCACCGCGCCCGCCGCGTACCCCCGGAACGTGTGGTGGGGGCCATGGTTGATGGCCGTGAGAAAAATAATCGGGATGTCGCGGGTGCGCTCCCGCCGCTTGATGTGCGCGGCGGTCTCGAACCCGTCCATCCCCGGCATCTGGACATCCAGCAGAATGACCGCGAAGTCGTCCGTCAGCAGCGCTTTGAGCGCTTCCTCCCCTGACGATGCCCGCACCAGCGTCTGATCGAGCGCGGAGAGAATGGCCTCCAGCGCCAGCAGATTCTCCGGCCGGTCATCCACCAGGAGGATCTTGGCCTTCTGCACCATGGCCACCCGCCCTCCTCGCCCCGGCGTGGGACGCCCCCTGCTCACGTGACCCGGCGATCCGCCGGGCGCCGCCCCAGGGAACGACTCCCTTACGCCGTCCGTCCTTGTGCCGGTCATGGTAGCCGCACCCCGCCTGTCGCCACACCCTGTCACTGTGATGTCACTGTGCTCGAATCGGAAACGCAGCGGAAGCCCAGAAGGTTCCCCGCATCGCACCGGCTCACACGCCCGCGGACCCGTCAGCCGGCTCCCCGGGCCGATTCCCGACCGGACTTGGACACGGCCCCGGTCACTCTCCCCGCATCCACCCCTCCATCACCGACAGCAGATGATCGGGATCGACCGGCTTCGTCACATAGTCGGAGGCGCCGGCGTCGAGGGCCTTCTCCCGGTCGCCCTTCATCGCCTTGGCGGTGAGCGCGATGATGGGCAGCCCGGCGAACTGCGGCATCCTGCGGATCGCCGTCGTCGTCGCGTATCCGTCCATCTCCGGCATCATGATGTCCATCAGAACGACCGTCACATGGTCGTTCTGCTCCAGGACTTCGATGCCCTCACGGCCGTTCTCCGCGTACAGCACCGACAGCCCGTGCTGTTCCAGCACGCTGGTGAGGGCGAAGACGTTACGGATGTCGTCGTCGACGATCAGCACCTTCTCGCCGTTGAAGGAGAACGTACGGCTCTCCCGGTACGTCTCCTGCCGCGGCTCCCCGTAAGCCTCCTGACGCCCCGTCGCGGCCGCCCCCGCCGTCCACGGCTGCTCGCCGCCGGCACCGGCCGCGTACACGCCACCGCCGGAAGCCTCCTCGGCCGTCTGAGAGCCCTGGCCGGGCGCCATCGGGCCCCGCTCCCCCAGCCCGGCTCCCGGGGCCTTGCGGCGGCGCCTGAACAGCGCCGCGGGCCCCGGCAGCTCCGCGGGCGCCGATACCTCGCCGCGCGTCTGCCCGGCCGGCTCCGCCGCGCTCTCGTCCACCGGCCGCACCTGGGCCCGCATCCCCGGAGGGGTCAGCTGCCGGTAACCCTGCGGCGGCAGTTCGCTCGGGTGGAGCGGCAGATACAGCGTGAACGTCGAACCGCGCCCCGGCTCGCTCGCCGCGTGGATCTCACCGCCGAGCAGCCGCGCGATCTCCCGGCTGATGGACAGCCCGAGCCCGGTGCCGCCGTACTTGCGGCTGGTCGTACCGTCCGCCTGCTTGAACGCCTCGAAGATCACCCGCATCTTGCTCGCCGCGATCCCGATCCCCGTGTCCGTCACCGAGAACGCGATCAGATCGCCGTCCGCATCCCGCAGCGACCCCGCCTCCAGCAGCTGCTCCCTGATGGCGTCGGGCACATCGGCGGCGGCCGGCCGGATCACCAGCTCCACCGCGCCGCCGTCGGTGAACTTGACCGCGTTGGACAGCAGATTGCGCAGCACCTGGAGCAGCCGCTGCTCGTCCGTGTGCAGGGTCGCGGGCAGCTCCGGCGACACCCGTACGGAGAAGTCGAGCCCCTTCTCCGCCGTGAGCGGCCGGAACGTGGCCTCCACGTAGTCGACGAGCTGGACCAGCGCGATACGGGTCGGGCTGACATCCATCTTGCCCGCCTCGACCTTCGACAGATCGAGGATGTCGTTGATCAGCTGGAGCAGGTCGGACCCGGCGCCATGGATCGTCTCGGCGAACTCGACCTGCTTCGGGGAGAGGTTCGACTCCGCGTTGTCCGCGAGCAGCTTCGCCAGGATGAGCAGCGAGTTGAGCGGGGTGCGCAGCTCGTGCGACATGTTCGCCAGGAACTCGGACTTGTAGCGCATGGAGACGGCGAGCTGCTCGGCCCGCTCCTCCAGCACCTGCCGGGCCTCCTCGATCTCGGTGTTCTTCACCTCGATGTCGCGGTTCTGCCGCGCCAGCAGTTCGGCCTTCTCCTCCAGCTCCGCGTTGGACTCCTGAAGGGCCTTCTGCCGGTTCTCCAGCTCCGCGGAGCGCTCCCGCAGCTGCTCGGTCAGCTCCTGCGACTGCTTCAGCAGCACCTCGGTCTTCGAGTTGACGCTGATGGTGTTGACGCTCGTCGCGATCATCTCGGCGATCTGGTTGAGGAAGTCCCGCTGGATCTGGGTGAACGGCTGGAACGAGGCCAGCTCGATCACCCCGAGGACCTTCCCCTCGAAGAGCACCGGAAGCACGATCACATGCGCCGGTGACGCCTCCCCGAGCCCGGACGAGATCTTCAGGTACCCCGGCGGCACATTGACCTGGATGGTGCGCTTCTCCTCGGCCGCCGTGCCGATCAGCGTCTCGCCGGGCCGGAAGGAAGTCGGCATCGAGCCCGCCGAGTAGCCGTAACTGCCGCGCATGCACAGCTCGTACGAACCGTCCCGGCCCACGTCCGTACCGACCTGGGGCACCGTGCCGGTCTGCATGGCCAGGAAGAACGCGCCGTGCTGCGCGGAGACCACCGGGGTCAGCTCGCTCATGATGAGCGACGCCACGTCCTCCAGATCGCGCCGGCCCTGCATCAGCCCGGAGATCCGGGCGAGGTTGCCCTTCAGCCAGTCCTGCTCCTCGTTGGCGAGGGTGGTGTCCCGGAGATTGGCGATCATCGTATTGATGTTGTCCTGGAGGACCTGGATCTCGCCCGCCGCGTCGACATCGATCTTGAGGTTCAGATCGCCCCGGGTCACGGCCGTGGCGACGGCCGCGATCGCCCGTACCTGACGGGTCAGGTTCCCGGCCATCTCGTTCACCGACTCGGTGAGATCGCGCCACGTACCGTCGACGTCCCGCACCCGCGCCTGGCCGCCGAGCTGGCCGTCCGTACCCACCTCGCGGGCCACCCTGGTGACCTGGTCGGCGAAGGAGGAGAGCTGGTCGACCATCGTGTTGATCGTGTTCTTCAGCTCCAGGATCTCGCCCCGGGCGTCGATGTCGATCTTCTTGGTGAGATCACCCTTGGCGATGGCCGTGGTGACCGTGGCGATCTGGCGCACCTGACCGGTCAGGTTCGACGCCATCGAGTTCACCGACTCGGTGAGGTCCTTCCACGTACCGGAGACACCGGGCACCCTGGCCTGGCCGCCCAGTTCGCCTTCCGTACCCACCTCGCGCGCGACCCGGGTGACCTCGTCGGCGAAGGACGACAGCGTGGTCACCATCGTGTTGACGGTGTCGGCCAGCTCCGCGATCTCGCCGCGCGCCTCCACCGTCACCTTCTTGGTCAGGTCCCCGTGGGCGACGGCGGACGAGACACGGGAGATGTTGCGCACCTGGCTCGTCAGATTGTTGGCCATGGTGTTGACGTTGTCGCTGAGGTCCTTCCAGATCCCGGTCACGCCCCGGACCCTCGCCTGGCCGCCGAGGATGCCCTCCGTACCCACCTCACGGGCGACCCGGGTCACCTCGTCGGCGAAGTTGGACAGCTGATCGACCATCGTGTTGACGGTCGTCACCAGATCGAGGAACTCGCCCCGCGCGTCGACGGTGATCTTCTTGGACAGGTCCCCCATGGCAACCGCCGTGGTCACCTCGGCGATATTGCGGACCTGGGAAGTCAGGTTGTTCGCCATGAAGTTGACGGACTGTGTGAGGTCCTTCCAGGTGCCCGAGACACCCTGCACCTCGGCCTGGCCGCCGAGAATGCCCTCGGTGCCCACCTCGCGGGCCACCCGCGTCACCTGCTCGGCGAAGTCGGACAGCTGGTCCACCATCGTGTTGAGGGTGCTCTTCAGCTCCAGCAGCTCACCGCGCGCGTCCACATCGATCTTCTGCGACAGATCGCCCCGGGCCACCGCCGTGGCGACCCCCGCGATACTGCGGACCTGGGCGGTGAGGTTCCCCGCCATGCCGTTCACCGAGTCGGTCAGATCCCGCCAGACGCCGGCCACCCCGGGCACCTGAGCCTGACCGCCGAGGCGCCCGTCCGTACCGACCTCGCGCGCGACCCTGGTCACCTGCTCGGCGAAGGCCGAGAGCTGGTCGACCATGGTGTTGATCGTGTTCTTCAGCTCAAGGATCTCGCCGCGCGCGTCCACGTCGATCTTCTGCGACAGGTCACCCCGCGCCACCGCCGTGGTCACCTGCGCGATCTGACGCACCTGCGAGGTCAGATTGCCCGCCATGAAGTTGACGGAGTCGGTCAGCTCCTTCCACGTACCGCTGACGCCGTCCACCCGCGCCTGGCCGCCGAGCCGTCCCTCCGTACCCACGTCCCGCGCCATGACCGTCACCTGGTCGGCGAACGAGGACAGCTGCGACACCATCGTGTTGACGGTGTTCTTCAACTCCAGCATCTCGCCCGCGACATCCACGGTGACCTTCTGCGACAGATCGCCATTGGCGACCGCCGTCGTCACCTGCGCGATGTCCCGCACCTGACCCGTCAGATTCCGGAACGCCGTATTGACCGAGTCCGTCAGGTCCTTCCACGTCCCGGCCGCCCCCGGCACCTCCGCCTGACCGCCGAGCCGGCCCTCGACACCGACCTCCCGGGCCACCCGGGTGACCTCGGAACCGAACGACTGAAGCTGATCCACCATCGTGTTGACGGTGTTCTTCAACTCCAGCATCTCGCCCGCGACATCGACCGTGACCTTCTGCGACAGATCGCCGTTCGCGACCGCCGTCGTCACCTGCGCGATGTCCCGCACCTGACCCGTCAGATTCCGGAACGCCGTATTGACCGAGTCCGTCAGGTCCTTCCACGTCCCCGCGGCCCCCGGCACCTGTGCCTGACCGCCGAGCAGCCCCTCCGCGCCCACCTCGCTCGCGACCCGGGTGACCTCGTCCGCGAACGTACGGAGCGTCTCGGTCATCTGGTTGATCGTCTCGGCGAGCTGCGCCATCTCGCCACGCGCGCTGACCGTGACCTTCTGCGAGAGATCGCCACTGGCGACCGCCGTCGTCACCTCCGCGATACCGCGCACCTGACTGGTCAGGTTCCCGGCCATCGTGTTCACCGAATCGGTGAGGTCCTTCCACACCCCGGCGACGCCCGGCACGGTCGCCTGACCGCCCAGCTCGCCCTCGGTGCCCACTTCCCTGGCCACGCGCGTGACCTCGGAGGAGAAGGACGACAGCTGATCGACCATGGTGTTGACGGTGTTCTTCAGCTGAAGCATCTCGCCGGCCACATGGACCGTGACCTTGCGCGACAGATCGCCCTTGGCGACCGCCGTCGTGACGAGAGCGATATCACGCACCTGAGCGGTGAGCCGGTACGCCATCGTGTTGACCGAGTCCGTGAGGTCCTTCCACGATCCGGACATACCGCGCACCTTGGCCTGGCCTCCGAGCTTGCCCTCGGTACCGACCTCCAGCGCCACCCGGGTCACCTCGTCGGTGAACGCGGACAGCTGGTCGACCAGGTTGTTGACCGTACGGGCCACCTTCAGGAACTCGCCGCGCAACGGCCGTTCCGGCCCGTCCGACGACTGCGACCGCAGCTCCATACGCTGTTCCAGATCGCCCTCGGCGACGGCCGCGAGCACCCGGCCCACCTCGGAGACCGGCCGCGCCAGATCGTCCACCAGCGCGTTCGACGCGTCGATGGCGGCGGCCCACGAGCCCTCGCAGGTGCCGGTCTCCAGCCGCTCGGTCAGCTTCCCCTCGCGCCCGACCACCCGGCGTACCCGGGCAAGCTCCCCGGTCAGATGCAGATTGCGGTCCGCGACCTCGTTGAAGACAGCGGCGATCTCCGCCATCACATCGTCGCCGGAGACGGTCAGGCGCTTCCGGAAGTTTCCGTCCCGCATCGACACCAGAGCCGTCAGCAGTCTGTTCAGCTCCGCCGGGTCCACCTCGACGGTCCCGTTGCTCCGGGACCGTCCGCCTTTCGCGCGCGTACTCGTGCCACGCGCCGCCGTGCCAGACTCCACCGTGTCCCTCCCGCAGGGGTTGCCGTACTGCCCGAGCCTTCTCCGCAAGCCTGCCCAGTGTTTCACTGCGGCTCACTGCCACCACCAACAGTTGGGGCGTGACCACGCGAGCGTCAAATCGTTGAAGCCTACAAGGGCACAGCGTGCCCCTACGTCCGGCCGCCGGGCCGACAGGACGGCCCGCCCCTCCTCACCCACTCCGCACAGCCCGCGCACGCCCGCGGACGGTATCAAGCCGAACCGAGTCGGGACTCCGTAGCACGTGTTCCAGGCCGACCGTCTAGCCTGGCAAGCGAATCGAAGCCGCGAGAAACGGGCACAGAACTCGGGGGAGCGACGAAAGACCAATGGGGAGTGCTGTGATCACCGCGCGTGCGGCCGCCACGTTCGAACCGGTAGGGCGGTCCGTGGCGACGGCCCGCGCCTTTGTCCGCGACACGCTCCAGGGGTGGGGATACTCCGATGTCGTCGACGACGCCACCGTCCTCACCAGCGAACTCGTCACCAACGCGGTGATCCACGCCGGCACCGCGGCCGACGTGCTCTGTCTCCGTATGCGGGACGGCGTCCGCATCGAGGTCGCGGACCACTATCCGGAGCGCGAGGTCCCGATCCAGGCGACGGCCCACGCCTTCGCCTCCCCGGACCAGGAGAACGGCCGGGGCCTGCTGCTGTGCGCGGCCCTCGCCTCCCGCTGGGGCGTCGAGTACACCCCGACGGTCAAACAGGTGTGGTTCCAGCTCGAACTTCCCCAGCGCCAGGTGGGCACCCGCTCCTCCGGCCCCGTCCTCCCGACCGATCTGCTGCCCGTCGCCGACGAACGCGTCCGCGTCGCCGTCGTCCAGATCGACGGCGACGGCACCATCGCCAACTGGAACGAGGACGCGGAGAGTGTCTTCGGTCACTCCGCGAAGAACGTCGTCGGCAAGCCCCTCGCCGACATCGCCGCCTGGCCGCACACCCCCGGCATCGGCACGGGCTTCGACGAGGCGCTCCGGCTCTCCCGCTGGGAGGGCAGTTACGGCATCCACGGCGCCGACGGCCGGGTCATCCCCGTGTACGCCACACACCTGCGGGTACGCGACACCCACGGCGAGCCCTCCACGGTCTGTCTGCTCGTCCGCGACTACGAACGCGCGGTCATCCAGACCCCGCTGCGCGCCCCCGCCACGGAGGCGAGCGGCGAGAACCGGGCGGCGGACCCCTTCGAGGTCTTCATCGGCTCCCCCGCCCCCGACGATCTCGACGGCCTCCTCCAGCGCACCGTGGAGCGCGCCCGCGACATGCTCGACGGCGACTCGGCCTTCCTGCTGCTCGCCACGGACGACGAGACGGAGCTGGAGGTACGCGCCTCCACCGGCCTGCCCTCCGCCCGCCAGCGCTTCGCACGGGTCCCCGTGGAGGCCGGTACGGGACGCTACGGCTCGGCGCGGATGCCCGCCGTCCACGAGGATCTCTCCGCCGTCCCCGGCGCCGTCCCCCTGCTCAACGGCACCGGCATGCGCTCCGTCGTCACCGTCCCCCTCAAGGTCGAGGGCCGGCTCACCGGCTCGCTGGGCGTGGCCGCGGAGAACGCGGGACGCTACTCGAACGAGGAGGCGCTCCGCCTCCAGTTCGCCGCCGACCGGATCGCCCTGGCCGTCGAATCGGCCCGCCTGGGCGAGCTGGAGCGTCTCCGGCGCGGTTCGCTCTCCTTCCTCGTCGAGGCGTCCGATCTGCTCGCCGGCACCCTGGACCGCGACCAGACCCTCGCGCTGATGGCCCAGATGACCGTGCCCACCCTGGCCACCTGGTGCGCCGTCTACACGATCGCCGACCAGTCGTCGGACCCGTACCTCTCCTATGTCCTGCACGAGGACGAGGACCGCATCGACGGCCTCAAGGCCCTTCTCTCCAAGATCAGCCCGCCCGACCCGGTCCCCGCCCCCGGCGCCCGCGTCTGGACGGCCCCGGCCGACGCCGCCCACCAGGCCGCGCTGCGCACCTCCATGCGCGACCTCAGCAGAAACTCCTTCGACGGAACGTCGAGCGTCGGCACGACGCTGGCGACGGCCGCGGCGGTCGGTGGCGAGACAGTCGTCCTGCCCCTTGTGGCACGCAACCGCGTCATCGGCATGCTGACCCTCGGCAAACCCTCGGACGACCACTTCCGCCAGGAGATCCTGGAGCTGGCGGAAGACCTCTCCCGCCGCGCGGCCCTCGCCCTCGACAACGCCCGTCTGTACTCGGAGCGTACGGCCATCAGCCAGGCCCTCCAGCGCAGCCTGCTGCCGCCGGGCCTCCCTCAGGTACCCGGTGTCGAGGTCGATGTCATCTACCGCGCGGCCGGTGAGGGCAATGAGGTCGGCGGCGACTTCTATGACCTCTTCCCCATCAGGGATGGCGCCTACGGCTTCGCCATCGGCGATGTCTGCGGCACGGGCCCGGAGGCCGCGGCCGTCACGGGCCTGGCCCGCCACGCACTGCGTCTGCTGGCCCGCGAGGGCCTCAGCGGCCCCGCCGTCCTCGAACGGCTGAACGCGGCGATCATCGACGAGGGCTCCCGAAGCCGCTTCCTCAGCCGCTTTCTCACGCTGCTCTATGGCGAGTTGTGGCCGCAGGAAGACGGCAGCGCGATCCTCAAGATGGTCTGCGCCGGCCATCCGCTCCCCCTGCGCCTGCGCCAGGACGGCACCGTGGAACCAGCGGCGGAACCGCAGCCGCTGCTGGGCGTCATGGAGGATCTGGAGCTGTACGAGCAGACGATCACCCTGGACCCGGGCGATGTCCTCCTGTGCGTCACGGACGGCGTCACAGAGCGCCGCGAGGGCGCCCGCATGCTGGGCGACGACGGCCTGGCCGAGGTCCTCGCGTCCTGTACGGGCCTGACGGCCGGCGCGATCGCCTCACGAGTCCTGCGCGCCGTGGAACGCTTCGCGGCGGAGCCCGCCTCCGACGACATGGCCATCCTCGCCATGCGCGTCCCGGAGCCGCTGCCTCTCTGAGGCCGGCGAGACCGGCTGGACATACGAGAAAGGCCCCCGCCGATGGGCGGGGGCCTTTCTCGTACTTGAGCCCCAATACGGAATCGAACCGTAGACCTTCTCCTTACCATGGAGACGCTCTACCGACTGAGCTATTGGGGCGCAGCAACTGGTAGAAGCATACCCGATGATCAGGCGTGCTCGAAACCGGCGCCGATTCCGACTCTCAGCCGGTCTCCAGCCGATCCGAACCGAACCGGACCGTACCGTGCCGGCCGCAAACGAGTTATCGTCCCACCAAACCGGCCCTGAACGCAGAAATGCCCTGTACCAGATACCTGGCACAGGGCATTCCCACAATAATTGTTCGGCGGCGTCCTACTCTCCCACAGGGTCCCCCCTGCAGTACCATCGGCGCTGTGAGGCTTAGCTTCCGGGTTCGGAATGTAACCGGGCGTTTCCCTCACGCAATGACCACCGAAACACTATGAAGTTAACCAAACTACCGGATACGCATCTAATTAAAGACGGTCACGGCTGTTCGTTACTTCAGAACTAACACAGTGGACGCGAGCAACTGAGGACAAGCCCTCGGCCTATTAGTACCAGTCAGCTCCAACCGTTACCGGTCTTCCACATCTGGCCTATCAACCCAGTCATCTACTGGGAGCCTTAACCCCTCATGGGGGTGGGAGTCCTCATCTCGAAGCAGGCTTCCCGCTTAGATGCTTTCAGCGGTTATCCTTTCCGAACGTAGCCAACCAGCCATGCCCTTGGCAGAACAACTGGCACACCAGAGGTTCGTCCGTCCCGGTCCTCTCGTACTAGGGACAGCCCTTCTCAAGACTCCTGCGCGCGCAGCGGATAGGGACCGAACTGTCTCACGACGTTCTAAACCCAGCTCGCGTACCGCTTTAATGGGCGAACAGCCCAACCCTTGGGACCGACTCCAGCCCCAGGATGCGACGAGCCGACATCGAGGTGCCAAACCATCCCGTCGATATGGACTCTTGGGGAAGATCAGCCTGTTATCCCCGGGGTACCTTTTATCCGTTGAGCGACGGCGCTTCCACAAGCCACCGCCGGATCACTAGTCCCGACTTTCGTCCCTGCTCGACCCGTCGGTCTCACAGTCAAGCTCCCTTGTGCACTTACACTCAACACCTGATTACCAACCAGGCTGAGGGAACCTTTGGGCGCCTCCGTTACTCTTTAGGAGGCAACCGCCCCAGTTAAACTACCCATCAGACACTGTCCCTGATCCGGATCACGGACCCAGGTTAGACATCCAGCACGACCAGAGTGGTATTTCAACGACGACTCCACCTGAACTGGCGTCCAAGCTTCAAAGTCTCCCACCTATCCTACACAAGCCGAACCGAACACCAATATCAAACTATAGTAAAGGTCCCGGGGTCTTTCCGTCCTGCTGCGCGAAACGAGCATCTTTACTCGTAGTGCAATTTCACCGGGCCTATGGTTGAGACAGTCGAGAAGTCGTTACGCCATTCGTGCAGGTCGGAACTTACCCGACAAGGAATTTCGCTACCTTAGGATGGTTATAGTTACCACCGCCGTTTACTGGCGCTTAAGTTCTCAGCTTCGCCAACCCGAAAGTCAGCTAACCGGTCCCCTTAACGTTCCAGCACCGGGCAGGCGTCAGTCCGTATACATCGCCTTACGGCTTCGCACGGACCTGTGTTTTTAGTAAACAGTCGCTTCTCGCTGGTCTCTGCGGCCACCCCAAGCTCAGAGTGCAAGACTCATCACCCAGAATGGCCCCCCTTCTCCCGAAGTTACGGGGGCATTTTGCCGAGTTCCTTAACCATAGTTCACCCGAACGCCTCGGTATTCTCTACCTGACCACCTGAGTCGGTTTAGGGTACGGGCCGCCATGAAACTCGCTAGAGGCTTTTCTCGACAGCATAGGATCATCCACTTCACCACAATCGGCTCGGCATCAGGTCTCAGGCTCAATGTCATCCGGATTTACCTGGACAACGCCCTACACCCTTACCCCGGGACAACCACCGCCCGGGCTGGACTACCTTCCTGCGTCACCCCATCGCTTACCTACTACCACCTTGGTTCAGCGGCTCCACCACTCCCCTTCACCCGAAGGATCCAGGACGGCTTCACGGCCTTAGCATCAATGGATTCGATACTGGGCGTTTCAAAGCGGGTACCGGAATATCAACCGGTTGTCCATCGACTACGCCTGTCGGCCTCGCCTTAGGTCCCGACTTACCCTGGGCAGATCAGCTTGACCCAGGAACCCTTAGTCAATCGGCGCACACGTTTCCCACGTGTGTATCGCTACTCATGCCTGCATTCTCACTCGTGAACCGTCCACAACTAGCTTCCGCTGCTGCTTCACCCGGCACACGACGCTCCCCTACCCATCACAGTCCCCGTTGGGGGTATGTACTGCAATGACACGACTTCGGCGGTACGCTTGAGCCCCGCTACATTGTCGGCGCGGAATCACTTGACCAGTGAGCTATTACGCACTCTTTCAAGGATGGCTGCTTCTAAGCCAACCTCCTGGTTGTCTCTGCGACTCCACATCCTTTCCCACTTAGCGTACGCTTAGGGGCCTTAGTCGATGCTCTGGGCTGTTTCCCTCTCGACCATGGAGCTTATCCCCCACAGTCTCACTGCCGCGCTCTCACTTACCGGCATTCGGAGTTTGGCTAAGGTCAGTAACCCGGTAGGGCCCATCGCCTATCCAGTGCTCTACCTCCGGCAAGAAACACACGACGCTGCACCTAAATGCATTTCGGGGAGAACCAGCTATCACGGAGTTTGATTGGCCTTTCACCCCTAACCACAGGTCATCCCCCAGGTTTTCAACCCTGGTGGGTTCGGTCCTCCACGAAGTCTTACCTCCGCTTCAACCTGCCCATGGCTAGATCACTCCGCTTCGGGTCTTGAGCGCGCTACTCAGTATCTAATTAAAGACACAACGCCCTATTCGGACTCGCTTTCGCTACGGCTTCCCCACACGGGTTAACCTCGCAACACACCGCAAACTCGCAGGCTCATTCTTCAAAAGGCACGCAGTCACGACTGACAGCACAAGTGCTGCCAGCGACGCTCCCACGGCTTGTAGGCACACGGTTTCAGGTACTATTTCACTCCGCTCCCGCGGTACTTTTCACCATTCCCTCACGGTACTATCCGCTATCGGTCACCAGGGAATATTTAGGCTTAGCGGGTGGTCCCGCCAGATTCACACGGGATTTCTCGGGCCCCGTGCTACTTGGGTGGTTCTCAAACGAGCCGTACAGATTTCAGCTACGGGGGTCTTACCCTCTACGCCGGACCTTTCGCATGTCCTTCGCCTATCCATACGGTTTCTGACTCGCCGACCGGCCGGCAGACCGATCAAAAGAACTCCCACAACCCCGCATGCGCAACCCCTGCCGGGTATCACACGCATACGGTTTGGCCTCATCCGGTTTCGCTCGCCACTACTCCCGGAATCACGGTTGTTTTCTCTTCCTGAGGGTACTGAGATGTTTCACTTCCCCTCGTTCCCTCCACACTGCCTATGTGTTCAGCAGCGGGTGACAGCCCATGACGACTGCCGGGTTTCCCCATTCGGACACCCCCGGATCAAAGCTCGGTTGACAGCTCCCCGGGGCCTATCGCGGCCTCCCACGTCCTTCATCGGTTCCTGGTACCAAGGCATCCACCGTGCGCCCTTAAAAACTTGGCCACAGATGCTCGCGTCCACTGTGCAGTTCTCAAACAACGACCAGCCACCCACCACCCCACCCTCTACAGGGCGAGTTCACTGGGGCCGGCAACCCGAAGGGCGAGCAACGCTCGCACCCTCAGACACCCAACAGCGCGCCCGGCACACCCGATCCCCCACTGCGTTCCACGCCGAAGCAGTACTTGCAGAAGAAACCTGATGTGCCGAATAGTCAACGTTCCACCCATGAGCAACCAGCACCGGACATTCGCCGATGTACTGGCCTCTGACCAGAGCAAGCCCTGGTAAGAAATGCTCCTTAGAAAGGAGGTGATCCAGCCGCACCTTCCGGTACGGCTACCTTGTTACGACTTCGTCCCAATCGCCAGTCCCACCTTCGACAGCTCCCTCCCACAAGGGGTTGGGCCACCGGCTTCGGGTGTTACCGACTTTCGTGACGTGACGGGCGGTGTGTACAAGGCCCGGGAACGTATTCACCGCAGCAATGCTGATCTGCGATTACTAGCAACTCCGACTTCATGGGGTCGAGTTGCAGACCCCAATCCGAACTGAGACCGGCTTTTTGAGATTCGCTCCGCCTCGCGGCATCGCAGCTCATTGTACCGGCCATTGTAGCACGTGTGCAGCCCAAGACATAAGGGGCATGATGACTTGACGTCGTCCCCACCTTCCTCCGAGTTGACCCCGGCAGTCTCCTGTGAGTCCCCATCACCCCGAAAGGCATGCTGGCAACACAGAACAAGGGTTGCGCTCGTTGCGGGACTTAACCCAACATCTCACGACACGAGCTGACGACAGCCATGCACCACCTGTACACCGACCACAAGGGGGCGACCATCTCTGGCCGTTTCCGGTGTATGTCAAGCCTTGGTAAGGTTCTTCGCGTTGCGTCGAATTAAGCCACATGCTCCGCTGCTTGTGCGGGCCCCCGTCAATTCCTTTGAGTTTTAGCCTTGCGGCCGTACTCCCCAGGCGGGGAACTTAATGCGTTAGCTGCGGCACCGACGACGTGGAATGTCGCCAACACCTAGTTCCCAACGTTTACGGCGTGGACTACCAGGGTATCTAATCCTGTTCGCTCCCCACGCTTTCGCTCCTCAGCGTCAGTAATGGCCCAGAGATCCGCCTTCGCCACCGGTGTTCCTCCTGATATCTGCGCATTTCACCGCTACACCAGGAATTCCGATCTCCCCTACCACACTCTAGCCTGCCCGTATCGAATGCAGACCCGGGGTTAAGCCCCGGGCTTTCACATCCGACGCGACAAGCCGCCTACGAGCTCTTTACGCCCAATAATTCCGGACAACGCTCGCACCCTACGTATTACCGCGGCTGCTGGCACGTAGTTAGCCGGTGCTTCTTCTGCAGGTACCGTCACTTGCGCTTCTTCCCTGCTGAAAGAGGTTTACAACCCGAAGGCCGTCATCCCTCACGCGGCGTCGCTGCATCAGGCTTTCGCCCATTGTGCAATATTCCCCACTGCTGCCTCCCGTAGGAGTCTGGGCCGTGTCTCAGTCCCAGTGTGGCCGGTCGCCCTCTCAGGCCGGCTACCCGTCGTCGCCTTGGTAGGCCATCACCCCACCAACAAGCTGATAGGCCGCGGGCTCATCCTTCACCGCCGGAGCTTTCAACCTTCCCCCATGCGGAGAAAAGTATTATCCGGTATTAGACCCCGTTTCCAGGGCTTGTCCCAGAGTGAAGGGCAGATTGCCCACGTGTTACTCACCCGTTCGCCACTAATCCACCCCGAAAGGCTTCATCGTTCGACTTGCATGTGTTAAGCACGCCGCCAGCGTTCGTCCTGAGCCAGGATCA
The DNA here is from genome assembly GCF_003344965.1 of Streptomyces paludis. Taxonomy (NCBI): domain Bacteria; kingdom Bacillati; phylum Actinomycetota; class Actinomycetes; order Kitasatosporales; family Streptomycetaceae; genus Streptomyces; species Streptomyces paludis. The sequence continues at coordinate 5,974,171 of NZ_CP031194.1, read as the reverse complement.
AACTCTCCGTGAATGTTTACCCGACTGTGCTCGATTAAAAGCGCGGGTTCCACCACGAGAGCGGAACCACCGGCCGGAATAAGACCAGTGGTTCACAGCGTCCTCGCTGTGTTTTTCTTCAAAGGAACCTCAACCCACCGAGTATTCGGTAGGTCGGGGTATCAACATATCTGGCGTTGACTTTTGGCACGCTGTTGAGTTCTCAAGGAACGGACGCTTCCTTCGTACTCACCCTCATCGGGCTTTCCTCCGGGCGCTTTCCCTTCGGTGTTTCTTGTTTTGTTTCCGTCTTGCGTTTCCGACTCTATCAGACTCTTTCGTGTCCGATTCCCCGTCGGAGCGGGGCTTGCTTTCCAGTTCTTCGCTTTCGCGTTTTCCCTTTCCGGCGGTTCCGACTTTATCAGAGTTATCCGAGTCGGTTTCCCCCACCTCTTCGGGCGGCTCCGGGCATGCGTTCGGCCCGGGGTTCCCGTCGATGTGGAGCCGTAAACGTACTGGAGCGGGGGGCCTCGAAGCAAATCGAGGCCCCCCGCTCCTGATGCCGCGCCGGAACCGTCAGACCTCGACGACCACGGGGAGGATCATCGGGCGCCGGCGGTAGGTGTCGGAGACCCACTTGCCGACGGTCCTGCGCACGAGCTGCTGGAGCTGGTGCGGTTCCGCGACGCCGTCCGAGGCCGCCTTGCCGATGGCCTCCTCGACCTTCGGCAGCACGGCGGAGAACGCCGAGTCCTCGATGCCCGAGCCGCGCGCCTGGAAGTGCGGGCCGCCGACGACCTTGCCGGTGGTGGAGTCGACCACCACGAAGACGGAGATGATGCCCTCGTCGCCGAGGATGCGGCGGTCCTTGAGGTGCGTCTCGGTGACGTCGCCGACCGAGAGGCCGTCCACGTACACATAGCCGGCCTGGACCTTGCCCACGATTCTGGCCTTGCCGTCGACGAGGTCGACCACCACGCCGTCCTCCGCGATGACGATGCGGTCCTTGGGGACCCCCGTCAGCGCGCCCAGTTCGGCGTTGGCGCGCAGATGGCGCCACTCGCCGTGGACGGGCATCAGGTTCTTCGGCTTGCAGATGTTGTAGAAGTACAGCAGCTCGCCGGCCGAGGCGTGGCCCGAGACATGGACCTTGGCGTTGCCCTTGTGGACGACGTTCGCGCCCCACCGGGTCAGGCCGTTGATCACTCGGTAGACCGAGTTCTCGTTGCCCGGGATGAGGGACGACGCGAGGATCACCGTGTCGCCCTGGACGATCCGGATCTGGTGATCGCGGTTGGCCATACGGGAGAGCGCGGCCATCGGTTCGCCCTGCGAGCCGGTGCAGACGAGGACGACCTCGTGGTCCGGGAGGTCGTCGAGGGTCTTGACGTCGACGACGAGACCGGCCGGCACCCGGAGATAGCCCAGGTCACGGGCGATGCCCATGTTGCGGACCATCGAGCGGCCGACGAAGGCGACCCTTCTGCCGTACTCGTGTGCGGCGTCCAGGATCTGCTGGATGCGGTGGACGTGGCTGGCGAAGCTGGCCACGATGATCCGCTTCTGCGCGCTCCCGAACACCTGGCGCAGGACATTCGAGATGTCCTTCTCCGGCGGAACGAAGCCCGGGACCTCCGCGTTGGTGGAGTCCGACAGCAGCAGGTCGATGCCCTCCTCGCCGAGCTTGGCGAAGGTGGGCAGGTCGGTGAGCCTGCGGTCCAGCGGCAGCTGGTCCATCTTGAAGTCGCCCGTGTGGACCACCATGCCCGCGGGGGTGCGGATGGCGACGGCCAGCGCGTCCGGGATGGAGTGGTTGACCGCGACGAACTCGCAGTCGAACGGGCCGATGCGCTCGCGGTGTCCCTCGGTGACCTCAAGGGTGTACGGGCGGATGCGGTGCTCCTGGAGCTTCGCCTCGATCAGCGCGAGGGTCAGCTTGGAGCCGATCAGCGGGATGTCCGGCTTCAGCCGGAGCAGATAGGGGACGCCACCGATGTGGTCCTCGTGGCCGTGGGTGAGCACGACCCCGTCGATGTCGTCCAGCCGGTCCCGGATGGTGGTGAAGTCCGGCAGGATCAGATCGATACCGGGCTGCTCCTCCTCGGGGAAGAGGACGCCGCAGTCGACGATGAGCAGACGGCCGTTGTACTCGAAGACCGTCATGTTCCGGCCGATTTCGCCCAGGCCGCCCAGCGGCGTGACACGCAGGCCGTTCTTGGGCAGCTTCGGCGGGGCGCCGAGTTCAGGATGCGGATGACTCAAAAGACTCTCCTCACCACACACGCCACGTACCGCTGAGGCACGTGGCGCGCATGACATTCGTACACTTGCTGTTGTCTGTGTGGGCTGTGCGCGCGGTCCGGTTCCCCGGTGGCCGCTTCACTTTTCTGCTCGATGTACTGCTGTCTTCGCGTATTCAGTTGTGAAGTCGTTGATCAGAGCTGTACCCCGCCGGCCGCCAGATCGATCTTGAGCTGGGCGGTTTCCCGGTCCGACAGCTCGACGAGCGGCAGCCGCAGGGGGCCGGCCGGCAGATTCCGCAGGGTGAGGGCCGCCTTGGTGGTGATGACGCCCTGCGTGCGGAACATGCCGGTGAAGACCGGCAGCAGCTTCTGGTGGATCTCGGTGGCCTTCTGCACATCACCGGTGAGGTGCGCGTCCAGCAGCTCGCGCAGCTCCGGGGTGACCACATGGCCGACGACGGAGACGAACCCGACCGCGCCGACCGAGAGCAGCGGGAGGTTCAGCATGTCGTCGCCCGAGTACCAGGCGAGGCCGGACCGGGCGATGGCCCAGCTGGCACGGCCGAGGTCGCCCTTGGCGTCCTTGTTGGCCACGATACGCGGGTGCTCGGACAGCCGGACGATCGTCTCGGTGTCGATGGGGACACCGCTGCGCCCGGGGATGTCGTAGAGCATGACCGGCAGCCCGGTGGCGTCGGCGATGGCCGAGAAGTGCCGGAAGAGGCCCTCCTGCGGCGGCTTGTTGTAGTACGGGGTCACCGCGAGCAGGCCGTGCGCTCCGGCGCTCTCGGCGGCGCGGGCCAGCTCCAGGCTGTGCCGGGTGTCGTTCGTGCCGACGCCGGCGACGATGTGGGCCCGGTCCCCGACGGCCTCCAGGACCGCCCGTACGAGCTGGTCCTTCTCCGCGTCACTGGTGGTCGGTGACTCACCGGTGGTGCCGTTCAGGACGAGGCCGTCATTGCCTGCGTCCACCAGATGGACGGCGAGACGCTGGGCACCGTCGAGGTCGAGTGCGCCGTCCGCCGTGAAGGGCGTGACCATCGCGGTGAGGACCCGCCCGAAGGGGGTCTGCGGAGTGGAGATCGGAGCCATGGGTAACACGCTACTCGCTGCTCAGCTCGCCGTGTCCCCTTGGGGGACGGGACAAGAGGAGCCCGGCACTGCCTGCTCGGGGGTTCAAGCAGTGCCGGGTCCGTTTGATCAGCCTAGATGAACTTCTTGAAACGCCGCAATACGGACACTTCACTCGCTCGACCGTACATCTGTGCCCCGGAACGGTCAGAAATGGCGCCGGAACAGCTCCAAAACAGGCTGGGACCGTACTCGCGCGTCTTCGGGAAACCCGTTACGGGGCGACACGTCCGTTCGCGTTGAAAGCGGCGTGGGTGAGGGGCATGAGCTTCGCCCAGTGCTCCTCCATCCGCTCCCCGACCATCTCGATCTCGCGCTGCGGGAAGGACGGGACCTTCGCCTGTTCGTGCTGGGTGCGCAGACCGAGGAAGTGCATCAGCGAGCGCGCGTTGCATGTCGCGTACATCGACGAGAACAGACCGACCGGCAGCACCGCGCGGGCCACCTCGCGGGCCACACCGGCGGCCAGCATCTCCTGATACGCCTCGTACGCCCGCACGTAGGAGTCGTGCATCGCGCGCTCCGTGATCTCCTGCTGGGCGTCGGTGCCGGCCACGAACTCGTACTTCCCCGGCCTGCCCCGCTGGACCAGCTTGCGGTCCTCGCCCGGGACGTAGAAGACGGGCAGCAGCTCCCGGTAGCGCCCGGACTCCTCGTTGTACGAGTTGTGGACGACGATCCCGTTGGCCAGGAAGTTGTGCCACGGACCTTCGACCGACAGGTCGTAGGTCATCTCCTCGCCGTCGTCCGCGATGGAGACGATCCGGTCCGGGCGGGCAACGGCGATCTTCCCCTCCCGCCGCGCGAGTGACTGCTCCTCCGCGCTCTTCGTCGCGTGACATCCGGCACAGACGGGCGCCAGATTGCTCTCGTCGAGCGCGCGGGTGAGATCGCCTTCGACCGGCACCACATGGTCGAGAGCCAGATCGCTGCGGGGAAACTCCGCTCCGCAGAGGTGGCAGGAGTCCTCTTCCTCGATCAGACGCTCACGCTGCATCGATGTCCAGACACCGATGCCCCGGCGCAGACCCGGCGGAACGAGCGCCTCGGACGGATGCGGGTCGGTGGCCGCGGCCATGACCGCGTCTCCCACCGCCAGCTCGCCGGCCTTGCGCCAGCCGTCGGGGGTCAGCACGGCATGGTCGACGGTGGAGCGCAGCTCTCGGCCGGACTCGGTGATGATCTTGATCAGCGGTTTCACCCCCGACTCGATGACATCGGTGATGCGGGCCCGGCTCGCGGTCAGGGTCTCCTCGTCGTAGCAGCGGACATGGGTGCGGCGGACCGGCTCCAGCTTCCGCAGTCGCGTGCTCGGGTGCGGTTCGCGGAACTCCACCACCGCGGAATCCGCCGCTTCCCGGTTCTCGAAGAGTCCGAGGTAGTGGTTACTGTCCTCCCTGCGCACCTGTGCCGTCCACTTGCCGGACGGGCCGTGCCAGGTGACGCCGCCGGCCGAGTGCGGCAGGCGGTCCTCCACGTCCATGTGCCAGAGCCGGTAGAGATCCGCGATGGTGCGGCGCCGGAGAGTCCCGGACTCGCTCTCCAGAGTGATCTCCGTGTCCCCCGCGATGCACCAGCCCACGCGGTGGCGCATGAACTCGCGGAAGACGAAGATCGGCGCGCTGACGAAGAAGGTCATCGAGTTGTGCTCGAAGGGGCTGCCGTGGCGGTCCCGCATCAGGTAGTTGATGAGTCCCTTTGAGCGCTCGGGGTCCTTCGTGATCTCTTCCAGGGACTGCTCACCTGCGGTGGAGACGCGCGCGGCCCACAGCACGTCGGAGTCGCCCGCGGTGTGTTTCACCAGGTCGACGGTGATGTCACTGCGGAAGCTCGGCTTGGTCTCTGCGGGGGTGTCGCTCACCGGCGGGGGTCCTTCCAGTCGCATCGCTCGGGCGGCGCCCACTCTACGGCTCGCCACTGACAGCGACGGGCGGCGACGTCCGGGGACGGTGTCCACGCACGGAAATACGGGGAATCCGGGCACCAAATGACGCTGGTGTTCGTCTGACAGGACAGCGGCTGACACACCAGCAGCGTTCCGTAACCACCCTTGAGGAGACCCGCCCCATGTTCCGCCGGCGAGAGGCCGTACCGTTCGCATTCGTCGCCGAGGCCGACAGCTTCCGCAGTAACGTGACCCCGCCCCCCAGACAGCGCGCCAGCGCCTCCCAGCTCATGGGCCGTACGCTGATCGGTCTGACCATCACGGCCGGACTCGTCGGCGCCCTGATGCTGGGGATGCCCGCGCTGGAGACCGGTTCGTCCGGTCAGGCCCAGCAGTCCGAGGCGTCCCAGGGACGCTGATGACTCGTCCGGCCCCCTCGGGTGGTCCGGACGGGGGCGTGATCGGTAGCCTCACCGGGCACAGCAATCGAGCGTGCTTGTGAGTGAGGATCAGTCGTGCCCCTGCCCTTCCTGACGGCCGACCGGGCTTTTGACGCGACCGATGATGTCGCGCTGCCCTTCGACGATCATGATCATTGGCGGCGTCCGTACCGCCCTGGCCCGTGGCGGGTGGTGGCGTCCGCGCTGCTGCTCCTGCTGGCCTCGTTCGTACTGCTCGCCACGGTGATCATCGCCGCGGCGGGCACTCTGCCCGGTGCGGCGGCCTGCTTCGCGGTCGCGGGGGTGACCATCCTGATCGCCCTGCGCATGCTGCGGATGGGTACATGGGTGAGCCGGCACGGCGTACGCCGGGTGCGGCTGTTCATGACCGTCACCGTGGCGTGGGACCGCGCCGTGGGCGTCCGTACGGTCCAGCAGCCGGTGCGCTGGCTCGGGCTGCCGCGTACCGTGCAGGGCCAGGCGCTCGTCGTCGTACGCCGGCAGGGTGAGCCGCTCGCGCTGCTCACCGATCACAACGCGGACTTCCTGTCGCGTGGTGAGGCGTTCGAACGGGCCGCCGACACGGTCGAGGCGTGGGGCGACGAGTACCGCCGTCCCTGACCCCGGCCGTTCTGCCGTATCCCTTCGCACATGAGCGGGGTCCCGCCTCCTTGAGGTGGGACCCCGCTCCTGCGTTTCCGTGTGCTCAGGCGGCCACGGGCTTGCCGTCGTGGAGGGCGATGGCCCGTTGCATGGCCTTGCGGGCGCGCGGGGTGTCCCGGGCGTCGTGGTAGGCGATGGCGAGCCGGAACCAGCAGCGCCAGTCGCCGGGCGAGTCCTCCGTCTCGGCCCGGCGGGCGGCGAAGACGGCGTCCGCGGAGTCCCGGTCGATCCGGCCGCCGGGGGTACGGACCAGCTCGTCGACGGGCAGGCCCCCCTCGGCCTCCAGCTCCGCCGCGAGCCGGTTGGCCCGGTTGACGAACTGGGTGCTCTTCCAGAGGAACCAGAGGCCGATCAGTGGCAGGACGAGCACCGCGATCCCGAAGGTCACGGTGAGCAGGGTGCCGTGCTGGATCAGCAGCACGCCGCGGCTGCCGACCAGGACGAAGTAGACGATCAGGACGGCGGCCGTGAGGAAGTACGTGATCTTTGCGCGCATGGGAGTCAGCCCAGGTCGAGGAAGTGTTCCAGGCCGAAGGTGAGCCCGGGGGTGGACACCACGCGGCGCACACCGAGCAGGATGCCCGGCATGAAGCTGCTGTGGTGCAGGGAATCGTGGCGGACGGTGAGCGTCTCCCCCTCGCCGCCGAGGACGACCTCCTGGTGGGCCAGGAGGCCGCGGAGCCGTACGGAGTGCACCCGTACGCCGTCCACATCGGCGCCGCGCGCGCCGGCCAGCTCGGTGACCGTCGCGTCGGGCTGCGCGGGCAGGCCCGCGTCCGTCCGGGCGGCGGCGACGAGCTGGGCGGTGCGGTGGGCGGTGCCGGACGGCGCGTCGACCTTGTTGGGGTGGTGCAGTTCGATGATCTCGACGGACTCGAAGTACCGGGCGGCCGTCTCGGCGAACTTCATGGTGAGGACGGCGCCGATGGAGAAGTTCGGCGCGATCAGCACCCCGGTCTCCGGGGAGGCGGCGAGCGAGGTGCCCAGCTGCGCGAGCCGCTCGTCGGTCCAGCCGGTGGTGCCGACGACCGCGTGGATGCCGTGACGGACGCAGAAGTCGAGGTTGCCCATCACCGAGGCCGGGGTGGTCAGCTCCACCACGGCCTGGGTGCCGGTCTCCACGAGGGTCTCCAGCCGGTCGCCCCGGCCGAGGGCGGCGACCAGTTCCAGATCGTCGGCGGCCTCGACGGCCCGTACCGCCTCGGCGCCGATCCGGCCCCTGGCTCCGACGACGGCCACACGCAGCTTGCTCATTGCTCTGTTTCCTTCGGCTTCGGTGTACGGCCCGGTCTCGCGGCCGGGGGTCCCTCAGGCGACCGCCGCGTCGAGACGGGCGGCCTGCTTGTCCTTGAGCGGTCCGATGACGGACAGCGAGGGGCGCTGTCCCAGTACATCGCGGGCGACCGCGCGTACGTCGTCGGGGGTGACGGCGGCTATCCGTTCGAGCATGTTGTCCACGGACATCTGGACGCCCCAGCACAGCTCGCTCTTGCCGATGCGGTTCATCAGCGAGCCGGTGTCCTCCAGGCCGAGGACGGTGGAGCCGGAGAGCTGGCCGATGGCGCGGGCGATCTCGTCGTCGCTGATTCCCTCGGCGGCGGCGCGGTCGAGTTCGTCGCGGCAGATCCGCAGCACGTCGTGGACCTGGCCGGGCCGGCAGCCCGCGTACACGCCGAAGAGGCCGCAGTCGGCGAAGCCCGAGGTGTACGAGTACACGCTGTAGGCCAGGCCGCGCTTCTCCCGTACCTCCTGGAAGAGGCGGGAACTCATACCGCCGCCGAGCGCGGTGTTCAGTACGCCGAGGGCCCAGCGGCGCTCGTCGGTACGGGAGAGGCCGGGCATGCCGAGGACGACATGGGCCTGCTCGGTGCGGCGGTTGAGCAGCTCGACGCGGCCGGCGGCGCGTACGGAGCGGCTGCCCGCGCGGGGCGCGACGGGGACGGCGTCCGTACGGGAGAGCGCGCCGGCCCTGTCGAAGGCGCGGCGGACCTGGCGGACGACCGTGGCGTGGTCGATGTTGCCGGCGGCGGCGACGACCAGGCGGGTCGGGTCGTAGTGCTTCTTGTAGAAGCGGGCGATCCGGTCGCGGTCGAGGTCGTTGATGGTCTCGACGGTGCCGAGGACGGGCCGGCCGAGGGGGCTGTCGCCGAACATGGTCTGCGCGAAGAGGTCGTGGACGCAGTCGCCGGGGTCGTCCTCGGTCATGGCGATCTCTTCGAGGATGACCCCGCGCTCGGCGTCGACGTCGGCGGCCTCGATGAGCGAGCCGGTGAGCATGTCACAGACGACGTCGATGGCGAGCGGCAGATCGGTGTCGAGCACGCGCGCGTAGTAGCAGGTGTACTCCTTCGCCGTGAAGGCGTTCATCTCGCCGCCGACCGCGTCGATGGCGGAGGAGATGTCGAGGGCGCTGCGCCGGCCGGTGCCCTTGAAGAGGAGGTGTTCTAGGTAGTGGGTGGCGCCGTTGAGCGCCGGGGTCTCGTCCCGGGAACCGACCTGTACCCAGATGCCGAAGGTCGCGGACCGGACCGACGGGAGGGACTCGGTGACGACGCGCAGGCCGCCGGGGAGGGTGGTGCGGCGGACCGTGCCGATGCCGCTCTCGCCCTTGATGAGGGTTTGGGTACGGGCGACGGCCCGCGCCTCCGAAGAGGCGCGGGCCGTCGTCCTGGTGCGGGGTGTCACGAGGTAGCTTCGTCCTTCGTGTCCTCGGGCGCGCCGGCCTCTTCGCCCTCGATCACGGGGATGAGGGAGAGCTTGCCGCGCTGGTCGATCTCGGCGATCTCGACCTGGACCTTCTGGCCCACGCCGAGGACGTCCTCGACGTTCTCGACGCGCTTGCCGCCGGCGAGCTTGCGGATCTGCGAGATGTGCAGCAGTCCGTCCTTGCCCGGGAGCAGCGACACGAACGCGCCGAAGGTGGTCGTCTTGACGACCGTGCCCAGGTAGCGCTCGCCGACCTCCGGCATGGTCGGGTTGGCGATGGCGTTGATCGTGGCGCGGGCGGCCTCGGCGGCCGGTCCGTCGGCGGCACCGATGTAGATCGTGCCGTCGTCCTCGATCGTGATGTCGGCGCCGGTGTCCTCCTGGATCTGGTTGATCATCTTGCCCTTGGGGCCGATGACCTCACCGATCTTGTCCACGGGGATCTTGACGGTGATGATCCGCGGGGCGTTCGGGGACATCTCGTCCGGGACGTCGATGGCCTCGTTCATCACATCGAGGATGTGGAGGCGGGCGTCGCGGGCCTGCTTCAGCGCGGCGGCCAGGACCGAGGCGGGGATGCCGTCGAGCTTGGTGTCGAGCTGGAGCGCGGTGACGAAGGTCTTCGTACCGGCGACCTTGAAGTCCATGTCGCCGTAGGCGTCCTCCGCACCGAGGATGTCGGTGAGGGCGACGTAGTGGGTCTTGCCGTCGATCTCCTGGGAGATCAGGCCCATGGCGATACCGGCGACGGGGGCCTTGAGGGGCACACCGGCGTTCAGCAGGGACATGGTGGAGGCGCAGACCGAGCCCATGGACGTCGAGCCGTTGGAGCCCAGCGCCTCGGAGACCTGGCGGATCGCGTAGGGGAACTCCTCGCGCGTCGGCAGCACCGGCACGATGGCGCGCTCGGCGAGCGCGCCGTGGCCGATCTCGCGGCGCTTCGGGGAGCCGACGCGGCCGGTCTCGCCGACCGAGTAGGGCGGGAAGTTGTAGTTGTGCATGTAGCGCTTGCGGGTCACCGGGGAGAGGGTGTCCAGCTGCTGCTCCATGCGGAGCATGTTGAGGGTGGTGACGCCCAGGATCTGGGTCTCGCCACGCTCGAACAGCGCGGAGCCGTGCACGCGCGGGATGGCCTCGACCTCGGCGGCGAGCGTACGGATGTCCGTGACGCCGCGGCCGTCGATGCGGACCTTGTCCTTGATGACGCGCTCGCGCACCAGGGACTTGGTCAGCGCGCGGTAGGCGCCGGAGATCTCCTTCTCGCGGCCTTCGAACTGCGGGAGCAGCTTCTCGGCGGCGAGTTCCTTGACGCGGTCCAGCTCGGTCTCGCGGTCCTGCTTGCCCGGGATGGTGAGGGCCTGGGCCAGCTCGTCGCGTACGGCGGCGGTCAGCGCCTCCAGCACGTCGTCCTGGTAGTCGAGGAAGACGGGGAACTCGCCGGTGGGCTTGGCGGCCTTGGCGGCGAGGTCGGCCTGGGCCTTGCAGAGGGCCTTGATGAAGGGCTTCGCGGCTTCCAGACCGGCGGCGACGACCTCCTCGGTGGGGGCCTCGGCGCCGTCGGCGACCAGCTGGATGGTCTTCGTGGTGGCCTCGGCCTCGACCATCATGATCGCGACGTCGCCGTCGTCCAGGACGCGGCCGGCGACGACCATGTCGAAGACGGCGTCCTCCAGCTCGGTGTGCGTCGGGAAGGCGACCCACTGGCCCTTGATCAGCGCGACACGGGTGCCGCCGATGGGGCCGGAGAAGGGCAGGCCGGCCAGCTGCGTGGAGCAGGAGGCGGCGTTGATCGCGACCACGTCGTACAGGTGGTCGGGGTTGAGCGCCATGATCGTCTCGACGATCTGGATCTCGTTGCGCAGGCCCTTCTTGAAGGAGGGGCGCAGCGGGCGGTCGATGAGGCGGCAGGTGAGGATCGCGTCCTCGGAGGGCCGGCCCTCGCGGCGGAAGAAGGAGCCGGGGATCTTGCCGGCCGCGTACTGCCGCTCCTCGACGTCCACCGTGAGGGGGAAGAAGTCGAGCTGGTCCTTGGGCTTCTTGGAGGCGGTGGTGGCCGACAGCACCATGGTGTCGTCGTCCAGGTAGGCCACGGCGGAACCGGCGGCCTGCTTGGCGAGCCGTCCGGTCTCGAAGCGGATGGTGCGGGTGCCGAAGGTTCCGTTGTCGATAACGGCCTCGGCGTAGTGGGTCTCGTTCTCCACTAGTGTTTTCTCCTCGTCTTCGTCCGGTGCCCGTGTGGCAGGGGACGTGGCGGAGAAGCGCTCCTCGGTGCGGGCCGGTCTTCGATCGAAGCTCCCGGGGCGGCGGCGTGGGCCGCGCCTTTCCGGGCGCCACTACCGAGGACCGGCGGCGGTGGAGTCCGCTCCTCCTCTTCGGTGGTGCTCGTACACCAGGTTACTGAGCTGGGCCGTGTGACGGCATCACGTACGGTCCATTCGTACGGTCCGTACATACGCGAAAGGAGCGGCCCCCTGGAAGTGGGAACCGCTCCCTTCACGGTGTCTTACTTGGCCCCGCCGGCCGCGCCGCGGCGGATGCCGAGGCGGTCGACCAGGGCACGGAAGCGCTGGATGTCCTTCTTGGCCAGGTACTGGAGAAGGCGGCGGCGCTGGCCGACCAGGATCAGCAGGCCACGACGCGAGTGGTGGTCGTGCTTGTGGACCTTGAGGTGCTCGGTCAGGTCCGAGATCCGGCGCGACAGCATGGCGACCTGGACCTCGGGGGAGCCGGTGTCGCCCTCCTTGGTGCCGAACTCGGTGATGATCGTCTTCTTTGTAGCGGCGTCGAGCGGCACGCGTACTCCTCGTGGGTCTTCGTGGCCTTCGAGTGCCCCAGGTCGAATACTCTGGGGAGCTTCCGTGACTCGGGAGGCGGGGATCCGTTGCGCGCGGGCCCGGGGATCCTGACGGATTCCCGGTACATGTACACAAACGGCCGTCGCCCAGAGTACCAGTCCGTACGGCCGGGCTTCTCCGGGCGTCAGGAGGTCAGCGCGCGGATGGAGTGGTAGACGTCGAAGACCGCGAGGCACAGCGGTACGAGCGTCAGCAGGACGAACGCCTCCGCGATCTCCAGGAAGCGGCCCCAGAAGGGGGTGACGCCCTTGCGCGGGACGATGAGCGCGATGGCGGTGATCAGCGCGGCGACGGCGGCGACGGCGGTGGTGAGCCAGATCGTACGGATGTCGAGCGCGGCGCTGTCGCCCCGGAGCGCGTTCTGCATCAGGGCGGGCGGCGGGTTGAGGCAGAGGCCGAGGACGAGCAGCACCAGCGCGCCGAGGCCGGCCGCGAGCGCGCAGCCGACCTGTGCGGTGTAGCGGAAGAGGGAGGCGCGCATCAGCATGGCGACGCCGGTGGCGAGGGCGAGCAGCCGGCCCCAGAGCCCGTCGGAGAAGCCGAGCACGGCCGCGGCGGCCACGGCGACCAGCGCGCAGCCGCCGACCAGGCCGACGAGGAGTTCGTGGCCGCGCCGGGCGCGGGCCGCGATGCGCTCGGCGTCGATCGGCTCCTGGGGCGCGGGGTCGGCGCTCCCGTACCCGGTGACGGCCGAGCGGGGCGGCTCGAAGCCGATGGGGAGGCGGGCGAAGCGGGTGGAGAGGCCGGGCAGGAAGGCGAGGGCGCCGACGGCGAGGGGGGCGCATACGGCGGCGGTCTCGGCGGGGGTGAGTCCGGTCAGGATCGCCACGAAGATCACCAGGACGCCGACGCCGGAGGCGAGGACGAACGCGACGAAGGGGCTGTCCCCGCCGGGTGCGGTGATCGTGAGGATCACCGCGGCGACCAGTACGGCGACGCAGGCGAGCAGGGCCTGGAGCCGGCCGGTGCCCTCCCCCGCCGCGAAGGGCAGCAGTCCGGCGCCGGCCACCGCGACGTTCGCCAGGGCACCGATGCCGAGGGCGACGGAGGAGGCGCGGTCGTCGTAGACCCGGGCCCGTACGCCGGAGACGGCCAGCAGCAGGACGCCGGTGACGGCGGCGAGGATGCCCGGCAGGCCGTGCATGTCGTGCCGGGGGTCGGCGGTCCACAGGACGAAGGCGAGGAGCGTCAGCAGGACGGAGCCGCCGAAGAGGCCGGCGCCGCGGGTGAGGGTGTCGGTCCAGAGCGTACGGTCGCGGGCCACCGCGGAGGCGACGGCGTCGGAGACGTCGTCGAAGACGGCCGGGGGCAGTGACTCGGCGAAGGGCCGCAGCGAGAGCAGTTCGCCGTCGAGGATGCGCTGGGCGGCCAGGGTGCGCGCGCTGTCGAGGACGGTGCCGTCGCGCCGTACCAGGTGGTAGCCGACCGGGGCGCCCTCGGCGGGGCTCTGTCCGGACAGCCGGAGGATCTCCGGGTAGAGGTCGGCGACGGGGATGTCCTCCGGCAGCGCGACATCGACGCGGCTGTCCGGTGCGACGACCGTGATCCGGCAGAATCCGGTCCCGCCGCGGGACGGGGCGGCCGGCCCCGTGGGCCCGGCTCCGGTGACCGCCGCTGACGCCGTGATACTCACCTGCTGTTTCCCCTCGTGATGGTCCTGCGTGCGCTGGTGGGTCCCGCACTGGTGCGGCGCGCGGTGCGGAGGGGGCAGGGGGTGTGCGTGGTGCGACCGGTGTGGTGCTCCGCGCGGTGCGATGCGCGTGCTGACCGGCTGTGTTGTGCGCCCCCGCCCGTCCGCTTCCCCGATGACCCTCCGTTTTGCGGTAGTTCATCGGCGAGCAAACGCGTCGCGTCACCCTACCGCCACGCCCTTTCCCGTCGCGCAAGTAGGATCCCTCCCCGCGGACGGAGCCCGTCGCCACGGGGGCGCCGATAGGAACATTTCCGTCCGGCAAGGGATTGGGTGAGCTGTGAGCCAGATCGTCGTCAAGCGACCACCACGGGCTCTCCCGGCCGAAGTGCCCGGAGACCATGTGCAGTTGCAGTCCCCTCCCGAACTGCCGCGCGGGCAGCAGGAGGGCGCGATGATGCAGCTGCTGCCGATGCTGGGCATGGGCGGCTCCGTCGTCTTCTTCTTCATGACGCCGAACCCGATCATGCGCATCATGGGCATGGTGATGATCGCCTCGACGGTCGCCATGGCGATCGCCACGCTGGTCCGCTACCGGCGCGGCAGTCAGGGCCAGCTCGCGGACCTGCGGCGCGACTACCTCAAGTATCTGACGCAGACCAGGCGGGCCGTACTGAAGACCGCGCATCTCCAGCGCGACGCGCAGTTCTATCTGCACCCCTCCCCGGAGCAGTTGTGGGCGCTGGTCGCCGAGGGCAGCCGGGTGTGGGAGCGGCGCGCGGCCGACGACGACTTCGGGCAGGTGCGGATCGGGCTGGGCAGCCAGCAGCTGGCGACGCCGCTCGTGGCGCCGGAGACCGCGCCGGTGGATGAGCTGGAGCCGCTCACCGCGGGGGCGATGCAGCAGTTCCTGACGGCGCACTCCACGCTCGACGGGCTGCCCATGGCCGTCTCGCTGCGCGCCTTCTACCACGTGACGGTCAGCGGCGAGCCGGAGTCCGTACGGTCGACGGCCCGCGCGATGGTGGGCTCGCTGGCCTCGCTGCACTCCCCGGAGGACCTGGTCGTCGCCGTGGTCGCGGGGCGCGAGACGGCGCCGCACTGGGAGTGGGCGAAGTGGCTGCCGCACGCGCAGGCGCGCGGCGCGGGTGACGGGGCGGGCAGCCGGCGGCTGATCACCGGCGACATCCTGGAGCTGGAGGAGCTGCTCGGGGACCGGCTGGAGGGCCGTCCGCGCTTCCAGGGCGCCGGCCATCCGCTGCTGGACCAGCCGCATGTGGTCGTGGTCCTCGACGGTCGCTCCGTACCGCCGATGTCGGTGTTCGCCGGTGCGGAGGGGCTTCAGGGGGTGACGGTCATCGAGGTCGTGCCGGGCGAGACCGCCGGGGCGCGCGGCGGTCTGTCGGTGGTGGTCCATCCCGACGCGCTCCAGCTGGAGTCGGGGCACGGGCTGGTGTACGACGGGGTGCCCGATCTGCTGAGCGCGGAGGCGGCCGAGGCGCTGGCCCGGCAGCTCGCGCCGCTCTCGGTGGCGTCGGGCGGGGACGACGACGAACCGCTGCTCGCCAATCTGGACTTCACCGATCTGCTGAATCTGGGGGACGCGGCCTCCGTCGATGTCGCCCGTACGTGGCGGCCCCGTTCGCAGGCCGAACGGCTGCGGGTGCCGATCGGTGTCGGCGAGGACGGCGCCCCGGTGATGCTGGACCTGAAGGAGGCCGCGCAGGAGGGCATGGGCCCGCACGGTCTGTGTGTCGGCGCGACCGGCTCCGGGAAGTCGGAGCTGCTGCGCACGCTGGTGCTGGGGCTGGCGGTCACGCATTCGTCGGAGACGCTCAACTTTGTCCTGGCGGACTTCAAGGGCGGCGCGACCTTCGCCGGGATGTCCCAGATGCCGCATGTCGCCGCGGTGATCACCAACCTGGCCGACGATCTGACGCTGGTGGACCGCATGGGCGACTCCATCCGCGGGGAACTCAACCGCCGTCAGGAGATGCTGCGCGACGCGGGGAACTACGCGAACATCCACGACTACGAGAAGGCGCGCGCGGCGGGCGCTCCGTTGCAGCCGATCCCGTCGCTCGTCCTGGTGATCGACGAGTTCAGTGAACTCCTCACCGCGATGCCGGACTTCATCGAGATGTTCGTGCAGATCGGCCGGATCGGGCGGTCGCTGGGCGTGCATCTGCTGCTGGCCTCGCAGCGGCTGGAGGAGGGCCGGCTGCGCGGTCTGGAGACGTATCTGTCGTACCGCGTCGGGCTGCGGACGTTCTCGGCGGCCGAGTCGCGCGCGGCCATCGGCGTCCCGGACGCGTACCAGCTGCCCAATGTCCCCGGTTCCGGTTATCTGAAGTTCGGTACGGACGAGATGGTCCGGTTCAAGGCGGCGTATGTCTCCGGGGTCTACCGGGCGGGCCCGCAGCGGGCGGCGGGGGCGGACGGGCCGCTTCCGGTGGACCGTCGGCCCGTACCGTTCACGGCGGCTCCGGTGCCGGTGCGGTATGTCGAGCCGGCCGCCGCGCCCCGGGTGCCGGAGGGGCGGGCGGCGGAGGACGACGCGCTGGCCGACTCCGTGCTGGATGTGATCGTGCGGCGGCTCGAAGGGCGCGGCGCGGAGGCCCACCAGGTGTGGCTGCCGCCGCTGGACAACCCGCCGGCGATGGACGAGCTGCTGCCGGGGCTCGCGGAGGTGCCCGGCCGCGGGCTGACCCAGCCCGGTTTCGAGGGGGCGGGCCGGCTCGTCGTACCGCTCGGGGTGGTCGACAAGCCGTTCGAGCAGCGCCGCGACACGCTCTACCGGGACTTCTCCGGGGCGGCGGGCCATATGCAGATCGTGGGCGGCCCGCAGTCGGGGAAGTCGACCCTGCTGCGGACGCTGGTGGCGGCCTTCGCGCTGACGCACACACCGCAGGAGGTGCAGTTCTACGGGCTGGACTTCGGTGGCGGCGGACTGTCGTCGATCGCCGGACTGCCGCATGTGGGCGGGGTGGCCTCGCGGCTCGATCCGGAGCGGGTACGGCGCACGGTGGCCGAGGTGTACGGCGTGATGTCCCGGCGCGAGGAGTACTTCCGCTCCTCGGGCATCGACTCCATCGCGACGTACCGCAGGCTGCGGGCGCGTGGCGAGATCTCGGTGGCGGACCAGCCGTGGGGTGATGTGTTCCTGCTGGTCGACGGGTGGGGCAACTTCCGTACGGACTACGAGGGCCTGGAGCAGGTCGTTGTCGACATGGCGGCGCGCGGGCTCGGTTACGGCATCCATGTGATTGTCACGGCGTCGCGTTCGATGGAGGTCCGCGCCAATCTCAAGGACCATCTGATGAACCGGCTGGAGCTGCGGCTCGGTGACACGATGGACTCCGAGATCGACCGCAAGGTCGCCGTCAATGTCCCGACGGGGGTGCCGGGGCGCGGGGTGACTCCGGAGAAGCTGCACTTCATGGCCGCGGTGCCGAGGATCGACAGCATCCACTCCGACAGCGATCTGTCGGAGGCCACGGCCGCGATGTCCCAGGAGGTGACCCGGCACTGGACGGCGCCGGGCGCCCCCGCCGTACGGCTGCTGCCGCGCGCACTGCCGGTCGCGGAGCTGCCGGGCGGCTCGGCGTATCCGGACCGCGGGATCGCGTTCGGTATCGACGAGAACAATCTGGAGCCGGTCTTCGTCAACTTCGAGCAGGATCCGTTCCTGCTGATCTACGGCGAGAGCGAGTCGGGGAAGTCCAACCTGCTGCGGCTGCTCATCAAGCAGCTGACGGAGCGGTACGACGGCGATGTCTGCAAGCTCTTCGTGATCGACAACCGGCGCGCCCTGCTGGATGTCACGCCGCCGTCGCATCTGGCCGAGTACATCCCCATGTCGAACAACATGGTGCACCACATGGAGGCGCTGGCCGGCCTGATGCGGCGCCGTACCCCGTCGGAGACGGTCACGGCGCAGGAGCTGCGGGACCGCAGCTGGTGGCAGGGGCCGACCGTGTACGTCGTCATCGACGACTTCGACCTGGTCTCGACCTCCAGCGGCAACCCGCTCTCCGGCATCACGGAGCTGCTGCCCTTCGCGCGTGACGTCGGCGTCCGCTTCATCATCGCCCGCAGCACGGCGGGGGCGAGCCGGTCGACGTACGAGCCCTTCGTCCAGCGCATCCAGGAGCTGGGCGCCCAGGCCCTGATCCTCTCCGGCGACCCGAACGAGGGCTCCATCTTCGGCAACGCCCGCCCTCGCCCAATGCCGGCGGGCCGGGGTGTGTTCGTGACCCGGCGGCGTGGGAATCCGCTGGTGCAGACGGGGCTGATGCCGTAGGCGTGGGCGACCGCACACGGTCGTCATAAGATCCGTTTTCAGCTTTACCGCACGGGGGAAAGGAACCCATCACATGGCATGGGACGAATGGGAACAGCTGAAGGCCGCGGCGGCCGAGCAGCAGCCCACGCAGATGAGGATCAACCAGTACCAGGCCGAGGGCGGCGGCGCGGGCGCGGGCGGTCAGGGGGACCTCAAGGTCAACCAGACGGATCTGGCCGCGGTGGGCAACAGCGCGTACGAACTCTTCGACGGGCTCGGACGCTACGGACGCGACGCCTGGTCCAGCAGTCAGACCGCCGCCAAGGACCTCTCGACGCAGGGCTTCGCGCTGGGCGGCGGGCTGCACCACGTACAGGAGAAGTGGGAGAACCAGCTCACCTCGCTCCTGGACGCCTGTGGGCACATCTCCAACCACATGCGTTTCACCAAGAAGACGCACCAGGAGGACGAACGGGCCACCGTCACCACGGTGAGCAGCATCACGCTGCTGGACGAGGGCTTCAGCGAGAGGAAGCAGTCCTGATGAACATGGATGAGCTGCTCCACGCGAACTTCGCGACGCTCGACACGAACATCACCGACTGGTCCACGGTGGTCACGAACCTCAAGAACCTGGAGAAGCAGGCGCGCGAGGATCTCAAGGCCAAGGCGGACAAGGCCAACTGGGCGGGCGACAACGCCTCGGTCACCCGCGAGTTCGTCGACAAGACGGTCGGCGAGTTCGCGGACGCGGTGACCGAGGCGACCTCCATCCGTGACATCCTCAAGGACACCCGCGATGAACTCGTGGGTTACCGGGACGATCTCAAGTCCAAGCTCGAACTGGCGCGCCGCAAGAACATCACGGTGACGAGCACGGCGGACGGGGGCTTCACCGTCACGATGCTCGTCCACCCCGACCGCGCGGCCAAGGGCACCGAGGTGCCCAGCCACTCCCAGCAGGACGTCGACTTTCTGCGGGACGACGTCCAGCTGATCCTGAACAGGGCGACCGAGAGCGACACCACGGCCGCCCAGGTGCTGCGCGCCCTGGTCGACCAGGCGGAACAGGGCTTCGCGAACGCGGTGTACGGCGACCGCGACTCCGCCGTGGAGGCCCTGGAGAAGGCCGAGGACATCGCGCAGATCATCAAGAAGAAGGGGGACGACATGACCCCCGAGGAGTTCGACAAGGTCAACTCCACACTCGCCGCCTACGCGAACGACCCGCTGTTCCAGGAGAGGTTCGCCGCCACGCTGGGCCCGCGCGGGGTTCTCGACTTCTGGGCCGACCTCTCGGACCCGTCCGACGGCGGAGCGCTCCAGCGCACCCGCTTCAACCAGTACGGCGAACTCCAGAAGAACCTCAGCCTCACCTTGGCCGGCGCGACGCAGATCGACAGCCCCAAGATGCAGGAGTGGAAGGAGGACATGCTGAAGCTCAGCGGGGAGCGCATCCAGACCCGCGGGACCACCGTGTACGGCTTCCAGATCATGAGCAACCTGATGCGTGTCGGGGACTACGACGACAAGTTCCTCAACAAGTACGGCGACTCGCTCATAGCCCAAGAGAAGAAGATGAAGCTCCCGGGCAACTTCTGGACCGGCGCCACGGGCGGCCCCATGATGCCGAGGATGAACTTCATGGGCGACGGGAACGGCGACTTCGGCCGCGACCCGATGACCGGCTTCATGATGGCCCTGACCAACAGCCCGGACGCGGCGGCCGACTTCTTCAGCAGCACGGACCCGCAGGACAACGCGGAGTGGGTCCTCAAGGACCGCCGCTCCTTCAACGACGGCCCGCAGAACGGCCCGAACCCGGCGCTGGAGGCGACGGGCAACGCCATGTTCGCGGCGACCTCGGGGATGAACCCCAACGACGAGAACGCGCAATTCGTCCCGCACAGCGGCGAGAACAAGGAAGCGCTGGACCAGTCCCTCAAGCATCTGGCCGAAGCGGGGGACGATTTCCCGTCGGAGCTGCGTGAGAGCGCCGCGAAGATGCTGGGGAACTGGGGCGCCGAGGTGCACGAGTCGGCGAGCGCGATTCAGACGGACAGGACTCCGCTCGACTACGAAAATCTGCTCGAAGTGTCGAAGCAGGTTTCCCGGGACCAGGGATCCCACGAGATCCTCATGCGGAGCATCAATACCGCGATCGTCGCCGATATCCACGGGGAGCACACGGGAGATCCCGAGGAGGAGCTCAAGCGAGCCGGCCAGACCGTCGGGTTCCTGGAATCCGCCCGCTACCAGGCGCTGGAGACGGACAAGGAAGACCCGTCCTGGAATGCGAAGTGGGGCTACCACATCGTCGGTGGCGCATTCAACTTCGTCCCCACCTTCGGCGACGCGATCCAGCGTGGCGTGGACGCGGCAGCCTATGCCTGGCAGCTTGAGGAGCAGGGCCGGATCGACGACAAGAACGCGATCGACAACAGCAACAACTTCACGTCCCGCCAGAACTACCTGGCCTCCTTGGCGGACGAGTGGGCCAAGGCGAATCCGGACCACCGGCTGGCGGAAGACGGAAACAAATACCTGCGCCAGGACTCCATCGGGAACTCGGCGTTCAACGGGAACAGCACGGCGAACAGGAAAGCGGGAATCGCACCGCAATGATCTCGACGCGAACGATCCTGCGCCGCATGATTCTGGGCCGCCTGAACCTGGGCCGCCTGAACCTGCGCGGCCTGATCCTGCGTGGCCTGGGCCCGCTGGCCGTCATCGCCCCGCTGCTGGCCGTATCGGCATGCACTCAAGCGGACGATTACACGCTCCCTCAGAAGATATGCGGCCGCGCGATCGAGCCGGCGAAGCTGAAGCCTCTTCTGCCGTCGGGCAGCGAGTTCGCGGAGAAGCACGACTCCGACAGCTCCTCCTCCGTCTGCGAAATCTCCGTCGACAAGAAGCCGGCACTGTACGTCAAAGAATTCAAGAACCAGGAAAAATTTGACGTCATGGATTTCGCCACGCAGCGGACCGGGAAATTCCGAGACCCCGAAAAAATTGGCATCGGAGAAGACGCGGTGGTCTCCGACAGCGCCCTGCTGCTGGCAACCACCTGCACCGAGAAGAAGAATGCCAACCAGTACATACTGGATATCGAGTCGGTTACCGGAAATGGCTCGGACGGGCAGCGCAAGGATCTGGAGTCCTTCGCCACCGCGTACCTCCCCACCGGATTCGCCGCCATGGGGTGCACAGCGAAGCCATGAATAAATTCCTGTGAGGGAAACAGAAGAGGTGGGCACCTCCCGTGCGTGCCCACCTCTTCTGGTCGATCACCTACTAAAGCGCTCGGTCCGGCCTCAAGACCGGCTCAGTGGAAGTTCGCGGCCGCCCGCTTGTCCCCACTGCGGTAGGCGACATTCGCGTCATCGACCGCGGTCGCGATCTTGGCGAGGTTGGCCTGGATCTCGGCGGCGTCCTTGTCCCACTTGGCCTGCTCCTGGTGGTACGCCTGCTTGGCCTCACCCTCCCAGACGTCGGCGACGGACTGGATCTGCGCCTTGATGGCGTCCAGCGTCATCCCGAGCTTCTTCGCCTGCTCCCTGATGGAGCCGGCCGCCTGGTCCAGCGAGCCGTAAGTGACGATCATCGTGCCGTCGTCTGCCATGAATTCCTCCAGCGAGATGTGTGTGGCTTACCGATTACGTGCGGGTGCGCGCGCGGACGCGGGTGCGGAAGAGCGCGCGATCGCAAGGGGACGAGGATCAGAAGCTGTTGAGGCTTGAGATCCGCGTCGTCTGAGCAGATCCGCCGCCGGCGGCGGCTGCGCTGCCCGAGCCGCTCTCGTCCACATTGATACCGCGGAGGGCGGCCTCAATGTCGTGCTCCGTGTTGCTGTTGATGGTCCGGGCAGCGCCAATGGCGTTCTGGAACTTGACCAGCAGCAGACCGAGGTCCACCACGCGGTCGTTGATCGCCTTCTGCTTCGAGTTGAAGGCACCGGCGCCGATCCCCTGCCACGCGCCTTCCAGACTGTCGATGGTGGCCTGGAGCTGCTTCAACTGCCCCTTGACGTCCTCGAAGTTCAGGGCGATTTCTTCCTGAAGCTTGCCGAGCTTCTGTGAATTCGCCTTCTGCGCGGGTGTAGTCATGCGATGGGCTTCCTCTCTGGAAACCCGGTGAGGCGATGGTCTCACCGGGTTGTTCATGAGTCTCGACGCCGGGTGGCCGTCGAGAAGAACGTCAGCGGGAACGAACGGTCGTCAGGCGCTACGGCGCCTACGGATCACGGCGAACGCACCCCCGGCGAGCACAGCGACACCTACAGCCACACCGGCGATCAGCACGCCGTTGCCCGAGCCGCTGTCGGTAGCGGCGACCACTGCCTTGTCGCCCGGCTTGTCGCTCGCCTTGCCCTCGGGCGCCTCGGACGACGCGGTCTCCGACGCGGAGGGCGTGGGTGAGCCCGAGGGGCTGGGTGTCTTCTTGTTGGTGAGGGGGTTGATGTCCGGGTCGCCCGGGTCGCCCTTGCCGTGGAGGATATTCACGCCGGGACGGATCAGGCCGTGGCCGAGATGGTTACTGAGGTCGCCCTCTTTCCAGGTGCGACTGGCAGTCTCGAAGAGCACGCGGAGGACTTGGTTCGCGGTCCAGTCCGGGTGGGCGGACCAGATAAGAGCGGCGGAAGCGGAAGCGATGGCGGTGGCAGCACTGGTTCCGCCATCTCCATCGCAATAGCTCTTGAATTTTGAGTCGCACCAGCGCGGGATATCATTTCCGGGCGACGCAATATCCACACTGGTTCCATTGCGGGAATAGTCCGCAACAACACCCTTCTTGTCTGCCGAAGCAACCCCGACAACCTGCGGGTAGGCGGCAGGATACTGCTCCTTGTTGCCCTTTTCTGCGTTATTTCCGACGCCGGCAAAGAATAGCTTCCCCTTGCTCTCCGCATATTTCACCGCGTCTCTCTCCGTACCGGCCGAGTAATCACTGGCGAACGACATGCTGATGATTTGCGCATCGCTATCAGCAGCAGCCATGATTGCGTCTTCGGCGTCCAGTGCGTTCACGTCATTCTTATTCTGAAAATCGGTATCAGAGATCCTCATAGGGATGATCTTTGCGCCAGGAGCAAGCCCTTGGAGACCACCACCTTCTCCTGTTCCCGCGATCAACTCAGCCATGGTCGTACCGTGGCCGTTGTAGTCGTCCGTCTCCTTGCCTACGCCAGTTGCGTCCAGTCCCTTCAAGACTTGCCCCTTCAATGAAGGGGTGGATGCGTTGACGCCGGTATCGATGACCGCGACCTTGATGCCTTCCCCCGTGGTGACCTTCCACATGTCCTCGGCACGCATCACGTCCAGGTACCACTGCTTCGACCGCACATCGTCCGCAGCCACGGCGGCCGGAGCCAGCCCCGCGATGACCACGCTCCAGGCGCCAGCAGCGGCAAGCGTGCAGAGCAACCCGCGCCGTACACCACGGGCTGTTTTACGCTTCACGACCCGGCTCGTATCTGGCGTCATCCTGACTTCCGCACCTTTCCTGTGCTTATTCGACCACCGGCGGTACGGCACCACGCCGTTTGCCTGTCCACGTCTCTTCGTCTTCTGTCAGGTAGTCAGGACGCGACGATCCAGTCGACTCCGGCTCGTTCTTGTCGTCCTTGCGGCCCGCTGGGCCACGTACCAGACCCGCACCACCTTGCGTAAATCCGGCACCGGATTTTGAACCACCACGGGGCGTACCGACCACCCCGTTCGAACTGGCAGTGCCCCTCCCCCCGGGCCGTGCCGCACCCTTCGCAGGGTTCGCACCGACGACTCCACGCTGACCGATGCCTCCGGAGGGGGCCCGCCCCAGAGCGTTGCCCTCTCCTCCGACAACGGTTCCTCGCGGCATTCGCGAGCCGGCGGATCCGCCAGCGGCCCTCGGGCTGCCTCCGACAACTCCCTGTCGGCCGACCGGGCCTGGCCTTCCCGCTGCCGGTGTCTGCCCCGCCGCACCGCCGCGCCCCATGCCCACGGGCCCACTACCGGCTACGCCAGGCCGTCCCCCAGCCGAATTACCACTCCCGCCAATGGGCGCCCTCCCCGTTGCCCTTGACGTGCTGGCGGCACCAGCCGGACCCGAGGATCGCACGGCCGCGCCTTGGGCAGGATTGACAGAGGGATACGGGGGGCTGAATCCAGGCGCAGATACGGACGTTGGCGCACCGTTTGCCGTTGAAGTCGGCAGAGGAGTCGCATTCGTAGTCGGATTTGCCGGGGCTGCGACACTGTTGATCTCCAGCGAGGTACTCCCGCCGGGAAGAGACGAGGCTTCGCCTCTGGGCACGATGCCTGTTCCATCCGGAACCGCATCAATACCCTTGCCAGGGCTGCTGACAAGCACCGATTCGGGGGATCCGCTGCGAGGCACACCAGCGGCAGCGATTTCCGCACGGCCTGAAGCTGATTGCGGGGTGGCAGCGCCCTGCAAAACGGCAGCCTGAGCACTGGCAGCCGCCCCCGGTCCCGGATCCACACCGCCCTTAGGCCGAGGCACCTCCCCCGGCGCCCTCTCCCCGAACTCCGGTGGCTGCTGCGCCGCCAGCGTCTCCTCCGATACCGCGTAGAACGACGCCAGCCGGTACATCTGGTTGATGGCCTCCTGGCGATGTGCCTCGACCTTCACCGCCTCGGCGTAGTCCTTGTTCGTGCTCGTCTTCTCGATGATCTGGAAGTCTTCGACTTTTTTCCTGACGAGCCTGCTGTCGCCTGGCGGCATCGCCGTGCGTACCTCCGCGAGGCCCGAGCCCGCCGCCGCGATCTGGGTTCCCGCTACGTCGGCGAAGTCGGACAGGCTGAGGGCGTGCGTGGTCAGGGCCTTGCCGAAGGATTCGAACGAGTCGCTGGCCTGGCCCGTCCAGTCGACGGCGTCGACGTAGTCCTTCAGCTCGCTCGCGGCGTCCTTCAGCGCGTCCCTCGCCGCCCAGAGGGCCTGGCCCGCGCTGACCAGATCGGCGTGGTTGGCGCTGTTGACCAGGCTGATCATTTCGTTCAGGTCGTGGCCCTCGAAGCTCGTACTGGCGAACGGCCCCGGGGCCGGCCCGCCGCCCCGGCCCTGGCCCTGGCCCCCGCCGGAGAAGTCGGGAGTGGACGACGCCATGCTCCGCGCGATGTCGATCTGGCTGTTGCGGATGTCGACGCGTGCGTTGTCGTCCGCTCTCTGCGTCTTCTCGTCACTCACTTCGGCTCCCCCGGATCGAACGACCCACCGGACGTGTCACTCGTGCGCTGCTGCTCGTCGTTCTGCGGAGCCTCGCGCGCTTCCTGCTCCTGGTCGATCCGCATCTGGATCGTGGCGTACCGCCGGCGGATGTCTTCCTCGACGTTGTGGAATCCGACCGCCGCCGCGTGTACGCCGATGCTCAGGACCTCGATCTGGTCGCTGAGGGACCTGGACAGCGAGGCGAGTGCCTCGTGGACCCGGCTGTACTGCGCGTAGAGGCCGTCCGCCTCGGCGAAAGGCACGTTGCGGCCGCTGAGGGACGAGCGGGAGATCGTCTGGGCGGCCACCTTGGTGCTGCCGGCGGCGCTGCCCTGGAGATCTCTCAGCAGTATGTCCACCCGTGAGCGGAATTTCTTCAACGCTTCGACATGCAGCCTGACATCGTCGCTGCCATTCCCCGGACCTGGCATCCCCGTAACCCTCCCCGTTTACTTCACACGCACCGTGGCCGTGGTGATGCGAACACCACTCGCCACATACATGTCACTCTAGCCATGGGGTCTGACAGCCCCAAAAGTCTTATCCGTCAAGCGCCTTCCGGACGACGTGATCTGTGAGAGCCTGTACGGTTTCCGCGCAGCGCGGCATTTCAGCGCGCTCCCGGGCTCTCACGCGGTCACCCGGCCGTCCGGCCCCCTGGTGCGGCGGCGTGCGTCGCGGAGGGCCACCCCGCCGCCCGCTATGGCGGCGACCAGGACTCCACCACCCACAACCGTGTAGGTCGCCAGGCGGGCGGTTCGTTCTTCCGGGGACTCCCCCAGGTGGACCTTGGCCGGGGTCGGGGCCTCGGCATCGGTCAGACCCTCGTGGGGGACCGGCTTTTCGATGGGCTTGTCGTCCTCCGTGAGGGCGCGTACGGGGTCGATGACGCCCCAGCCGACCAGGCGGTCGTGGCCCGCGACCGAGCGTTCGGCGGTCTGCTGCATCTGGGCGACGATCTCCCGCTGTGTCCAGTCGGGGTGCTTGCTCTTGATGAGCGCCGCGACGCCGGCGACATAGGGCGCGGAGAAGCTGGTGCCGTTGTCGGCGCAGTGGCCGCCGCCGGGGACGGTCGAGACCATGTCGACGCCGGGGGCGGCGATGCCGACGAACTCGCCGGACTGGGAGAAGACGGCGCGCTCGTTGTTACGGTCGGAGGCGGCCACGGCGAGGACGCCGGGGAACGACGCGGGGTAGGTCTTCTTGACGTTGCCCCCCAGGCCGTCGTTGCCCGCCGAGGCGACGATGACGACCTCCTGGGCCAGCGCTTCGTCCACCGCCTTGCGCAGCGCCGGAATGGGCTCGACGGCGTTCTCCGTGTCCTGCGAGATGTTGATCACGTCCGCGCCCGCCTGGACCGCGTAGTTGATGGCCTCGACGAGCTTCTCGACCGTGCCGTGGCCCTCGGCGTCGTTCTGCTGGATGGGGATAATCGTGGCCTCTGGCGCGAGGCCGACGAATCCGGTGCCCTTGAGCGGGCGGGCGGCGATGATGCCGGCGACCTTGGTGCCGTGGCCCACGGTGTCCGTGGTGCCGTTCTCCTTGCCGCGTGCGATCTTCTGGCCGTTCTCGTCCTTGAGGTCCTTCGGCAGGAAGTTCCGTCCGCTCTTGGTATCAACGGCCTTTGTGAGCTGCGGATTCCTGACATCCACACCGGTGTCGATGACCGCCACCCGGACGCCCTTGCCGGTCGACTGGGTACGCAGCTCATCGAGGAGGACACGCTGAAGTGACCAGGGCCGGCCCTCGTACTTCTCGCCGCCGAAGGTGCACTGGGCCGAGTCGGCCACCGCGTGCGGCACCGGCAGGCTCAGATAGGTGAGCGCCGTGGCCGCGGTGACCGCCGCCAGGGTCAGCAGGCGGTGAGGGCAACGGCCGCTGTACGGGGAGCGGTCGCCGTTTCTCGGTGTCATGGCTCCGCCTTCCCTCATGAGCCCTGCGGCTGGCGGGCCGAGCCCGTCGACAGCCGCGGCCCGGTCGGCAGGAACGAGGACCAGGCGGCCGGGACCGGCGCCGGGTTGACGTTCTTGTAGCCGAGCAGGTTCTGGGCCTGCTGGTCCGCCTCCCGCTGCGCCGCCTTCTCCTTGGCCGTACCGGAGGCGCCGATGCCGGAGTCGTCCGTGGCCGAGTCGCCGTTGGACTGCATCGCGTAGCGCAGACCGGTGTCGGTGACCAGGAAGATGAATCCCGAGCCGGTCGTGGAGCCCTTGAACTGGCGGAACAGCTGCCCGGATCCCGGGGTGACGTACGCGCTGCTCGACCCGGTCGGCAGCGGCGCGGGGAAGTCGGTGCCCGCCCAGGTGCTCAGCGTGGTGGCGCCGCTGTCCTGGTCCACCGACCGCAGGACGCCGCACACGGTGTTGCGGCTGCCCGGCGCGGTGCTCGCCGAGTTGACGGGCTTCGGGGAGTCGGCCGGCCAGTCGTTCTGGCTGCCGAACTTCTCGCGGGGCTCGATCAGCCCCGGCGCGACGGGCTTCGCCTCGCCGTCCTGGCCGAGGGGAATCAGGTCCTTGCTGCTGAGCAGGAGTTTCGCGGTGAAGTCCGTGACACGGGCCACCCGGCCCGGCAGCACGATGTACGTCTGCTTCCTGGTGCCGTCGGCCGCGGTGAGGATCGTGCCCACCTTGTTCAGCTCGGCGGGCAGATCGCCGGGGACCTCCGCGTCGGCCCCGGGGACGCCGTCGATCTTCGGGAAGGCGATCGCGTCGCCCCGGTGCAGGGTGTCCAGCCAGGCGGCGGAGACGCGTTGGGGCTTGCGGTCCTGCCCGACCAGCTGGCGCAGCAGCAGTTCGTCCCGGGCGACCTCGTACGCCTTGCCGCCCGCGTCCACGACATAGCGGGTACGGTCGGGCGCCGGCCCCTCCACATACATCAGCTCGCCGCCGCGCAGCCGGTTCGCGCCGTCGGTCTTCGCCCGGTCGCGTTCGGCGAGGACGAAGGCCGCCTTCTGGATGGCCCTGCCGCCCTCGCCCGGCCGCTCGCAGACCGCCCAGCGCTTGGCCGCGCCCGCCTCCTTGGCGTCGGGCAGCCGGTCGGGGGCGTAGGGGATGCCGATGGTGGCGCCGTGCGGGATCTTCCCGTTGTCGAGCACCGATTCGCTGACGTTGACGACCTTGCTGTTGTCACCGTTCAGGAGGAGCTTCGCGGAGGCCATGTTCAGCACCGGATGGAGCTGTGTCTTGCCGTTGGTCCTCAGCACCACGTACCGGGTGGTGGACTTGCTGGCGACGATGACGTTCTCGTTCGGCCGGTCCCAGTCCTTGGGCGCCACCGGCTTGAACATGCCCCAGGCGCCGAAGCCGGCGAGGATCACGACCCCGACGATCGTGCCGGGCAGTACCGCGCGCAGCGGGCGGGGCGCTCCCTCTTCCGAGCCGGTCGCGTTCGGCTGCACGAACTGCGCGATCAGCCTTCGCTTCGCGAAGGTGTATGCGTTGAGTTCATCCCGTCGTGATGCCATCTGTCCGCTGTCCCTCTCCCCGTGGCGGCGACCAGGTTGCCACACTCACCGAGAGGGGCTGCTGTCGTACCGGCCCCCTACTATGCATGCTGGGGCTTGCGGCGCACCGCTCAGGTAGGGTGTTCGGCCCGTCAATACCCAGGATCAAATGGTGATTTACGGCACGAGGGGGGCAAGGCGGCGATGAGTACGGCGACGCGCGAGCGCACTGAGCGGGGCACGGCACGGGCCCCGGGCGCTTCCCGTAAGCGACGCAGCAACGTACCGGCGATGGGGGCCACCGACACCCTGCCCGTACCTCCCGCGAAGACGACCCTGCGGCCGTTGTCGGCCACGAGCCGGGTGGGGCCTTTCCAGCTGCGGCAGTTGGTGCTGGTCGAGGTGGCGGTGGCGCTGGCGCTGATCGGCGGTGTGCTGGGCGGGCTCTGGCTCGTGCCGACGCTCGTCGTCGCGGGCGCGCTGGTGCTGCTCGCGGTGGTACGCCGCCGGGGGCACGCCGTCCAGGACTGGATGTCGGCCGCGCTCGCCCTGCGGGCGCGCAGGCGGGCGCTGAAGCCGGGCCCGCCGGACACGGATCCGTCGCTGGCGCCGATAGCGGAGAGCGTGCCGGGCTTCCGGCCGTTCACCTATGTCGACCGCGACCGGCGCACGGTGGGGATGCTCGGCGACGGCAGTTTCCTGACGGCGGTGATCCGGGTCGAGGCGAACGGTGAGGGGCTGCGCCCGGTCTCCGGCGCGCGCTCGCTGCCGCTCTCCCTGCTGGGCGCCTCGCTCCAGGTGGACGACATCGTGCTGGAGTCGGTGCAGTTGGTGCAGCAGGTGCGTTCGGCGCCCGCGCCGCATCTGCCCGAGCAGTCGGTGGCCCGGCTCTCGTACACCCCGCTCCAGGAGGTGACGGGCGCGCCGGCGCTGCGGCTGACATGGGTGGCGGTGAAGCTGGATCCGGAGCTGTGCCGGGAGGCGGTGGACGCGCGCGGCGGTGGTGTCGAGGGCGCCCAGCGCTGTCTGGTGCGGGTGGCGGACCATGTGGCGAGCCGTATCACCGGCGCCGGGTTCCGGGCGGTGGTCCTGGACCAGCAGGAGCTGAACTCGGCGATGACGACGTCGGCCTGTGCCAGCCCGGCGCTCTCGGCCCGCGCGAGCCGGCCGGAGTCGGCGCCCCGCGCGCGTACGGCCGAGACCACCCGGGTCTGGCGCTGCGACGACCGCTGGCACACCACGTACGCGGTGGGCCGCTGGCCCGAGTTGGGGCGCGCGGCGACCCCGCTGCCCCGGCTGGTCGCGCTGCTGACCTCGGCCCCGGCCTATGCGACGACCTTCAGTGTGACGCTGCGTCCCGGCAACCGCCGGGGCTCGATGGATGTGGCCGGCCATGTACGGATCACGGGCGGCAGCGATACGGAGCTGGTACGGGTGCGCCGGGTGCTGGAGGGCGCCGCGCGCCACGCGAAGGTCGGGCTGATCCGGCTGGACCGCGAGCAGCTGCCCGGTGTGCTGGCGACACTGCCCCTGGGAGGAGCGCGATGACCGCCGGAATCGGCACGGCGCGCGGACTGCGCGGCCCCCGGCACGCGGGACACACCATGACCGTGGACCATCTGGGCGCGCTGGCGCTGCCGGTGGGGGACGACGGCGTGGTCCTCGGGGACGACGCGGAGGGGCGCCCCCAGTTGGTGGGCTTCCACCGGTCGACCCCGTACGACGTGCTGCTGATCGGTGGCCTCTGGTCGGCGCAGGTGCTGGCGCTGCGCGCGGCGGGTACGGGCGCGCGCGTGGCGGTCGAGACCGGGCGGCCTCAGGCATGGACGATGCTGGCCCAGGCGGCCGGCGCGGGCCTGGAGTGCATCACGCTCCACGAGGTGGGCCGCGTACCCCCCATGGGGGCGACGGTCGGCAGCCCGGTCGTGGTGATCCGGGACTGCGGGATGCGGCCGCCGCGCGGGCGCGTGGTGTCGGCGCCCTGGCAGTCCGTGATGACGCTGCTGCCGTATCTGAGCCCGGTGGCACCCCGGTTGATGCGGGACGCCAGGCTGGTGGGCGTCCAGCGGATATCGCCGCAGGAGGCGGAGCAGACCAGCCGCATCCTGGGGCTGTCCCGGGCCGAGCGCGAGGCGCTGCCCACGCTGGCCGACGGGGTCACCCTCTGGTGCGCCGGCCAGGAGCGGCACTGGGTGATGACGAGCCCGACCGACGCCGAGACGGGTCTGCTGGGTGTGGCCCGGCGCATGGACTGACTCGGGGGCGGGGACGTCGGGTTGCTGACTCCGCGTTGCCGGAGTACCCCATCTCGGTCAATGAGCTGCCCTAAGATGCCGAAGTGGCTTTGACCGGCATGACCGGCACATCCATCCCGGCCGTCACCAAAGCCGTTTACGGAAGCCGTTACCGAAGGGAATCTTGGCTCATGGGGAGCGCACAGGAGAAGGACGAGCTGTACGCCCTCGACATCTCGGGTGTCGAGTGGCTCGGTGCCCCCGGCACCAGTCCGGACGAGGAGCGGGTCGAGATCGCCTATCTGCCCGGTGGAGCCGTCGCGATGCGGTCGTCGCTGGACCCCGACACCGTGCTCCGGTACACCGAGGGCGAGTGGCGGGCGTTCGTTCTCGGCGCGCGCGACGGCGAGTTCGATCTGCACTGACACCGTAAAGGGGCGCGCTCGGACGGAGTGCGCCCCTTTCGTGTGCGTGAACATATGGTGTCGATCGTCGTCCGCCGGTATCGGTCCCGCCCGGCCGAGACCGGATTGTTGGGTGGCGGTCGTAGGGACCGTACGGTGACCGAAATCGGCACCGGTATATGTGAATTCAACTCCTTCGCCCCTCATCCGGAGCCGCGCCCGGCCCGTTTGCGCGCGGCGGTGACGTACTTGGGCACGGTCGTGGGCGGTCCGCCCTGCCCCAGGAGCGCCGGTGACGATTAGGGTGGGTGCGGGCGCGGGAGCAGCCGGACAGGGCCTGGTGCCGCGACCGGCATCGCTTGCCCGCCGGGGCGGAGCCTGTGCCGGGAGAGGCGCCGGATCCACGGGCAGGCGGGCCGCGTCGTCCAGGGGAAGAGCCGGGCTGACCGGACGGACGGATTCGGTCGCCCCCACCCACCACGGCACAAGGGTGCTCGACCACATCAGGAGGCAAAGTGAACGGCGAGCGGGACGAGATCCGGGGAGGCTGGAACAGGCCCGCCGCGGACGATCAGTCCGACGTGGAGCCCGAGATGACGGGTGAGTTCACCATCGACTACACCCCGCCCGCCTGGTACACGCAGAACGCGCCGGGCGACACGTCCGGTGGCGGCGCGTCGGCCGCGCCACCGCCCTCGCCCGCCCCCGCCCAGATGCCGCCGCCGCCCGACGGCGCGCCGGTCGCCGTGCCGGGACTGCCCGCGGGACGTGGTTACGAGCCGAACTGGGCGCCGAACCAGCAGCCCCCGGCGGCGCCCGCGCCCCAGCCGCAGCGCCCCCAGCCCCAGCAGGCCCAGCTACAGCAGCAGCCCCAGGTGCCGGCGCAGGCTCCGGTGCCGGCTCAGGCCGCGCCGGCCTCGGCTCCGGTGCCGGTCGCACAGGGCGCTCCGGCGGCGGCGCCCGTACCCGTACCCACGGCACCGCCCGCGGCGCAGCACTTCGCCGACGGGGGCGCCGATGTGGAGAGCGGGGCGACCATGCGGTTCTCCCCGGCCGCGCTCAAGCGCGAGTTCGCGGAGATGGACGCCGCGAAAAAGGCGGCGGAGGACGCCGCCTCCGAGCCCGCCACGCCCGCCGAGACGGCCGCGGCGGCTGACGGACAGACCGACCTTCCCGAGCCCGAGGCCAAGACCGGGCCCGAGGCCATCGCCGAGAACGAGAACGCGGCCGTGAACGTGGACGCGGCCCCCGCGCCGGACGTCCCGGAGGCCGCATCCGCGGCCGAGGCCGGCGTAACGGAGGCGGCTCCGACGGCTGTACGGGAGGAGGGCGGGCCCGAGGAGGAGCCCCCGGCCCCCACCGCGACCGCTGACGCCCCCGAACCCTCCGACGCCCAGCCCGCTGACGCGGAGGCCTCTCCCGGGGAGGCCGCCACCGGCGACACCCCGCCCGTCGATGCCGCACCGGTGGATTCCGTACCCGCCGATTCCGTACCGGCCGACGCCGTTCCCGCCGACGCGGCCCCCGCGGCACCCGAAGACGCCGCGCCCACCGATGCCGTACCCACCGACGCGACGCCCGTGGACGCCGTCACGGACGCCGTGCCTCAGGACGCTCCCCCTGCCGCCCCGGAGGCGGTGCTCCCCTGGGCCCCGCCGCCGAACGCGCAGCCCGCCCCGGGCCTGCCCCCGCTGCCGCCCGCGTTCCAGCCGGCCGCGCCGCAGCAGCTCGCGCCGCAGCCGCCCGCGGCACAGCAGCCCGTGGCACAGCCGGCGCCGCAGCCGCAGGCCGCCGCACCGGCCCCGTACGGGTGGCCGCCCCAGAACCAGCCGCAGCAGGACGGTTACGGCTTCCCCCACCAGCGGCAGGGACAGCCCCCCGCTCCGCAGGCCGCACAGGCCCCGGCCCCGGCCCCGGCCCCACAGACCCCGCAAGCGGCGCCGCAGCCTCAGCAACTCGCCGCGCCGCCCGCCGGTTACGGCTTCCCGCCTCCGCAGGGGCCGGGCCACCCGAGCCCGTATCCGGCCGCGCCGCAGCCGCAGCCGCAGGCCGCCGCTCAGGGCGGTTACGGCTTCCCGCTCCAGGCACCCGCCGCCGGGCCCGGAGCGCCGTACTTCCCCGCGCAGCAAGGGCCGTACGCACCTCAGCCCCCTCAGCCCACTCAGAACCCGCAGCCCCCTCAGAACGCACCGAGTCCGCAGAGCCCGCAGCCCTCGCAGCCGCCCCAGTTCCATCAGCCGCAACCGCCCCAGCAGCCGCAGCCCGCACCCGGGCCGCCGCCCGCCGACCCCCGCGCCGGAGCGGGCTGGCCGTCGGCCGTCTCGCACGACCACCGCGAGCGTTCCGTGCCGGGCGCCCCGCTCGGCTACACGGCGGCCGTCGAGCTGTCCTCGGACCGGCTGCTCCGCAACAACAAGCCGAAGGCCAAGAGCAGCCGTCCCTCGACGGGCGGTTCGCGCTTCCGGATCGGCGGCAGGGCGGCCGAGGCCGAGCGTCAGCGCAAGCTCGACCTGATCCGCACCCCGGTCCTCTCCTGCTACCGGATCGCGGTCATCAGCCTCAAGGGCGGGGTCGGCAAGACCACGACGACCACCGCGCTGGGCTCGACCCTGGCCACCGAGCGGCAGGACAAGATCCTGGCGATCGACGCCAACCCGGACGCCGGTACGCTCGGCCGCCGCGTCCGGCGCGAGACCGGTGCGACGATCCGGGACCTGGTCCAGGCGATCCCGCATCTGCACAGCTACATGGACATCCGCCGGTTCACCTCTCAGGCGTCCTCCGGGCTGGAGATCATCGCCAACGACGTGGACCCGGCCGTCTCGACCGCGTTCAGCGACGAGGACTACCGGCGCGCCATCGATGTGCTGGGCAAGCAGTATCCGATCATCCTCACGGACTCGGGTACCGGTCTGCTCTACAGTGCGATGCGCGGGGTGCTGGACCTCGCCGATCAGCTGATCATCATCTCGACACCCTCCGTGGACGGCGCGAGCAGCGCGTCGACCACGCTCGACTGGCTCTCCGCGCACGGGTACGCCGAGCTGGTGCAGCGCTCGCTCACGGTCATCTCCGGGGTCCGCGAGACCGGCAAGATGATCAAGGTCGACGACATCGTGCAGCACTTCGAGACACGCTGCCGCGGGGTGGTCGTCGTGCCGTTCGACGAGCATCTGGCGGCGGGTGCCGAGGTGGACCTCGACATGATGCGGCCCAAGACGCGCGAGGCGTACTTCCATCTCTCCGCCCTGGTCGCGGAGGACTTCGTACGGGCGCAGCAGGCGCAGGGGCTGTGGACCGCGGACGGCAATCCGCCGCCGCACCTCGCGCCGCCGATGCCCGGCCAGCCGATGCCGGGCCAGCCCATGCCGGGCCAGCCCTACCAGCCCCAGCAGTACCCGAATCCCCAGCAGCAGCCCCCGGCCTACCCGTACCCGTACCCGCCACAGCACCCGCAGCAGCCGCAGCAACAGCACTACGGCCAGCAGCCCGGCCCCCAGCAGGGATGGCAGCAGCCCCCGCCACAGCCCACGCAGCAGGCGCAGCCCCCGCAGGGACCGCCCCCCGCCCAGGCGCAGCCGGGTGCGCCGGGGCCCGTGCCGCCGCCCGGCGCATGGCCTCCGCCGCAGTCCCCACCCGTACCGCCAGCGCCTCAGCAGTAGCGCTTCAGAGGTCGAGACCAATGAGGGGCCGCACCGTCTCCACGGTGCGGCCCCTCGGCGTATTACCGCAGACCACAAGGGGTTTGAGGGGCCGTTGACGGACCGTACGAGCGCTGGTAGACCTTCGCTTCACCAGTTGGCGAACCAGCGTCACCCCGGTTTTCTCCGTGCGAGTGATAACACGAGGTCACGTCCCATGGTCGGAAAAACCCTCCCCCACACCCCCCACCTCCGCCGGCTGCGGCTATTCCTGGCATCGGCTGCCGCGGCCGGCGCGCTCGTGGTCGGTTCCGTACTCCCGCTCGGTCCGCTGTTCCCGGCCCCGCAGGCACGGGCGGACGACGGCAGACGGGTGCTGACCGTCGCGGTCAGCCAGAGCATCGACTCGCTCAGCCCCTTCCTCGCACAGCGGCTGACCAGCACCAGCATTCACCGGCTGGCGTACGAGTACCTGACGAACTACGACCCCAAGGACGCGCACCCCGTCCCGGGCTTCGCTACCTCCTGGCAGCCGTCGGCGGACAAGCTCACCTGGACGTACACGATCCGCGCGGACTCGACGTGGTCCGACGGCCGGCCGGCGACCGCCGAGGACGCCGCCTGGACGTTCAACAAGATGATGACGGACCCCGACGCGGCCGTCGCCAACGGCAGTTTCACCGCGAACTTCGCGAAGGTCACGGCGCCCGATCCGAGGACGCTGATCATCGAGCTGAAGAAGCCGCAGGCGACGATGGTCGCGCTCGACGTGCCGATCGTGCCGAAGCACGTGTGGGAGAAGGTCGGTGACTTCTCCACCTTCAACAACGACAAGACCTTCCCGATCGTCGGCAACGGCCCGTTCGTCATCACGGACTACAAGGTCGATCAGTACGTCAAGCTCAAGCCGAACAAGGGGTTCTGGCGCGGCGCGCCCAAGTTCGACGAGCTGGTGTTCAAGTACTACAAGGACGGGGACGCGGCCGTCGCGGCGCTCCAGAAGGGCGAGGTGTCCTTCGCCCCGAACCTCACCCCGGCCCAGGCCGCCGCGCTGGGCAGCGTCGAGAACATCAAGGTCAACGACGCGCCCGGCCGGCGCTTCCACGCCCTCGCGGTCAACCCCGGCGCCCGGGCGAAGGACGGCACGGCGTTCGGCAACGGCGCGGTGGCGCTGCGCGATCCGGCGGTGCGCAGGGCGCTCTTCCAGGCCGTCGACCGCGAGGCCGTCGTCGACAAGGTGTTCCAGGGCCACGCCGTGGAGGGCCAGGGGTACATCCCGCCGCGCTTCGCGCCGTACTTCTGGCAGCCCTCGGCCGGTCAGAAGGTCGGGTACGACCCGACGGCGGCGGCCCGGACGCTCGACCGGGCCGGCTACGGGACGGACGGCGCGGGCAGGCGTGTCGGCAAGGACGGCAAGCCGCTCGGCTTCCGGATCCTCTGCCATGCCACCGACCCGAACGACAAGGCGATCGGCAAGTACCTCCAGGAGTGGTGGGGGAAGCTCGGTATCGGGCTGAAGATCGAGTGCCTCGACAATGTCTCCGACCCGTGGCAGGCCGGTGACTACGATCTGGCCTTCGACGGCTGGTCAGTCAACCCGGATCCCGACTACGTCCTCTCCATTCATACGTGCGATTCCCTCCCCGCCACGCCGAAGGACAGCGGCTCCACCGACAACTTCATCTGCGACAAGCGCTATGACGCGCTGTACGCGCGGCAGACGGCCGAGTACGACCCGGCGAAACGGGCAGAACTGGTCAAGCAGATCCAGTCGCGGCTCTACGACACGGGGTACATGAACGTCATGGCCTACCCGAACGCCGTCGAGGCGTACCGCACCGACCACATCAAGTCGATCACGACGATGCCGGAGGCCGCCGGCAATCTCTGGGGCCAGGACGGCTACTGGAGCTGGTGGTCGGCGGTCCCCGCCGACCGGGAGACGAGCGGTGGCCCGGGCGGCTCCGGCGGCTCCGCCGCCACCGGTGTGCTGATCGGGGCCGGGGTGGTCGTGGTGGCCGCCGCCGCTGCCGGGGTTCTCGTCCTGAGGCGCCGCCGTACCACCGCCGAAGACCGTGAGTAGCGCAAGCCCCGAAGTGGCGGGGGACGCGGCCGACGACCAGGGGCGGTACGGACCCGCCGAGGCCCCGGCCCGTACGACCCGTACCGCTCCGGGCACCCGGACCGCTCCCGGCCGCCGGGCCGCGTATCCGCTCCATGTGGCGGGCAAGATGGGCGGCGCGGCCGTCTCGCTCTTCGCCGTCCTCGTCACGAGCTTCTTCCTCTTCCGGATCGTCCCGGGCGACCCGGTCCGCGCCATGACCCACGGTGTCCCGACCTCGCCGGAGCAGATGGCCACCCTGCGCCGGCAGTTCGGGCTGGACCTGCCGCTGTGGCGGCAGTTCACGGAGTACTGCGCCAAGGCGCTGACCGGCGACCTGGGTACGTCGTACCAGTTCCACGCGCCGGTCGGTGAGCTGATCGCGGAGAAGCTGCCGGCGACCCTGCTGCTCACGGGGGTCGCCGTGGTGATCTACTCGGCGCTCGGCCTCTGGCTCGGCACCCGCGCCGCCTGGCGGAGCGGCGGCCTGGGCGACCGGCTCAGCACCGGTCTGGCGCTGACGCTGTGGTCCGTGCCCGCCTTCTGGCTCGGTCTGCTGCTGATCATCTTCTTCTCGGTGGGCATCGGTCCCGTCCCCGGTCTGTTCCCCACCGGTGGGATGGAGTCGGGCGACTCGTCGGGCTTCGGGTACGTCCTCGACGTCGCCCACCATCTGGTGCTGCCCGTGATCACGCTGGTCGCGGTCGGCTACGCGCAGACGCTGCTGGTCATGCGGTCGTCCCTGCTGGACGAGATGGGCGCCGACTATCTGACGACGGCGCGGGCGAAGGGGCTGCGGGACGCGCTGGTACGCCGCCGGCACGCCGTGCCGAACGCGTTGCTGCCCACCGTCACCATGGTCTTCATCAATCTGGGCCATGTGGCGGCCGGTTCCATCCTGGTCGAGACGGTGTTCTCCTGGCCGGGCCTCGGCGGGCTGTTCTACCAGGCGCTGAGCGTGCCCGATCTGCCCCTCGTCCAGGGGCTGTTCGTCGTCTTCGCCGGAGCGATGATCCTGATGAACCTCCTTGCCGACCTGCTCCATCCGCTGCTCGATCCCCGGGTGGGCCGATGAATCCGGAGAACACCGCACCGGAGCCCGCCGAAGCGCCGCCCACTGGCGCCGGGCCCGCCGCCGCCGGGCTCACCGCCGCCGCGCTCGCGCGCGCCCGCCGCCGTGCGTCGCTGGTCCGCTTCTGGCAGCGCTACCGGGACCGTCGCGGCGGGCTCATCGGGCTCGCCGGGCTCTCGCTCCTCGCGATCGTCGCCCTGTGCGCACCGCTGATCGTCGGCGCCGGCGTGCAGCGCGTGACCGACGCGCCCGGCACCGCGCTGGAGCCGCCCAGCGCCCGGTTCCCGCTCGGCACCGACCAGTTCGGGCGCCCGCTGCTCTCCCTGCTGATCTGGGGCTCCCGGATCTCCCTGACCGTCGGGCTGCTGGCCGCCGCGCTGTCGGTGGCCATCGGTACGCTGGTCGGTGTCCTCGCCGGACACTACGGCGGCTGGTTCGCCACCGTGGTCATGCGCGTCACCGACTGGTTCCTGGTGATGCCGACGCTCGTCCTCGCCATCGTGCTGGCCACCGTCATGTCCCGGTCGATCTGGACGGTGATCCTGGCGATCGGCGTCACCAGCTGGCCCACGACCGCCCGGCTCGTCCGCGCCCAGACCATCGCCGTCGAGTCCCGCCCGTACATCGAACGCGCCCGCGCGCTCGGCGGCGGGCACCGGCACATCATGACGCGCCACGTCCTGCCCAATGTGCTGCCGCTGGTGCTCGCCCAGACCACGCTCGGCATCTCCGCCGCCATCCTCACGGAGGCCACCCTCGCCTTCCTCGGCCTCGGCGATCCGGTCGTCGTCTCGTGGGGCGGCATGCTCCAGGACGCGCGCGAGGCCGGCGCCGTCTCCTCCGGGCACTGGTGGTACCTGGCGCCGCCCGGCCTCGCCATCGCGTGCGTCGCGCTCGCCTTCACGCTCTGCGGACGCGCCGTCGAGTCCGTACTCAACCCGAGGCGGGTGGTGTCCCGGTGAACGCGCTGGAGATCAAGAACCTTCATGTGACGTACGGTTCGGGCCCCGGCGCCGTCCCCGCCGTACGCGGCGTCGGCCTGACCGTCGAGCCGGGCCGCAAGCTGGGACTCGCCGGGGAGTCCGGCTGCGGCAAGTCCACCCTGGCCCTCGCCCTGCTCCGGCTGCTGCCGCCCACCGCCACGCTCTCCGGGGAGATCCTGCTCGCCGGCGAGGACGTCCTCACCATGAAATGGGGCCGGCTCCGCGCCGTACGGTGGGCGGGCGCCTCGATCGTCTTCCAGAGCGCGATGCACTCGCTCAACCCGGTCCACCGGATCGGCGACCAGATCGCCGAACCCGTCCTCCTCCACCGGCGCACCACCCCGGCCGCCGCCCGCGCCCGCGCCGGCGCGCTCCTGGAGCAGGTCGGCCTCCCCGCGGCCCGCGCCGGCGCCTACCCGCACGAACTCTCCGGCGGCCAGCGCCAGCGCGTGATGATCGCCATGGCGCTCGCCTGCGACCCCCGGCTGATCGTCGCGGACGAGCCGACCACCGCGCTCGACGTCATGACCCAGGCGCAGATCCTGCGGCTCATCGAACGCCTGGTCGCGGACCAGGACATCAGCCTGCTCATGATCAGCCACGATCTCGCGGTCCTCGCCGACACCTGCGACCGGCTCGCCGTCATGTACGCGGGCCGCGTCGTCGAGGAGGGACCGGCGCGCGCCGTGTACGACACCGCGCTCCATCCGTACGGCCACGCGCTCTCCGCCGCCTTCCCGCGCGTCGGCGACCCCGCCTCGCGGCGCGCCCCCCGCGGGCTGCCCGGCGACCCGCCCGACCCGTCGGCGCTGCCGGGCGGCTGTACGTTCCACCCGCGCTGCCCGGTCACGCTCGACCGCTGCGCCACCGACGACCCGGAGCTGCGGGACGCGGCCCCGGGCCGGCGCGCGGCCTGCGTCCGGATCGCCCCGGCGGTGCCGTCATGAGCACCCCGCCGGAGCCACGGCCCGGCCCGCTGCTCTCCGCCACCGGCCTCCACGTCGTCTTCCCCGGCCGCCGCGGCACCCCGGCCGCCCGCGCGGTCGACGGGGTCGACCTCGACATCGGCGCCGGGGAGATCGTCGCCCTGGTCGGTGAGTCGGGCTGCGGCAAGACCACCCTCGCGCGCGCCCTGCTCGGTCTCGTCCCGCCCACGGCCGGCCGTGTCGTCTTCGCCGGTGAGCCCCTGACGTACGGCTCGCGCGCCCTCAAGGCGTACCGCAAGCGCGTGCAACTCGTCCTCCAGGACCCGAGCGGCTCGCTCAACCCCCGGCACACGGTGTACGACGCGGTCGCCGAGGGCCCACGCATCCACGGCCGCCCGGGCGACGAACGCGCGGCCGTGGCCGAGGCGCTGTCCCGGGCCGGCCTCCGCCCGCCCGAACGCTTCTTCCTCCGCTACCCGCACGAGCTGTCCGGCGGCCAGCGCCAGCGCGTCGTCATCGCGGGCGCGCTCGTCCTCGAACCGGAACTCATCGTCGCCGACGAGCCGGTGGCCTCCCTCGACGCGTCCGTACGCGGCGAGATCCTGGCGCTCCTGCTGTCCCTGCGCGCCGAACTCGGCCTGTCCGCGCTGGTCGTGACCCACGACCTGGGGCTCGCGTGGAACATCGCGGACCGGGTGGCGGTGATGTACCGCGGCCGGATCGTGGAGACCGGCCAGGTCGAGGACGTCCTGATGACACCTCAGCACCCCTACACCCAGGCGCTGTTGTCCGTCCGCCACCGCTAGGGGGCCGTGGTGCGGGCCGGTTCGGGGTGCGGGCCGGTTGTCCCCGTGCCGGGGGCCGGGGCACTCCGGAGGCGCATCCCCGGATGCATGATTTACGCCGCGTGCGGCTTCGTCGGCCGACTGCGGACCGTACAGCGGCACAAATCACGCTCTACATCCGGGGACGTCACCTCCTGCGACCCCGGCCCCCTCCCGCCGGTGGGGGCGGGCGCACCGCCCGCGCAGGCCGGGCCCGAACGCGCGCCCAAAAACAGACGGCTACGCCGTCAACTCCCGCGCCTGCTTCACGTCCGCCGCCATCGCTTCCAGCAGCGCCTCGATCGACTCGAACTTCCGCTGCCCGCGTACGTACGTCAGAAAGTCCACGGTCACGTGCAGCCCGTAGAGGTCCAGCCCCACCCGGTCGATCGCGTACGCCTCCACCGTCCGGTCCACGCCGTCGAACTGCGGGTTCGTGCCGACGGAGATGGCCGCGGGCATGCGCTCGCCGTCGGCGGTGAGCCAGCCCGCGTAGACGCCGTCCGCGGGGATCGCGGTGTGCGGGAGGGTTTCGACGTTGGCCGTGGGGAAGCCCAGCTCACGGCCGCGCTGGGCGCCGCGTACGACCACGCCCTCGACGCGGTGCGGGCGGCCGAGGATCTCCGCCGCGCCCGCGACATCGCCCTCGGCGACCAGTCGGCGGGTGAGGGTGGACGAGAAGGGCTCGCCGCCGCCCGCCGCTCCGCTGAGGGAGAGATCGACGACCTCCACCTCGTATTCGTAGGTCGGGCCGAGGTCGGCGAGGACGGCGACATTGCCCGCCGCCCGGTGGCCGAAGCGGAAGTTGGGGCCCTCGATGACGGCGCGCGCGTGCAGCTTGTCGACAAGGACCTTGACGATGAAGTCGGCGGGCGAGAGCTTCGAGAAGGCGAGGGTGAACGGCAGGATCAGCAGCGCGTCCACGCCCAGCTCGGCCATCAGTTCGGCGCGCCGGTGGTGGGGGGCGAGCAGGGGCGGGTGGCTGCCGGGGCGGACGACCTCGCTGGGGTGCGGGTCGAAGGTCACGACGACCGAGAGAACGCCCAGCTCACGGGCGCGTTCAACGGCCCGGCCGATGATCAGCTGGTGTCCGCGGTGCACCCCGTCGTACGAGCCGATGGTGACGACGCTGCGCCCCCAGTCCTGGGGGATGTCCTCCAAGCCACGCCAGCGCTGCACTGTGACCGCTCCTCGCCCGAACCCATGTACATGATTTCCAGTTACGCAGATCTAAGACTGCCATGCCCGGCCCCCATGGCCCGCACCGGCACCGTTGAACGCCGGCCGCCACCGACCGCCGCCGTCCGGGGCCGGTACACCGCCGCCGTGAGCCGGGCACGCCCCCTGTGCACCCTCCGGACACTCCGTGCGCCCGCCTGTTGGGGTGAATGCGGGGCTCGGGGTGGATAGATCCCTGCCGGAGGGGGATCGTGGAGCGGGCAGGCTCGCCTGCCCGCTCCACGGTGTTCAGGCGAAGACCGCGAGGCTCTTGGCCTTGCCGCGCTGCTCCTCGACGAGCGCGACAAAGCGCCCCTCGGGGTCGAACGCGGCGACGGGGCTGGTGGGGAAGGCCGGCATATCCAGCCGTACGCCGTTGACCAGCAGCTTTGCCCGCTTGTCATCGACGTCCCAGCGGGCGAACGCCGCCGCGGCGGCGTCGGCGACGGGCATGACGGTCAGCTCCTCCTGGAGCTGGTCGAGCGTCCGCGCGGCGTCCAGCGCGTACGGGCCCACCCGGGTCCTGCGCAGCGCCGTGAGATGGCCGCCGACGCCGAGGCCGGCGCCCAGGTCGCGGGCGAGGGCGCGGATATAGGTGCCGGACGAGCAGACGACGGAGACGACCAGGTCGAGGACGGGGGTGCCGTCCTCGGCGACGGCCGCGCGGACGTCGTACAGCCGGAAGGACGAGACGGTGACCGGGCGGGCCGGGATCTCGAACTCCTCGCCGCCGCGGACCCGCGCGTACGAGCGCTTTCCGTCGATCTTGATGGCGCTGACCTTGGACGGCACCTGCATGATCGGGCCGGTCAGCGCCGCGATCCCGGTGTCGATGGCTTCGCGCTTGACGGCGGAGGCGTCGGTGGCGGAGGTGATCTCCCCCTCGGCGTCGTCCGTGACGGTGTTCTGGCCGAGCCGGATCGTGCCGAGGTACTCCTTCTCGGTCAGCGCGAGGTGGCCGAGGAGTTTCGTGGCCCGCTCCACGCCGAGGACGAGAACGCCCGTCGCCATGGGGTCGAGGGTGCCGGCGTGGCCGACGCGCCGGGTTCTGGCGATCCCGCGCATCTTGGCGACGACGTCGTGCGAAGTGAAGCCCGACGGCTTGTCGACGATGACAAGCCCGTCGGGCGTCGTGTTCTGCTGAGTCATTCCGCGGCGGCACCGTCCGTGCGGCCGGTGCCCGGGCCGTCGGTGCCCGGGCCGCCGTCCGTGGCGGGGTCGTCGTCGGAGTCCGGGTCGTCGTCCTTGCGGTACGG
This sequence comes from Streptomyces paludis, assembly GCF_003344965.1. NCBI lineage: Bacteria > Bacillati > Actinomycetota > Actinomycetes > Kitasatosporales > Streptomycetaceae > Streptomyces > Streptomyces paludis. Next base: position 5,931,047 of record NZ_CP031194.1, on the reverse strand, counting down.
GTCGGCCCCGGCCGCGTAGGACTTCCCGGTGGACACGTCCCGTACCTCCGCGTCCTTGGCGCGCGCCTTGTCGAGGAGGTCCTCGATGGTGCGGGCGTTGTCCGGGAGGGCGTCGGGTACGAACGCCAGGCTCGGGGTGTGGCGGACGCCGGTCTGGCGGCCCACCTCGGAGCGCAGCACGCCCTTGGCGCTCTCCAGGGCGGCGGCGGAGGCCGCGCGCTCCTCGTCGTCGCCGTAGACCGTGTAGAAGACCGTGGCCTCCCGCAGATCGCCGGTGACGCGGGCGTCCGTGATGGTCACGAAGCCGAGTCGCGGGTCCTTGATACGCCGGTCCAGGGTCTCCGCGACCACGACCTGGATGCGATCGGCCAGCTTGCGGGCCCGCGCGTTGTCGGTCACCGGTCCGTCACTCTTCCTTCTGGGTTTCTTGTCGTGCAGGTCAGTCTTGTGTCGCCCGGTCGTCCCGGCGAGTCCCGGCCGGTTCTCGTCGTCCCGGTCAGTCCTCGTCGCTGTGCAGCCGCCGCCGTACCGACAGCAGCTCCACCTCGGGCCGGCCGGCGACCATGCGCTCGCAGCGGTCGAGCACGTCCGTGAGGTGTTCCCAGTCGCCGGACACCACGGCCAGGCCGATCTCGGCCCTGCGGTGGAGGTCCTGGCCGCCGGTCTCCGCCACGCTCACCGCGAACTTCCGGTGCAGCTCGGCGACGATCGGCCGGACGACAGAGCGTTTCTCCTTCAACGACCGTACGTCGCCGAGGAGCAGATCGAAGGACAGAGTCCCCACATACATAGACGTCCGGATGTCCCGCCGGTACGGGTTCGACGCCCTGCCAGCGCTTGGCAGGGGCATCGAAACCGTACACGGAACGGCCGGGGCCGATCGACGGAATTACGTCCCGTCGACCGGCCCCGGACGGCAGATGTGCGTCAGCCTCGCGGCTTCTCGCGCATCTCGTACGTCGCGATGACGTCGTCGATCTTGATGTCGTTGAAGTTTCCGAGGTTGATACCGCCCTCGAAGCCTTCGCGGATCTCGGTGACATCGTCCTTGAAGCGGCGCAGACCCTGGATGTTGAGGTCCTCCGCGATGACCTTGCCGTCGCGGATGAGCCGGGCCTTGGTGTTGCGCTTGACCTCGCCGGAGCGGATGAGGACACCCGCGATGTTGCCCAGCTTGGACGAGCGGAAGATCTCGCGGATCTCCGCCGTGCCCAGCTCGACCTCTTCGTACTCCGGCTTGAGCATGCCCTTGAGGGCCGCTTCGATCTCTTCGATCGCCTGGTAGATGACCGAGTAGTACCGGACGTCCACCCCTTCGCGGTCGGCCATCTGCGCGGCACGCCCGGCGGCGCGCACGTTGAAGCCGATCACGATGGCGTCGGAGCCCATCGCCAGGTCGATGTCCGACTCGGTGACCGCACCCACACCGCGGTGCAGGACGCGGATGTCGACCTCGTCGCCGACGTCGAGCTGGAGCAGCGAGGACTCGAGAGCCTCCACCGAACCGGACGCGTCGCCCTTGATGATGAGGTTGAGTTCCTGCACCAGACCGGCCTTGAGGGCCTCGTCCAGGTTCTCCAGGGAGAACCGGACGCCCCTGCGGGCGAACGCCGCGTTCCGCTCGCGAGCGGCACGCTTCTCGGCGATCTGCCGGGCAGTGCGGTCCTCGTCGACGACGAGGAAGTTGTCGCCGGCGCCGGGGACATTGGTGAGACCCAGGACCAGGACGGGCGTGGAGGGCGTCGCCACGTCGACGTTGTTGCCGTTGTCGTCGAGCATCGCCCGGACCCGGCCGTACGCGTCACCGGCGACCATCGTGTCACCGACGCGCAGCGTGCCGCGCTGGACGAGCACGGTGGCGACGGCGCCGCGACCGCGGTCGAGGTGGGCCTCGATGGCGATACCCTGCGCGTCCTGATCCGGGTTGGCCCGGAGGTCGAGCGAGGCGTCCGCGGTGAGGACCACGGCCTCCAGCAGGCTGTCGATGTGCAGACCCTGCTTGGCGGAGATGTCGACGAACATGGTGTCGCCGCCGTACTCCTCGGCCACCAGCCCGAACTCGGTGAGCTGACCGCGCACCTTGGTCGGGTCGGCACCCTCGACGTCGATCTTGTTGACCGCGACCACGATCGGCACACCGGCCGCCTTGGCGTGGTTCAGCGCCTCGATCGTCTGGGGCATCACACCGTCATTGGCCGCGACCACGAGGATCGCGATGTCGGTGGACTTGGCACCACGGGCACGCATGGCGGTGAACGCCTCGTGACCCGGGGTGTCGATGAAGGTGATCTTGCGCTCTTCACCGTTGACCTCGGTGGCGACCTGGTACGCACCGATGTGCTGCGTGATACCGCCGGCCTCGCCCGCGACGACGTTCGTCTTGCGGATGGCGTCCAGCAGCCTGGTCTTACCGTGGTCGACGTGACCCATGACGGTCACGACCGGCGGACGGGAGACGAGTGCTTCCTCGCCGCCCTCGTCCTCGCCGAACTCGATGTCGAAGGACCCGAGCAGCTCGCGGTCCTCCTCCTCGGGGCTGACGATCTCGACCACGTAGTTCATCTCGCCGGCGAGGACCTGAAGGGTCTCGTCGGAGACGGACTGGGTGGCGGTGACCATCTCGCCGAGGTTCATCATCACGGCGACGAGCGACGCCGGGTTGGCGTTGATCTTCTCCGCGAAGTCGGTGAGGGAAGCGCCGCGCGACAGCCGGACCGTCTGGCCCTGGCCACGCGGCAGCATGACGCCGCCGACCGACGGGGCCTGCATGGCCTCGTACTCCTGGCGCCTCTGCCGCTTCGACTTACGGCCACGACGGGCGGGCCCGCCGGGACGGCCGAAGGCGCCCTGTGTGCCACCGCGGCCACCGGGACCACCCGGACGTCCGCCGAAGCCGGGACGGCCACCGCCGCCACCGAAGCCGCCGCCACCGGGACGACCCGGGGCACCGCCGCCGCCACCGCCACCGGGACGACCGGCGAAGCCACCGCCGCCACCGCCACCGGGACGGCCGGCGAAGCCGCCGCCGCCACCGGGACGACCGCCGCCACCGGCACCGGCCGGACGGCCGGGACCGCCGGGACCACGGCCACCGCCGGGGCCACCGCCGGGACGCGGGCCGGCAGCGGGACGCTGCGGCATCATGCCCGGGTTGGGACGGTTACCACCGGGGCCACCGCCCGGACCCGCGGCCCGGGGGGCCTGCGGGCGGGGCATGCCGCCGGGGGACGGACGTCCACCGGTCTGTCCGCCGGGACCGGCCTGGGGACGGGGACCGCCACCCTGACCCGCACCCTGCGGACGCGGGCCGCCGGGGGCACCGGCGCCACCGGGACGCGGGGCGCCGCCGGGACGGGGCGTCTGCGGACGCGCCATTCCGGTCGAACCGCCCGAGGTGAAGGGGTTGTTGCCCGGACGCGGGCCCGCGGGACGGGCGCCGGGACGCGGGGCCTGGCCGGGGCGCGCGCCGCCGGAGCGGCCGCCCTGACGCTGGTCGCCGCGCTGGTCACGCTGCTCGCCACCCTGGCGCTGCTCACCCTGACCGCCCGTGGGACGGGCGGCGGGACGCGGGCCGGGGGTGGCACCGGGCCGGGGACCGGCGGCCGGGGCCGACGGGGGCGCGGTGAACTCCGGTACGGCCGGCGCGGCGGGCGCGGGCTTCGGAGCTGCCGCGGGACGCGGGGCCGGTGCCGGACGCGGGCCGGGGGTCGGCGCGGCGGAGGGGGTGCTCCTGGGAGCCTCGGCGGCGGCCGGCTTGGGGGCCGGGGCACCGGGCTTGGGAGCGGGACGGGCCGCCTGCGCCGGTGAGGGCGCGGCGGGACGGGCGGGGGTCGCCTTGCGGGGCGCCCCGGGCTTCGCAGCGGGCCGGCCGTTGCCGGCGGGCCCCTGGAGAGCATCAGTCAATTTGCGTACAACCGGCGCCTCGATCGTCGAGGAAGCCGAACGGACGAATTCACCGAGTTCTTGGAGCTTGGCCATGACGACCTTGCTCTCGACGCCGAACTCCTTGGCGAGTTCGTATACCCGGACCTTAGCCACTTCGCTCCTTTTAGGTCCGGGTTACCGCCGGACCGTCGCTACTTCATGGGCGTACTCATCGCGTACTCATCGAGTGCTCATCGCAATCTCGACCTACTTCCAACTCGCGAGGTACCTGAACCGCACGGGATTCCGTGCCGTACTTCTTCTTACAGCGCTGCCTGCGCAGTGCCTGTCTCCATGGCCGGACTCGTCTCCATGGCGGTGCTCGTCCCGACGGCCCGGCGCAGTCGCGCGGTGTCGAGCGGTCCCTGGACCCGGAAGGCCCGGGGGAACGCCCGGCGGCGGACCGCCAGATCGAGACAGTTCAGAACGGGGTGCGTATACGCACCCCGGCCGGGCAGCGTACCGCGTGGATCGGGGACACATTGGTCACCGACCAGCACGATGCGCAGCAGATCGCTCTTGGCCGCTCGCTCCCGGCAGCCCACGCAGGTTCGCTCAGGGCATGCTCGGTCGCTCGTCCGCCCGGACATCCTCAAGTCTACCTCCCCGCGCCGACCCCACCCCTTTGGGGCAAGGTCCGAACGCTCGTACGCGCCGACACCACTCCCGGATCGTTACCGACGGGTACCGCGGTCGCGGTCGCCGGCGCGGTCCTGACCGCCCTGACGGTCGCCGCCGCGGTCACCACCGCGGTCGTCGCGGTCACCTCGGTCGTCGTCGGACTGCTCCGTGTCGGGGCGGATGTCGATGCGCCAGCCGGTGAGGCGGGCGGCCAGACGGGCGTTCTGCCCCTCCTTGCCGATCGCCAGCGAGAGCTGGTAGTCCGGGACGGTCACCCGCGCGGAGCGTGCTCCCAGGTCCACGATCTCGACCTTGCTGACCCGGGCCGGCGAGAGCGCGTTGGCGACCATGTCGGCCGGGTCGTCCGACCAGTCGACGATGTCGATCTTCTCGCCGAGCAGCTCCGCCATGACATTGCGCACACGCGCGCCCATCGGGCCGATGCAGGCGCCCTTGGCGTTGAGCCCGGACCGGGTCGACCGCACCGCGATCTTCGTACGGTGGCCGGCCTCGCGGGCGATCGCCGTGATCTCGACGGAGCCGTCCGCGATCTCCGGCACCTCCAGCGCGAAGAGCTTCTTCACCAGATTGGGGTGGGTGCGCGAGAGGGTCACCGAGGGCCCGCGTACGCCCCGGGCCACCCGGACGACGTACGTCCGCAGCCGCAGCCCGTGCGTGTACTCCTCGCCGGGGACCTGCTCCTGGACGGGCAGGATGGCTTCGAGCTTGTCGTCCAGCCGCACCAGGACGTTCTTCGGGTCCTTGCCCTGCTGGACCATGCCGGCGACGACATCGCCCTCGCGGCGCGCGTACTCGCCGAACGTGACGTCGTTCTCCGCGTCGCGCAGCCGCTGCTGGATGACCTGGCGGGCGGTGGTGGCGGCGATCCGGCCGAAGTCCGACGGGGTGTCGTCGAACTCCTTGGGCTCCTGGCCCTCCTCCAGATCGGCCGGGTCCTCCTTGGCCCAGACCGTCACATGCCCGTTCTCGCGGCTCAGCACGACCCTGGCGCGCCGGTGGCTGCCGTCGGTGCGGTGGTAGGCGATGAGGAGGGCGGATTCGATCGCCTCGACCAGCAGATCGAAGGGGATCTCCTTCTCTTGTGCCAAGCCCTTCAGGAGCTTCACATCGATGTCCACGGCTACGCCTCCTCTTCCTTCTTGTCCTTGCGGTTGAACTCGATCTCCACACGCGCCTTGGCGATGTCCGCGAACCCGATCCGGCGGGCGGTGGGCTTGCGCCCCTTCACGCCCGGCACTTCGAGGTCGAGCCCTTCGTCGTCGACGGCCATGATCCGGGCCACCAGCTCATCACCCTCGACCGGCTGGATCCGGGCCAGCCGGGAGACGGCGCGTACGTAGTGGCGGTGCTCGGTCAGGGGGCGCTCGGCGCCGGGGGAGGTCACTTCGAGCTGGTACTCGTCGTCGCCCATCGCGTCCGTCTCGTCGAGTTTCTCGGAGACGGAGCGGCTCAGTTCAGCGACCTCGTCGAGGTCCACACCGTCGTCCGAGTCCACCACGATCCTCAGCACCCGGCGCCGGCCCGCCCGCGACAGCTCGATCTCTTCCAGATCAAGGTCCTTGGCGCTGACGAGCGGCTCCAGCAGTTCGCGCAGCCTCTCGCTCTGGGTGGTGCTCATCCGGGTGACTCCTCGGCCGCGTGTGCTGTTGTGGGATCGTCGCGTGTCTGATCGGTGTGTGTCGGATCAAAGGGTATCCGGTCCCAAGGGGTGTTGCCGTCCACGAACGAGTGACCCGCGGGTACGCTCGCCTGCGGTGATCATCGCGAAGTCCGAGGAGAGACGCGTGGGGCGCACGGGGACGACACGCAGGCACGCGCTCATGGCCGCGGGCGCGACGGCGGCCGGTCTGCTGACCGCCTGCACCTCGGGCGGCTCGTCGGACGGCGTCCTGTCACCGGACGCGGCGGCCCGGGCGGCCCGCGCGGCACGGGCGCTGCGCAAGCGAGCGGCGGGTGACAGCGAGGAGCTGCTGCGCCGGTACGACGCGGTGCTGGCCCGCCATCCGCGGCGGACGGAGCTGCTGACCCCGCTGCGCGCGGCCGTCGCCCGCCATGTGTCGGCGTTGACGTTACGGACGGGCGAACCGTCACCGGACAGCAGTTCGGACGCTGATCCCGACACCGATACGGGCGGTAATACGGACAAAGTTCCGGAAAAACCTTCCGCCACTCTCGCGGGAGCGTCCGCCGTCTCCTCCGATCCGGCGGAGGCGCTCAAGGAACTGGCCGCCGCCGAGCGCCGTACCTCCGACGCGCACACCGCCTCGCTCGTCACCGCCGCCCCCGAGCTGGCCCGGCTGCTGGCCTCGCTGGCCGCCGCGAACGCCGCCCACGCCTATCTGCTGACCGAAGGAGCCCGCTCGTGACCACCGGTGCGCCGGCCGCCGCCCTGACCGCCGCCCAGGCGGCGCTCGCCGCCGAGCACGCGGCGGTGTACGGGTACGGGGTCGTCGGCGGCCGGGTCGACGCGGCCCGCCAAGCCGAGGCCACCGCGGCGTACGCGGCCCACCGGGCCCGGCGCGACGCGCTCGCCAGGACCGTACGCGACCTGGGCGGCCGGCCCGCCGCGTCGGCGGCGGCGTACACCCTGCCGTTCGCGGTCCCGGACGCGGCGGCGGCAGTGCGGCTGGCCGCCGAGCTGGAGGACCGGGTCGCGGGTGTCTACTCCGATCTCGTCCGGGCCGCCGAGGGGCCGCTGCGCCGCGAGGCGGCGGGCGCGCTGCGCGAGGCGGCGGTGCGCGCGACGCGGTGGCGCGGCAGCGGCGTAGCCTTCCCCGGTCTCGCCGAACGCGCTTAGCCCGCCCTCGGCGGGCCGGGCGGTGAGCCGTCCGGACAGGACTGGGCGCCGGGCACGAAGGGGACCGATCACATATGGGTGGCGAACCGCCGGGGCGTCTGGTGCGCTCGCTCGGCGAGAAGTACGGGCACTCTCGCGCGGCCGAGTGGCTCGACCGGCTGCCGGAGACCACGGCGGAGGCGGTCGCCCGGCGCGGGCTCGACATCGAGCGGGTGATCGCGCCGGGCGGCCGGAGCGGGCTGCTCCTGCTCGTACGCCGCCCCGACGGCTCCCCCGCGACGCTCAAGATCGCCCCGCCGTTCGCGGCGCCCGGCCCCGAGCGGGCGGCGCTGGCGCACTGGCACGGCTCGGGCGCGGTGGAACTCCTCGATCCGGTGAACGGCACCGGAACCGAGGACGGCACGCTGCTGCTGGAGCGGCTGCACCCCGAGATGTCGCTGCGCTCCCTGCCCGAGGCGAAGGCGCTGCTGGAGGCTGCGGGTACGGTCCGCCGGCTGTGGGTGGAGCCGCCCGCGGATCACCCGTTCGAGACGGTGGCCGGGCGGACGGCCCGGCAGGCGGACGCGCTGCGGGCGAGCGAGGACGAGACGCTCGCGCCGCTGGTCTCCGCCGCCCTCGCGGCCCGCGAGGCCCTCTGCGCGGACGGACCGGCCGAGGAGCTGCTCCTGCACGGCGCGTTCCGCCAGGGCAAGGTTCTCGCGGGCGACCGGGCACCGTGGCTCGCGGTCGGCCCCGAGCCCGTGGTGGGCGAGCGCGCCTACGATCTGGCGCGGCTGGTCCGGGACCGGGTGGAGGACCTGGTGGCCGCCTCCTCCGGCGCCTCCTCGGCCCGCCGCCGCGTCGGCAGGCTGGCGGACTCGCTGGACCTGGACCGCGAGCGGGTACGCGGCTGGACGCTGTTCCGGGCGGTGGAGTCGGGCGTACGCGCGCTGACGGCGGGCCGGCGGCAGAGCGCGGAGCTGCTGCTGGAGTTCGCGGGCTGGCTGTAGGCGAACGCCCCTTGAGCGAACGCCCCTTGCCGGACGGGCTGTCGAGCCCGTCCGGCAAGGGGAGGACCGGGGTGGTCCCCTTGCCGGTCAACCGATCGGACACCGGCCAGGGGACCGAAGCGGACCGGGGACCGGTTCATCGGTCGCTCACGGTCCGGCCGGCCGACACGGCCACCACCAGGCCGCCGACTGCGGCGCGGCACGCGGTCAGTCGGTCATGCCGTCAGGCGCGCGATCGCCTCCGCCACCGTCAGCTCCTCGCGCTCCCCCGTGCGCCGGTCCTTCAGCTCCACCACGCCCTCGCCCGAGCGCCGTCCGGCCACCAGGATCTTCGGCACACCGATCAGCTCGGCGTCGGTGAACTTCACGCCCGGGGAGACACCGGGGCGCTCGTCCACCAGGACGCGCAGACCGGCCGCCGCGAGCTGCTCGGAGACATCGAGCGCCAGCTCCGTCTGGAGCGCCTTGCCCGCCGCGACGACATGGACGTCGGCCGGGGCGATCTCGGCGGGCCAGCACAGGCCCTGCTCGTCGGCGCTCTGCTCGGCGAGGGCCGCGACGGCGCGCGAGACACCGATGCCGTACGAGCCCATGGTCACGCGGACCGGCTTGCCCTGCTGGCCGAGGACGTCGAGCTGGAAGGTGTCGGCGTACTTGCGGCCGAGCTGGAAGATATGGCCGATCTCGATCGCGCGGTCGAGCTTGAGGCCGGCGCCGCAGGCCGGGCAGGGGTCGCCCGGCTCGACGACGACCACGTCCAGGTACTCGTCGACCTCGAAGTCCCGGCCGACGACGACGTTCCGGGCGTGTGTGCCGGGCTTGTTGGCGCCGGTGATCCAGGCCGTACCGGCCGCGACGCGCGGGTCGGCGATGTAGCGGATCTTGAGGCCCTGCGGGCCGACGTAGCCGCGTACGAGGTCGGGCCGGCCGGCGAAGTCGTCGGCCGTGACCAGCTCGACCACGGCGGGCGCGAGGTGCTCGCCGAGCTTGCCGAGGTCGACCTCGCGGTCGCCGGGCACACCCACGGCGGTGATCTCGCCGTCCACCTTGACCAGCAGGTTCTTCAGCGTGGCGGACGCCTCCACACCGAGGTGCGCGGCGAGCGTCTCGATGGTCGGGGTGTCGGGGGTGTCCAGCTCCTCGACCGGGCCGTGCTCGGTCACCGGAACGGCCGGCGCCACGAAGGTCACGGCCTCGGTGTTGGCTGCGTAGTCGCAGCTCGGGCAGTCCACGAACGTGTCCTCGCCGGCGCCGGCCGGGGCGAGGAACTCCTCGGACGCCGAGCCGCCCATCGCGCCGGAGACCGCCGAGACGATCCGGAAGTCGAGGCCGATCCGGGCGAAGATCTTCTGGTAGGCGGCGCGGTGCAGCGCGTACGACTCGGCCAGGCCCTCGTCCGTGGTGTCGAAGGAGTACGAGTCCTTCATCTGGAACTCACGGCCGCGCAGCACGCCGGAGCGGGGACGGGCCTCGTCGCGGTACTTCGTCTGGATCTGGTAGAGCATCACCGGCAGGTCCTTGTAGGACGTGCACTGGTCCTTGACGACCTGGGTGAAGATCTCCTCGTGGGTCGGGCCGAGCAGATAGTCCGCGCCCTTGCGGTCCTTGAGGCGGAACAGCAGGTCGCCGTACTCGTTCCAGCGGCCGCTCGCCTCGTACGGCTCCCGGGGCAGCAGCGCGGGCAGCAGCACCTCCTGGGCGCCGATCGCGTCCATCTCCTCGCGGACCACGCGGGAGATGTTGTCGAGGACCTTCTTGCCGAGCGGCAGCCAGCTCCAGATGCCGGCGGACGTACGGCGGACGTATCCGGCGCGGACGAGCAGCTTGTGGCTGAGGGTCTCGGCGTCCGCCGGGTCGTCGCGCAATGTCTTGACCATCAAACGGGACATGCGCTGGACCTGGGACATGGGGAGCACTCCTGCGTTCTGCGTTCTCTCGGCTGTTGTCAGGAGGTTAGCCGGGGCGCGGGGGCAGGCGGAAATCAGATTCCCCCCGCGCCCGATCCCGCCGTACCCGGTCTGCGCAGCGGGAGGGGCGCGCCCATCACGGCGTACGGCGTGGGGGCGCTCGGGAAGTGGACCTGCCGGGCGAGGTCCGCGTAGCCGAGCGAGCGGTACATCCGGCGGGCCGGGCTCTCGGTGTCGATGGCGGACAGGATCGACCGGGGCTGCCCGGCGCCGTCCGTGAGGGTGGTGATGAGGGCGCGGCCGATGCCGCGCGCCTGGAACGCGGGGTGGACATGCAGCTCGGTGATCACGAAGGAGTCGTCGAGCCAGCCGTCGTCGCCGGTGACGCGCAGATACGGTTCGACGACGGTGGACCACCAGTGGACGCGGTCGTTGGGCAGGCCGTACACGAAGCCGACCAGCCGTCCGTCGGCGGTGGTGGCGCCGAGGGCGCGGCAGCCGCGCTGAAGGTTGTGGCGCAGCACGATGTGGCGGCGTACGCCGACCTCCTCCTCGCTGAGTCCGAAGGCGAGGGCCTGTACGGCGAGGGCGTCGTCGACGCGGGCGGCGAGATCGAGGGGGCCGACCTGGACGTCGGGGGTGCGCGGGCTGCTCCCGGGGATGCTCGGCATGGGGCCGGACCCTCACTTTCGCGGCGGTCGGGGACTGTCGTGCGCGTCGGACCGGTCACCGGTCACAGGGGCCGGACCGGTCAGAAGAGCACGCTCATGAAGGCGCCCACCTCGCGGAAGCCGACACGGCGGTAGGCGGCCCGCGCCGGGGTGTTGTAGTCGTTGACGTACAGGCTGACGACGGGCGCGACATCGGCCAGGGCGTACCGTACGACGGCGGCCATGCCGGACTCGGAGAGGCCGCGCCCGCGGTGGTCCGGGTCGACCCAGACGCCCTGGATCTGGCACGCCTGGCGGGTGGCGGCGCCGATCTCGGCCTTGAAGAGGACCTTGCCGTCCTCGATTCGGGCAAACGAACGACCTGCGCCCACCAGTTCGGCCACACGCGCCTGGTAGAGGAGTCCGCCGTCGCCCGCGAGCGGGGAGATACCGACCTCCTCGGTGAACATGGCCACGCAGGCGGGCATGATCGTCTCCAGCTCGTCCTTGCGGATACGGCGGACGAGCGGATCGGGCGCGACCTCCGCGGGGAGCTGTTCCGTGACCATGAGCGGCTGGTGGGCGCGGACCTCGCGGGCGGGGCCCCAGCTGGGCTCCAGCAGCCGCCAGAGCTGGGCGGTGGGCTCGGCGGGGCCGACGATCGAGGAGCAGCGGCGGCCGGTTCTGCGGGCGCGGTCGGCGAAGGCGCGGACGGCCTCGGGGGTGGCGCAGATGGGGACGAGGTTGGCGCCGGCGTAGCAGAGGGAGCGGAGGCGTCCGTCCGCGTACCAGCCCCACATCTCGCCGCCGAGGCGCCAGGGGTCGAGCCCGGCGACCTGGACGCGGGAGGTCACGAAGGCGTTGGCGACGGGCTCGCTCTCCAGGATGGCGAGCGCGGCGCCGAGTTCGCTGGGTTCGAGGACCCGGGTGGTGGTCTGCGTCAACACGAGGGGCCTCACCGTACGGCTGCTGATCCCCGCACTGTACCTGGCGACTCTGTGGTACGCCGCCGGTGGCGGTGGAGGGGGCGCACACACGACGGGTCTCGCGGCCGGTGGGCCCGGGGGCCGGGTGGCGCGAGACCCGTGAGGTGCGGGGTGGGGCCGGGACCGGCCGGGGATCCGCTGAGGTGCGCGGGGTCCCGGGCGGTCCGTACGGCTCCATCGGCTGTGTCTGCCGGGGCTTGCTGGGTCTACTGGGTCTGCCGGGTCTGCTGGAGCGACCGCGTCAGCCTGTCAGCGGCGTCAGCTGACGGAGACCTCGGGCTCACCGGAGGGGACGCCGTCCCTCTCCATCTGCTCGGCGATCTTCATGGCCTCGTCGATGAGGGTCTCCACGATCTTCGACTCGGGGACGGTCTTGATGACCTCGCCCTTGACAAAGATCTGGCCCTTGCCGTTGCCCGAGGCCACTCCGAGGTCCGCCTCGCGCGCCTCGCCGGGCCCGTTCACGACACAGCCCATGACGGCGACCCGCAGCGGGACCTCCATGCCCTCCAGCCCGGCCGTGACCTCCTCGGCGAGCTTGTACACATCGACCTGCGCCCGGCCGCACGAGGGGCACGAGACGATCTCCAGCCGGCGCGGTTTCAGGTTCAGCGACTCCAGGATCTGGATGCCGACCTTGATCTCCTCGACCGGCGGGGCCGACAGCGAGACCCGGATGGTGTCCCCGATGCCCTCGCTGAGCAGCGCGCCGAACGCCACGGCCGACTTGATCGTCCCCTGGAACGCGGGGCCGGCCTCGGTCACCCCGAGGTGCAGGGGGTAGTCCGACTGCGCCGCCAGCTGACGGTACGCGTTGACCATGATCACCGGGTCGTTGTGCTTCACCGAGATCTTGATGTCGCCGAAGCCGTGCTCCTCGAAGAGCGACGCCTCCCAGAGCGCCGACTCGACCAGGGCCTCCGGCGTCGCCTTGCCGTACTTCCGCAGCAGCCGCGCGTCCAGCGAGCCCGCGTTCACCCCGATACGGATCGGGGTTCCCGCGTCGGAGGCGGCCCGCGCGATCTCCTTGACCTTGTCGTCGAACTGCTTGATGTTGCCCGGGTTCACCCGGACCGCCGCGCATCCCGCGTCGATCGCCGCGAAGACGTACTTCGGCTGGAAGTGGATATCCGCGATCACCGGGATCTGCGATTTGCGGGCGATGGTCGCCAGCGCGTCCGCGTCGTCCTGCGTCGGGCAGGCGACCCGTACGATCTGGCACCCCGAGGCCGTCAGCTCCGCGATCTGCTGGAGCGTCGCCCCGATGTCCGACGTTCGTGTCGTCGTCATCGACTGCACCGACACCGGCGCGTCACCACCGACCGCCACCGACCCGACCTGGATCTGGCGGCTGACCCTCCGGTCTGCGAGCTTCGTCGGAACGGACGGCATTCCGAGAGAAATTGCGGTCATCTGAAGTGCAACCCCAAGGTGTGGATCGAGGTCCCGGGACGGGCGGGCTCCAGCCCCGAGATTACGCCACCGCGTACCGCCGCAGCACATCCACACAGAAATTCCGCCCAAACGTAAGCGGCCGGACACAAATGGTGTCCGGCCGCTGTGAATCGGGGAGGATCAGCCGATCTCCCCCTGGATCAGCTGATCTTGACGGGGTTGAAGACGTCCGCGACAAGGACGAGCAGCGTGAAGCAGACGAAGATGCCCGCCACTACGTAGGCGACCGGCATCAGCCTCGCCACGTCGAACGGACCGGGGTCGGGCCGCTTGAAGATCCTCGCCAGCCGGCGGGTGGCGGACTCCCAGAGCGCTCCCGCGATATGACCGCCGTCCAGGGGCAGCAGCGGCAGCATGTTGAAGAGGAAGAGGGAGAGGTTGAAGCCGGCCAGCAGGAACAGCATCATCGCGATCTGGTTCTGCGCCGGGATGTCCAGGGACATCACCTCGCCGCCGATACGGGCCGCGCCGACCACCCCGACCGGGGAGTCGTCCTTGCGCGGTCCGTCGCCGAAGGCCGCGCTCCAGAGATCGGGGATCTTGGAGGGGAGGGCGATGATCGAGTCGACGCCGTTGGTGATCATGTCGCCCATCCGGCCGACGGAGTCGGTGAAGGAGAGCGGCACGATCTCGGTGGCGGCGGCGAAGCCGAGGTAGCCGGCCGGGATGTACTTGTCCGGGATGACCTCGCCCTTGGAGTCCTTCGCGGCGACCATGTTCTTGGCGAGCGTGGCGTTCAGCACCTGCTCCGTGCCGTCGCGGTCGACGGTGATGGTGGCGGGGCCGATCGTCTCGCGGATCAGGTTGGACAGCGTCGCCCAGTCGGCGACGCGCTCCCCGTTGAACGCGACGATCCGGTCGCCCTTCTTGAGCCCGGCGGCCTGGGCGGGCGAGACGGGGTCGCTCTGCGCGCAGGTGTCGCGCTGCTCGCTCTGCGAGATCACACACTTCTGTACGCCGGCGACCTGCGTGGTCTGTGTCTGGAAGCCGAAGCTCATCGCCACGCTCATGAAGATCACGGTGGCGAGGATCAGGTTCATGAACGGGCCCGCGAACATGACGATCACGCGCTTCCAGGGCTTGCGCGTGTAGAAGAGCCGCTTCTCGTCGCCGGGCTCCAGCTCCTCGTAGGCGGCGGAGCGCGCGTCCTCTATCATCGCGCGCCACGGCGAGGTGGACCGCGCCTGGATCCGGCCGTCGGCTCCCGGCGGGAACATGCCGATCATGCGGATGTAGCCGCCGGCGGGGATCGCCTTGATCCCGTACTCCGTGTCGCCCTTCTTGCGCGACCAGAGGGTCGGCCCGAAGCCGACCATGTACTGCGGCACCCGGATACCGAACATCTTGGCCGTGGTGAGATGGCCGAGTTCGTGCCAGGCGATGGAGAAGAGCAGCCCGACGACGAACACAAGGATGCCGAGGACCGTCAACAGAATCGTCATGCGCGAGCCTCCGCTGGCTGTTCTTCGCTGAATGTCGCACTGGTGGAGCTGGTGGATGCCGCGCCGGTGGAGCCGGCCGATGCCGTACGGGACGGCGCCGCCGCGCCTTCGCTGAACTTCGCCGCCGTCTCGCGGGCCCGGGCGCGGGCCCAGGTCTCGGCTTCGAGGACGTCCGCCACCGAGAGCGCGGTTCCCCCATGGGGGGTGCCGTGTGCCGCGACGACCTCGGTGACCGTGTCCATGATGCCGTTGAACGGGAGCCGGCCCGCCAGGAACGCGTCGACGCACTCCTCGTTCGCGGCATTGAACACCGCCGGGGCCGTTCCGCCCAGCGTCCCGACGTGCCGGGCGAGTCCCACGGAGGGGAACGCCTCGGTGTCGAGGGGGAAGAACTCCCAGGTCGACGCCTTGCTCCAGTCGAACGCGGGCGCGGCGTCCGGCACCCGGCGCGGCCAGCCGAGACCGACGGCGATCGGTCCGCTCATATCCGGCGGGGTCGCCTGGGCCAGGGTCGAGCCGTCGTTGAATTCCACCATCGAGTGAACATACGACTGAGGGTGTACGACGACCTCAATCCGTTCGAAGGGAATGTCGTAGAGAAGATGGGCCTCGATCACTTCGAGCCCCTTGTTGACCAGGGTCGCCGAGTTGATGGTGATCACCGGGCCCATGGCCCAGGTGGGGTGGGCGAGGGCCGCCTCGCGGGTGACCCCGGCCAGTTCGGCGCGGGTACGGCCGCGGAAGGGCCCGCCGGAGGCGGTGACGACGAGCTTGCGGACCTCGGCGCGGGTGCCGGCGGCCAGGGCCTGGAAGAGCGCGGCGTGCTCGGAGTCGACGGGGATGATCTGGCCCGGTTTCGCCAGCGCCTTCACCAGCGGGCCGCCGACGATCAGCGACTCCTTGTTGGCGAGGGCGAGCGTCCGGCCCGCGGTGAGGGCCGCGAGGGTGGGGGCGAGACCGATGGAGCCGGTGATGCCGTTGAGCACGGTGTGGCAGTCGGACGCCGCCAGGTCGGTGGCCGCGTCCGGGCCCGCGAGGATCTCGGGGAGCGGTTCGCCCGTCCCGTACCGGGCCGCGAGCGCCTCCCGCAGCGCGGGCACGGCGTCCTCGCGCGCGACCGCGACCGTCCGGACCCGCAGCCGCGCCGCCTGCTCGGCGAGCAGGTCCACCCGGCCGCCCGCCGCGGAGAGCGCGGTGACGCGGAAACGGTCGGGGTTGCGCAGGACCAGCTCGATGGCCTGCGTGCCGATGGACCCGGTGGAGCCGAGGACGACGATGTCCCGGCGGCCCTCGGTCGGATCGAAGGCGATGTGCGGATCGGCGAGAGGGGCTGAGGTGTCGCTCATGCCCCCATTCTTGCCTCATCCGCGGGCCGCTCCGACAGCGCGCCCCCGCGGATGTCGCTGTGCGCCGGTCTGTGCTGACTTGGCCGCCCGCCGGTGGCCGAATTCCCTTGGCGCTTCCCGTCGATTCCTTACCGCGCGCTTATCGCGGCCTACCGCGGGCTTACCGCGCGGACCTGAATTTCTCCCACTGGGCCCGGACGATCTCCGCGGGCACTCCCCCGACATCCTGGATCCCGGCGATTTCGGCCCGGAAGGCGAGCGTGACGGAACCGGAACGTACAACGGTCAGATATTCGTAAAGCTTCTCCTCGCCTTTCACATCGAGGATCGTGAAGCGGTACGCGCGGGCCTCGTCCCCCACGCCGGGCGCCTTGGCCGGTTCCACCTTCAGATACTTCGCCCGCGCCACGGCCCGCTCCTCGGTGAACCCGCCCGCACACGCCCGCCCGGCCGCGCCCAGCGCCTTCATGACACCGCGCGCGCCTTGGGCCGCGTACGAGCGCAGCTGTACGGAGACGGTCAGGCCCAGGATCTCGTCGGGGATGTCGACCCTGCGGTGGACCTCGGCGACCGGGTCGAACGCGGTGGCGCCCTCGGTGAGACTGACCAGCGGCCGGCAGACGGCCGGTGAGGCGGTGTAGTTCTCGCCGAGCGGGACACCGAGGGCGTACTCGGAGGCGGTGTACATCCCGACCTTCTCGCCGTCCGTGAACGAGGCGGCGGTGAGCCGGGCCAGGGAGACCGGCGCGGGCGCGGCGGCGGAAGCGGAAGCAGCGGCGGACCCGGAGGCGGAAGCCGAGGGACCGCCCTTGCCGTCCGCGCCGCCCTCCCCGCCCCCGCTGCATCCGGCGAGACCGATCACCACCGCCCCGGCCACCACCCACACGACCGCTTCCCGCACAGCCCGGAACATCCGCACCCCCGTCATGAGTCCATCGCCGGCGCGCTCGCGCCGCGCGATCGCGCGCCCGGTCCCCGATTGTGCGCCATGGAGCGCGCTCGTCCCCGGCCGCGCCTCGGTATCGGCGCGTATCCCGGCCGCGTAAATACGACAGCCGCACGCCAACCCGCACAGATGTGTCACTGTGTGCCTCGCACCGGTACGGGACAGCGCCCCGCGCGTCAATCGGCTGGAGCGTGAACAAGCCACTGGGGGCGCGGTGTCGCCGCGCGGGGAGGTACGGATGAGTACAGAGATCTACTTCAGCAACAACTACCGGGACCTGTGCGAACAGCAGGGCACGGGGGCCGGCTTCCAGTTCGAGTTCTCCTGCAACCGGTGTCAGGACACCTGGCGCTCCCCGTTCGAGCCGTACACCAGCGGGCGGGTCGCCGGTTGGGTCGGCCGGGGCGTGAACGCCGCCTGGGGGCTGTTCGGGCGGACCGGCAGCGGGGTGTCGAACGCGGCGGACGGGCTGGCCGGGGCGGGGTACGGCAGTGCGCGTGACGCCGCCTTCCAGCGCGCGATATCCAACGCCCAGGGGCACTTCAACCGCTGCGCGCGGTGCACGAACTACGTCTGCAACCGCTGCTGGAACGCCGAGCAGGGAATCTGTCTCAATTGCGCGCCGGACACCGCCGCCGAGGCCGTCGCGGCCCGTCAGCGCGGGCTCAACGACATGGCCTCGGAGCGGGCGTACGCGGCCGGACAGCAGGCCGGGCAGCGCTTCGACGGCCAGGCGGCACGGCAGTTGGTGTGCCCGCAGTGCCGCGCCGAGACCCGGGGCAGCGCCTTCTGCCCGGGCTGCGGCCACCAGCTGGCCCGGCCCGACACCTGCGGGTCCTGCCATGCCGACCTGCCCGCGTCGGCCGCCTTCTGTCCTGCCTGCGGCACCCGACGATGAGTTGACCAGGTGGCGCGCCGAGGGGCCGGCCGCCCGGCCCCTCGGCCGCCCGGCCCGTCAGCGGATCGGCCGGTGCACGTTCTCCCGTTCCGTCGGTCCCGGCGCCGCGTCCGCGATCCACGGGCCGGTGCCGCTCGGGTCCACCGCCCCCTCCTCCAGCCAGGTGTACGTACCGGCCAGGACGCCGTCCACCACCCGGCGGTCCGGTTCGTCGGTGTTGGTCCAGAGCCGGTGGAAGAGTTCCTCGACCCGGATCCGCGCCTGCCGGCAGAACACGTCGGCCAGTTGGTACGCCTCGCGTCCGTGGTCCCTGTTCGCCCGCAGCATCTCGGCCCGTACACACGCGGCGCTCATCGCGAACAGCTCGGCGCCGATGTCGACGATCCGGCCCAGGAAGCCCTGTTTGGTCTCCATCCGGCCCTGCCAGCGCGACATGGCGTAGAAGGTGGAGCGGGCGAGCTTGCGCGCGGTCCGTTCGACATAGCGCAGGTGTACGGCGAGATCCGGATGCCCGGCGGGATGGAACTCGGCGTACGAGCCGGGCAGTTGGCCGGGGCCCGCGACCAGCTTCGGCAGCCAGCCCGCGTAGAACCGCCCCGCCTTCGCGCCCGCCCGCGCCTTGTCGGAGAGGGAGGTGTCCGGGTCGATGATGTCCCCGGCGACGGCGAGATGCGCGTCGACCGCCTCGCGCGCGATCAGCAGATGCATGATCTCGGTGGAGCCCTCGAAGATCCGGTTGATCCGCATGTCGCGGAGCATCTGCTCGGCGGGGACGGCCCGTTCGCCGCGGGCGGCCAGCGAGTCGGCGGTCTCGAAGCCCCGGCCGCCGCGGATCTGGACGAGTTCGTCGGCGATCAGCCAGCCCATCTCGGAGCCGTACAGCTTGGCGAGGGCCGCCTCGATCCGGATGTCGTTGCGGTCCTCGTCCGCCATCTGGGAGGACAGGTCCACGACCGCCTCCAGCGCGAACGTGGTCGCCGCGATGAACGAGATCTTCGCGCCCACCGCCTCGTGCCGGGCCACCGGCCGGCCCCACTGCTCACGGGCGCCCGACCACTCGCGGGCGATCCGCAGACACCACTTGCCCGCGCCCACGCACATCGCGGGGAGCGAGAGCCGGCCGGTGTTGAGGGTGGTGAGGGCGATCTTGAGGCCCGCGCCCTCGGGGCCGATCCGGTTCGCCGCCGGGACCCGGACCCGGTGGAAGCGCGTGACGCCGTTCTCCAGGCCGCGCAGGCCCATGAAGGCGTTACGGTGCTCGACCGTGATGCCCGGGGAGTCCGCCTCGACGACGAACGCGGTGATCCCGCCCCGGCTCCCCTCCGGGGCCTCTTCGGCGCCTTCCGGCTTCGGGACTCTGGCCATCACCACCAGCAGATCCGCGACGACCCCGTTGGTCGTCCACAGCTTCACCCCGTCGAGCACATACGCGTCGCCGTCCCGCACGGCCGTCGTCGCCAGCCTGGCCGGGTCGGAGCCCACGTCCGGCTCGGTGAGGAGGAACGCGGAGATGTCCGTACGGGCCAGCCTCGGCAGGAAGGCGTCCTTCTGCTCCGGCGTGCCGAAGAGCTTGAGCGGCTGCGGTACGCCGATCGACTGATGCGCGGAGAGCAGCGCGCCGACCGCGGGGCTGGCGGTGCCGAAGAGCGCGAGGGCCTTGTTGTAGTACACCTGGGTGAGGCCGAGGCCGCCGTACGCGGTGTCGATCTTCATCCCGAGTGCGCCCAGCTCCTTGAGGCCGCGGATCACCTCGTCGGGGATCCGGGCCTCGCGCTCGATCAGCGCGCCGTCGATCCGGGTCTCGCAGAACGCGCGCGCCTTCGCCAGGAACTCCTCGCCGCGCCGTACGTCGTCGGGCGCGGGCAGCGGGTGCGGATGGATCAGATCGAGGCGGAAGCGGCCGAGGAACATCTCCTTGGCGAAGCTCGGCCTGCGCCAGCCCTGCTCGCGGGCGGCTTCCGCGACCCGGCGGGCCTCGCGCTCGGAGACCTTGGGCGGGCCGGAAGGTTCACCGGAACGTTCATGCGGTGCGGAGGGACGGGACGGGTCGGAGTGCGTCGAGCGGGTGGGTGGAGCGGACATGAGGACATCACCTCGCCGCGGAGTGGGGGTGGGAGGGGGATGGGGAGGGGAGCGGAAGGGGACCCGGGACGCGTCCGCGTCCCTTGTCTCCCTCCGGTGTATCCCTCCGAGATGTACCCGACCCCGGGCACCCGCACCAGTCGTGGAACACGGGACGCGTGCCTCGACCGGTGCGGGCGCGCCGCTCCCCGTACCTCCTACAAGTCCAGTCCCGTCAGCACCAGGACCCGCTCGTACGTGTAGTCCTCCATCGCGAACCGCACGCCCTCGCGGCCGACCCCGGACTGCTTGACTCCGCCGTACGGCATCTGGTCGGCGCGGTACGACGGGACGTCGCCGATGATCACGCCGCCGACCTCCAGGGCGCGGTGGGCGCGGAAGGCGGCCTGGAGGTCATGGGTGAACACCCCTGCCTGGAGGCCGTACTTCGAGCCGTTCACCGTCCCGAACGCCGCGGCCTCGCCGTCCACCCGCTGGAGCGTCAGGACGGGTCCGAAGACCTCCTCCTGGGCGAGGGTGCTGTCCGCGGGGACCTCGGCGAGGACGGTGGGCGCGTAGGACGCCCCGTCCCGCTTGCCGCCGGTCAGCAGCTGGGCCCCGGCCCGTACCGCCTCGTCGACCCAGCCCTCGACGCGCCTGGCGGCGTCCTCGCTGACGAGCGGACCGACATCCGTGGTGTCGTCGGCGGGGTCACCGGTGGTCTGGGCCTCGACGGCGGCGACGATCCTGGGCACCAGCCGGTCGTACACGGACGCGTCCGCGATCACGCGCTGTACGGAGATGCAGGACTGGCCGCCCTGGTAGTTCGAGAAGGTGGCGATCCGGGTCGCGGCCCAGTCGAGGTCCTGGTCGCTCGCGTAGTCGGCGAGGACGACGGCCGCGCCGTTGCCGCCCAGCTCCAGGGTGCAGTGCTTGCGCGGCACCGAATCCATGATCGCGTAGCCGACCTTGTCGGAGCCGGTGAAGGAGATCACCGGCAGCCGCTCGTCCTGGACGAGGGCGGGCATCCGGTCGTTCGGCACGGGCAGTACGGACCAGGAGCCGGCCGGGAGGTCCGTCTCGGCCAGCAGCTCGCCGAGGACCAGCCCGGAGAGCGGTGTCGCCGGGGCGGGCTTGAGGATGATCGGCGCGCCGGCCGCGATCGCGGGCGCGATCTTGTGCGCGCAGAGGTTGAGCGGGAAGTTGAACGGCGCGATCCCGAGGACGGTGCCGCGCGGGAAGCGACGGGTCAGCGCGAGCCGGCCGGTGCCGCCCGCGTCGGTGTCCAGGCGCTGCGCCTCGCCGCCGTTGAAGCGGCGGGCCTCCTCGGCGGCGAACCGGAAGACGGAGACGGCCCGGCCGACCTCGCCGCGGGCCCACTTGAGCGGCTTGCCGTTCTCGGCGGAGATCAGCCGGGCGATCTCCTCGGTGCGCTCGGCGAGCCGGCGCGAGACGTGGTCGAGGGCGGCGGCCCGTACATGCGCGGGCGTCGCGGCGAACTCGTCCCGCACGGCGTGCGCCGCCGCGACGGCCTCCTCGATCTGGGCGTCGGTCGGCACGGCGACGGTGCCGACGAGCCGGTTGTCCCAGGGGGAGGTGACATCGAACGTGTCGTCGCCGGTGGCCTGGCGGCCGGCGAGCCAGAAGGCGTGGGTGGAAGTCATGGCGGGTCCGGGCCCTTCCGAGTAGATCCGGGGGTGAATGACCGTGTGGGGTCCACGGTAGGGGCGTGGGGGCGCGTGGGGGGTTGTCCGGGGTGGAGTGATGGGGTGTCGCGGTGTGCCGCAATGTCGTACGGGGGCGGGGTGGGGTGGGGGCGATGCGCGGCGGCGCAGCCGGTACGGCGCAGCCGGTACGGCGCAGCCGGTACGGCGCAGCCGGTACGGCGCAGCCGGTACGGCGCAGCCGGTACGGCGCAGCCGGTACGGCGCAGCCGGTACGGCGCAGCCGGTACGGCGCAGCCGGTACGGCGCAGCCGGTACGGCGCAGCCGGTACGGCGCAGCCGGTACGGCGCAGCCGGTACGGCGCAGCCGGTACGGCGCAGCCGGTACGGCGCAGCCGGTACGGCGCAGCCGGTACGGCGTACGGCGCAGCCGGTACGGCGCAGCCGGTACGGCGCAGCCGGTACGGCGCAGCCGGTACGGCGCAGCCGGTACGGCGCAGCCGGTACGGCGCAGCCGGTACGGCGCAGCCGGTACGGCGCAGCCGGTACGGCGCAGCCGGTACGGCGCAGCCGGTACGGCGCAGCCGGTACGGCGCAGCCGGTACGGCGCAGCCGGTACGGCGCAGCCGGTACGGCGCAGCCGGTACGGCGCAGCCGGTACGGCGCAGCCGGTACGGCGCAGCCGGTACGGCGCAGCCGGTACGGCGCAGCCGGTACGGCGCAGCCGGTACGGCGCAGCCGGTACGGCGCAGCCGGTACGGCGCAGCCGGTACGGCGCAGCCGGTACGGCGCAGCCGGTACGGCGCAGCCGGTACGGCGCAGCCGGTACGGCGCAGCCGGTACGGCGCAGCCGGTACGGCGCAGCCGGTACGGCGCAGCCGGTACGGCGCAGCCGGTACGGCGCAGCCGGTACGGCGCAGCCGGTACGGCGCAGCCGGTACGGCGCAGCCGGTACGGCGCAGCCGGTACGGCGCAGCCGGTACGGCGCAGCCGGTACGGCGCAGCCGGTACGGCGACCGCGCGGGGCGTGCGCGGCGGGGCGGGGGCAGCCGGTGCCGGTCGGTGGGGGCGGGCCTGTCGGGGGCTACGCCGTTGGGGACTGGGCCTCCGGCGTTGCGCTGGGGGCCGTTGTCTTCAGGGCCAGCCACAGTTCCATCCGTACGTCCGGGTCGTCCAGGGAGCGGCCGAGGATCTCCTCCACCCGGCGCATCCGGTAGCGCAGCGTATGGCGGTGGACGCCCAGGTCGGCCGCCGCCGCGTCCCACTGTCCGTGGCGGGAGAGCCAGGCGTGCAGCGAGGCCACCAGGTCGCCGCGGCCCTTGGCGTCGTGTTCGCGCAGGGCGCGGAGCATGCCGTCGGCGAAGGCGCGTACGGCGTCGTCGGCCAGCAGGGGCAGGAGGGAGCCGGCGGCGAGTTCCTCGTGCTCGACCAGGGCGCGGCCCCGGCGGCGCGCCACGGAGAGGGCCTGTTCGGCCTGCTTGTAGGCGCCTGCCGTGGCCGTGGGGCCGGTGGGCGCGGAGAGGCCGATGACGACGCCCGCCTCCTCGGACTCGCGCCGCGCGTACGCCACGCAGGTCGTGACGGTCGAGCCGCCGTCCACGGCGAGGACCGCGAGCCGCTCCTCGCCGTCCGGGACCGCGAGCACGGGCTCGCCCGCCCGGGCCGCCGCCGCCTCCAGAACCTCGGTGAGGACGTGGAGCGGGTGGTCGGACGGATCGGCGGCGCCCTGCGCGGCGGGGGCCCGTACAGCCGCGGTCTGTCCGGTCGCGGTCTCCGCGATCAGCAGCCGGAACGGGGCGTCCAGCAGCGCTCCGTACAGGTCGCCCGCGACGGCGCGCGCGTGGTCGGACTGTCCGGCGAGCAGCATGCGCAACACGGCGGCGCCGAGGCGCTGTTCGGCCGACTGGAGGGCACGGGAGCGCTCGGTCGTGAGGGTGAGCAGGGCGATCGCGGAGTGCACGGCGTACCGCTCGGCGGTCCCGAGCGCCGCGCCCGTACCTACGGCGAGCGCGCCGCGTACGCGACGGCCGGTGCCGAGCGACTGGAGTTCGACGCGGTCGGTGGCGTCGGTGGCGGTGGCGTCGCCATCGGGACCGCCATCGCCACCGCCACCGCCACCGGCATCGGCATCGGCATCGGCATCGGCATCGGGACCGGCATCGGGACCGGCGTCGGCCCCCGACACCACCGCGCTCGCCGGCGCGGGCCGCTCACGGAGCCGCCGTACCTCGTCCGTCAGCCGCGCCGCCCGCCGCGCGGCCCACTCCGGGGCGACGGCCACGACCGCGCCGGACGCGCCGTACAGCGCGGCCCAGCCGTCGACATGCGCCGCGAGCCGGGCCAGCAGCCCGGCGGGCCCGTCGGCGAGCGCCGCGCGGGTCAGCTCGCGCTGGGCGTCGAACCCGGCGGTGACGGCGCGGTACTGGTCGGCCGCGAGGGCCGCCGACACCGCCTTGCTGATGGCGAGGAACGGGGTCCGGCGCGGCACGCCCAGCAGCGGCAGCCCGGCCTCGCGGGCCGCCGTGACGAGCGCCTCGGGGATCTCGTCGTAGTTCACGCCGATCGCGAAGCCGAGCCCGGCCACGCGCGCGCCGGTCAGCCGCCGTACGTAGCGCCGCATCGCCTCCGGATCCGCGGCGTCGAGCGTGGTCGCCGTGATGAGGAGCAGCTCGCCGCCCTCCATGTACGGCACGGGATCGGCCAGCTCACTCGCGTGCACCCACCGCACGGGCGTCCGCAGCCGGTCCTCCCCCGCGTGCACGGTCAGATGGAGCGCCGAGTGCTGGACGAGCGAGGCGAGCGTGGGCGGCATGGCGGAACCGTCGTACTTTCGGGAACGGCGGGCCGGTCACGGAGGCCGATGCCGCTGCCACCGTCACCGCCCGCTCCGGAGGAAACGCGGGACGAGACGAGTACGCCGTCCCGTATGAACGGCGTACCCCGATTCTGCCAGCCTGTACGAAGCGAGGTGCTCGCACTCGGCCCCCGGCCTCGCACCCCGGCCCGCCCTCAGCCCCGCAGGTCCACCAGCAGCGGCGGGGCGTGGTCGCCCGCCACCGTACGGAGGGACAGCACGGCGTGCCCGGCGGGGACCTCGTACGCAAGCTCGGAGGCGGACCAGCGCTCGCGCTCGACCTGCCGGACGGTAACGGCGTCCGTGGTCACGGCCTTGCCGGTGACGAGCTTCCGCAGCGCGTGGACGGCCCGGGTGAACGGCTGGTCCGCGAAGACCGTGTGCTGGGCGACCTCGCGGGTCTCCACCCACTCCTTGCCCCACACCTCGGCGAAGCGCTTGCCGTCCCAGGTGGTGACACCCGAGAACGCCATGCAGCAGCCGACCGCGCCGAGCAGCGCCGTGTGCAGCCCTTCCGCTACATCGTCAATGGTCCGCAGCGCGAGGACCGCCCCCGCGTTCACCGACCGGAGCCGCCGCACCCCGCGCACGGTCTCGGGGGTGAGGGTGTGGGTCGCGTCGTCCAGGACGAGGCAGATGAAGAGCGACCGGTCCGTACGGGCCGCCGCGACCGCCGTGAACTGGGCGAGGACAAGCCGGGCGAGCAGCCGGGACGCCTCGGCGTGGGCGCGCTCGGGCAGCTCGATCCGTACCCGTACGGGCAGCCCCTCCAAGGAGCGCAGCGAGAAGACGCGGGTCCGCGCTCCGGTGGCGAAGAACTCCGCGAACGCGGGCCGGTCGAGCAGCGCGAGCCGGTCGGAGAGCAGCGGACCGGGGTCGCCCGCGCCGCCCGCCTGGCGGGCGCGGGCGTCGAGTTCGCGGAGCATCGCGCGGTCGTCGGCGGCCGTCAGCGCCGCCCGCAGGCCGGTCAGCGCGGCCGGGTCCCCGTCGAGCAGCTCGCGGAGCACGGGCACCGCCGGGAAGTGGCCGTGGGCGGCCCGGTACGGACCGATGAGCTGGGCCAGCGCGGAGGCCGCGCGGCGGCCGTCGACCGTGCCGACATCGCCGGCCAGCCCCTCCGCGAGGACCGCCGCGGCCTCGTCGGGGTCGGTGGTGCCGCCGTACAGGTCGAGGTCGTGCGGGGACGCGGGGTCACCGATCTTGATGACGACGTCGTACGCGCTGTCGGGCCCGAGCGGGGTGCCGGCGGCACAGACCGCGACCACGGCGGCCTGCCCGGCGAGCGCCTGGAGCGCGAGGGATTCGACGAGGGGCCGCACCAGCCGGCCGGACTTCCCGGCGCCGGGCGGGCCGACGGCCAGCAGCGAGGTGCCGAGGAGGGCGGGTTCCAGGGCGACGCCGGAGCCGCGGCGCTCGTAGGGGTTGTGCGGGTCGTCCGCGCAGCTGCCGATCCTGACCTGGCCGGTGAGCAGGTCGTGCCGGGCGGTGCGCTGCGGCAGGTCGCGGTCCCCGGAGGGGTGCGGGCAGGCGGCGGCGCCCTTGCGCAGCACCGCCTCGGTGAAGGCGGCGATCCGTTCGGGCCGGGCGGCGGCAACGGACCACGCGCGGCGCAGCCGGGCGCAGTCGACGTCGTTCATCCCGCCGGCGCGCGCCTCGGCGGCCAGGGTCTCGGCGGCGTCCCGCTGCCCGGCGGCCCGCAGCTCCGGCCACTCGGCGGGCGAGGGGGCGGCGGCCTCCGCGTCCGGGTGCGCGGCGCCATCGGCCACCGCGGCACCGGATCCCGCCCCGGCACCGGGTCCCGTCGTCGCGCGGGCCCCCGCGTAACGCGCCACGAGCGCGCGCCACTCGCCCAGCCGGGCGAAGGGCCAGAGCACGCCGACGCTGATCAGCACGTAGATCACGTTCACGGTGTTCTGGCTCTGGAACAGCTCGCCGCCCGCGATCCAGGCGACCACGATCAGCACCGGCCGCGCGACCGGCAGGATGTCCTGCCAGACCAGCAGCAGCGCCAGCGCGCCTCCGGCCGCGGTGGCGGCGGCGCGGAAGGGCTGCCCCCGGCGGGCGACATGGCGCCGGAACAGCTCGGCCCAGTTCCCGAGCCGGGCGCAGACGTACACCAGCAGCCCGAAGAGCAGCGCTTCGTAGACGACGACGGCCCGCGCCGCCTCCTGGGTCCGCGGACCGCCGAAGCTTCCCGCGTACCACCAGTCGCCCGGGGTGAAGAGCTTCAGCGGGACCAGCCGGTACGGGATGTAGCCGTTGCGCCAGAGGGTCCAGACGAGCGTGCCGACGAACACGGAGATCAGCACGCCGACGAACAGCTGTCGATGGGGCACGCCGTCGGGCTTCTCGGGCGGCCTCGGCACATGTCCGTACCCCCAGACCCCGGGGGCCTCGGCGCGCCGGGGGGTACGGAGCCAGTCGTCCAGGGAGACGGCGGCGGACCGCGCGGCGGCCTCCGCCGGGGGGTGCGACGGCGGGGCCGGGGCGTACGAGGGCCGGGGCGGCGCCGCCGGGCGCGGCAGCGGGGGTACGGAGCCGGTGGGCGCCGGGACCGGGCCGGGGGGTGCGTTGTGCGTGCCGGTGCCGTCCGTGTCCATGAAAGCCCTGCCCCCTGTGCGGTCTCCGCCCTTGTGCCCCCGTCAATCTACTGTCCCCGTACGGGATTCGGCGGGTAGCTCACCGAGTGGATCACCGGGGGGCGCCGGGTGGATCGCCGGGGGATCGCCGGGTGGATCGCCGTCCCGCGCCCGCCAAGGTGTGCCCCACGCTATGTCCGTCGCGGACAACGACACGCGCGCACCACTCCCGAACGGCGCATGCCCGGGCCCGCCCGTCCCCCCTAGCCTGCGGGGAAAGCCGAAAAGACCGCCGGTCGGTCTCATCCCGTGAAACTCCCCCAGGAGCCCCTCATGACCACTGTTCCGCAGGAGCGCCGCCTCGTCACCCCCGTCCCCGGACCCAAGTCGCGGGAACTCCAGGCCCGCCGTACCTCCGTGGTCGCCGGTGGGGTGGGGTCCGTGCTGCCCGTGTTCGCCGCCCGCGCGGACGGCGGGATCCTTGAGGACGTGGACGGCAACCGGCTGATCGACTTCGGTTCCGGTATCGCCGTGACCTCGGTCGGCGCGAGCGCCGAGGCCGTGGTGCGCCGGGCGTCCGCGCAGCTCGCGGACTTCACCCACACCTGTTTCATGGTCACGCCGTACGAGGGGTACGTCGAGGTCTGTGAGCGGCTCGCGGAGCTGACGCCGGGCGACCACGCCAAGAAGTCGGCGCTGTTCAACTCGGGCGCCGAGGCCGTCGAGAACGCCGTGAAGATCGCCCGGTCGTACACCAAGCGCCAGGCCGTCGTCGTCTTCGACCACGGCTACCACGGCCGTACGAATCTGACCATGGCGCTGACCTCGAAGAACATGCCGTACAAGAACGGCTTCGGCCCGTTCGCCCCGGAGATCTACCGGGTACCGGTCGCGTACGGCTACCGCTGGCCGACCGGCCCCGAGAACTGTGGCGCCGAGGCGTCCGCCCAGGCCATCGACCAGATCAGCAAGCAGATCGGCGCCGGGAACGTCGCCGCGATCATCATCGAGCCGGTGCTCGGCGAGGGCGGCTTCATCGAGCCGGCGAAGGGCTTCCTGCCCGCGCTGGCGAAGTTCGCCAAGGACAACGGGATCGTGTTCGTGGCGGACGAGATCCAGTCGGGCTTCTGCCGTACCGGCCAGTGGTTCGCCTGCGAGGACGAGGGGATCGTCCCCGACCTGATCACCACGGCCAAGGGCATCGCGGGCGGGCTGCCGCTCGCCGCCGTCACCGGCCGCGCCGAGATCATGGACTCCGTGCACGCGGGCGGACTCGGCGGTACGTACGGCGGGAACCCGGTGGCGTGCGCCGCCGCGCTCGGCTCCATCGAGACGATGCGGGAGCTGGATCTGGCGGGGAAGGCCAAGCGCATCGAGACGGTCATGAAGGACCGGCTCGCGGCCATGGCCGAGAAGCACGAGCTGATCGGTGACATCCGGGGCCGCGGCGCGATGATCGCGGTCGAGCTGGTGAAGGACCGCGGTACGAAGGAGCCCGCCGCCGAGGCGACCGCCGCGCTCGCCAAGGCGTGCCACGCGGCGGGGCTGCTGGTGCTGACCTGTGGCACGTACGGCAATGTGCTGCGCTTCCTGCCGCCGCTGGTGATCGGCGAGGACCTGCTGAACGAGGGTCTGGACATCATCGAGGAGGCGCTCGCGGGCCTCTGAGCAGGGCCTGTGAAGAAGGTGTGCGGGGGCCATGGCGAGAGGCCGATGTGGCTGTCGGCACCCTCGCACCTCACGTACGGTCTTCCCAGATGAGAGATACACCCCGCTCGCAGGAGACTGCGGGCGAGACTGATGCGGGGCATCCCCAGCGCCGCTTCGGTCGTGCCTTCGCGCACATCACTGGAGCTTCTGGCTCCGGATCTCCTCACCGATCGGATGGCCGCCCGCCCCAAACCCCCCGGGGCGTGCGGCACACCGGTCCGTACGGCCGCCCCGGAACTCCCCCCCCTGTTCCCGGGCGGCCGTTTTCTCTTGTTTCTGCCTTCTCTCTAGCTTCGCTCGCCGTCCTCTTCGCGCTCGTCACCCGGCAGGTGGTGGCGGGCGGCCCGCTGCGCGCGGCGGACGAGCGCCTCGGTGGCGCGCTGGCGGGCCGGGGTCCACGGCCGCTGACGGAACTCCTCGCCGATCTGGGCTCCCTGCCGGTCGCGCTGCCGGTGCTGGTGGCGGCGATCGGTTACGCGGTGTGGCGCGGGGAGCGGGTACGGGCGTGGGCGGCGGCCGGCGCGATGGCGGCGGTGCCCGCGCTGGTCGTACCGCTCAAGCTCTGGACCGACCGACCGGGCCCGTTCACCGACGCCACCGGCTACTACCCGTCCGGGCACACGGCCACGGCGATGGTCGCGTACGGCGGAGCCGCGCTGCTGCTGGCCCCTTACGCCGGCCGCCGCCGTACCCTGCCCGCCGCCGCCGTACTCACCGTGGCGACGGGCGCGGGACTGGTACTGCGCGGCTACCACTGGCCGCTGGACGTGATCGGCAGTGTGCTGCTGTGCGCGATGTTCCCGCTGGTCGCGGGGGTGGTGGCGGCCTTGGTACGACGGGTCCGCCGGCCCCGGGAGACTGCTCGGCCCGGCGACTGACCGGCCGGTCAGTCCCCGTCCTTCCCGTCCGCCTTCTCGTCCGTCTTCCGGCGCTCCGCCAGGCCCGCCGCCGCCTCGTGCATCGCCAGTTCCAGCAGCGCCGGGTCCGTGAGGGTGCCCGTACCGTCCGGGGGGATCAGCCAGCGCACCCCGCCGCTCGCGCGCCCCGGGTACGGGACGACGATCCAGGTGCCGCGCCCGGCGCCCCGTACGCCCGTACCGAGCCAGCGCTCCACCGTGTCCGGCGGTACGAAGAAGCCCATCCGCGCGTCGCCGAAGTCGGCGAGCACGGGGCCCAGCCGGTCGACCAGGCCGGTCAGCACGTCGAGCGTCGGATAGCCCAGCTCGCCGGGGAGGATCAGGACGTCCCAGCGCCGGCCGGCGGGCAGCAGCGCCACCCCGGCCGGGCTGCGTTCCCACTCCCGGCGGCAGGCGTCGGGGTCGGGTGCCACCGACGCCAGCCACGCGACGGCGCTCCGCTCCACCGTGCTCTTCTCCCCCGGGTCGGTCATCGCCCGGCCTCCCTCCATCTGTGGACCGCCGCCTTGTTGGACGGCCCGTTGATGGAGGGAGCGCGCTGCTGCCGTGCGATGACGCGGGTTCGCCCGGCGCCGCCGGTGATCTGCCTCACAGCCAGCGGCGGCGGCGAGCGGTGACCCCGTACCGCCGGACCTCAGCAGCCGGACCTCAGCTGTCGAACCCCAGCCCCAGCCGGTCCAGCGTCCGCAGCCACGCGTTGCGCCTCCCGCCCCGGGCGTCCGCCCGCGCCAGCGACCACTGGGTGAGGGCGATCCCCGCCCAGGCGGCCGGCTCGGGCGGGAACGGCAGCGGCTTCTCGCGCACCATGGCCGGCGCGGTGCGTTCGGTCCGCTCCCCCGCCAGCAGATCGAGCATCACCTCGCCGCCGAAGCGCGTCGCGCCGACCCCGAGCCCGGTGTAACCGGCGGCGTACGCGACCCGGCCGCCGTACGCCGTGCCGAAGAACGGCGCGAAGCGGGTGCAGGTGTCGATCGCGCCGCCCCAAGTGTGGCTGAAGCGCACCCCCTCCAGCTGCGGGAAGCAGGTAAAGAAGTGGGCGGCGAGCGTGCGGTACGTCTCCGGGCGGTGGTCCCGGTCGGCGCTGAGCCGGCCGCCGAACGGATAGACCGCGTCGTAACCGCCCCACAGGACACGGTGGTCGGCGGTCAGCCGGAAGTAGTGGAAGCGGTTGGCGCTGTCCGCCAGCCCCTGCCGGTTGCGCCAGCCGATCGCGCCGAGCTGCTCCGCCGTCAGCGGCTCGGTCATCAGCGCGTAGTCGTAGACCGGGACGGTGTACGGGCGGACACGCCGGACCAGCGACGGGAAGACGTTGGTGCCGAGCGCGACCCGCCGCGCGAAGATCCTGCCGTGCGGCGTACGGACGGCCATCGCGGCGCCGGAGCGGGCCAGCCCGAGGGCCGGGGTGCGCTCGTAGATCCGTACGCCGAGGTCCGCGCAGGCCCGCTTGAGGCCCCAGACCAGCTTGGCCGGGTGGAGCATGGCGACACCGCGCCGGTCCCACACCCCGCCGAGGAAGGTGGGCGAGTCGACCTCGGCGCGTACGGCGTCCCGGTCGAGCAGCTCCAGACCGGGGACGCCGAGCGCGGTGGCCTCCTCGTACGCCGCGTGGAGTTCGGCGAGCTGGTGCGGCTCGGTGGCGAGGTCGATCTCGCCGGTGCGCTCGAAGTCGCAGTCGAGGGCGTACCGGCCGACGGCCGCCTCGATGGCGTCGAGGTTCCGCGCGCCGAGCCGCTCCAGCTCCGCCAGCTCCCCGGGCCAGCGGGCGAGTCCGTTGGCGAAGCCGTGGGTGAGGGAGGCGGCGCAGAAGCCGCCGTTGCGGCCGGAGGCCGCCCAGCCCACCTCGCGGCCCTCGACCAGGACGACATCCCGGGCCGGATCGCGTTCCTTGGCGAGGAGCGCGGTCCACAGCCCGCTGTAGCCGCCGCCGACGACCAGCAGATCGGTGTGCTCGTCGCCGCTGAGGGCGGGCAGCGCGGCCGGCCTGCCGGGGTCGTCCAGCCAGTACGGGGCGGGACGGGCGTCGGCGAGCGAGGCCGTGACCGCCGTACCGCGCGGGGCACTTGAGGCCATGGCTTCCAACTCCTAAGGGGAAGAGACGTGTTCAGGTGGTGGCGGTCTTCTTGCGCCGGTTGCCGACGATCTGCCCGGCGAGCACCAGCAGGACGGCCAGGACGAACATCGCCGTCCCGATGACATTGATCTGCACCGGTGTGCCGCGCTGCGCGGAGCCCCAGACGAACATCGGGAAGGTCACGGTCGAGCCGGCGTTGAAGTTGGTGATGATGAAGTCGTCGAAGGACAGGGCGAAGGCGAGCAGCGCGCCCGCCGCGATACCGGGCGCGGCGATCGGCAGGGTGACCCGTACGAACGTCTGCACCGGGCCCGCGTAGAGGTCGCGGGCCGCCTCTTCGAGCCGTGGGTCCATGGACATGACGCGTGCCTTGACCGCCGTCACCACGAAGCTGAGGCAGAACATGATGTGGGCGATGAGGACGGTCCAGAAGCCGAGCCGCGCGCCGAGGTTCAGGAAGAGCGTCAGCAGGGAGGCGGCCATGACGACCTCGGGCATCGCCATCGGCAGGAAGATCAGCGAGTTGATCGGGCCGCGTCCCCGGAAGCGGTAGCGGACCAGCGCGAACGCGATCATCGTGCCGAGCACGGTGGCGCCGAGCGTCGCCCAGGCGGCGATCCGCAGCGAGAGGCTCAGCGAGCCGCACAGGTCGGCCACTCCGCACGGGTCCTGCCAGGCGTCCGTGGAGAAGCGCTGCCAGGTGTAGTTGAAGCGGCCGTTGGGCTTGTTGAACGAGAAGACCATCACGACGATGTTCGGCAGGATCAGATAGGCGAGCGTGCCCAGACCCGCGAGAACGACGAGGTTGCGTCGGAACCAGCGCATCAGACGAGATCCTCCGTCCCGGCTCGGCGGATGTAGAAGGTGACCATGACGAGGACGATCGCCATCAGGATGAAGGAGAGCGCGGCGGCCGTCGGATAGTCGAGGACCCGCAGGAACTGCGTCTGGATGACGCTGCCGACCATCTTCGTGTCCGTCGAACCGAGCAGTTCGGCGTTGACGTAGTCGCCGCTGGCCGGGATGAAGGTGAGCAGGGTGCCGGAGACGACGCCGGGCATCGAGAGCGGGAAGGTCACTTTGCGGAAGGTGGTCAGCGGCCGGGCGTAGAGGTCGCCGGCCGCCTCGTGGAGCCGTCCGTCGACGCGCTCCAGCGAGGTGTAGAGCGGAAGGATCATGAAGGGCAGGAAGTTGTAGGTCAGTCCGCAGACCACCGCCATGGGGGTGGCCAGCACCCGGCTGCCCTCGGTCCAGCCGAGCCAGCTGGTCACATCGAGGATGTGCAGCGAGTTCAGCAGGCTGACGGCCGTCCCGTCGTCGGCGAGGATCGTCTTCCAGGCCAGGGTGCGGATCAGGAAGCTGGTGAAGAACGGCGCGATGACGAGGACCAGCAGCAGATTGCGCCAGCGGCCCGCCTTGAAGGCGATGAGATACGCGAGCGGGTAGCCGAGCAGCAGACAGAGCACGGTGGCGGTGCCCGCGTAGAGCAGCGAGCGGATGAACTGCGGGTAGTACTCCTGGAGCGCGTCCCCGTAGGTCTGGATGTGCCAGGTGACGGTGAAGCCCTCTTCGAGGGAGCCGGTCTGCACGGAGGTCGACGCCTGGTAGACCAGCGGCAGCGCGAAGAAGACCAGCAGCCACAGGATGCCGGGCAGCAGCAGCCAGTACGGTACGAGCCGCCTGCGGGCGGACGGCTTGCGCGCGGCCGGGACGGGGGGCGCCGGGGACGGCGGGGGCGCGGCGGCGGGCGGGGCCTCGGTGGTGGTCACGCGGCCTCCTCGGCCACCGTCTCGACGCCCGCGTCGATATCCTGCGCCGCGTCGAGGCCGAAGGTGTGCGCCGGGTTCCAGTGCAGGACGACCTCGGCGCCGGGGGCGAGCCGGCCGTCCCGTTCGATGTTCTGGGCGTACACCTCCAGCCCGGGGCAGACCGGGCTGTCGATCACGTACTGGGTGGAGACGCCGATGAAGCTGGAGTCGGCGATCCGGCCGGGGACCCGGTTGCGGCCCTCGGGGATCGTGTCCGCGTCGTCCGCGTGCGTCAGGGATATCTTCTCGGGCCGTACGCCGACCAGCAGCCGCCCGCCGACCAGCAGCCGCCCCCCGGCCGGCAGCCGCCCGCCGGCCGCCGGCCCGCCGCCGTCCGTGGCCGGTGCCGGACATCGGGCGGCGGGCAGCCGGAGGGTGACACCGGCGGTCTTGACGACCAGCTCGTCCCCCTCGGCCCCGGCGATCTCGGTCCCGATGAGGTTGGAGGTGCCGAGGAAGTTGGCGACGAAGGTCGTCTCGGGGTTCTCGTAGAGATCGGCGGGGCTGCCGAGCTGCTCCACCCGGCCGCCGTTCATCACCGCGACCGTGTCGGCCATGGTCATGGCCTCCTCCTGGTCGTGGGTCACATGGATGAAGGTGATGCCGACCTCGGTCTGGATGCGCTTCAGCTCCAGCTGCATCTGGCGGCGGAGCTTGAGGTCGAGGGCGCCGAGCGGCTCGTCCAGGAGCAGCACCTGCGGGTGGTTGATCAGCGCGCGGGCCACGGCCACCCGCTGCTGCTGGCCGCCGGAGAGCTGGTGCGGCTTGCGCCGGGCGAAGTCACCGAGCTGGACGAGATCGAGCATGTCCCCGACCTGGCCGGCGACGGACTTGATCCCCCGGCGGCGCAGCCCGAAGGCGACGTTCTCGTGGATGTCGAGGTGCGGGAAGAGCGCGTAGCTCTGGAAGACGGTGTTGACGGGGCGTTTGTACGGGGGCAGCGCGGTGACGTCCCGGTCACCGAGGAAGACCGATCCGGTGGTCGGTTCCTCCAGGCCGGCGATCATGCGCAGGGTGGTGGTCTTGCCGCAGCCCGACGCGCCGAGCAGGGCGAAGAACGAGCCCTGGGGCACGGTGAGATCGAGCGGCCGGACCGCGCGGAAAGAGCCGTACGTCTTGCTGATCCCGCTGAGGCGGACGTCGCCGCCGCTCCGGCTGGTGGATGCGGTGTCTGTCATGGGTCACGGTCCCGGGGAGAAGAGGGAGGGTCTGCTCGCTGTGTCCTGTGTCCTACGCGCCGATGAGCTTGGCGAACTTCTGCTCGTACGCGGTCTCCTCCTCGGCGCTGAGGGAGCGGAAGGCGTGCGAGGCGGCGGCCATGGCCGCGTCCGGGAGGATCAGGGTGTTGTCGGCCATCGATTTGTCGATCTTCGTGAGTTCGGCGCGTACGCCGTCGACCGGACAGACGTAGTTGATGTACGCGGCGAGCTGCGCGGCGATCGGCGGCCGGTAGTAGTGGTCGATGAGCCGTTCGGCGTTGGTCTTGTGCCGTGCCCTGGCCGGGACCAGCAGATTGTCGCTGGAGAGCATGTAACCGGTCTTGGGGATGACGTACTTGATGTCGGGGCTGTCGTTCTGGAGCTGGACGATGTCCCCGGCCCAGGCGACACAGGCGGCGATATCGCCCTTCTCCAGGTCGGCGGTGTAGTCGTTGCCGGTGAAGCGGCGGACCTGCTTCCGGTCGACGGCCTTCTGGATCCGGGCGACGGCCGCGTCGAAGTCGTCGTCGGTGAAGGACGCCGGGTCCTTGCCCAGGTCGAGCAGGGTCATCCCGATGGTGTCGCGCATCTCGGAGAGGAACGAGACCCGGCCGCGCAGCTTCGGGTCGTCGAGCAGCTGGGAGACGGAGTCGACCGTACGGCCGCCGGTGGCCCGGGTGTTGTACGCGATGACGGTGGGGATGCCGGTCCACGGATAGGAGTAGGCGCGGCCGGGGTCCCAGTCGGGTGTGCGGAACTGCTCGGAGAGATTGGCGAAGGCGTGCGGCAGGTGGGAGGGGTCGAGCTTCTGCGCGTAGCCGAGCCTGATCATGCGGGCGGCGAGCCAGTCGGTGACGCAGATGAGGTCGCGGCCGATGTCCTGGCCGGCCGCCAGCTGGGGCTGGACCTTGCCGAAGAACTCGACGTTGTCGTTGATGTCCGCGGTGTACTTGACGGTGATACCGGTGCGCCGGGTGAACGCCTCCAGCGTCGGATAGTGCTTCTCGTCGTCGCTGACGTCCATGTACTCGGTCCAGTTGGAGAAGACGACCCGCTTCTCCTTCGCCGAGTGGTCGTCGGAGGCGGCGCCGGCGTCCGCGAGCTTGGCGGGCGGGATCCCGCAGGCGCTCAGTCCGGCTAGACCGCCGACGGTGAGCGCGCCGATACCGGAGGCGCGCAGCAGGGAGCGGCGGGTGAGGGCGCCCCTGCCGCTGGTCAGGCTGCGCCGTACCGCGGCCGACCGGGCAGCGGAGAGGCGGTCGGGCTCGTACTGCTCCATGCGCTGTGCCCTTTCGGGTGGTGCCCTCGCGGGCCGGTGATCAAGGACGGTGTCTGTCGCCGAAGACCGTGCGGTGCCAGTCCTTCCTGACCACCGCCGTGTTGTCGTACATCACATGCTTGACCTGCGTGTACTCCTCGAAGGAGTAGGCGGACATGTCCTTGCCGAAGCCGCTGGCCCCGAATCCGCCGTGCGGCATCTCGCTGATGATCGGGATGTGGTCGTTGACCCAGACGCAGCCCGCCGCGATCTCGCGGGTGGCCCGGCCGGCCCGGTAGACATCGCGGGTCCAGGCGGACGCGGCGAGGCCGTACGGGGTGTCGTTGGCGAGCCGGATGCCCTCGTCGTCGGTGTCGAAGGGCAGCACGGTGAGGACGGGCCCGAAGATCTCCGACTGGACGATCTCGCTGTCCTGGGCGGCGCCGGTGACCAGGGTGGGGCGGTAGTAGGCGCCGTCGCTCCAGTCGCCGCCGGGGGCCTCGCCGCCGGTCACCACGCGCGCGTGGCCGCGTGCCCGCTCGACGAAACCGGCGACGCGGTCGCGGTGGGCGTGGGAGACGAGCGGGCCGAGGTCGGTGGCCGGGTCGAAGGGGTCACCGAGGCGTACGGTCCCCATCAGGTCGGCGACCCCGCTGACGAAGGCGTCGTACAGGGGCCGCTGCACATAGGCGCGGGTGGCGGCGGTGCAGTCCTGGCCGCCGTTGATGAGGGACGCGGCGACCGCGCCGTGGACGGCGGCCTCCAGGTCGGCGTCGTCGAAGACGACGAAGGGCGCCTTGCCGCCGAGTTCGAGGTGGAGGCGCTTGGCCCCGGCGGCGGCGATCCCGGCGACGCGCCGGCCGACGGCGGTGGAGCCGGTGAAGGAGACCATGGCGACATCGGGGTGCCCGACGAGGTGCTCCCCGGCGCCGGGTCCGGTCCCGGCGACGATGTTGATCACTCCGTCGGGGAGTCCGGCCTCCTGGGCGGCCCGGGCGAACATCAGTGAGGTCAGCGGGGTGATCTCGGCGGGCTTGAGCACGATGGTGTTGCCGGCGGCGATCGCCGGGAGGATCTTCCAGGCGGCCATCTGGAGCGGGTAGTTCCAGGGCGCGACGGAGCCGACGACCCCGATCGGCTCCCGGCGTACGTACGAGGTGTGGTCGCCGCTGTACTCCCCGGCGGAGGCGCCTTCGAGGCGGCGGGCGGCGCCGGCGAAGAACGCGGTGTTGTCGAGGGTGCCCGGGACGTCGAACTCGGTGGACAGCTTGATCGGCTTGCCGCACTGGAGCGACTCGGCGTACGCGAAGTCCGGGGCCTGGTCCGCCAGGATCTCCGCGAACCGGTGCAGGGCGTCCGAGCGGGTGGCGGGCGTGGCGCCGGCCCAGCCGGGGAAGGCCGCGTGCGCGGCGGCGACGGCGTCGTCCACGTCGTCGGGGCCCGCGGTCGGATAGGTCAGCAGTTCCTCGCCGGTGGCCGGGTTCACGACGGTCTGCGTACGCCCCGAACCGCCGTGCCGCGCCCGCCCGTCGACGAACTGCGCCCCGCTCGCGAAGCGGTCGCGCACCTGGAAGTGGTCGCCCATGCAGCTCTCCGAATGTCGCGGTGGTGGCCCCGGCTCCAATTGAGTGCCGATCCTGACAGAGGCATCCCATCCCAACAAGGGATTCCGTTGTTGCCTTTTGATTACACGACGGATTCGGTCGCCCCCCGGATGCGCTGAACGGGCCCGGCCGGACGCGTTGTCAGTGGTGGGTGCCAGAATCCGGGACATGAACGAGCACACGGGGAGCGGTACGGGGGACGGTGCGGAAAGCGTCGCGGAGGCGCTTGCCGCGGGCGGTGGCACGGCCGGTGCGGGCGGTGGCGTGGCCGGGCTGATCGCGCGCGCGGAGCGGGGTGAGCGGCTGAAGTATCTGCGCTTCTGGGGGCACACGCCCCGGCGGGAGGGCACGCTCGACGTGAGCTGCCTCAGCCAGTGGTGGCCCGCGCCGTTCACCGTGGACGGGGTGGGGTACGCGACGGCGGAGCACTGGATGATGGCGCGCAAGGCCCGCCTCTTCGGGGACGCGGAGGCCGAGCGCGCCGCGCTGACGGCGGCGAATCCGGCGCTGGCGAAGAAGGCCGGGCGGCTGGTGCGCGGTTTCGACGAGGCCGTCTGGGAGCGGGAGCGCTACGCGATCGTGGTGGCCGGCGGGGTCCACAAGTTCGGCCAGGACGCCGCGCTGCGCGGGTTCCTGCTGTCGACGGGCGACCGGATACTCGTCGAGGCCAGCCCGATGGACCGCATCTGGGGCATCGGACTGGCCTCGGACGACGAGCGCGCCCAGGACCCCGCCCGCTGGCGCGGGCTCAATCTGCTGGGCTTCGCGCTGATGGAGACGCGCGAGCGGCTCCGGGCGGAGCCGGGCGCGGAAAGCTAGCGGTCGGCGCCGACGACCAGGGAGGTGGCGAACGGGTCGTCGTCGCTGCTGCCCGAGTTCTCCTCGACATCGGCGATGAAGCCCACGATGGTCAGCCCGATCATCATGGTGCCGATCACGATCCCGACGATGCCCAGGATGATGCCCGCCAGCGCCATACCGCCGTTGGTGGCCTCGCCGCGGCCGGCGCGGCGGCGGCCGATGATGCCGAAGACCAACGCGAGAATGCCGATGACGATGTTCAGGCCCCAGAGGCAGAAGCCCACGACGGAGATGATCCCGAGCACCAGCGCGGCGGTACCGAGACCGTTGGCCGGGGGCTGCTGCCAGGGGTTCTGCCCCTGGCCCGGATAGCCGGGGTAACCGGGCGCGGCCGGGTACGCGGGATAGCCGTAGCCGGGACCGGCGCCCGGACCGGGGCCGGGGCCGGGGCCGGGTCCGTAGGGCGAGCCGGGCTGCTGGAAGCCCTGGGTGGCCTGGGGCGGAATGCCCGGGTAGCCGTACGCGCCGGGCGGCGCCTGGGCCGGACCCCCGGGGGCGGTCGGCGGCGGCGGTACGGCTCCGGACGCGTTCCCGTACGGAGACGGCGGAGTGGGCCCGGCCGCGGGTGCGGCGCCCGGCGCCTGCCCCGCGCCCTGTCCCAGCCCGGGTATGCCGAGGACGGTGTGCTGGTCGTGCACGGATTCGGGCGGGCCCGTCTGCTTGTCCAGCGAGGTCTTCCGCTCCGGCGGCGCCCAGGGATCATGCGGCGCGGAGCCGCCCGACGGCTGCTCGCTCTGGTCTGACATGGGCCTCCCCCATCGTGATTCCCGGTCATGCTACGGCCTGTGCCCCGGGCCGAACCGGCCCAGCCTACGATGTTCCCTGCCCCACACGGTCCCGGGCCCGGACGAGCATGTACGGCGTACCGCCCGCCCGCGCCGTACCCACCGTTCCCGGAGGATTCCGATGACCGACCCGCACCCGTTCATCGCGGGCCTGCCCAAGGCCGAGCTGCATGTCCACCACATCGGATCGGCCTCTCCCCGGATCGTGGCCGAACTGGCCGCCCGGCACCCGGACTCCCAGGTGCCCAGCGACCCCGAAGCGCTCGCCGACTACTTCACCTTCACCGATTTCGCCCACTTCATCACCGTCTATCTCTCCGTCGTCGACCTGATCCGCACCCCCGAGGACGTCCGTCTGCTCACGTTCGAGGTCGCCCGGGACATGGCGCGGCAGAACATCCGCTACGCCGAACTGACCGTGACCCCGTACAGCTCGACCAGCCGGGGCATCCCCGCGCAGGGGTTCATGGAGGCGATCGAGGACGCGCGGAAGGCGGCCGAGGCCGAACTGGGCGTCGTGCTGCGCTGGTGCTTCGACATCCCCGGCGAGGCGGGGCTGCCTGCCGCCGAGGAGACCACGCGGCTCGCGGTGGATCTGCGCCCCGAGGGCCTGGTCTCCTTCGGGCTCGGCGGGCCCGAGATCGGGGTGCCCCGGCCGCAGTTCAAGCCGTACTTCGACCGGGCGATCGCCGCGGGGCTGCACTCCGTACCGCACGCCGGCGAGACGACCGGGCCGGAGACCATCTGGGACGCGCTGCGCGACCTGGGCGCGGAGCGCATCGGCCACGGCACCAGCGCCGTACGGGACCCGGAGCTGCTGGCGCACCTCGCGCGCCACCGCATCCCGCTGGAGGTGTGCCCCACCTCCAACATCGCCACCCGCGCGGTCGCCGACATCGAGGAGCACCCCATCAAGGCGATGGTGGCGGCCGGGGTGACGGTGACCGTCAACAGCGACGACCCGCCGATGTTCGGTACGGACCTCAACCAGGAGTACGCGGTCGCGGCCCGGCTGCTCGGTCTGGACGAGCGCGGTATCGCCGATCTCGCGAAGAACGCCGTGGAGGCGTCCTTCCTGGACGCGGCGGGCAAGAAGACGCTCGCGGCGAAGATCGACACGTACACCGCCGAGTGGCTCGCGCGCTGATGGCGGCGACGGTCGCGACCGAGCGCGCGGTCGTCGCCGTGGGCCACCGCGGCGACCCGTACCGCGCCCGGGAGAACACACTGCCCTCGGTCCGTTCGGCGCGGGAGCGGGGCGCCGGGGCGGTCGAGGTCGATGTGCGGCTCACCCGCGACGGTGTGCCCGTGCTGCTGCACGACGCGTCGCTGGGACGGCTCTGGGGCCATGACCGGCGTCTCGCGGAGGTGACGTACGACGAGCTGTACGAGCTGACGCGCGGCGGTGTGCCGACGCTCCGGGAGGCGCTCGGCGGGGACGGCCGGCTGATGATCGATCTGCCGGGCGCCACCGAGGCGTCGGTCCGTACGGTCATCGGTACGGTGCGCGAGTGCGGCGCCGCCGAGCGCGTCTACTACTGCGCGGGCCCGGGCACGATGCTCGCCGTACGCGCCGCCGATCCGTCGGCCGAGATCGCGATGACCTGGACGACCCTGGCGCCGCCGCGGCCGGCGCTGCTCACGGCGGTCCGGCCGCGCTGGCTCAACTACCGGTTCGGGCTGGTCGGCCGGGCGCTGGTGGAGCGCGACCACCGGGACGGGCTGCTGGTCTCGGCGTGGACGGCGGACACCCGCCGCTCGATGCGCCGGCTGATCGCGTGCGGCGTCGACTCGATCACCACCAACCGGATCGACGTCCTGACCCGCCTCCTCGGCCCAGAAGCCGCACCCACCGGCCCGAACACGCACTAGACATCGGCCAGATGCGTGAGGACCTGCTCGGCCCAGATGGTCTTCCCGGACCCGGTCTGGCGGGTCCCCCAGCTCTGGGTGAGCTGCGCGACCAGCAGCAGCCCGCGGCCACCCTCGTCGAAGGCGTGCGCCCGGCGCAGGTGCGGGGCGGTGCTGCTGCCGTCGGAGACCTCGCAGATGAGGGTACGGTCGCGGATCAGCCGGAGCCGGATGGGCGCGGCGCCGTAGCGGATCGCGTTGGTGACCAGTTCGCTCACCACGAGTTCGGTGACGAACGCGGCGTCCGCCAGCCCCCAGGCGGTCAGCTGCGCCGAGGCGTTCTCCCGGGCGTCCGCCACCTGCGCCGGGTCCCCGGTCAGCTCCCAGGAGACGACCTGGTCGGAGTGGAGCGCGCGGGTACGGGTGACGAGGAGCGCGGCGTCGTCGGTCGGGCGGCCGGGCAGGAGCGTGGTCATCACCCGGTCGCAGAGGGCCTCCAGCGACGGGCACTCCCGCGAGGCCGGTCCCGAAGCCGGGCCCGAGGCAGGTTCCGAAGCCGGTCCCCCGGCCGGCTCCGCCGCCAGGACCGCGCGCAGCCGCTCCAGGCCCGCCTCGACATCGCGGTCCGGGCCGGCGATCAGCCCGTCGGTGCAGAGCGCGAGCACACTGCCCTCGGGCAGCTCCCGTTCGGTGACCTCGAACGGCACGCCCCCGATGCCCAGCGGAGGCCCCACGACGATGTCGAACAGCTCGACGGTGCCGTCCGGGAGCCGGAGCGCGGGCGGCAGATGCCCCGCCGAGGCCATCGCGCAGCGGCGCGAGACCGGGTCGTAGACGGCGTACAGACAGGTGGCGCCCAGCTCGCCGGTGGTCTCGGCGGCCGTCGCGTAACTGTCGTCGTCGGCGAGGTGGCTCACCAGGTCGTCGAGGTGGGTGAGCAGTTCGTCGGGCGGCAGATCCACATCGGCGAGGGTGCGTACGGCGGTACGCAGCCGCCCCATGGAGGCGGAGGCGTGGATTCCGTGGCCGACGACATCACCGACGACGAGCGCCACCCGGTTCCCGGAGAGCGGGATCACATCGAACCAGTCGCCGCCGACCCCGGCGCGGGAGCCGGCGGGCAGATAGCGGGAGGCGACCTCCACGGCGGCCTGGTCCGGCAGCCGCTGGGTGAGCAGGCTGCGCTGGAGGGCGAGCGCCGTGGTGTGTTCCCGGGTGTAGCGGCGGGCGTTGTCGATGCAGACGGCGGCGCGGCCGGCCAGCTCCTCGGCGAGCACCACATCGTCCTGCTCGAAGGGTTCCTGGCGCTGCGCGCGGGTGAGGACGGCCACCCCGAGGGTGATGCCGCGCGCCCGCAGCGGCACGGCCATCAGGGAGTGCACGCCGAGTTCCCCGACCATCTTCGCCCGGGTCGCGTTCTCCCCGATCCACAGGGCGAAGTCGGCGTCGCCCCGCCGGCTGAGCGTGGGCCGGCCCGTGGCCAGACAGCGGGCGGGCGGGGAGGACTCCGGGTAGGTTTCGAGGCCGCCGAGCGCGACGGCGCCGGAGGTGATACGGGGGTCGGCGGCCCGGTGGGCCGCCCGGCGCAGCCGTACGGCGGTGTCGAGCGGTCCCTCGGCCGGTTCGTCGCCCTGGAGTACGGAGTCCAGCAGGTCGACGCTGCTGAAGTCGGCGAGGACGGGCAGGACGAGCTGGGAGAGTTCCTCGGCGGTGCGGACCACGTCCAGCGTGGTGCCGATGGCGGTGCCGGCCTCCTTGAGCAGCAGCAGCCGCTGTCTGGCCCAGTACTGCTCGCTGCTGTCGAACGCCAGCATGGCGACGCCCTGCTGACGGCCGCCGGGGTCCCGGACCGGCCACATGTGGATGTTCCAGGCGTGGACGCGGGAGGAGGTCAGGGCATTGGTGTAGCTCTCGTAGTGCACGGGCCGCCCGGTCCGGTTCACCCGGCGCAGATGCTCCAGGAAGTGCGCGCTGTCGTGGTCGCCGGGGTCGATGGTGTCGGCGAAGTGCCGTCCGCGCAGGTCCTCTTCGCGCATGCCGAGGATCGCGCAGGCGGCGTCGTTGAGCCGGATGTAGCGCTCTTCGGTGTCGAAGGAGGAGAGGGCGACGGGGGCCTGGGCGACGGCCGCGTCCACGGTGAGCGGGTCGGCTCCCGGCGGCTGCGCCATGGCGTTGACGGTCACCACGTACCCCCGGACGGCGCCGTCGGCGGCCAGCAGCGGGCAGGCCACCAGGCCGAGTTCCAGCCGGCCGCCGTCCCGGTGCCGCAGGGCCGCGGTGCCGCGCCACACGTCCGCGCGCCGGAGCGCCGCCACCGCGTCGGCGGCCCCGGCCCGGTCCGTGGCGAGCAGCCGGGCGGCGGGGCGGCCTACGGCGTGCTCGGCCGCGTAGCCGAGAAGAGACGCGGCGCCCTTGCTCCATCCGGTGACGATCCCGCGCGCGTCCACGGTGACGACGGCCGCGGACTCCCGCTCGCGGCGGCCCCTCAGCCCGTCGTGAGAAGTGTTGCCACCCGTGCTCATCGCCCTCGATTCGCCTCCGCGGTCCCCTCACCACCCAGGATGCCCGTATCGCCGGGGGCCAACAAACGCAGCCGGGGAGCGCCCGGCGCCCGCCACCCCGGTCGGTGGCGGGCGTCGGGTCCGGGTGTGTCAGCCGTCGAGGGACGTCATCACGTGCTTGATCCGGGTGTAGTCGTCGAAGCCGTACGCCGAGAGGTCCTTGCCGTAGCCGGACTTCTTGAAGCCGCCGTGCGGCATCTCCGCGACCAGCGGGATGTGGGTGTTGATCCAGACGCAGCCGAAGTCCAGCGACTTGGACATCCGCATGGCACGGCCGTGGTCCTTGGTCCACACCGAGGAGGCGAGCGCGAACTCGACCCCGTTGGCGTACTCCAGGGCCTGGGCCTCGTCCGTGAAGGACTGGACGGTGATGACCGGTCCGAAGACCTCGTTCTGGATGATCTCGTCGTCCTGCCGGAGGCCGGAGACAACGGTCGGGGCGTAGAAGTAGCCCTTGTCACCGACCCGGTGGCCGCCCGCCTCGACCTTGGCGTGGGCGGGCAGCCGCTCGATGAAGCCGGACACCTGCGCGAGCTGGTTGGCGTTGTTGAGCGGGCCGTACAGCACGTCCTCGTCGTCGGCCGCGCCCGTCTTCGTGTCGGCGGCGGCCTTGGCGAGCGCGGTCACGAAGTCGTCGTGGA
Organism: Streptomyces paludis; assembly: GCF_003344965.1. Classification (NCBI taxonomy): domain Bacteria; kingdom Bacillati; phylum Actinomycetota; class Actinomycetes; order Kitasatosporales; family Streptomycetaceae; genus Streptomyces; species Streptomyces paludis. The sequence continues at coordinate 5,886,641 of NZ_CP031194.1, read as the reverse complement.
TCGACTCCTGGACCAGGACGCGGGTGGCGGCCGTACAGTCCTGGCCCGCGTTGAAGTAGCCCGCGACCGCGATGTCCTCGACGGCCTTCGCGAGGTCGACGTCCTCGAAGACCACGACCGGCGCCTTGCCGCCCAGCTCCAGATGGACCCGCTTGACGTCCTTGGCCGCCGACCCGGCGACCTGGATGCCGGCCCGGACGGACCCGGTGATGGAGGCCATCGCCGGGGTCGGGTGCTCGACCATCGCGCGCCCGGTGTCCCGGTCGCCGCAGATGACGTTGAAGACGCCCGGGGGCACGATCGCGCCGATGATCTCGGCGATCAGCACGGTCGAGGCGGGGGTGGTGTCCGACGGCTTCAGGACGACGGTGTTGCCCGCGGCGAGGGCCGGGGCGAACTTCCACACGGCCATCATCATCGGGTAGTTCCAGGGCGCGACCTGCGCGCAGACCCCGACCGGCTCGCGGCGGACGATGGAGGTGAGGCCCTCCATGTACTCGCCCGCCGACCGGCCTTCGAGCATCCGGGCCGCGCCCGCGAAGAAGCGGATCTGGTCGACCATCGGCGGGATCTCTTCGGTACGGGTCAGCTCCAGGGGCTTGCCCGTGTTCTCCGACTCCGCGGCGATCAGCTCCTCGGCGCGCTCCTCGAAGGCGTCCGCGATCTTGAGGAGGGCCTTCTGGCGCTCGGCCGGGGTCGAGTCGCGCCAGGCGGGGAAGGCCGCCGCGGCGGCGGCCATCGCGGCGTCGACATCGGCCTCTCGCGAGAGCGGAGAGGTGGCGTACGGCTCGCCCGTGGCCGGGTTGACCACCTCGATCGTGCCGCCCTCCGCGGCGTCCCGGAATTCCCCGTTGATGTAGTTACGCAGCCGGCGCAGCTCGGTGGTCACTGCCATCCCTCCAGTTTCGGTGCACCCGTGTCGATCCCCACGGGCAGGGCAGCCAGCTTATTCCGTCGGTCGACGCTTTCGACAGGCCCGACCCTCCACAACTTCGGATTCGGTGTTATTCGCACCTCACGACAACGAATTTCATCGATACGGGCTTGCGGGACCGACGACTCGCAGTGCACAGTGAACCGCGTGGCCAGCCGTAGCGCAGATTCCAGCGGATCGTCCCAGACGATCGACACCGTCTCCCTCGCCATCATCGAGCAGCTCCAGGAGGACGGACGGCGTCCGTACGCCGCGATCGGCAAGGCCGTCGGCCTCTCCGAGGCGGCTGTGCGCCAGCGCGTACAGAAGCTGATCGACCAGGGCGTGATGCAGATCGTCGCCGTCACCGACCCGCTCACCGTCGGCTTCCGGCGGCAGGCGATGGTCGGCATCAATGTGGAGGGCGACACCGAGTCGGTCGCGGACGCGCTGGCCGCGATGGACGAGTGCGAGTACGTGGTGATGACCGCGGGCTCCTTCGACCTCATGGTGGAAATCGTCTGCGAGGACGACGACCATCTGCTGCGGGTCATCAACAAGCGGATCCGCGCGCTCCCCGGCGTGCGCTCCACCGAGAGCTTCGTCTACCTCAAGCTGAAGAAGCAGACCTACATGTGGGGAACCCGATAGCCGTGAGCAAGGACCTCTCCCAGACCGCGTACGACCACCTGTGGATGCACTTCACCCGCATGTCGTCGTACGAGAACGCGCCCGTGCCCACCATCGTGCGTGGCGAGGGCACCTACATCTACGACGACAAGGGCAAGCGCTACCTCGACGGTCTCTCCGGGCTGTTCGTCGTCAACGCCGGGCACGGCCGTCACGAGCTGGCCGAGACCGCCTACAAGCAGGCGCAGGAGCTGGCCTTCTTCCCGGTGTGGTCGTACGCCCACCCCAAGGCCGTCGAACTGGCCGAGCGGCTCGCGCACTACGCGCCCGGCGACCTCAACAAGGTCTTCTTCACCACCGGCGGCGGCGAAGCGGTCGAGACCGCCTGGAAGCTCGCCAAGCAGTACTTCAAGCTGACCGGCAAGCCCACCAAGTACAAGGTCATATCCCGCGCGGTCGCCTACCACGGCACCCCTCAGGGAGCCCTGTCCATCACCGGACTGCCCGCCCTCAAGGCGCCCTTCGAGCCGCTCGTCCCGGGCGCGCACAAGGTCGTCAACACCAACATCTACCGGGCGCCGATCCACGGGGACGACCCCGAGGCGTACGGCCGCTGGTGCGCCGACCAGATCGAGCAGGAGATCCTCTTCGAGGGCCCCGACACGGTCGCCGCGGTCTTCCTGGAGCCCGTGCAGAACGCGGGCGGCTGCTTCCCGCCGCCGCCCGGCTACTTCCAGCGGGTCCGGGAGATCTGCGACCAGTACGACGTACTGCTCGTCTCCGACGAGGTCATCTGCGCCTTCGGCCGGCTCGGCACGATGTTCGCCTGCGACAAGTTCGACTACGTCCCGGACATGATCACCTGCGCCAAGGGCATGACCTCGGGCTACTCCCCGATCGGCGCGTGCGTCATCTCCGACCGGCTGGCCGAGCCGTTCTATCAGGGCGACAACACCTTCCTGCACGGCTACACGTTCGGCGGCCACCCGGTCTCCGCCGCCGTCGGCCTCGCCAACCTCGACATCTTCGAGCGCGAGGGTCTCAACCAGCATGTCCTCGACAACGAGGGCGCGTTCTTCGACACCCTGAAGAAGCTCCACGACCTGCCGATCGTCGGCGACGTCCGCGGCAACGGCTTCTTCTACGGCATCGAGCTGGTGAAGGACAAGGACACCAAGGAGTCGTTCACGGACGAGGAGACCGAGCGCGTCCTGTACGGCTTCCTCTCCAAGAAGCTGTACGACAGCGGGCTGTACTGCCGCGCCGACGACCGGGGCGACCCGGTGGTGCAGCTGGCGCCGGCGCTCATCTCCGACCAGTCGACGTTCGACGAGATCGAGGGGATCCTGCGCACGGTCCTCGCGGAGGCGTGGACGAAGCTCTGATCCGGCGCCGTCACCGGCACTTCACCCCGGCGGCCCGTTTGCCCTCTTTCGAGTGAGAAGGACGGCATTCGGGCCGTGTGCTGTCCGCACACCCGGTCCCACGTCCCTAGCGTGCCAGGTACGTCAGACCAGAACCGAGGTGTACGCCATGGTGGCCCCGCCGGACAACGACGTGCTCTGGGCGCGTTCCCTGCACTACTCCCACAACGGATCACCCGCCCTCGACGAGGTCTCGCTCGGCGTGCGCGAGGGCGAGATCCTCGCCGTCAACGGACCGCGCGGCAGCGGCAAGACGACCCTGCTGAGATGCCTGTCGGGCCAGCTGGTCCCGCGCGGCGGCGAGGTCTGGTTCAACAGCACGCCCCTCCACACCATGAGCGCCGTGCTCCGCGAACGGCTGCGCCGCGACCGGTTCGGCTGGATCGGCCCCGAGCCGTCCCTCGTCCCCGAGCTGAGCGCCTGGGAGAACGCGGCCCTGCCGCTGCTGATGCGCGGGGCGTCGCACCGGGCCGCCAAGACCGCCGCGATGGAGTGGCTGGAGCGCCTCGACATCGGCCCGTACGCCCGTAAACGTCCCTTCGCGCTGCTCCAGTCGCAGCGGCAGCGGGTCGCCGTCGCCCGCGCCCTCGTCACCGAGCCCGCGGTGCTCTTCGCCGACGAGCCGACCGCTCCGCTGCACCGCACGGACCGGGCCCAGGTGCTCCGCACGCTGACCACCGCGGCCCGTTCGCACCACATCACGGTGGTGCTGGCCACGCTGGACACGGAGGTCGCGACGCTCGCGGACCGTGTGATCACCCTGGTCGACGGCCGCCGTGTCACCGCGGCGCGCCCGTCCGAGGCGGAAGGCCGGGCCGCGTGCTCGCTCTCCGTCTAGGCCGCCGCACCCATCTGCTGATCCAGCTCCGCCGGCTGCTGGTCGCCGCCGCCTCCGCCGGGGTCGGCTTCCTGCTGCTGTGCACGCTGGGCTGGGCCATGGGCCACCCCGCCGGGTCCACGGTACGGCTGCTGTGGTGCCTGATCCCGCTGGCGGCGGCGGTCCAGTTCGCGGTCGCCGTGGCCCGTACAGACCCGAGCGTCCGGCTGCGCGCCGGGCTCTCCGCGGTGGGCCTCGGACCGGCCAGGATGACGGCGCTGGCCGCCGCTTCGACCGCCGTGTCCTGCACGCTGGGGAGCGCCGTCGCGCTGCTCCTCTTCCTCCATCTGCGCGGTGATCTCACCGGGCTGCCGTTCGACGGGGACGCGGCGGAGCTGCTCGCCGCCGGCCGGCCGCTGCCGCTGGGCGCGGCGCTGACGCTGCTCGCGGCGGTGCCCGTACTGGCGACGGCGGCGACGGCGCTGGCGCTGCGGGGGGAACACGCCGAAGCCGGCAGACCCCGCCCCCGGCGCACCGCGCCCGCAGCCGTCTCCACATCCGCGTCCGCGTCCTCCTCCGAGGCAGCAGCGGAGGCGGATACGGCTCCGGAGACGGACACCGCCGTCGCCCCGGCCGCCGACGGCGCGACCCGGCTGCCGCCCGTACGCCCTCCGGCCCCGGCGCCCGCGCCGTCCGGACTGCCCTGGGGCGTGGCGCTCACGGCGGCGGGGCTCGCCGTCGAGACCTACGCGAGCCGGGGCGGCGGCGGCTCCGTACTGCCGCTCCCAGGCCACTTCGACGGCAGTCCGGCCGGGGTGCTGGCGGGCTGGACCCTGACGGCCGTCGGGCTCGCGCTGGCCGGCCCCGGCATCACGTATCTGTGCGGCTGGCTGCTCCAGATCCTGCGCCCGGGCGCGCTCCGGCTGCTGGCCGGCCGCACGCTGATGGCCGAGGCGCGCCGGATCGGCCGGCCGCTGGGCGTGCTGTGCGCGGTGCTCTCCGGGGTGCTCGCCGCGAACTCCCTGTACGGTCCGGGCGACGAACGCCCCTTCGGCCCGCTCACCGCCCTGGGCGCCGTCCTGGTGATCGGCTGTACGGCCGCGACGGTCCTGACGGCCACGCTGGAGGCGCGCCAGAGCCGCGCCGCGATCACCCGGTCGCTGCGCCTGGTCGGCGCCCCGGTCACCCTCGTCCGTACGGCTGCGGCGGTACGGGCGACGGCGATCGTGGCGGTCTTCGCCCCGCTGACCTGGGCGGTGGCCTCGCTGGCGGCGGTCCCGCTGACGAGGTGACCGGGTCGAGGTGACCGTTCCGGGCCGGCCGATGCGCATCGGCCGGCCCGGGGCGGTTCTCCGCGTCGTCCCGGCCGGGTCAGTCCCCGGTGTCGTCCCCGCCCGCCAGCACCACCACATCCTCCGCGGCGAAGGAGACCCCCACCGCGGCCCCCTCGTCCGGCACCTCGCGCAGACCGCATTCGGCCTCGATTGGTGGCCGTCCCCCATCCGGACGCAGCGTCACGGCGACGCGCCCGCCCCGGAACGCCCGCGCCCCGACCGTGCAGCGCAGTCCGCCGGCCGGGTCCCCGAGCCGTACGCCGGCCGGCCGTACCAGCAGCGTCCGCTCGCCCTCCGGGGAGCCGTCCGGTACGGGAACCGGGCCCCAGACCGTGGCGGCCCAGGCGCCCTTCACCGTCGCCGGCACGACATTGTCGAAGCCGAGGAAGCGGGCCACGAAGGCTGAGGCGGGCCGCTGCCAGACCTCCAGCGGGGTGCCGGTCTGGGCGATCCGGCCGTCGCGCATCACCACGACCCGATCGGCGAGCGCGAACGCCTCGCCCTGGTCGTGGGTGACGGCGAGCACGGTCGTCCCGAGCCGTCCGAACAGCCCACGCAGCTCGACCACCAGCCGCTCCCGCAGCCCCCGGTCGAGCTGGCCGAGCGGCTCGTCCAGCATCAACAGCCTGGGGCGCGGCGCGAGCGCCCGCGCCAGGGCGACCCGCTGCTGTTCGCCGCCGGAGAGCGCGGCGACGGCGCGCGGACCGGCGCCGGGCAGTCCGACGAGATCGAGCAGCTCCGCGACCCGGGCGCTCTGCTCGCCGCGCGACGCGCCGCGCATCCGCAGCCCGAAGGCGACGTTGCCGGCCACGTCCCGCTGCGGGAAGAGCTGGTGGTCCTGGAACATCAGCCCCACCCCGCGCCGGTGCACCGGCACCGCCGCCTGGTCCGCGCCGTCGAGCAGCGCCCGCCCGCCGTCCGGGCGCTGGAGTCCGGCGACCACCCGCAGCAGCGTGGACTTGCCGCTGCCGCTCGGGCCGAGCACACAGACGATCTCGTGCTCGGCGATCTCCAGATCCACCGCGTCGAGCGCCGAGCGGGCTCCGGGGCCGGATCCGAACCGTACGGTCACGTCCGACAGGGTCAGCAGGGCCATCAGAATTCTCCGGAGCGGTCGGTACGGATACGTTCCAGCGCCAGCAGCGACACCGCGCACACCACCATCAGGACCGTGGACAGCGCCATCGCCTGCCCGTAGTTCAGCTCACCGGGCCGCCCCAGCAGCCGGGCCACGGCCACCGGCAGCGTCGGCCGGTCGGGGCGGGCGATGAAGACCGTCGCGCCGAACTCGCCCAGGGACACCGCGAACGCGAAGCCCGCCGCGACCAGCAGCGCCCGCCGTACCAGCGGCAGATCGACCTCCCGCCAGGCGCGTACCGGGGACGCGCCGAGCACCGCCGCCGCCTCGCGCAGCCGCGCGTCGACCGCCCGCAGCACGGGCAGCATGGTCCGTACGACGAACGGCACACCGACCAGCGCCTGGGCGAGCGGGACAAGGATCCAGGAGGCCCGCAGATCCAGCGGCGGTTTGTCGAGGGTGATCAGGAAACCGAAGCCGACGGTCACGGCGGAGACCCCCAGCGGCAGCATCAGCAGCGCGTCGAAGCCCCGCACCAGCGGCCCCGCCCGGCGGGTCAGCGCGGCGGCGGCCAGCCCCCCGATCACCAGCGCGATCAAGGTCGCTACCAGCGCGTACCGCAGCGAGTTGCCGACCGCCTCCAGCGGCGGTACGAGGAAGGTGCCGCCGCTCGCCTCCACCGACCCGAGCGCCCGGTAGAAGCCGAGGCCGTACCCGCCGGGTCCGTCGAGGGAGCGTTCGACCAGCACACCGAGCGGCAGCAGGATCAGCAGGGTGACGGATCCGAGGACGCCGCCGAGAAGCGCCCACTGGCCCCGCCCGCGCGGCCGGCCAGCGGTCCGCGCGGGGTCGACCAGCCGCAGGGCGCTCTCCCGGCGCCGTACGGTCCGGGCGTGGACGGCCAGGATCGCGCCGACGGCGGCGAACTGGAGGAGCGTCAGCACGGCGGCGGTGGGCAGGTCGAGCAGTTGCGCGGTCTGCCGGTAGATCTCCACCTCCAGGGTGGAGAAGCCGGGTCCACCGAGGATCTGCACCACGCCGAAGGAGGTGAAGGTGAAGAGGAAGACCATCAGCGCGGCGGCGGCGACGGCCGGCGCGAGCGCGGGCAGGGTCACCCGCCGCCAGGCCGCGAACCGGCCCGCGCCGAGGACCCGCGCGGCCTCCTCCTGGCGCGGGTCGAGCTGCGACCACAGGCCGCCCACGGTCCGTACGACCACCGCGTAGTTGAAGAAGACATGGGCGAGGAGGATGGCCCAGACGGTGGTGTCGAGCCGTATCCCCCACAGCTCGTCCAGCAGCCCCCCGCGCCCGAGCAGCGCGAGGAAGGCCGTACCGACGACGACGGTCGGCAGCACGAACGGCACGGTGACCACCGCGCGCAGCACCGCCTTGCCGGGGAAGTCCAGGCGCGCGAACACATAGGCGCCGGGCAGGGCGATCAGCAGGGTGAGCGCCGTGGAGGCGAGCGCCTGCCAGGTGGTGAACCACAGGACGCCGAGGATGTCCGGGCGGCCGAGCACCGCGGCGAGCCGGCCGAACTGCCAGCCGTCGCCGGTCCTCAGCCCGCGGCCGACGATCGCGGCCACGGGGTAGGCGAAGAAGACGGCGAAGAAGGCGAGGGGCACGGCCATGAGGGCGAGCCGCGGCGCGTGGGCGCGCGCGGCCCGCCGGGCCCGGAGAGCCCACCGGCCCCGGACGGTCCGCTCCGGCCCGGTCGCCCGCGCTACTTCACGACGAGCGAGGACCACGACTGGACCCACTGGTCACGGTTGGCGGCGATCTTCGCGGGGGCGAGGGTCTCCGGCCGCTCGACGGTCGCGCCGAACTCCGTGAACAGGGCGGGCAGCGCGACCCCCTTGACGACGGGGTTCACGAACATGTTCAGCGGCATGTCCGCCTGGAACTTCTCGCTGATGAGGAAGTCCAGCAGGGCCTTGCCCCCGGCCTCGTTCTTCGCGCCCTTGAGCAGCCCGGCGAACTCGATCTGCCGGAAGCAGGTGCCGGTGGCGACGCCGGTGGGGGCGGTCTTGGGCTGCGGATCGGCGTACAGCACCTCGACGGGCGGGCTGGAGGCGTACGAGACGACGAGCGGGCGGTCGCCCTTGGCCTTCTTCCCGCCGGCCGAGCCGGAGAAGTTCTCGTTGTACGCCTGCTCCCAGCCGTCGACGACCTGGACGCCGTTGGCCTTCAGCTTCTTCCAGTAGTCCTGCCAGCCGTCGTCGCCGTAGCGCGCGGCCGTGCCGAGGAGGAAGCCGAGGCCGGGCGAGGAGGTCGCGGCGTTCTCGGTGACGAGCAGGTTCTTGTACGCGGGCTTGACCAGGTCGTCGAAGGACGCGGGCGGCGCGAGCTTCCGGTCGGCGAAGTACTTCTTGTCGTAGTTGACGCAGATGTCGCCGGTGTCGATGGGCGTGACCCGGTGCTGGTCCGCGTCCAGCTGAGCCGCCGCCTCGACCGAGCCGAGGCCCTTCGCCTCGTACGGTGTGAAGATGCCGTTGTCGAGGGCGCGCGAGAGCAGGGTGTTGTCGACGCCGAAGAAGACATCGCCCTGCGGCGAGCCCTTGGTGAGGATCTCCTTGTTGAGGGCCTCGCCCGCGTCCCCGCTCTTGAGGACCTTGACCGTGTAGCCGGTCTGCGCGGTGAACGCCTTCAGCACGGCGGGGGAGGCGTTGAACGAGTCGTGGCTGACGAGGGTGACGGTCTTCGACCCCTTGCCGCCGGAGCCTCCGTCACCGCTTCCGCCGGCGCTGTCGGACCCGCCGCAGGCGGCGAGCGCCGAGACACCGAGCGCGGCCGCGAGTGCGACGGCGGCCAGTCTGACGGGGCTGTTCCTGATGGTGCTCACTGGTGTTTTCCTCCTGGGATGTCCAGGAGAAGACGCGGCCCTGCCCCGGTGTCCGGCGGGACCGGAACCGGGGCAGGGCGCAACAGCTTGAGTGGTGTCCGAACTTCCTACCCAGAATGACCTGGGCAAGGTTCAGAGGGTCTGCGACCGCCGTCCGCTTCCACGGATACGTGCCGCACTCTCAGCGCTGTGGCGCTCCCCTGTCGGAAAATAGCAATGCGTTTCGGCCCAAGGTTACCCTCCGGCCGTACTACCGCTCCGAGGCGGCCAGCTGTCCGCACGCCCCGTCGATCTCCTGGCCCCGGGTGTCCCGTACGGTCACGGGCACGCCATGGGCGGCGATCGCCTCGACGAACTTCTTCTCGTCCTCCGGGCGCGAGGCCGTCCACTTGGAGCCGGGCGTCGGGTTGAGCGGGATCAGATTGACGTGCACGCGCTTGCCCTTGAGCAGCCGGCCCAGCCGGTCGCCGCGCCACGCCTGGTCGTTGATGTCCCGGATCAGGGCATACTCGATGGAGATACGGCGGCCGGACTTCTCCGCGTACTCCCAGGCGGCGTCCAGCACCTCCGCTACGTTCCAGCGGGTGTTGACCGGGACGAGGGTGTCGCGCAGCTCGTCGTCCGGCGCGTGCAGGGACACGGCGAGGCGGCACTTGAAGCCCTCGTCCGCGAAGCGCAGCATCGCCGGCACGAGACCGACCGTGGAGACCGTGATCCCGCGCTGGGAGATACCCAGCCCGTCCGGCTCGGGGTCGGTCAGCCGGCGGATCGCGCCGACGACCCGCCGGTAGTTGGCGAGCGGCTCGCCCATCCCCATGAAGACGATGTTCGAGAGCCGCGCGGGCCCGCCGGGGACCTCGCCGTCGCGCAGGGCCCGCATCCCGTCGACGATCTGGTGCACGATCTCGGCCGTGGAGAGGTTCCGGTCGAGACCTGCCTGTCCGGTGGCGCAGAACGGGCAGTTCATCCCGCAGCCGGCCTGGGACGAGATGCACATCGTGACCCGGTCCGGGTAGCGCATCAACACGGACTCGACCAGGGTGCCGTCGTGCAGCCGCCAGAGCGTCTTGCGGGTGGTGTCGTCGTCGCAGGAGATGTGCCGCACCACCGACATCAGGTCCGGCAGCAGCTCCGCCGCGAGCCGCTGCCGCGCGGCGGCCGGGATATCGGTCCACTGCTCGGGGTCGTGGGCGTACCGCGCGAAGTAGTGCTGCGACAGCTGCTTGGCGCGGAACGCCTTCTCGCCGATCGCGGTGACGGCCTCGCGGCGCTCGTCGGGGGTGAGGTCGGCGAGATGCCGCGGGGGCTTCTTGGCTCCGCGGGGCGCGACGAAAGTGAGTTCTCCAGGTACAGGCATGGTCCGTCCAGTGTCGCAGACGTACGAAGGGGGCCCGCCGTCCTGTGGACAACGAACCCCCCGGGCCGCTCGGCCCCTGGTCGGGGACCGGTCCGGCCCCGGTCAGGGCTCCTGGTCAGGAGCCGACGAAGAGCACCAGCAGCAGCCAGACCACCGGAGCGGTCGGCAGCAGGGAGTCGAGCCGGTCCATGATGCCGCCGTGGCCCGGCAGCAGGGTGCCCATGTCCTTGATGCCGAGGTCCCGCTTGATCATGGACTCGCCCAGGTCGCCCAGCGTGGCACTGGCCGCGACCGCCAGGCCCAGCAGGAGCCCCTGCCACCAGTAGCCGCCGTCGATCAGGTACTCCATCAGGAGCGCGCCGGCCACCATGGCGAAGAGGACTGCGCCGCCCAGACCCTCCCGGGTCTTGCCGGGGCTGATCCGGGGCGCCAGCTTGTGGGTGCCGAAGCGCCAGCCGACGGCGTACGCGCCCGTGTCGCTGACGACGGTCAGCACCAGGAACATCAGCACGCGCTGCGGTCCGTCGTCCGCCGTGAGCATCAGCGCGACGAAGGTCGCCAGGAACGGCACGTAGAACGCGGCGAAGACCCCCGCGGTCACATCCCGCAGATAGCCCTCGGGCGGCTGTGTCATACGCCAGACCAGCACCGCGAGCCCGGTGAGCGCCATGGCGGCCCAGGCGCCCTCGGGGCCGCGCGCGTAACCGGCGACGACCATCGCGGCGCCGCCGACGGCCAGCGGTACGAGCGGGGCCTTGATGCCCTTCTTCTCGTCCAGCCGCGAGGTCAGCTCCCAGAGCCCGATGACCACCGCGACCGCTATGACGCCGATGAAGACGGCCTTGACGATGAAGAGGGACGCCGCGACCACCGCGCCGAGTCCGACGCCGACTCCTATGGCCGCCCGCAGGTCACGGCCGGCCCGCTTCTTCTGCGGTGGCGGGGGCGATGACGGGACGGCCATGGGCTCCTGCGGAGGATCGTCACGGAGTTCGGCATGGGATTCGTCGCCGAATCCGTCGGGCACGATGGGCATGGGCCGAGTCTGCTGTGCGGACTGCCCGTCGTACGCGGGACCCGCCGGGGCGGCCCCCTGGTCGGTCGGTCCCCAGTAACCGGCTGTCGGCGGGGCCCCCCGGGAAGAGTCGTTCATCAGACCTCTAGCAGCTCGGCTTCCTTGTGCTTGAGCAGCTCGTCCACCTGCGCGACGTACTTCGCGGTGGTGTCGTCCAGCTCCTTCTCCGCGCGACGGCCCTCGTCCTCGCCGACCTCGCCGTCCTTGACCAGCTTGTCGATGGTCTCCTTGGCCTTGCGGCGCACGGCGCGGATCGAGATCTTGGAGTCCTCGGCCTTGGTCTTGGCGACCTTGATGAACTCCTTGCGGCGGTCCTGGGTCAGCTCCGGGAACGTGACGCGGATGATGTTGCCGTCGTTGCTCGGGTTCACACCGAGGTCGGAGTCACGGATCGCCTGCTCGATATTGCGCAGCGCGCTCTTGTCGAACGGGGTCACCACGGCCATCCGCGCCTCGGGCACGGCGAACGAGGCGAGCTGGTTGATCGGGGTCAGGGCACCGTAGTAGTCCGCCACGATCTTGTTGAACATCGCCGGGTGCGCGCGCCCGGTACGGATCGCGGCGAAGTCGTCCTTGGCGACTACGACGGCCTTCTCCATCTTCTCCTCGGCCTCAAGGAGGGTCTCTTCGATCACCACTTGCTCCTGCGTGTCTTTGAGTGGCCCGGCGCGTCTCGGCCGGCGGATCCTGCGTCGCGTCCTGTCCTGCACGGTCTCCGACCGGACAGGCTTTGTCCATCCCCGTGCGGGGCGGCCCGGGCGGCCGACCTGTGGTCAGTCGCGGGTGCCCTGGTCGCTCACGAGTGTGCCGATCTTCTCACCCTTGACCGCGCGCGCGATATTGCCCTCGGTCAGCAATTCGAAGACCAGGATCGGCAGTTTGTTGTCCTGGCACAGCGTGATGGCGGTCATGTCGGCGACCCGCAGATCACCGGCGATCACCTCGCTGTACTCCAGCGCGTCGAACTTCACCGCGGCCGGGTTGGTCTTGGGGTCGGAGTCGTACACCCCGTCCACCCCGTTCTTCCCCATCAGCAGCGCCTCGGCGTCGATCTCCAGGGCGCGCTGGGCGGCGGTCGTGTCGGTGGAGAAGTACGGCATGCCCATGCCGGCGCCGAAGATGACGACCCGGCCCTTCTCCAGATGGCGCACGGCCCGCAGCGGGATGTACGGCTCCGCGACCTGGCCCATGGTGATGGCCGTCTGGACGCGGGAGTCGATGCCCTCCTTCTCCAGGAAGTCCTGGAGGGCCAGGCAGTTCATCACCGTACCGAGCATGCCCATGTAGTCGGAGCGCGCCCGGTCCATGCCGCGCTGCTGGAGTTCGGCGCCGCGGAAGAAGTTGCCGCCGCCGATGACGACCGCGATCTGGGCGCCGTCCCGGACGACGGCGGCGATCTCGCGGGCCACGGCGTGGACGACGTCGGGGTCGACGCCGAGCGCGCCCCGGCCGGCGAACGCCTCACCGGACAGCTTCAGCATGAAACGTCCGTGCTTCGTGCTGTGCTTCGTGCCCTCGTCGCTGTGGTCGGCCTGATTCATGGAGATCTCCTCGTGCACATACGAAGAAGGCCATTGCCGGGGGGTCCTTGCGGTTCCCTGTACGGCAATGGCCTCCTCGTCAGATCTGCGATCGTCCGGCGCGTGACGCGGACGACTGCCTCAGACCCTATCGGGGTCTTAGGTTGATCGCGTACGGACTCAGACGCCGACCTTGATGCGCGTGAAGCGCTCCAGGGCGACACCGGCCTCGTCCAGCACCTTCTGGACGGACTTCTTGTTGTCCTTCGCGAACGCCTGCTCCAGGACGACGATGTCCTTGAAGAAGCCGTTGACGCGACCCTCGATGATCTTCGGAAGGGCGGCCTCGGGCTTGCCCTCCTCACGCGAGGTGGCCTCGGCGACGCGGCGCTCGTTCTCGACCGTCTCGGCCGGGACCTCGTCGCGGTTCAGGTACTTCGGCGCGAAGGCGGCGATGTGCTGCGCGACGTCCTTGGCAACCTCGGCGTTCTCCTTGTCCAGCTGGACGAGGACGCCGACCTGCGGCGGGAGGTCGGGCATCGTGCGGTGCATGTACGCGGCCACGTAACCGCCGGTGAACTGCGCGAAGCGGTCCAGGACGATCTTCTCGCCGAGGTTGGCGTTGGCCTCGTCGACGTAGGCCTGTACGGTCTTGCCGGCCTCGATCTCGGAGGCGAGCAGCGCGGCCAGGTCGGCCGGGGAGGTCGCGGCGACATGCGCGGCGATCGCACCGGCGACGGCCTGGAACTTCTCGCCCTTGGCGACGAAGTCCGTCTCGCACTTCAGCTCGACCAGCACACCGGAGGTGTGGTCGTCGGCGATGAGGGAGACGACGGCGCCGTTCTCGGCCGAACGGCCTTCGCGCTTGGCGACGCCCTTCTGACCCTTGACGCGGAGCAGCTCGACGGCCTTGTCGACGTTGCCGTCGGCCTCGTCCAGCGCCTTCTTGCAGTCCATCATGCCGACACCGGTCAGCTCGCGGAGCTTCTTGACATCAGCGGCGGTGAAGTTCGCCATGATCTGTAATTCTCTCTCGAAGGTCTGAAAGATCTACGGGTTGACGGCGGAGGCCCAGCTCCTGTCCGGGTGGGCCCCCGCCGTCGACTGCCGAACCGGTGAAGGTCAGGCCTGCTCGGCGTCCGCGGCCGGGGCGGCCTCGGCGGCGGGTGCCTCGGCGGCCGGCGCCTCGGTCTCGGCGACAGCCGGGGCCTCGGTCTCGGCGGCAGCGGCGGCCGGAGCCTCGGCGGGCTTCTCGGCGTCGTCCTTCTTCTCACCCTCGAGAAGGTCGCGCTCCCACTCGGCGAGGGGCTCGCCGGCGGCCTTCTCGCCCGGCTTCGAGTCGCCGGTGGCGACGCCGGAGCGGGCGATGAGGCCCTCGGCGACGGCGTCGGCGATCACGCGGGTGAGCAGGGTGACGGAGCGGATCGCGTCGTCGTTGCCCGGGATCTTGTAGTCGACCTCGTCGGGGTCGCAGTTGGTGTCGAGGATCGCGACGACCGGGATGTGGAGCTTGCGCGCCTCACCGACGGCGATGTGCTCCTTCTTGGTGTCGACGATCCAGACGGCGCTGGGCACCTTCTGCATCTCGCGGATACCACCGAGGGTCTTCTCCAGCTTGGCCTTCTCGCGGGAGAGGACCAGCAGCTCCTTCTTGGTGAGGCCGGAGGCGGCCACGTCCTCGAAGTCGATGAGCTCAAGCTCCTTCAGACGCTGAAGGCGCTTGTAGACGGTGGAGAAGTTGGTGAGCATGCCGCCCAGCCAGCGCTGGTTGACGTAGGGCATGCCCACGCGCGTCGCCTGCTCGGCGATGGCTTCCTGGGCCTGCTTCTTCGTACCGACGAACATGATGGAGCCGCCGTGGGCGACGGTCTCCTTGACGAACTCGTAGGCGCGGTCGATGTACGACAGCGACTGGAGCAGGTCGATGATGTAAATGCCGTTGCGCTCCGTGAAGATGAAACGCTTCATCTTCGGGTTCCAGCGGCGGGTCTGGTGACCGAAGTGGACGCCGCTTTCCAGCAGCTCCCGCATCGTGACGACGGCCATGGCCGTACTCCTTGAGGTACTCGGTTGTCGCGTCCGCCGGACGGCAGTCGCGCCTGACGCCCCGGTCGCGCTGTGCCGCGGAGGACCGAGAAGCGCTGTCATCGGCGACAAGAGGCCGATGGCGGGGCGTGCGAAGTCGATCCGGTGGCCCGGATCGCCACATGAAGTGTACGGGACCTTCGCACCCCCGGGTGACGGAGCTGTCCACAACCGGTCGGTACTCCACAGAACCGGGCCATGATCCGCGCGCTCCCGGCGGTCCGCGCGAGGGTGTGGGGCATGACCACTGTCCGTGTTCCCGGGCTTCCCGCACGCCGGTCGGCCCCCACCGTAACCCTCGTCCTCACCTTGACCTTCGCGCTCACCCTCACCCTCGCCCTCGGCTTCACAGCCGGCCTCGCGCCGCTGTCACGGCACACCGCGTCGGCCGCCTCGGCGGACCGCGCGGACCCGGCGGACCCGGCGGCGCCCGCGGACCGGGTCCCCGACGGGCGCCGCGTCTGGCCGGTGGGCCCGCCGCCCGTGGTGGAGCGCGGCTGGCGGCCACCCGCGTCGGCGTACGGCCCGGGGCACCGCGGGGTGGATCTCGCCGCCCGCGCGGGCACTCCGGTACGGGCCGCCGCGGCCGGCCGGGTCTCCTTCGCGGGCCGGGTCGCGGGCCGTGGGGTCGTCTCGATCACCCTGTCCGGCACCGGCGACCCTCCGCTGCGTATCACCTACGAGCCGGTGGAACCGCTGGTGGCGAAGGGGGACGAGGTGGGGCCGGGCCTGCCGGTCGGCACGGTGGCGGCGGGTCCCTCGCACTGCGCGACGGGCTGCCTCCACTGGGGACTGCTGCGGGGCAGGGTCTATCTCAACCCGCTGTCACTGCTGCGCCGGGGCCCGTCGCGGCTGCTTCCGGTACGGGGTGTGCCCGAGCCCGGGCCGGTCGCGCGGGTCTCAGCCCCGTACGCCGCGCAGCGCCATGGAGACCGCCGCCTCGACGATCTCCGGCGGCACCTCGGCCGCGCCGAGTTCGATACGGCGGACCGCCGCGTCCACGATGCCCTGGAGGAGCATCGCGGCGAGCCGGGGGTGGTCGTGGCCCAGTTCGGCCAGCGCCTCGACGATCATCGCGATCAGCCCGCCGTGCGCGGCCCGGATCTTCTCCCGGGCGCCCGCGTCCAGCTCGCTCGCGGAGATGGCGACGACAGCGCGGTGGCGCCGGTCGCCGACCAGCGCGAGCTGGGTGCGGACATACGCCTCGATCTTGGCGTCGGGGGTGTCCTCGGCGTCCATCGCCGCCTCCACCTCGGCCGCCCAGACCGGGAAGTCGACCGCGCACAGCTCTTCCACGACGGCCGCGCGGGAGCGGAAGTACTCGTAGACGGAGGAGCGGGCGAGACCCGTGCGCTCGGCGAGGGCGGGGAAGGTCAGCGCCTCCGTACCACCTTCGGACAGCAGGGAGCGCGCGGCGTCCAGCAGGGCGCCTCGTTGCATGGTCCGGTGCTCGGCCACGGAGGCCGCTCGAATCCTGGGCACACCACTACTCTACGGATCCGGTCGCGGCGGCACAGCGTCAGCGTCCGACGTCGGCCAGCTTCGCCCGGAGCTGGAGCACGGACTTTGTGTGGATCTGGCTGACCCTGCTCTCGGTCACCCCGAGGACATGGCCGATCTCGGCGAGGGTGAGACCCTCGTAGTAGTAGAGCGTGACCACGGTCTTCTCCCGGTGCGGGAGGGTGTTGATGGCGCGTGCCAGCAGCCGCCGCAGCTCACGGTCCTCGGCGACCTCCACCGGATTGTCGGCGGCGGTGTCCTCCAGGGTGTCCATCAGGCTGAGCCGGTCGCCGCCCTCGCCGCCGACATGCAGCAGCTCCTCCAGCGCCACGACGTTCGCCAGGGACAACTGGCTGAAAACCGAGTGAAGTTCCTCCAGCGTGATGGTCATCTCCGCGGCCACCTCGCCCTCCGAGGGCGTCCGCCGCAGCTGCGCCTCCAGCGTGGCGTAGGCCCGCTCGACCGCTCTCGCCTTCTGCCGCACGGAGCGCGGGATCCAGTCCAGGGCGCGCAGTTCGTCGATCATGGCACCGCGGATCCGGGTGATCGCGTACGTCTCGAACTTGATCGACCGCTCGATGTCGAACTTCTCGATGGCGTCGATGAGTCCGAAGACCCCGGAGGAGACGAAGTCGGCCTGCTCGACATTGGACGGCAGCCCGACGCTCACCCGGCCGGCGACATACTTCACCAGCGGCGAGTAGTGCAGGATCAACTGCTCGCGCAACCGCCCGTCGCCCGTGGCCTTGTACGACCGCCACAGCTCGTCGAGCGACGAGGGCGCGGGGGGCCGCACGCCGCTCCGGGCAGCCGGGGGCGCTGCCGCGCGGTCAGACCCGGAGGTGTGCTGGGGCATGCGTCGCCTTGAGCCGTTCTGCCGTGAAGTGTGGGGGCGTGGGGTGCGGGAGGGGTGCGGGTGCCGGGGTGGACGGTCTGTACGTGTGGGGGACATCTGTCGTGCCGGAATGCAGGTGAGCGTAGCGTGACTGAGAGGTCGCGCTGTGCGAGGAGCGGACGGCGTGGTCCCCTCCGGTGCGGTCCGTCGGTCACACCTTCGATCCGGGGCCGACGTGGGTCGCGCCGGCCCTCCGGACGTCACCGACGGCGGAGCAAGGATCATCGCTCTCACCTTTTCACCCGAATGCCCCAGGTCAAGTACCGCCTCGCCGCGCGGCACCGGCCGGAGTCGGCCGCGCCGCCAGCCGCCACCCGTCGCCCCTCCGTTCGACGAACCCCAACGAGTGGAGTTCGTACAGCCTGCCGAGCGCCTCGTCGACGGTCGTGCCGGCGCCGCGCGCGATCTCCTTCCCCTCCGCGCTCCCCCGGGCCGGCAGCGCCTCCAGGACCCGGGCGCTGACCGGATCGAGCAGATCCCTGGTGAGGACGGGACCGCGGCGCGAGGGGGCCAGCTCACCGATGTCGCCCACCAGCTCGGCGACTTCGGCCGCGTCCGTGACCAGCACGCCCTCCCCGCGCAGCAGTTCGTGCACACCGGCGGAGAGCCCGCTGGTGGCCGGTCCCGGGACCCCCATCGTGAACCGGCCGAGCCGCTGCGCGCAGCGCGCGGTGACCAGGGACCCGCTGCGGTACTCGGCCTCCACCACGACGGTCCCCCGGGTGAGGGCGGCGATGACCCGGTTGCGGAGGACGAATCTGCTGCGCGTGGGGTGGTCGCCGGGCGGCAACTCGGCCACCAGCAGGCCCTGTTCGGCAATGCGTCCGATCAGTTCCGCGTGGCCCGGCGGATACGCGCGGTCGACCCCGGAGGCGAGTACGGCGACGGTGGCACCGCCCGCCGCCAGCGCGCCCCGGTGGGCCGCGCCGTCAACCCCGAACGCGGCGCCGGAGGTCACGACCCAGCCGCGCTCGGCCAGCCCGCTGCCCAGACCGGCCGCCATATGTGCCCCGTACGGAGTACACGCGCGGGCGCCGACGACGGCGACGGACCGCAGCGACCAGATACGCAGGTCCGAACGGCCGCGCACCCAGAGCCCGATGGGCCGGGCCGCTCCGAGGTCGTCGAGCTGGCTGGGCCACTCCGGGTCGCCCGGGCAGACGAACCGGCCGCCGAGCCCCGCGACGGCCGCGAGATCGCGCTCGGGGACGGCCGCCCGCGCCCGCAGCCGGTAGCCGCCGAGCCGCTGCTCGGTGGCGCCGGCGAGATCCCGGGGCCCGGCGTCCGACGTGGCCAGCAGCTCCAGCAGCGCGACCGCGCCGAACCGCCGCAGCCACTGGCCGCCGCACTCGTCCCCCGGCTCGAACACCCGGGTGAGGGCCGCCCTGGCCAGCCGCTCGTCCATTCCCGCGGCCGTCATGACACCGCTCCCGCCCCGGCCACCGTGCCGCGCGCGACGCCGGTGCGCAGCTCCAGCGCCAGGGCCACGTCCCGCGCCCCCGGCCGGTCGCGGCCGGCGAGATCCGCGACCGTCCAGGCCACCCTCAGCACCCGGTCCACCCCGCGCGCGGTGAGCAGACCGCGCTCCAGGTCCCGTTCGGCCGCGTCGAGCGCGCCGGGCTCCACCGGCCAGCGGGTGCGCAGCTCATGGCCGGGGACCTCGCTGTTGACGGCCCAGGGGCTGCCGGCCAGCCGGTGCGCGGAACGCTCCCGGGCCTCCCGCACCCGGCCGGCGACCACCGCCGTCGACTCGCCCCGGCCGCCCTGGCCGAGCAGGTCCGCCCGGCCGACGGGCTGGACGCCGACCCGCAGGTCCACCCGGTCGAGCAGCGGTCCGGAGAGCCGTGCCTGATAGCGGCGGACCGCCGAGGGCGGGCACTCGCACCCGGCGCCGTGCAGCGTGTGCCGTCCGCACGGACAGGGGTTGGCCGCGAGGATCATCAGAAAGCGCGCGGGCAGCCGCACCACCCCGGCGCTGCGCGCCACCACCACATGCCCGGACTCCAGCGGCTGCCGCAGGGCGTCCAGCGCCCGGCCGGAGAACTCGGGCGCCTCGTCCAGAAAGAGCACACCCCGGTGGGCCAGGGAGACCGCGCCCGGTCTGGGCAGTCCGTTGCCGCCGCCGACCAGGGACTGCATGGTGGCCGAGTGGTGCGGCGCGCAGTAGGGCGCGGAGCGCACGAGCGGCTCCCCCGGCGGTAGCATCCCGGCGACCGAGTGCACGGCGGTGACCTCCAGGGACTCCTGTTCGGTCAGGGGCGGCAGCACACCGGGCAGCCGCTCGGCCAGCATGGTCTTGCCCGCGCCCGGCGGCCCGTGGAGCAGCAGATGGTGTCCGCCCGCCGCGGACACCTCCAGCGCCGTACGGGCCGCGTCCTGGCCGGCGACGTCCGCGAGGTCGGGGCGGTGGTCCGGGCTTCCGGCGCTGATCGCGAGGCCGGTGCCGACTCCCGCGCCGGGCACCAGCAGCCCGGCCAGCATGGGGTCCGGGCGGCCCGGTTCCGGCTCCTGCGGCTCGTCGGGGACGGGTGAGTCGGTGAGGACGGCGATCAGCTGGCGCAGGCTCCGCACTCCGAGGACCGAGACCCCGGGCACCAGCGACGCCTCGCCCGCCGTGTGCTCCGGGACAACGACCTGCCGGTAGCCGGCCTCGGCCGCCGCGAGCACCGCGGGCAGGATCCCGCGCACCGGCCTGACCCGGCCGTCCAGCCCCAGCTCGCCGATCAGCACCAGATCCGCGATGGCCCGGGGATCGATCCGCTCGGCGGCGCCCAGCACCGCCGCCGCGACGGCGAGGTCGAAGCCGCTGCCGCTCTTCGGTACGGAGGCCGGGCTCAGCCCGACCGTGAGCTTCTTCTGCGGCCACTCCCCGCCGGAGTTCACGACCGCGGCCCTGACCCGGTCCCGGCTCTCCACCAGGCTCTTGTCGGGCAGTCCGACCAGGGTGAAGGCGGCCACTCCCGGCTCCAGATCGGCCTGGACCTCGACGACCACTCCCTCGACGCCGACCAGGGCGACCGAGCACGCACGCGCGAATCCCATCAGGCCACCCCCCGCGCGTGCTCGACCACGGGCGCGCCCCTGGCGGGGAGCACGACACCGATCAGGTCGATCCGTACGCCGCCGGGCGGGGGCGGTCCGCCGCACCGCTCCAGCCAGCAGGCGGCGAGCCGGCGCAGCCGGTCGGCCTTCGCCGGAGTGACCGCGGCCATCGGATGCTCGAACGAATCCGCTCTGCGGGTCTTCACCTCGCAGACGACGAGCACCTCGTGGCCCCGGGACTCCACGTCCCTGGCCACGATGTCGATCTCGCCGGTCCTGCCGCACCGCCAGTTGCGGGCCACCACCGTCAGCCCCGCCGCGACCAGCCGTCGCGCCGCCAGATCCTCGCCGTATCGCCCGAGCGCCCCCGTAGCGTTCATATCGGCACCACCTCCGGCACCGACTCTGCCGGGTCCGCCCGAAGCTGGTGGATCTTGGTGGACAGGGCGGCGGTTGTGGAAAACTCGCTCACCCTCCGGAGTGAGCGGCGCCCGTTACGTCACCCCCCGGGCATTTCGAGGTCGCTCTTGTTCAGCTCCTCGATATTCACGTCCTTGAACGTCAGTACACGCACCTGCTTGACGAATCTGGCCGGCCGGTACATGTCCCAGACCCAGGCATCGGCCATGGTGACCTCGAAGAAGACCTCACCCTGCACAGAGTGCACCTGCATCTCGTAATCATTGGTGAGATAAAAACGCCGCTCGGTCTCGATCACGTACTTGAACAGACCGACGACGTCTCGATACTCCCGGTAGAGCTTCAGCTCCATCTCGGTCTCGTACTTTTCGAGGTCCTCGGCGCTCATGGCATGTTCCCCTTCAGCCGTACGTCCCCCCATTGTGCTCCGGCCCCCGCGCCCACTAGACGCTTTCGGGGGCGAGGACCACCGGTGCACCCGGAGGACCCTCGTCGAGCAGCGTGCGCAGCAGCTCGGCGAGCCTGGTCGGATACACCGTCTCACGCGCCGCCGACAGTTCGGCGGAGGTCCACCACCTCAGCCCCGATACGCTGCGCAGTTCCAGTTCGGTGAGCCCGCCGGGGGCGGTCTCGGTCTGTGCCGTACGGGCCAGGAAGTACCACTCGTCCTGGTCCCAGCGGCGGCCGTCGAACGGGAAGGAGCAGGTCCGGTGCCAGAGCACCGGCCCCAGCTCCACCCGGGTGATCCCGGTCTCCTCGACCAGCTCGCGCAGCGCGGCCTCCGCCCGGCTCTCGGTGCCCTCCAGGCCCCCGCCGGGCGTGAACCACCAGCCGTTCTCCGGGTCCCCCGGCTCATGGCCCCGCATCAGCAGAATGCGGTCCTCGGGGTCCAGCAGCACCACCCGGGCCACCTTCCGCCGCTCGTCGGCGGGCGGCCCGGCTGTCCCGGACGCCTCCCCGGCCTCGGCCCCAGCCCCGTCCCTCACCGCGTCATCGCCCTGCATCGGCGGCCGTCCCTTCCGTTCCGCGGCCCGTCGGGCCCGTACTCCGGCCCGTACTCCGATCCGCTCCGGCGCCCCGGCCCGACCGCGCCCGGGACAGCCACCCCGCCACCGGTCCGTAGGCCGCGCCGCCGAGAATCAGTACCGTCCCCGCCAGCACCGCCGCGACGATCAGCCCCACCGGCCCCGGCCGGGACACCCCGCCCGGCAGCGCCGCGAAGCCGTCGGGCCGCGCGATCGTCCCGCCCAGGGGCCAGGCGACCGCGTCCACCCGCGCGGTCACCGCCGTACGGGGCACCGAGCCCTGCGCCGCGTCCTCCAGATGCAACCGGGAGTCCAGGGAGCCGCTGCGCTCGTCACCGAGCAGGAACAGCTGGCCGGAGGGGACGGTCGCGGAGAAGTCGGACGAGGACGCCCGGCCGCCGAGCATCCCCTTCACATACGGTTCGTCGACCGCCTTGCCGTTCACGGTCAGCCGGCCGTCGCCGTCACAGCAGGCGATCTTGTCGCCGCCGACCCCGACCACCCGCTTGACCATGGGCATATTGGCCCACTGCTCATCGCTGAAGACCACCACATCGCCCCGGCGCACCTGGTCGCCGGATATCCGCTGTGCCAGCACCCGGTCCCCGGCCTTGATCGTCGGGTCCATCGAGTTGGTCGGCACGGCGTACGGCCGGTACTCGACGGCCGCCCAGGCGAACCCGCCGAGGAAGAGCACACAGCCGACGGCCACGGCCAGCCCCGACAGCACACTGCCGAGGCGGCCGTGGCCGCTGTTCGTACGTCCCGGTGTTCCGCTCATCCCAGCCTCCCCCGTTCCGGAGAACGATCACTCCGTCCTCGGAGACAGACGGTCCGGGACGGCACCCTACCCGTCGGTACGTCCGCGGGTAAGCCTCTGCCTGCGCCAGAGCACGATCGGGACCGCTCCGGCCAGGCCGAGTGCGCCGGGCACCGCGGCCGGAGCGAGCGCCGCCGCCGCGCTCAGCCCGGACTGGTCGAACGTACCGGGCACGGGCAGCGTCGACCAGCGGTTGACCGGCCAGGCCACCACGAACGCGCGGCCGACGACCTTGCTGACGGGTACGGTGCCGTCCCGGCCCGACTCCTGGTGGTAGCGCGAGTCCAGCGAGTTCTGCCGGTGGTCGCCCATCACCCAGATCCGGTCCTTGGGCACCTTGAGGGGACCGAAGGGCTTGTCGTCACAGGGGGTGTTGCCCGGATAGATGTAATCCGTCTCGTTCAGCGGGTGTCCATTGACCTGGACCTTGCCGCCCTTCTTGCACTCCACCGTGTCGCCGCCGATCGCGATGACCCGCTTGATCAGGTCTTTCTCCTCGGACGACGGCATCAGGCCGATCCAGCTCAGGAACTTCTGCACCGCGTTCGGGTCCGCGACCGGGGTGTCCCCCAGCCAGTTGTCCGGGTCGTGGAAGACCACGACCTCGCCGCGCTCCGGCTCGGAGCCGAACCAGGGGGTGAGCTTGTCCACCAGCACCCGGTCGCCCCGCTGGAGGGTGTCCTGCATCGAGTCCGACGGGATCGAGAACGCCTGGACCAGGAAGGTCTTGATCACCAGCGCGAGCGCCAGCGCGATCAGGATGAGGAGCGGCAGCTCCTTCCAGAAGGAGCGCTGCTTGCGCACATCCGCCGCGCCGTCATCGGCCCTGCCGTCCTGGTCACCGCCTTGGTCCCCGCCACCGCCGGACCCGCCGCCGGTCCGGCCGGCCGTCCCGCCTCCGGTGCCGGAACCCGGGAGGGAGCCCGGGAGGGAACCCGCCTCACCGCCGATCGTTCTGATGCGCATCGTCTCGTCGGTCACGGCTTCGGGCGACTCGGCGAGCTGCTCGCGTCCCTCCTCGGGATCGTCGTGTCCGGATCGTGCGCCGACCGCCACATCCCCCACATCCACTCCTTACTCCGTGCGAATACTCCGTGAGATCGCCTGTCCCGGAGACGGGACAGGCCCACCACTCCCATAACGAGCGGGAGTTCCGCAGGGCTCGGGAGCCGCAGCAATCCGTTCAGATCTCGCGAGGACACACTATTCGACAGCCCCAGTGCCGGTGGCGGCACAGCGGGCCCGGCGGGGGCCGTGGGCACGTCGGGAACGGAGGAGTAGGTGTCGCGCTGTTCCAGTCCGCTCCAGTGCCCGAAGGGCCAGGCGATGTAGACCGCGCGCCCGACCACCTCCTCCTGGGAGACCGTACCGCTGAATCCCTCCTGGAGATGGAAGCGCGAATCGGCCGAATTGGACCGGTGGTCCCCCATGACGAAGTACCGGTCGGCGGGGACCTTCACCTCGAACGGGATCGTGGAGGGCGCGTTGCCCGGGTAGAGGTACGGCTCGTTGAGGGGCATGCCGTTGACGGTGACCTTGCCGGCCGCGTCACAGCATTTGACGGTGTCGCCGCCGACCCCGACGACCCGTTTGATCAGGTCCTGCTCGTCCGCGGACGGCAGCAGCCCGATCAGGGTCAGCCCTTCCTTGAACTTCTTGATCACGGCGGGCGAGGTGTCCGGCGGGGTCTGCTCGCCTTCGAGCCAGCCGCCGGGATCCTTGAAGACCATCACATCGCCGCGCTTCGGCTTCGAGCCGAACCACGGCGTCAGCTTGTCCACCAGGACCCGGTCGCTGACCTGGATCGTCGCTTCCATGGAGCCCGACGGGATGACGAACGCCTGCACCAGGAATGTCTTGAGGACGACGGCGATCAGCAGCGCCACCGTGATGAGGATCGGGATCTCCTTCATCGCGTTGCGCTGCCGGCGCGTCTTGACCCGGCGGGCGAGCTTGCGCCGCTCGGCCCGGCCCGGCAGCGCCCGCCCCGTGGTGGGCCGGCTGCCGGTGGGCAGCCGGGTGTCGGACCCGTGGGCCGCGGTACGTCCACGCTTACCCATGCGAGCCTCCGGGCCCGGACACGTCCCGGAAGGCGTCCGTACGGTCCAGGGAGCCCCAGTGGCCCAGCGGCCAGCCGATCCGGTCCACTCTGCCGATCACTCTGCCGACGCGCACCATGCCGCCGCCGGGCTCGCCGAGGTGGTCACGGGAGTCCCGCGAGTTGGCGCGGTGGTCGCCCATGACCCAGAGGGTTCCCCCGGGCACCACGATGTCGAAGGGGACCTCGGAGGGCGCGTCGCCCGGGTACAGATACCGTTCCTCGACCGCTCTGCCGTTCACTTCGACCCTGCCCCCCTTGTCGCAGCAGACCACCCGATCGCCTCCCACACCGACCACGCGCTTGACGAAGTCGGTCTCGGCCGGCTCGGCGAGACCGAGGGCCGCGGCTGCGCCGTGGAGCAGGGTGGCGACGGGGTTCTCCTCCGGGGGCTCCTGGACGAAGGATCCGGTCCCGTCGAACACGACCACATCACCGCGCTCCGGTTCGGTACCGAAACGGTACGCCAACTTGTTGACGAGCACCCGGTCCCCCACCTGGAGGGTCGGCTCCATCGAGCCACTGGGGATCAGAAACGGCTGGAGCACGAAGGTGCTGAAAAGCAGTACGAAAACGGCGCAGGCAATACTCAGCAGGCCCGCGCGCCGCCAGGAGAGCGAAAGCCCCAGGGGGCCGAAACGCGCGAAACGCGACCGCTCTCCGTCCACCTCGGGGGTGTCGGAAGAGCGGTCGCGTCCGTTCGCTTGCGTATCGGTGTCCATCGGGGCCAGATCTTATCCGGCCGCCTTGTGGACCCGGCGCGACTACCTGTCGCGCTTCTCCTTGATCTTCGCGGCCTTGCCGCGCAGCTCACGGAGGTAGTACAGCTTGGCGCGGCGCACGTCACCGCGGCTGACCAGCTCGATCTTCTCGAAGATCGGGCTGTGCACCGGGAAGGTGCGCTCGACGCCGACGGAGAAGGAGACCTTGCGGACCGTGAAGGTCTCGCTGATGCCCGAGCCCTGACGGCGGATGACGACACCCTTGAACTGCTGGATACGGGAGCGGTTGCCCTCGATGACACGCACGTGGACGTTCACCGTGTCGCCGGGGCGGAAGGCGGGCAGGTCGCTGCGGAGCGACGCGGCGTCGACCGTGCTGAGCAGGTTGGACATGTGGGTCTGCTTCCTCGCTGATGCCACAGGTCATCAGCGGATGATCGGGAGAGAGTATGAGTGCCGTTCACGCCGGGCGGGCGTCGGTCCCCCTGTGGCAGGGGCGCACGCCGGACGCACAGCAGCGGCCTATTCTTCCACGCCGTCGGGCCTGCGCCAAAATCGGCCACCGGGCTCGGGCGACCAGCCCAGGATGGAGAGCGTCTCGCGGTCCTTCTTGTCGAAGCCGGCCGAGTCGCACCGTTCGATCAGATCGGGCCGGTTGAGCGCCGTACGGCGGAACGCCTCGTCCCGCCGCCAGCGCGCGATCCGGCCGTGGTGGCCGCTGAGCAGGACGTCCGGGATGCCCCGGCCGCGCCACTCGGGCGGCTTGGTGTAGACGGGCCCCTCCAGCAGGTCGGCCATGGCGCCGGGGGCGAAGGAGTCGTCGCGGTGCGACTCGGCGTTGCCGAGGACCCCGGGCAGCAGCCGGGCCACGGCCTCGGTGATCACCAGTACGGCCGCCTCACCGCCGGCCAGTACGTAGTCGCCGATGGACACCTCGACCACCGGGAGCCGGGTCGCGTACTCGTCGACGACCCGGCGGTCGATGCCCTCGTACCGGGCGGGCGCGAAGACCAGCCAGGGGCGCTCGGACAGCTCGACGGCCAGTTCCTGGGTGAACGGCCGGCCGCTGGGGGTGGGCACCACGAGGACCGGACCCCGGGCGTCCGCCTCGTACCCGTCCGCGAGGATCTCGTCCAGCGCGTCGCCCCAGGGCCCGGTCTTCATGACCATGCCGGGTCCGCCGCCGTACGGGGTGTCGTCCACCGTGTTGTGCCGGTCGTACGTCCACCGCCGCAGATCGTGTACGTGGACATCGAGCCGCCCGCGGGCGCGCGCCTTGCCGACGAGCGAGACGTTCAGCGGCTCCAGGTACTCCGGGAAGATCGTGACGACATCGAGCCTCATCGGTCGCCGTCCCCGGCGCCCGTCCCCGCGTCCCCGTCCACCGCGGCGTCGTCGCGGGAGGAGGCGATCTCCGCCCGGTCGTCGATCAGCCCCGGCGGCGGGTCGATGACGGCCCGCTGCTCGGTGAGGTCGATCTCGGTGACGATCTCCTCGACGAACGGGATCATGACCTCGCTGCCGTCCGGCCGCTCCACGATGAACAGGTCCTGCGAGGGCAGATGGGTGATCTCGGTGATCCGGCCGATCTCCGTACCGTCGGCCAGGACCACATCCAGGTCCATCAGCTGATGGTCGTAGTACTCCTCCGGGTCCTCGGGCAGCTCCTCCGGGTCGACCTCGGCGATCAGCAGGATGTTGCGCAGCGCCTCGGCGCCGGTACGGTCCCGTACCCCGGCGAAGCGCAGCAGCAGCCTGCCGCTGTGCACCCGGCCGGTCTCGATGGTCAGCGGTCCGGCCGCGGCCGGGTCCGTGGCGAGTACGGCGCCGGGCCCGAGCCGCAGTTCGGGCTCGTCCGTGCGCACCTCGACGGTGACCTCACCCTTGATGCCATGGGCGCGGCCGATCCGCGCGACTACCAACTGCACTACAGCACCTCTTCGCGGCGGTCATTGAGCAAAAAAGCACGGGCCGGGGAAGGCGGTGGCCCTCCCCGGCCCGTGCCGGTGTTCTGCGGTGTCAGCGGACCTGGTCCACGTCGATGAGGTCGACGCGGATGCCGCGGCCGCCGATGGCGCCCACAACGGTCCGCAGAGCACGTGCGGTGCGGCCGTTGCGGCCGATCACCTTGCCGAGGTCGTCGGGGTGGACCCGGACCTCCAGCACCCGGCCGCGCCGCAGGTTGCGCGAGGCGACCTGCACTTCGTCCGGATTGTCGACGATGCCCTTCACGAGGTGCTCAAGAGCCTCCTCGAGCATGCTCAGACCGTCGACTCGGGGGCCGCCGAGGACTCGGCCTCGTCCGCCTTCTTGTCGGCCTTCTTGGCCTTCGGGGTGATGGCCTCACCCTTCGGCTCGTCGCCGTCCTTCGTGAGCGCCTCGAAGAGCGCCCGCTTGTCGGCCTTCGGCTCCGGCTGAAGCAGCGGCGCGGGGGCCGGGAGGCCCTTGTGCGCCTGCCAGTCACCGGTGAGCTTCAGGATCGCGAGAACCGGCTCGGTCGGCTGGGCGCCGACGGAGAGCCAGTAGCGCGCGCGGTCCGAGTCGACCTCGATGCGCGAGGGGTTCTGCACCGGGTGGTACAGACCGATCTCCTCGATGGCCCGGCCGTCGCGGCGGGTCCGGGAGTCGGCGACGATGATGCGGTAGTGAGGCGAACGGATCTTGCCCAGACGCTTCAGCTTGATCTTGACTGCCACTGGAGTGGTGTCTCCTGGTCTTGACGTGGTTGGGCATTGCGGGAGCCGCGTGGGGTTGCGGTACCCGATCCGCCCGATGGACGCGTCAGCCGGAGGAGAGAGGGGTCCTGTGCGACTGTCGAGTACGGCTGGCCATTCTGCCACACCCCTGACCGGGACCTGACCGGCCCGGGGTGCGGCAGGACCCGCGGGACGGGCTCAGCTCGCGGCGGCGACCGTTTCCGGGATACGGAAGGGCTTGCCGCAGCCCCCGCAGACGATCGGCGCCTGGGCGAGGACGGACGGGACGACCCGTACGTTCCGGCCGCAGTCGCAGACCGCCTTGACGCGGACACCGCCCCCGGAGGAGCCGTGCCGGGCGGCCGGCCCCCGGAAGCTGCGCTTGGTGTCGGCCGCTGTCGCGACCGTGTGCGCCTTGAGGGCGCGCTGGAGTCGCTCGATGGTCGGGCGATACCGGCGCTTGGCCTCGGGGCTGAGCGCGACCAGGGAGAAACCGCTGCTCGCATGCGGTTCATCGGGATGGTCGAGGCCCATCTCCTCGGCGATCGCCAGGAATCGGCGGTTGTGGTAGCGGCCCGCGCGCGAGGTGTCCCGGACACCTCTGGCCGCGGCGATGCCGTGGACCGCTTCGTGAAGCAGTCGTTCGAAGGAGAGCTCGGCGCCACAGGCGGACGACGACTCTCCGATCAGGGACTCTGGCGCGGCAAGATCCGGCAGCTCGGGGTGGGACCGCTGAATATCGGCCCACGCCTGTGCCAGCTCTGCGGCGAGAACAGGTGGTGTCGTGCTCACGTCGTGAACAACGAGCCGGAACCCTCCCGGGTTCCATTACGGGGCATCCCAAATAATTTGCACGTACCCGTCAGTTGCCCTTGATGCGTCCTGACGAGGGCGGGTGCGTCGATCTGCGGAGAAAGCCTCGCAGCCCATCGCAAGCCGGTACGTAGCGCCGGGTACGCAGCCACGCGTAGACGATCTACGTCTACGGGCTCCCCGCGCCCTTCGCGCCGGTCACCGGCCGGGCGGCACCACCACCGGCGGGC
Source organism: Streptomyces paludis (assembly GCF_003344965.1). NCBI lineage: Bacteria > Bacillati > Actinomycetota > Actinomycetes > Kitasatosporales > Streptomycetaceae > Streptomyces > Streptomyces paludis. Next base: position 5,857,305 of record NZ_CP031194.1, on the reverse strand, counting down.
ACGGTCCCCGACGGTGACAGTACCGGGGGCACAATCCAATTCCCGCACCGCCCCGGACATCGGCGCGACGCTTCCGGACCGGCCCGCCACCACGCCGATCCACACCCGTATGGCCTAATCCGCCCGCCGCCGCACCGCGCCGGAGCCCGGCCCGGCCGCCCGGCCTCGGCACTTCCCGTACACCGGAGTCGGGGACGGCTCCCGGAGATGGCCGGAACCGCTCGCCGGGCCCCGTACAGCCCCCCGCGGCCCGCCCTCCGGCCACCGGCCCCACCCGCCCGACATGGCCCGTCACCCACTGGACGCGGGCCCGGATGGGGAGTTCCCTGGCATTCGGGGGATGTGAGCGCGCGGATACACGGGGGGCTGTCCAGCAGGACACCACGGACCTCTCGGCGGATTGGGGCGCTATCCATGACACCTACGCTCATCCAGCGCGACGACGGCCCGGTCACGCGCGCGCGTGACTGGGCCGAGATCCAGGAACGGATGCTGGTGCCGCTCTACGAAGCGGTGTATGAACGCCTGGAGGTCCGCGCCGGGACCCGGGTGCTCGGCCTCGGCTGCGGCTCCGGGCTCGCCCTGGTGCTCGCCGCCACCCGCGGCGCCCGGGTGACCGGCGTCGACTCCGACACGGAACGGCTCGCGCTGGCCCGCGAGCGGCTGGGCGCGGCCCGGGAGCACGGCCCCGGCACCCTGCTGCCCGCCGACCGGATCGCCGACGCCGCGCTGGCCGACGCCGCGGAGGAGCCCGGCCGTTCCCCGTACGACCTGATCACCGCCTTCCAGCCGATCGGCTCGGCGGCGCGGGACGCCTCGGGGCTGACCCCGGCCCTCCGCACGGCCATCCCGCTGGCCGGCCGCGGCACCCCGGTGGTCCTGGCCGGCTGGGGCCCACCCGAACGCTGCGCCACGGACGCGGTGCTCCGGGTCGCGGGCCGCCTCACCGACCGCCTCCGCAAGGACGGCTGGCACCCGGCGCACCGCGACGACCTGGAGGACGTCGCCGCCCGCGCCGGCCTCGAACCGGACGGCTCGGGCCGGGTCGCCTGCCCCTTCGGCTACGCGGACCAGGACAGCGCGGTCCGGGGACTGCTGTCGACGGGCGTCTTCGACGGAGCGATCGGGGCGACGGACCGTCGGCAGGTGGAGAAGGAAATCGGCGAGGCACTCCACCCACACCTGCGCCGCGACGGCACGGTCTGGATGCCGAACGTCTTCCGCTACCTGATCGCGCGTACGCGGTAGCGGGGCGGGGTGCCTTGTCCGTCTTGGGCGGGACCCGGCGGTACCTGCGGGTTGTCACCGGGGTCCCCTCCGGTGGCACATGCCCGGACTGCACGATTTACGCCGCGTGCGGGCCGGACCGTACCCGCGGGTCTCGCTCAGCGGCACAAATCGCGCTTTACGTCCGGACACGCACCCCCTGCGGTGCCCCCTTCCCCGCCCGCACAGACCCACCGGCCCCGGCCCGGGGAGTTCGTGGCCCGGCCGACCACCGGCGGGAGGGGGCCGGGGTCGCAGGAGGTGACGTCCCCGGATGTAGAGCGTGATTTGTGCCGCTGAACGGTCCGCAGTCAAAGAACCGGCCCGCGCGGCGGCGTAAATCATGCATCCGGGGATGCGCCTCCGGAGTGCCCCGGCCCCCGGCACACGGGACAACCAGCCGCACCCCGAACCGGCCCCCACCGGGAGGGACTAGCTCATGAACTTCTTGAACTCGTCGGGAAGTTCGAACGACTGGGCCGGCTCCGCCGCCGGCTGACCCGTCGCCCGGCGCTCCGCCGCCGCCGCCTCGTCGGCCTTGCGCTTCATGGGGTTGCCCGAGCGCTGCTTGCCCTTGGCCTGCTTGGCCTTCTTCTTCGCCCGGCCCGGGCCGCCGCCCATGCCCGGGATGCCCGGCATGCCGGGCATCCCGCCGCCCTGGGCCATCTTGGACATCATCTTGCGGGCTTCGAAGAAGCGCTCGACGAGGTTCTTGACGGCGCTGACCTCGACGCCCGAGCCGCGCGCGATACGGGCGCGGCGTGAGCCGTTGATGATGACCGGGTCGTGGCGCTCGCCGGGCGTCATGGACTTGATGATCGCGGCGGTACGGTCCACGTCGCGTTCGTCGATGTTGTTGATCTGGTCCTTGATCTGCCCCATGCCGGGCAGCATGCCGAGCAGCTTGGAGATGGAGCCCATCTTCCTGACCTGCTCCATCTGCGCCAGGAAGTCGTCGAGCGTGAAGTCCTTGCCGCCCTTGCTGCTCGCCAGCTTGGAGGCCATCTTCTCGGCCTCGGCCTGGCTGAAGGTCCGCTCGGCCTGCTCGATGAGGGTGAGGAGGTCACCCATGTCGAGGATCCGGGACGCCATGCGGTCCGGGTGGAACGCGTCGAACTCGTCGAGCTTCTCGCCGTTGGAGGCGAACATGATCTGCTTGCCGGTGACATGCGCGATCGAGAGGGCCGCGCCGCCGCGGGCGTCGCCGTCGAGCTTGGAGAGGACGACACCGTCGAAGCCGACGCCGTCGCGGAACGCCTCGGCGGTGTTGACCGCGTCCTGGCCGATCATCGCGTCGACGACGAAGAGGATCTCGTCGGGGCTGACGGCGTCGCGGATGTCCGCGGCCTGCTTCATCAGCTCCTCGTCGATGCCGAGCCGGCCGGCGGTGTCGACGATGACGATGTCGTGCAGCTTGGTCTTCGCGTACTCGATGGAGTCCTTGGCGACCGTGACCGGGTCGCCCACGCCGTTGCCCGGCTCGGGGGCGTACACGGCGACGCCCGCGCGGTCGGCGACGACGGAGAGCTGGGTGACGGCGTTGGGGCGCTGGAGGTCACAGGCGACGAGCAGCGGGGTGTGGCCCTGGCCCTTGAGCCAGAGGCCGAGCTTTCCGGCGAGGGTGGTCTTACCGGCGCCCTGGAGGCCGGCGAGCATGATCACGGTCGGCGGCTGCTTGGCGAAGCGCAGCACCCGGGTCTCACCGCCGAGGATGCCGACGAGTTCCTCGTTGACGATCTTGACGACCTGCTGGGCCGGGTTCAGCGCCTGGGAGACCTCGGCGCCGGCCGCGCGCTCCTTGACCTTCGCGATGAAGGCGCGGACGACAGGCAGCGCCACGTCGGCTTCGAGCAGGGCGATACGGATCTCACGGGCCGTGGCGTCGATGTCCTCCGGGCTGAGGCGCCCTTTGCCCCGGAGGCTCTTGAATGTGGCTGCGAGGCGGTCGGAGAGAGTGTCGAACACGGCGGTCGCGGATCCTCAGGTCGGGGGCGGGTGGGTGGGGACCGTTGTACGGAACGAACGGACCGTCCCCCAGGGTATCCGGCCGCACGCGGTGGGGTCTGCCCCTGTGGACAGCCAAGGTCCGGCAGGCCGTACGGCCGGGACGGGTGACCGCCGTCCCGGCCGTACGCGCGCCGTCCCCGGGCCACACGCGGCGTCAGCCGCGCAACGCGCTCTCGACCGCGCGTGCCAGCTCGGCGGCGTCCGCCGCCGGGAGGGGGCGCCCGCGGTCGGTCGTCACGTAGAACGCGTCGACCGCGTTGGCGCCCAGGGTGGAGACATGCGCGCTGCGCACCCGTACCCGCGCCGTCTCCAGCGCGTGGCCGATGCGGTGCAGCAGGCCCGGCGCGTCCTGGGCGCGGACCTCGATGACGGTCGCGTGCTGGGAGGCGGTGGGCAGGGCGGTGACCCGCGGCGGCGGGGCCTGGACGCCCCGGCGGCGCGGGTAGGCGGCCTCGCGCTCGGCCAGCCTGGCGCGGATGTCGAGGGAGCCGTCCAGGGCCCGTACGAGATCGGCGCGGAGCCGGGCGGCCTGCGGCAGGGAGCCGTAGGCGGCGGCGACGCGCCAGCTCAGCAGGAGCACTTCCGAGGTGCCGAGTTCGGTGGGCAGTTCGATCGCGCGCAGATCGGCCGCCCGTACGGTGAGCCGGTGCAGCGCGAGGACTCCCGCCGCGGCGGGCAGCACCCCGGGCCGGTCGGGCAGGGCGATGTGGAGTTCGACGCCGACGGGTTCGGGGGCGCCCCCGGGGTCGCCGTCCTGCGCGGGCTCGGTCTGCGCGTGCAGCGCGAGTACGGGCCCGCCGGTGCGCAGCGCCTCGACGGCGAGGCGTTCCTGCTCGGCGCTGGGCGCGGCGGGTTCGGGCTCCGCGGGGTCCTCGCCGGCGAGGACGGCGGCCACGCGCGCGACGAGGTCGGCGACGAGCGAGGCGCGCCAGGACGACCAGGCCGCCGGTCCGGTGGCCAGCGCGTCGGCCTCGGTGAGGGCGTGCAGGAGTTCCAGGGTGGTGAGGGAGCCGACGCGGGAGGCGACGGAGCCGACGGTGGCGGGGTCGTCCAGGTCGCGCCGGGTCGCGGTGTCGACGAGCAGCAGGTGGTGGCGGACGACGGTGGCGACGACGGCGGTGTCGTCGTGGTCGAAGCCGATCCGGGCGGCGACATCGCGGGCGATGACCTCGCCGGCCACCGAGTGGTCGCCGGGCCAGCCCTTGCCGATGTCGTGGAGGAGGGCGCAGACGAGGAGGAGGTCGGGGCGGCTTACACGGCGGGTCAGCGAGGACGCCTGGACGGCGGTCTGGACGAGGTGGCGGTCAACGGTCCAGGTATGGACGGGGTTGCGCTGGGGGCGGCAGCGGACCCGTTCCCAGTCGGGCAGCAGCCGGGTGATCAGCCCCTCGGCTTCGAGCGCCTCCCAGACGGGGACGGTGGACTCGCCGGCGCCGAGCAGCGTGACCAGCTCCTCGCGGGCCTCGGCGGGCCACGGTACGGGCAGTGGTTTGGCGGCGGCGGCGAGCCGGCGTACGGCGTGCAGCGAGATCGGCAGCCCGGCCTGGGCGGCCGCGGCGGCGGCGCGCAGCGGGAGCACGGAGTCGCGTTCGGGGCGGGCGGTACGGGCGAGGACGACCTCGCCGTCGTGTTCGACGACGCCTTCGGCGAGCGGGGTGCGCTCGGGGACCGGTTTGCCGCCGAGCATGGCGCGCAGCCGGGGCCGTACGGACCGGGAGCGGAGCACCCGGTTCACCTCGCGCCAGGTGACGTCGGAGGCGTACGACACCGTACGGGCGGCCTCGTAGACCTGGCGGAGCAGGGCGTCTGCGTCGAGCAGGCCGAGTTCGGCGGCGACGGGGTCCTGTTCCTGGAGGGCGAGCCGGTCGGTGGCGCGGCCGGTGGTCAGGTGCAGGGCGTCCCGGGCGTCCAGGAGCGCGCGGCGGGCGTCGGCGAGCCCTTCGCGGGGGGCGTCGGCGAGCCAGGAGGCGGCGACGGCGCGCAGGGCGGTGGCGTCGCGGAGGCCGCCCCGGGCCTCCTTGAGGTCGGGTTCCAGCAGGAATTGCAGCTCGCCCAGGCGTTCGGCGCGCTCGCGGCAGAGTTCGTCGAGGGCGGGGAGGCGTTTGAGCGCGGTGTTGCGCCAGTCGGCGAGGATCGCGGTGCGGACGCCGGTGACCAGGCCGAGGTCGCCGGAGACATGGCGGGCGTCGAGCAGCCCGAGCTGTGCCTTGAGGTCCTCGGCGGCCGTCTTGCGCGCCTCGGCGGGGGTCCGTACGGAGTGGTCGAGGGCGAGTCCGAGGTCCCATACGGGGTACCAGACGCGGTCGGCCAGGGCGGCGATGGCGCCGGGGGCGGACTTTCCGTCGTGGAGGAGCAGCAGGTCGAGGTCGCTGCGCGGGGAGAGTTCGCCGCGTCCGTAGCCGCCCACGGCGACGAGGGCGGCGCCGCGGACGCCTGCCTCCCGGGCGGCGGTGGTGAACAGCGCGTTCAGCCAGTCGTCGGTGAGGCGGGCCAGCGCGGCACGGCGCGGCGGCCCGGACTGCGCCTTCTCCTGGAGGAGGCGCAGCCGGGCCGCCGCGTAGCCGCTGGGTCCCGAGTCTGTCTCTTCGGTGGTCTCTTCGAGGCTCGTCACCCAGTCGTTCCCGTCTCTAAAGTGCGTCCGGGCCGCGTTCGCCGGTCCGGACCCGGACCGCCGTTTCGACCGGCACGCTCCATACCTTGCCGTCACCGATCTTGCCGGTGCGGGCGGCCTTGACCACCACATCGATGAGCTGTTCGGCGTCGTCGTCCTCGACCAGTACCTCGATACGGATCTTCGGTACGAGGTCGACGGTGTACTCCGCGCCCCGGTAGACCTCGGTGTGGCCGCGCTGCCGGCCGTAACCGCTGGCCTCCGTGACCGTGAGGCCCTGGACACCGAAGGTCTGGAGCGCCTCCTTGATCTCGTCCAGTCGGTGTGGCTTCACGACTGCGGTGATGAGCTTCATGCGTCCACCTTCTTGTTCGTCGCCGTGGCGAGGGTCTCCGTCGGGGCGGCGACGCTACTACGGCCGGCCGGGGAGCCTCCCACCGCGCTGTAGTCGTAGGCGGATTCCGCGTGGTACGCCATGTCGACACCGCTGGTCTCGTCGTCCTCCGAGGCCCGGAAGCCGATGGTGGCGTCGACGATCTTGGCGAGGATCCAGGAGACGACGAAGGAGTACGCCATCACCGAGACGGCGCCGACCGCCTGCTTGCCGAACTGCTCCAGACCGCCGAGGCCGTCCGTGGCCAGCAGGCCGACGAGCAGGGTGCCGATGACACCGCCGACGAGGTGGACGCCGACGACGTCGAGGGAGTCGTCGTAGCCGAGCTTGTACTTGAGGCTGACGGCCCAGGAGCAGACCGCGCCGGCCACGACGCCGATGAGGATGGCGCCGAAGGGGCTGACGTTGGCGCCGGACGGGGTGATGGCGACGAGGCCCGCGACCGCGCCGGAGGCGGCGCCGAGCGTGGTGAAGGCGCCGTGGCGGATCCGCTCGTAGGCGAGCCAGCCGACCATGGCGGCGGCGGTGGCGATCTGCGTGTTGAAGGCCATGAGCGCGGCGGTGCCGTCGGCGGCCAGCTCGGAGCCGGCGTTGAAGCCGAACCAGCCGAACCACAGGAGCGCCATGCCGAGGACGACGAGCGGCAGGCTGTGCGGCCGCATCGGGTCCTTCTTGAATCCGATGCGCTTGCCGACGACCAGGACCGCGGCGAGTGCTCCGACACCGGCGTTGATGTGGACCGCGGTACCACCCGCGAAGTCGATCACGCCGAGGGAGTGCAGCCAGCCGTCGGAGCTCCAGACCCAGTGCGCGACCGGGAAGTAGACGACGGAGACCCACAGGGTGATGAAGAGCGCCCAGGCGCTGAACTTCACGCGGTCGGCGAGCGCGCCGCTCATCAGGGCGGGGGTGAGGATGGCGAACATCATCTGGAACAGGGCGAAGGCGAAGACGGGGATGCCTTCCGTGCCTCCGGTCAGGGTGTCGACCCCGATGCCCTTGAAGCCGATGTGGTCCAGGTTGCCCAGGAGACCGCCGCCGATGTCGTCACCGAAGGTGAGTGAGTATCCGTAGAGGACCCACACCACGCTGACGATGGCGAGCGAGATCAAGGACATCATGAGCATGTTGAGGGCGCTCTTCACCCGCACCATGCCGCCGTAGAAGAATGCCAGGCCGGGCGTCATCAGCATGACGAGCGCGGCACTGATCAGTACGAATGCGGTATCTGCGCCATTCAAGGCCAGCGTCTCCTCGTGGGTGGGAACGGCCCGTGCGGATGCTCACGTTTGAGGGCCGACTGTGCTGAGGAGATTCGCGCAGCGCCGTTTCGGTCAGTGCAGCTCGACGTTTCGCACCGGTGACGAAGGTGTCCCGTGTGTTACGACCCGGTGAACCGGCAGATCTCGCCACCTGGCCGTGAACGCCCTTTCCGGGCGTCGTAAACCGGCCGCGGCGGTCACCCTGCTGTCCTGGCGGCGGGGGAGCCGTGTCGGGCTGTACGGGGTGAGCGCCGCGGCCGGAGCCTGGGCGGTGCGGACGGTGTGTCCGCAGTTCAGACGGCCTCCGCGGACTCGGGGAGGCGGGCGGCGAGCCGCTCGGTGAGATCGACGACGTCGGCGACGTCCCCGAAGTCCCGGGCGGCGGCGGAGAGGGTCTTGCGCAGCCGGGTGTTGACCCGCTCCGAGCGGACCTTGCCGGCCACCCGCATGGCTTGCTCCGCAAGGGCCGCGGACTGTTCGGGCTCGCGGTTGAGGAGGTGGACGGTGGCCATCCCGATGAGGTTCAGCGCATACGACCGCTGGTGGTCCTCGTCCTTGGCGAACAGCTCGACGGCGCGCCGCATGACGGGCTCGGCCAGGGAGGCGTAGGTGGGGCTGCGGCCGGCGACGTAGGCCAGATCGCGGTACGAGTGCGCGTTCTCGCCGTTCAGCTCGGCCTCGGAGAAGAAGCGGATCCAGTCGGGCTCCGGCTCGCCGTCGAGACCGATGTCGGAGAAGGTGTCCTCGGCCATTCGGACAGCGCGCTTGGTCCGGCTCGGCTGGCCCATATTGGCGTATGCCCGGGCCTCCATCGCATACAGCATCGCCTGGGTCCGGGGGGTGGCGCTGTCGCGGCTGCCGTACTGGGCGAGATGGATCAGCTCCAGCGCGTCGTCGGGCCGGCCCAGATGGATCATCTGGCGGCTCATGGACGACAGGATGTACGAGCCGAGCGGCTTGTCCCCGGCCTCCTTGGCGGCGTGCAGGGCCAGGACGAAGTACTTCTGGGCGTTGGGCTGGAGGCCGACGTCGTAGCTCATCCAGCCGGCCAGCTCGGCCAGCTCGGCGGCGCAGCGGAAGAGCCGCCGGGAGGTGGCCTCGGGGTGCGACTCCTGGAGCAGGTCGGTCAGCTCGTGCAGCTGCCCGACGACGGCCTTGCGGCGCAGTCCGCCGCCGCACTGGGCGTCCCAGAGCCGGAAGCACGCGGTGGTCGACTCCAGCAGGTCCAGCTCGGGGCCGGAGAGTCCCGGCAGCGCGGAGGGGGCGGCGGGCCCGGTCTCCGTACGGCCCGGGTCCCCGGGCGGGGCGGGCACCAGCCAGCGCTGCATGGGCTCCACGAGCGAGGGCCCGGCGGCGAGGGCTAACGAGGTGCCGAGGAAGCCGCGGCGCGCCAGCATGAGATCGCTGCGGGAGAACTCGCTGATCAGGGCGACCGTCTGCGGTCCGGTCCAGGGCAGATCGACGCCGGACACCGAGGGCGACTGGTGGGCGGAGCGCAGTCCGAGGTCCTCAATGGCGACGACGGCGCCGAAGCGCTCGGAGAACAGCTCGGAGAGGATCCGGGGGATCGGCTCGCGGGGCTGTTCGCCGTCGAGCCAGCGGCGGACGCGGGAGGTGTCGGTGCTGATGTGGTGGGCGCCCATCTCGCGCGCTCTGCGGTTCACCTGCCGGGCCAGCTCGCCCTTGGACCAGCCGCTGCGGATGAACCACGAGCCGAGTTGTCCGTTCGGACGCTTGCCCGTGTTCGTACCGCCCGCGCCGCCGCCGTCCACTGGAACGCCCCCATCCGCCGAAACCTGAGAAGCCCTTGTCGCGTCGCGGCTCTCGCCGCTGCGAACCGGTATCAGAATGCCGTGAGTGACGGCCTGTTGTCCGGAGGATGCCCCCCTTCGAACAGGAAACCGAGTTGCCTTTGGCATACCCGTGGGACCGTTATCCCCTGAACCCGTGTACTGAAAGTAATCCTACGATCACCCCTTCGGCGAGGGCGCTCACAGAATCGCCACCATTCGCCACCCCTTCGAATGAACTCACCCATGTCAGAGCGCGATTGACTTGACACACCACGGTCAGGGCACGGCCAAAACCTCGCACGCCGGGGCGCGTATTTCACTTCGCACACCCCTGAATGCTTCTTTGCGCCGTCCCGATCGCCCCGGTGGCGACGGAGAGTAACAGGCAGACTGCGACACGTAACCACCGGCGAGTTCACCCGTTGGAGGGGGCATGGGCTTCACGATCGGCGGCATCCGGGAGATCCGGGAAATGCGGTCCGGCTCACGCCGCCGCGGACGCACCGCAGAGTGCACCGAGGTGGCGGAGTACACCGGACTCTGGGGCTGGGACGTCGTCCTCGGCGCCCGGGCGCCGGACGGGCGCTGCTCCTGCGGCGACCCGGCCTGCCCCGAGCCCGGCGCGCATCCGCGGGGCCGGGGCGAGATCCCGGCGGGCTCGACGCTCGCCGAGGTCACCGGGGCATGGGCCGCGGCGCCGGGCGCGTCCGTACTGCTCCCGGTGGGCCGGTGCTTCGACGTCATCGATGTCGCCGAACCGGCGGGCAGCCGCGCGCTGGTGCGGCTGGAGCGGATGGGGCTGCCGGTGGGGCCGGTGACGGCGACCCCGGGCGGGCGGGCCCACTTCTTCGTCGCGCCGGGCGCCGCCGCCGAACTCCCCGCGCTGCTCTACCGGATGGGCTGGGACGACGCCGACCTCGATCTGCACGCGCTGGGGCCCGGCGCCCATGTCGCGGCGCCGCCGACCCGGCCGGCCGGCCTCGGCCCCGTGCGCTGGCTCCGGCCGCCGTCGCTGGACACGGCCGCCGCGCCGCCGCCGGCCCGGCTGCTGCTCGGCACCCTGGCGTATCTCTGCCACCGCTTCGCCACCGGGTGACACCGGGCGACACCGGGAGAGCCCGGAGCAGGAGCCACGGACACCGGCACCGGCGCCGGGTGCGCGCTGCACGCCCCGGACGCGGGTGCGGGGGTACGGGCAGCCTCCGCCCGTACCCCCGCACCCGCGTCCGTACCCGGCGTCAGCCACCTCGGTACGCCGTACGTCAGTCGCCGATCAGCGCGTCCACGAACGCCTCGGGCTCGAAGGGGGCCAGATCGTCCGGCCCCTCCCCCAGGCCCACCAGCTTCACCGGCACCCCCAGCTCCCGCTGGACCGCGATCACGATGCCGCCCTTGGCCGTACCGTCCAGCTTGGTCAGCACGATGCCGGTGATGTCCACGACCTCCGCGAACACCCGCGCCTGCACCAGCCCGTTCTGCCCGGTGGTGGCGTCCAGCACGAGCAGCACCTCGTCCAGCGGACCGTGCTTCTCCACGACCCGCTTGACCTTGCCCAGCTCGTCCATCAGACCGGTCTTGGTGTGCAGCCGGCCCGCCGTGTCGATGAGCACGACATCCGCGCCCTCCGCGATGCCCTCCTTGACCGCGTCGAACGCCACGGACGCCGGATCGCCGCCCTCGGGGCCGCGTACGGTACGGGCGCCGACCCGCTCGCCCCAGGTCTGGAGCTGGTCGGCGGCGGCGGCGCGGAAGGTGTCCGCCGCGCCGAGCACGACCGAGCGCCCGTCCGCGACCAGCACCCGCGCCAGCTTGCCGGTGGTCGTGGTCTTGCCGGTGCCGTTGACCCCGACGACCATCACGACGGCCGGGGTGTCCAGCCCGCTCTCGGTCTTCACCACGCGGTCCGACTCCGGGTCCAGCAGCAGGACCAGCTCCTCCCGCAGCAGCGCGCGCAGCTCCTGCGGGGTCCGGGTGCCGAGCACCCGGACCCGCTCGCGCAGCCGCGCGACCAGCTCGTGGGTCGGCGCGACACCGACATCGGCGGCCAGCAGGGTGTCCTCGATCTCCTCCCACGTCTCGTCGTCCAGGTGCTCCCGGGAGAGCAGCGTGAGCAGCCCCTTGCCGAGGGCGTTCTGCGAACGGGCGAGCCGCGCGCGCAGCCGGACCAGCCGGCCGGCGGACGGTTCGGGGATCTCGATCTCGGGCGGAGCGCCCAGGGCCGGTTCCTCGACGGCGACGGGCGCGCCGCCGGAGTCCGGCAGTCCGACCTCCTCGATCGTGCGGCGCGATTCGTCGCGCGGGGTCTCCGCCTCGTCACCGACGTGCGGCTCGGCGGGCGGAGCGGTGATGGTCGGCGTGCTCGACGGCGCCGAGGGCGGCAGCTTCTTCTTGCGGCTGCCGACCACGAGCCCGCCGATGGCGCCGAGGGCGACCAGGGCGATGACTACAACAAGGATGACGGTTTCCATAACCCACTCAGTATCAGCCACGGGACCGCCCCGCGGTTATCCCATCTCTTCCAGTGTCTTGCCCTTCGTCTCCTTTACGAACAGGACCACGAACGGGATGGAGAGGGTCGCGAAGCAGGCGTAGATCACGTACGTACCCGAGAGATTCCAGTCGGCCAGGCTCGGGAAACTCGCGGTGATGGCCCAGTTGGCGATCCACTGCGCCGAGGCGGCGACCCCGAGCGCGGCGGCGCGGATCCGGTTGGGGAACATCTCGCCGAGGAAGACCCAGACGACGACGCCCCAGGACAGCGCGAAGAACAGCACGAACACATGGGCCGCGATCAGCGCGACGGTCCCCTCGGTGTTCGGCAGCTTGCCGTGCACGAGTTCCGCCGAGAACGCCCACGCTTCAAAGGCGAGGGCGACCGCCATTCCGATGGAACCGGTCAGCGCGAGGGGCTTACGGCCGACCCGGTCGACCAGGACCATCGCGATCACGGTGCCGATGATGTTCACGATCGATGTCGTGAACGAATAGAAGAACGAGCTGGACGGATCGATACCGACCGACTGCCAGAGCGTCGCCGAGTAGTAGAAGGCGACATTGATGCCGACGAGCTGCTGGAAGACGGAGAGTCCGATACCGATCCAGACGATGGGCAGGAAGCCGAAGCGGCTGCCCATCAGATCCCGGAAGACCGGCTTGTGCTCCCGGCGCATCGCGTGCTCGATCTCGGCGACCCGGGCGTCCAGGTCGACGCCCTTGCTCTCGACCTCCGCGAGCACCTCCTTGGCACGGTCCGCCCGGCCCGCCGAGATCAGATAGCGCGGCGACTCGGGGATCGCGAAGGAGAGCAGGCCGTACAGCAGCGCCGGGACGACCATCACACCGAGCATCCACTGCCATGCCTCCAGCCCGGCGATCCGGCCGCGCTGGTCGCCGTCCGCGAGCTGGAGGATCCCGTAGTTCACCAGCTGGGAGACGGCGATCCCGATCACGATCGCGGCCTGCTGGAACGAGCCGAGCCGGCCGCGGTACGCCGCCGGGGAGACCTCCGCGATATAGGCGGGGCCGATCACCGACGCCATGCCGATCGCGAAGCCGCCGATGACGCGCCAGAAGGCGAGGTCGTAGATGTCGAAGGGCAGCGCGGAGCCGACGGCGCTGACGGTGAAGAGGCCGGCGGAGATCCGCATGCAGCGGATACGGCCGATACGGTCGGCGATCCGGCCCGCGGTGGCGGCCCCGATGGCGCAGCCGATCAGGGCGATGGCGATGACCTGCGCGAGGGCGGCGGAGCCGATGCCGTACCGGTGGCGGATGGCCTCGACGGCGCCGTTGATGACCGAACTGTCGTAGCCGAAGAGGAAACCGCCCATCGCGGCCGCCGCCGTGATGAAGATGACATGCCCGATGTGGTCGGGGTGGGCCGCTCGGCCGCTGGGCGGCGGAACCTGCGCTGTGCTGGTCACGTGTACTCCTGGAGCCGCCCGGCCGCGTTGCGTTGCCGGTCGTGGGGTCGGCGGGCCCTTCCAGTGGGTCATACGTTGCCGTCAGGCACCACTTGAGGACGCCGAGGCGACACGGCCGGGATGCGGGGGGGGGATCAGCGCAGCCGCTGGCTGATGACCTTCGAGACCCCGTCGCCCTGCATGGACACCCCGTAGAGCGCGTCCGCGACCTCCATCGTGCGTTTCTGATGTGTGATCACGATCAGCTGGGAGCTGTCCCGCAACTCCCGCATGAGCATGATCAGCCGCTGGAGATTGGTGTCGTCGAGCGCCGCCTCGACCTCGTCCATCACATAGAACGGGCTGGGCCTGGCCTTGAAGATCGACACCAGCAGCGCCACGGCCGTCAGGGACCGCTCGCCGCCGGAGAGCAGCGAGAGCCGCTTGACCTTCTTCCCCGGGGGCCGGGCCTCGACCTCCACCCCCGTGGTGAGCATGTCCGCCGGATCGGTCAGGATCAGCCGGCCCTCGCCGCCCGGGAAGAGCCGCGCGAAGACGCCCTCGAACTGCGCGGCGGTGTCCCGGAACGCCTCGGTGAAGACCTGTTCGATCCGCTCGTCGACGTTTCTGATCACCTCCAGCAGATCGGTCCGGGTCTTCTTCAGATCGGCGAGCTGCTCGGAGAGGAAGCGGTGCCGCTCCTCCAGCGCCGCGAACTCCTCCAGCGCCAGCGGATTCACCTTCCCGAGCTGCTGATACGCCCGTTCGGCGGCGCGCAGCCGCTTCTCCTGCTCGGCCCGCACATACGGGACGGCCGTCTCCTCGCCGCCGGGCTCCTCGCCGCCCCTCTCCTCGCCGCCGGGCTCCTCCCCCGCCGACGTGGACGGTACGGGCTGGTCCGGGCCGTACTCGGCGATCAGCCCGGCGGGCTCCACGCCGAGTTCGTCCTGGGCCTTCGCCTCCAGCTGCTCGATCCGCAACCGCTTCTCGGCACCGAGCACCTCGCCCCGGTGGACGGAATCGGTGAGCCGGTCCAGCTCGGTCTTCAGCTCGCGGCCCCGGTTCCGCTCGGCGGCCAGCTCCTGTTCGCGGACGGCCCCGGCCTCCTCGGCGGCGGCCCGGTCGGCCTCGGCGCGTACGACGGACGCCTCCACGTGCGCCAGCAGCTGCCGGGCGCCGGCCGCGACGGCGGCGGCCACCTCGGCCTCGTGGCGCAGCCTGGCCCGGCGCCGCTCCGCGCGGGCCCGGGCCTCGCGCTCGGCGCGGGCCGCCCGGTCGAGGCCGTCGGCCCGGCCCGCGAGGCCCTTGACCCGCTCCTCGTGCGTACGGACCTGGAGCCGCGCCTCCATCTCGGTCTGCCGGGCGTTGGCGCCGTCGGCGGCGAGCCGGTCCCGTACGGAGGTGTCCGGCTCGCCGTCCCCGTCCCCGGCGGGGGCGGACTCCTCGGCGACGAGCAGCCGCTCGGCCAGCTCCTCGGCCTCGGCGGTGGCGCGCTCCAGCGCCTCCTCGGCCCCGGCGACGGCGGCGGCCGTCCGTTCTGCCTCGCCCTGCGCGCCCCTGGCCTGCCCGGACAGCCGCCCGAGCCGCCCGGACACGGCGGACTTCGCCCGGTCGGCGGCCCGGCGCCGCTCCCCCAGCTCCTCCACGAGCGCGGCGCACGTGTCCCGCCGCCCGGCCGCCGCGCGCTGGGCCCCGGCCAGCTCCTCGCACCGTACGGTCAGCTCCGCCAGCGCGCCGGCCGCCTCGTCCACGGCGGCCCGTACCTCCAGCAGGCTCGGCGCCCCGGCGGAGCCCCCGTGCGCGAAGTGCGCCCCGAGCACATCCCCGTCGGCCGTCACCGCGATCGCCTCGGGCCGCGCGGCGAGGAGGTGCTCGGCGTCCTCCAGCGTGGCGACGACCACCATGTCCCGGACCAGCCGCCCCACCGACTCCAGCAACGCGGCGGGCCCGCGCACCAGATCGGCGACCCGCGGCCCGGAGCCCCCGGGAGTCCCGGCGCACAGAAGGGCGCCGGTGTCCGTGTCCCGCGCGACGGCCTCCGCCCCGGTCCGCGCCCCGGCCTGCGGGGGAACACCGGGCGCCGCCGCGGTGCTCCGGCCCGCCGGGCCCGCCGCATCGGGTGCGGGCTGATCCGGTACGGGACCGGGCGGGGCGCCCGCCTGGCCCGGCACGCCCGCCGGGGCCGGCGGTGGCGCGGGCCGGGGCGCGCCGCCCAGCAGCAGGGCCGCGCGGCCCGCGTCCTCGGCGCGCAGCAGGCGGAGGGCGTCGGCCGCCGCCGAGGGCGTGGTGACGGCGAGCGCGTCGGCTGCGGCGCCCAGCGCGGCGGCCACGGGGATCTCGTACCCGGGGGTGACATCGAGGAGTTCGGCGGCCGGTCCGAGGAGGCCGGTGAGGCGGTCGTGCGCGGCGAGCAGGGCGCCGGTGCCGTCCTTGCGGCGCAGGCCGAGGGCGAGCGCGTCGTGGCGGGCGGCGAGGGCGGCGCGTTCGCGGTCGGCCGCGGTGGCCGCGTCGCGCGCGGCCGTCAGTCCGGCCTCCACGTCGGCCAGGGCGTGCCGGGCCGTCGCGTACCGCTCGGCCAGCTCCTCGTCGTCGGCGTCGAGGCCCGCCACCTCGGCCTTGAGCTGCTCGTACTCGGCGCGCGCGGCGGCCGAGCGGGCCGCCGCGCCGTCGCGGGCCGCGGCCAGCCGGCCGATCTCGGCCCGGGCGGCGGCGGCCCGGCCCCGGGCAGCGGTGACCTGGCCGGCGAGCCGGGCGAGTCCCTCGCGCCGGTCCGCGAGGGCGCGGGCGGCGTCCCTGAGCCGGCGTTCCTCGGCGGCGAGTTCGCGTTCCAGCTCCGTGCGGTGGGCGACGGTGTCCTCGCGCGCGTGCTCGGCCGCCTCCAGCGCGGCGGTCAGCTCCGCCTCCTGTTCGCGGATCCGGGCCGCCTCGCGCTCCAGGTCCTCGGGGTCCCGGCCCCGGGGCTCCTCCGGGGGTACGGCGGTCGCGCTGGTCACCCTGGCGTCGGCGAGCGAGATCGTGCCGCGTACCCGCTCGGCCAGCTGGGACAGCTCGTACCAGGTGCTCCGTGCGCGCTGGAGCCGGGGCGCGAGCCGCCGTACCTCGTCCTCCAGCTCCGCCTCCCGCGCGAGCGCCTCGCCGAGCCGGCGCTCGGCGTCCTCCTTGCGGCGCTTCAGCTCCGCCTCGTCCGCGATTTCCGTACGCAGCGCGTCACGCAGTGTCACCAGATCGTCGGCGAGGAGCCTCAGCCGGGCGTCGCGCAGATCGGCCTGGATGACGGCCGCCCGCCGGGCCACCGCGGCCTGCCGGCCGAGCGGTTTGAGCTGGCGGCGGAGTTCGTCGGTGAGATCCTGCACGCGGGCGAGATTCGCCTTCATCGCCTCCAGTTTCCGCAGCGCCTTCTCTTTCCGCTTGCGGTGTTTCAGTACGCCCGCGGCCTCCTCGATGAGACCGCGCCGTTCCATCGCGTCGGCGTGCAGTACGGAGTCGAGCCGGCCCTGCCCGACGATCACATGCATCTCGCGCCCGATACCGGAGTCGGAGAGCAGATCCTGAATATCGAGCAACCGGCAGGTATCGCCATTGATCTGGTATTCGCTGCCGCCGTTGCGGAACATGATCCGCGTAATGGTGACTTCGGCGTACTCGATCGGCAGGGCGCCGTCGGAGTTGTCGATGGTGAGCGATACCTCGGCCCGGCCCAGCGGGGGTCTGCCGGCCGTGCCGGCGAAGATCACGTCTTCCATTTTGCCGCCGCGCAGGGACTTCGCTCCCTGTTCACCCATGACCCAGGAGAGCGCGTCCACGACATTCGACTTGCCGGACCCGTTCGGGCCCACCACGCAGGTGATACCCGGCTCGAAGCGCAGCGTCGTGGCGGAGGCGAAGGATTTGAACCCGCGCAGGGTCATGGCCTTGAGGTGCACGCCGCCGGACTCTACCCGGCGTTGATCGGCCTCCGGCGGTTTCACCGCGGAACGCGCAGGGCACATCAGACGTTAAGAAAGTCGCGACGGCGCCAACAAGGTTTCGTACAACGGGATATGGAAAGAAAGAAGGGACGCCGAAGCGTCCCTTGCATATCTTGCGAGAGTGTCTCTCACCCGACCCCCGACAGGGGGGTGACGTCAGGTGAGCGCGGGCTCCGCCTGGGGTACGTCAATGTCGATGCCGTTCAGCAGCGACTCTCCGGGGTGCTGTGCGACAGCGGCATTCAGCACGTCGTTCTCGGACTGGATCCGTACGAGTTCGGATTCGAGGTCCTGGACGCGCTGCTGAAGCCGTCGCATCTCGGCGAGGAGTCGCGGGTCGGAACCGCCGACATAACCGAGAAGCGCCTTTGCCATGATGAATGGTCCTCCACACTGAGTGACCGACCGAATGCGGTGTGGGTCGTGAGGGAAATCGCACCCGCGGTGTCTGACAGCGCTTGTTCTGCGCTTGTTCTTCACGGTGGTTCTTACTGCCAAACAGCTGAGGTGCGCGGGGATTCCAGAGTCTCACCAAAAAGTTTGACGGTCAACACGATCACAGCCTGTACCGATGGGCGGCCGGGGGCGCGGGGCCGCCCCGGGGGCGGCGCCGGCTCTCTCACGGGGGCCCGGGGGCGCGGAGATCGTCGTTGATCCGGCAGCCTGACACAACCGGCCATTTCTGGCAACCACCAGGTCATCGCCGCCTGCGCATATGCCAATAGCAATCATGAGCCTGTCACGCCCCCGCGCCCACGCACCGGACGGCCGGGGAATCAGCGGATCGCGAAGCCCCCGTACCCCCCGCGCGGGGTGTCCCAGATCTCAGTGACTCCGGTGACCTGCCCGGGTGTGTCGGCGGACCGGAGCCACTCCAGCAGGCGGTGGCAATTCTCACGCGATCCCTCGGCAACCACCTGGACGCGCCCGTCGCCCAGATTGAGGGCGAATCCGGTGAGCCCGCCGATCTCCAGCGCGTTAGCCCTGGTGAACCAGCGGAAGCCGACCCCCTGCACCCGCCCGCGCACCCAGGCGGTGAGACGTACCTCTTCGTTTACCTCTTCATCCATGCCCGTAAGCCAATCAGCCAATTGCTCACCGACTCCGGCGGCCCCACCAGCCATGCCGTACAGTCCGGTCGCAATAAGCCTCACTCGTCCGGGTGAGTCACGTTGTCGTCGAGAGCATGAGGAAGGCACAGCAGATGGGACGCCACCGACGCTCAGCCGCCCCCGGCGCGCCCGCCGTCTCCGACCCCGCCCCCACCAGGGTCGCGCGCGGGGACGGTACGACCGCGGGCGGACGCGGCGGCGGCGCCGCACGCCGGAACGGGCGGGTCGCCAAGCCCGTCAGGACCGGACTGCTCGGCGCCTCGGCGGCCATGGCGGTCGGCGCGGTCGCGGTCGCCTCGGGGCTGCTGCCCGGCGGTGGCCAGTTCACCGTCAGCGGCGGCGGTGCCACGGGCGAGCAGATCCGCAGCGACATCGCACCCGAGCTTCAGCAGCAGGGCGGCTCGTCCGCCACGCCGACGCCCGGTTCGTCGGACTCCGCCGGCGCGGGCACCGAACGGACGAAGAAACCCGCGGCCTCGGTCACCCCCTCCAAGGCGAAGCCGAGCACCACCCCTTCGAAGGAGTCCGCCGAGGCCGAGACACCGGTCAAGAAGCGGACCTCCCCGGGCACGCCCAGCTTCGGCGCGTCGGCCGGTTCGGGCTCCGGCTCGGGCTCCGCCGCCGACCCGGGATCCGGTACGGAGACGGCCGCGACCAGCGCCCCGCCGAGCGAGACCGTCACCGAGGACCGCGCCGGGATCGCCCCCGCCCCGTCGTCGACCGCCACGGCCGTCCTCAACCTGGTCAACCAGGAGCGGGCGAAGGTGGGCTGCGCCGCCGTACGCGCCGACGCGAGTCTGGACGCGCTGGCACAGGCGTACAGCGAGGACATGGCGAAGCGCGGTTTCTTCGACCACACCGACCCGGACGGCAACACCCCCTGGGACCGGGCCGACAAGGCGGGCGTCAAGAACCTCGCCGGCGAGAACATAGCCCGGGGACAGGCCACCGCCCAGGCGGTGATGGACTCCTGGATGAACAGCGACGGCCATCGCGCGAACATCCTGAACTGCGACTACACCCGGCTCGGCGTCGGGGTGGCCACCGGCTCCGGCGGCCCGTGGTGGACCCAGAACTTCGGCTTCTGAGCCGACCGGAGCGGGCCCCCACACCCACTAACTAATGGAAAGCGCCACCTTATGGGTGGCGCTTTTCGGTTGTAAGGTGACAGATATGGACGGTCAGCTTCCCGACGCCGACGTCGACGCGCTCGCGTTCGACGTCTTCACCCGGCGGTGTCCCTCGCGCCCCACGCTGGAGCATGTGACGGGCCGCTGGGGCTCCCTGACCCTCGGCGCCCTCGCCGAAGGCCGGCTGCGCTTCAACGAACTGCGCCGCCGGGTGGACGGGGTGAGCGAGAAAATGCTCTCCCAGACGCTCCAGGCGCTGGAGCGGGACGGACTCGTGCACCGCGAGGCGCAGCCCGTCAATCCACCACGGGTGGATTACGAGCTGACCCCGCTGGGACAGGAGGTCGCCGCGCGGCTGATCGCGCTGATCGAGCTGGTCGAGGGGCGGATGCCCGAGGTGCTCACGGCCCGCGAGCGTTACGACGCGGTGCGCGGCGCCCGCTGACAGCGCGGGCAGAAGTAGCTGGACCGGTTCATCCACGGCCGCCGCCGGATCGGCGTTCCGCAGCGGTGGCACGCCTCGTCCTCGCGTCCGTACGCGTCGAGCGACCGGTCGAAGTACCCCGACTGACCGTTCACATTGACGTACAGACTGTCGAAGCTGGTGCCGCCCGCGTCGAGCGCCGCGTTCATCACGTCCCGGACATGCCCGAGCAGTTCGGCCGCGCGCGGCCGGGGCAGCGTCGCCGTCGGGCGTTCGTAGTGGAGTTTCGCGCGCCAGAGCGCCTCGTCCGCGTAGATGTTTCCCACGCCGCTGATCAGGGACTGGTCGAGCAGAGCGCGTTTGATCGTCGTACGGCGGAGCTTCAGCGCGGCGAGGAAGGCACCGTCGTCGAACGCGGGGTCCAGCGGGTCGCGGGCGATATGCGCGATGACGTCCGGCAGTCCGTCGGGGGTGTTGTCGTGGAGCGAGAGTCCGCCGAAGGTGCGCTGGTCGACAAAGCGCAGCTCGGTGGCGAGGCTGTCGGTGAAGCGGATCCGGATGCGCAGATGCTTCTCGTCGGGCGCGGACTCCGGCTGGACCAGGAGCTGACCGCTCATCCCGAGATGGCCGAGGATCGAGGCGTCCGCGCCGGCCGGGTCGCTCTCCCCCTCGGAGCCGAGCGGCAGCCACAGATATTTGCCGCGCCGACGGGCGGCGACGACGGTCCGCCCCTGGAGCCGGGCCGCGAAGTCCTCGCCCCCGGCGGGGTGGCGGCGTACCGCGCGCGGATGCAGCACCTCGGTCCCGGCGACGGTACGGCCGGCGACCCAGCGCTCCAGTCCGCGCCGGACGACTTCGACCTCGGGCAGCTCGGGCACGGGAAACTCCTCCGGATGACGGGGTACGGGCACGGGGGGCGCGGGGGCGGACGCGCGTACGGAGAACGGAACGCCCCTCGCGCCGGGAACGACGTGAGGGGCGTACCGGTAAACCGGTGGAACAGGACGGAATCCCGGCGTTCAGCTCCGGTCCGGATCCGCCGGAGCGGCCGGGTCCGAGGCGTCCACGGTGTCCGAAGCGTCCGTGGACGTCACGGCCGCCGCCGACTCCGCGGCTGCCGCGGCTTCCGCACCCGCGGCGGATTTCCGCTGGTCCGCCGCGGTCCGGATGGACCGCCAGGCGGATTCCGCCGCCTGCTGTTCCGCTTCCTTCTTGCTGCGGCCGGTGCCGGTGCCGTACGAGACACCACCGACGCGGGCGGCAGCTGTGAAGGTCTTCTCATGGTCGGGCCCGGTCTCCGTGACGAGGTACTCGGGTACGCCGAGCCCTTCCGCCGCCGTGAGTTCCTGGAGACTGGTCTTCCAGTCCAGGCCGGCCCCGAGGTTGGAGGACCTGTCGATCAGCGGGTCGAAGAGCCGGTGGACCAGCTCGGACGCCGCGTCGAGACCCTGGTCGAGATAGACAGCGCCGATCACCGCTTCCAGGGTGTCGGCGAGAATGGACGCCTTGTCCCGGCCACCCGTGCCCTCTTCGCCCCGGCCGAGCCGGATGAAGGAGCCGAGTTCGAGGCCGCGGCCCACTTCCGCCAGCGCACGCGAATTGACCACGGCTGCCCGCAATTTGGCCAGCTGGCCTTCGGGCAGATCGGGGTGGATCCGGTACAGCGTGTCCGTGACCACCAGGCCGAGCACCGAATCCCCGAGGAATTCGAGCCGCTCGTTGGTGGGCAGACCGCCGTTCTCGTACGCGAACGAGCGATGGGTCAGCGCACGCACCAGAAGGGCGGTCTCGAGCTGATACCCGAGCCGCCCTTCCAGAAGCGTGTGGGACGAGGCTGTGCTGACATTGTCTGTCTGCTTCTTGGCATGGGACAGTTCAGACATTGAGCCTCTCACCAGCCGCTCAGACCTCGAGGACCTGGCGCTTGTTGTACGTGCCGCAGCTCGGGCACGCGATGTGCTGGAGCTTCGGCTCCTGGCAACGCTCACACGAAACCAGGTTGGGGACCGCAGCCTTCCACTGCGACCGGCGGTGGCGCGTGTTGCTGCGCGACATCTTCCGCTTCGGAACAGCCACGGCTACTTCTCCTGCTTCTCGTCGACGCCCGCTTCGGCGCCGCCCATGTTGTCCTTCTCGCCGTCCTTGACGGTGTCGGCGAGTCCCTGCAGTGCCGCCCAACGGATGTCGACGGCGTCGTGGTGGTGGTCCGGGTTCTCGTCCAGCCTGATCCCACATGTGGAACACAGACCGGCACAGGTCTCCCGGCACACCGGCTGCATCGGCAGTGCGAGCACCACCGCGTCACGCAGCACGGGTTCGAGGTCGAACAGGCTGTCTTCGATGAAGAACCTGTCCTCGTCCTCGCCCTCGGCATCGTCGGCCGTCTCCGCGCGCACGGCGCGGCCCCGGCCATCGGTGTCGTGGTACGAGAACATCTCCTGGAAGTCCGCGGCCACTTCCTCGCCGAGCGGCTCCAGACACCTTACGCATTCCCCCTCGGCCGTCGCACGGGCGGTGCCCGTGACGAGCACCCCCTCCATGACGGATTCGAGCCGGAGGTCCAGCTCCACGGGAGCGCCCTCGGGCACCCCGATGACCCCCGCGATGCCGAAATCCTTGGGAGCCGGCGCCGAGCGGGTCAGCCTGCGGAGCGCACCAGGACGCCGCCCCAGCTCGTGTGTGTCGAACACGAGGGGGTTGAGGTGGTCGAGGCGCGCGTTCAGGGTTTGTTCCCGCTTTCGGATCGTGAGAGGGGCCGCCACCGTCGCGAGAGCGAAGCGGGCAGCCTGAGCCGCGGGCATACACGCGGCCGAAGAACCAGAGTACTGGACCGGCCGCCGTAGACCCAATCCGGGTCAGGACGGCCGGGCGGCGACCACCCGCGGCTCAGGAGCCGGTCAGGCGGCGGTCCGGCTCACAGCCCCTGTTCGTAGCGGCGCAGCTGGTCGATGTCGATCATGCTGGTGTCGAAGAAGCTGGTCTCGTCGAGCGCGCTCTGCGGATCGCCGGACTGGGGCGCGCCGGAGGGCAGGGCGGGGAGCGCGGGCAGGGCCGGGAGCGCCGTGGGCATGGGCGGCTGGCCGCCGGGCTGCTGCCAGCCGTAGTTCGGGTCGTAGCCCTGGTTCTGCTCGGCGAGCTGGCCGGGGATCTGCCCGGGAAGCTGGCCGGGGATCTGCCCGTACGCGTCCTGCTGCTGGTACGGGTACGGGTCCTGCTGCGGATAACCGTACGCGTCCTGCTGCGGGTAGCCGCCGCCGTAGCCGGGGTCCGCCGCCTGGGCGTAGGCGGGGTCCTGGTATCCGGCGTCGGCGTACTGCGGCTGCGTCTGGGGCGGTGTCTGCGGGTACGCGGGGTCGGCGTACGGCTGGGGGGCCGCCTCCGCGGGCTCCGGCGCCGGCACGGGCGCCCGGAGGGACTCCCGGGGCGTCCCGGCGAGGTCCGCGAGGAAGTCCGCGTCGCTGGTGCGGCCCTGCGGGCCCGCCGCGTCCTGGGCCGCCATGTGCGCGCCCAGCTCGTCCGTGGCGATCCGGCCCTGGAGCTTCTGCCGGCCGCGGCCGACCGCCTCCAGGGTCTTGGAGAGCACGGCCTCGAAGGCGCCGATCTTGGCGTCGACGTACTCGTCGGCCCGCTGGATCAGGGTCGCCGGGTCGGCGCTGTACTCGGGGGCGTCGTCGTCCTCGCCGCCGCCGGGGGCGCGGCCGAGGAGTTTCTCCCGGCCTCGGTCGACGGATCCGATGGTCTTGGTGAGGACGACCTCGAAGTTGGCGAGCTTGGAGTCGACGTAGTCGTCGGCCTCCGCGCGGATCTCCTCGGCGTCCCTGCGGGCCTCCGCGAGGATCCGGTCGGCCTCCTCCTGGGACTGGCGCGCCACCGCGGTGTCGGCGATCAGGGTGGAGCGCTGGGCGTGCGCGCCCTGGATGATCCGTTCGGCCTCCTGGCGGGCCTG
The DNA here is from genome assembly GCF_003344965.1 of Streptomyces paludis. NCBI lineage: Bacteria > Bacillati > Actinomycetota > Actinomycetes > Kitasatosporales > Streptomycetaceae > Streptomyces > Streptomyces paludis. The sequence continues at coordinate 5,833,490 of NZ_CP031194.1, read as the reverse complement.
CTCGGCCATCTGTTCATGGCCGCCGATCACCTCCTGCGCCTCGGCCAGCGAGTCGGGGAGCGCGTCCCGTACCTCTTCGAGCAGCGCGAGCAGCTCGGCGCGGTTCACCACGCAGGAGGCCGACATGGGCATGGAACGGGCGTTTCCGACCGTGTCGACGATCTCGTCGAGCTTCTTCTGCACGTCCACCGGGTGCTCGCCACTCTCTCGGCTGGTATGGAGACGGACATCACGACTGTACGGCCAGTTCGCGCCCCGCCGACACCTGGTGACGGCCCCTCAGCGGGGTCAGCGCCGGCCGAGTCGCTCCATGATCGCCGTGTGGACGATCGGGGGCAGCAGGTGGGAGACGTCGCCGCCCCAGGTCGCGACCTCTTTGACCAGGGACGAGGAGAGGAAGCTGTAGGTGGGGTTGGTGGGGATGAAAAGGGTCTCGACGCCCGAGAGCCCGTTGTTCATCTGCGCCATCTGGAGTTCGTAGTCGAAGTCGCTGACGGCGCGCAGACCCTTGACGATGGCCGGGATGTCGCGCTGCTTGCAGAAGTCGACGAGCAGTCCGTGGAAGGACTCGACCTCGACATTGCCGAACTCGGCGGTGACCGCGCGGATCAGCTCGATCCGTTCCTCGATCGGGAAGAGTCCCTGCTTGGACTGGTTGATCATCACCGCGACATGTACGGAGTCGTACAGCTTGGAGGCGCGGGCGATGATGTCGAGATGTCCATTGGTGATGGGGTCGAAGGACCCCGGACAGACGGCGCGGCGCAACTGGTTCCCCTCGCTCTGCGGTCCGGTCATCGTGCGTCTTCGCGGGCGCACGGGGTGGCGGCGCGACCGTACCAAAGCGTCCCCTCGCCGTAGCGACGGGAGCGCAGTGGCTCGAATCCCTCCGGCCAGCCGAACTCCCCGTTCCTGGTGCTGCGTTCCACGGTGACGACCGCGGCGTCGGTGAGCCACCCCTTGGTGCGGAGTGTGAGGAGGATCTCCCGAAGATCGTCATCCCCGACGGCGTACGGCGGATCGAGAAAGACCAGGTCGTACGGGGTCTGGGGGACGGGCCCGGCGACGATCTGCGCGGCCCGGCCGGTGCGGACCTCCGCGCCGGGGAGTCCGACGGTGCGAGCGTTGTCCCGGACGGTACGGGCGGCCCGGGCGTCGGCCTCCACCAGCAGGGCATGGGTGGCGCCGCGCGAGAGCGCTTCGAGCCCGACGGCGCCGGAGCCCGCGTACAGGTCGGCGATCCTGACCCCCTCCAGGGTGCCGAGGAGCGATTCCCAGCTGGAGAAGAGGCCCTCGCGCGCACGGTCGGAGGTGGGGCGGGTGCCGGTCCCGGGCGGTACGGCGAGACGGCGTCCGCCGGCGGCACCGGCGATCACGCGGGTCATGGGTGTCGGTCCTCGGTTCGTGGGCGGCCCCGCGCGGTGGCGGGTACGGGGTGGCGGGTCTGCCTCCACGATATGGCGTGGGGGCGCGGCGGGCGGGGTCAGCCCTGGCCGGGGTGCGGGTCAGCCCTTGTCGAGATAGCGCTCCCGCTCCGCGTCGAGGAGCGCGTCCAGCGCCGTACGCAGCTCCGGGGTGTCCGTCAGCTCCGGGTCCGCCGCCACCACGGCGGTCGCCTCCTCGCGGGCGGCGGCGATGATCTCCTCGTCCTCGATGACGGCGAGCATCCGCAGGCTGGAGCGGACCCCGGACTGGGCCTGGCCGAGCACATCGCCCTCGCGGCGCTGTTCGAGGTCGATACGGGACAGCTCGAAGCCGTCGAGCGTGGCGGCGACCGCGCCCAGCCGGGCCCTGGCCGGGCTCGCCTCCGGCATCTCGGAGACCAGCAGACAGAGGCCGGGGGCCGAGCCCCGGCCGACCCGGCCGCGCAGCTGGTGCAGCTGGGAGACGCCGAACCGGTCCGCGTCCATGATCACCATGGCGGTGGCGTTGGGCACGTTCACCCCGACCTCGATGACGGTGGTCGCCACGAGGACATCCACCTCGCCCGCGGCGAAGCGGCGCATCACGGCGTCCTTGTCGTCCGGCTGCATCCGGCCGTGCAGGATCTCGACGCGCAGTCCGGCCAGCGGTCCGGCGGTGAGCTGCCCGGCGATCTCGATCACGGCCAGCGGCGGGCGCTTCTCGGCCTCGTCCTCCGGGGAGGAGGCGGCGGCCTTCTTCGCGCCCGGCTTCTTCGTGCCCTTGGCGCCCTTGGCGGCCTCGTCGGACTCCTCGTCACCGATCCGGGGGCAGACGACATACGCCTGATGGCCCTTGCCGACCTCCTCGCGCACCCGCTCCCAGGCGCGCGCCAGGAAGTGCGGCTTGTCCGCGGCCGGGACGACATGGGTGGCGATCGGTGACCGGCCGGCCGGGAGCTGGTCCAGGACGGAGGTCTCCAGATCTCCGAAGACGGTCATCGCGACCGTGCGCGGAATGGGGGTGGCCGTCATGACCAGCAGATGCGGCGGCTGTTTGCCCTTGGAGCGCAGCGCGTCGCGCTGTTCCACCCCGAAGCGGTGCTGCTCGTCCACGACGACCAGCCCGAGGTCGTGGAACCGGACCTTGTCCTCGATCAGCGCGTGGGTCCCGATGACCAGCCCGGCCTCGCCGGTGACCAGGTCGAGCAGCGCCTGCCGGCGCGCCGCCGTGCCCATGGAGCCGGTGAGCAGCACGACCTTGGTCGCGTTCTCCACGCTGCCGAGTGTCCCGCCCTGGGCCAGGGCGCCCATCATCTCCGTGATGGAGCGGTGGTGCTGCTGGGCGAGCACCTCGGTGGGCGCGAGCATCGCGGCCTGGCCGCCCGCGTCGACCACGGCGAGCATCGCGCGCAGCGCCACCAGCGTCTTGCCCGAGCCGACCTCGCCCTGGAGCAGCCGGTGCATGGGGTGTTCGGTGGCGAGACCGGCGAAGATCTCGGCGGTGACCTTCCGCTGGCCGTCGGTGAGGGTGAACGGCAGCGTGGCGTCGAAGGCGTCCAGCAGCCCGTCCGCCACAGGCCGGCGCGCCACGGCGGGCAGTTGCGCGTCCGCGTGCCGGCGCCGGGCGAGGGCGACCTGGAGGACGAACGCCTCGTCCCACTTCAGGCGCTGCCGGGCGTCCTCGATGTCGGCCCGGGTCGCGGGCCGGTGGACCTTGAGCAGCGCCTCGGGCAGCGGGACGAAGCCGCGCCCGGCGCGCAGGGCGGGCGGCAGCGGGTCCACGGCCTCGGCGGCACGGGGCAGGACCGCGTCGACCGCTTTGGTGATCTTCCAGGACTCCAGGCCCTTGCAGGCGGGGTAGATCGGGATCAGCTTGCCCGCGAACGCGTCGACCGCCTCCTCCCCGTCGTCCCTGCCCAGCGGGACATAGGTGGGGTGCGCGAGCTGGAGCTTGCGGTTGAAGACGGAGACCTTCCCGGCGAACATCCCCCGGCTGCCGGGCGGCAGATCGTGCTGCGGCTTGTGGATTCCCTTGCCGAAGAAGACCAGTTGGAGCCGTCCGCTGCCGTCGGTGAGGGTGATCTCCAGCCGCCGGCCGCGTCCGCCGTTGAACGTCAGCACCCGGGAGTCCGCGACCTGCGCGACCACGGTGACGTCCTCGTCCAGCGGGAGATCGGCCAGTTTGGTGAGCTGGCCGCGCTCCTCGTACCGCCGGGGGTAGTGGTGCAGCAGGTCACCGACCGTGTGCAGGCCGAGGTGCTCGGCCATCACCTTCGCGGTGGCGGGGCCGAGCGTCTTCTTGAGGGATTCATCCAGCGCGGACACGTGATCCATCTTCGCAGGCACCACTGACAGCGGGGCGGCGCGACGCTACTCCACCCCGACGAGCAGCGGTACGGACTGCCGGCCGCCCCGGTAGACGACGGTGTCGACGGCGAGGTGGCCCTCCCGTACGTAGCGCTCCAGCCGGTCGGCCAGCGAGTCCGGCACGTCCTCGCCGAGCACCAGCGTGACGAGTTCACCGCCGGCCGCCAGCATCCGGCCGAGGACCGCCTCGGCGGTGTCCGCGAGGTCGGCGCCGATCACCGCCACATCGCCCTCGATCAGCCCCAGTACGTCCCCGGCCTGGCAGATGCCCGCCATGGTCCAGGACTGCCTTTCGGCGACGGTCAGTTCGGCGTAGCGGGTGGCTCCGGCGGCGGTGGTCATGGCGACCACGTCCTCGTCGAAGCGGCGCTCCGGCTGGTGCACGGCGAGCGCGGCGATGCCCTGGACGGCGGCCCGGGTGGGGATGAGGGCGACCCGTACGCCTTCGGTACGGGCCTGTTCGGCCGCGGCGGCGGCGGTGTGGCGCAGCGCCGCGTCATTGGGCAGCAGGACCACCTCGCGGGCGTGGGCGCGCCGGATGGCCTCGACCAGCTCACCGCTGGCGGGCGGCTCCCCGGGGCGCGCGAGGACGGTGGTCGCGCCGGCCTCGGCGCAGAGCCCGGCGAGCCCCTCTCCGGGGACCACGGCGACAACGGCCCGCTGGACCTGCTCGGGCGGCCGTTCGGCCGTCGTGCCGGGGTGCGGGGCACCGAAGTGGGCGGCCCCGAAGTGGGTGATGCGGATGCGGTACGGGCGGCCCGCCTCGACGCCGGCCTCGACGGCGGCGCCCGCGTCGTCGACGTGCACATGGACGTTCCAGAGCCCGTCGCCGCCGACCACCACCAGGGAGTCGCCGAGCGCGTCGAGCCGCGCGCGGAGGCGGGCCACGGCGCGGTCGTCCGCCTCCAGCAGGTAGATCACCTCGAACGCGGGCCCGGTGGCGTCCGTCGCGGCGGCGTCACCGGCGGCGTCGCCCGCCTCGCCGCCCGCGTCCGCGCACGCGCCGGGCACCACGGCCGGGGCACCCGCCGGGAAGGCGGCGGGCACCACCCCCGTGAGCGCCCGTACGAGCGCGCCGAGGACCGCGAGGAGGCCCCGGCCGCCCGCGTCCACGACACCCGCGCGGCCGAGGACGGCCAGCTGGCCGGGGGTCGCGTCGAGCGCGGCCCGCGCCCCGGCGTACGCGGCGCGGACAACGGCGCCGCAGGGAACCCCGGCCGCCTGCCCTGCCGCCGTCTGCGCCGTCCGCGCCGCCCGTACCGCCTGCTCCGCCGCGTCGGCCGCCGCCGAGGCGACGCTGAGGATCGTGCCCTCGACGGGATGGGCGACGGCCTCGCGGGCCAGCTCGGCTGCCCGTCGCAGCGCCTCGGCGAGGTGATCCCCGCCACCGCGCCCGCCCTCCCGCGTCAGCACCTCCGCCATGCCGCGCAGCAACTGCGCCAGGATCGTGCCGGAGTTGCCCCGGGCCCCGATCAGCGCGCCGTGCGCCATGGCCCGTACGGCGTCGCCCGGCGCGGGCCGGACAACGCCCGCCTCCGCCGCCGTATCCGCCGCCGTATCCGTCTCGTACGCGGCGAAGACGGCCTCGACCGCCTGCGCCGCGGACTCCACGGTCAGATAGAGATTGGTGCCGGTGTCGCCGTCCGCGACCGGATAGACATTGATCGCGTCGATCTCCTCGCGCTCCCGGCCGAGGGCGTCCAGCGCCAGTGCGCACCAGCTCCGGACCGCTGCGGCATCGAGGGTCTGCGGCACCTGTGGAACCTCCTTGAGCGGCCATGATGCGGGCTCCACCGCAGGGTAGCCGCCGGTAACCCCCGGCGCCCGGGGCGGGCGCCCGGAGCACCGCGCGGAACGGGGCCGAGCGGGGCCGTGGTAGTTTTCTTGTACCGAAGCGGGCGTTGTATGCTGCTTCGGTTGCCCGATGAAAGTCGGGCCGATCCCTCCGGCAACGCCACATCAGTTCATTGATTCGAGCCACGCCGGATTTCTCTGTACGAGCATCTGAAGTCTTTGGAGTGACCCGTGGCTGCCAACTGCGACGTCTGCGGCAAGGGGCCGGGCTTCGGCAACAGCATTTCCCACTCGCACCGCCGTACGTCCCGTCGCTGGAACCCGAACATCCAGCGCGTGCGTGCCGTGGTCGGTCGGACGCCGAAGCGGCTCAACGTCTGCACCTCGTGCATCAAGGCCGGCAAGGTCTCGCGCTGACGCCTGCGTCGTAGCGCAGCCCCTGCGGTTGCCTTGAAAAGCCGGTCCACCTCGGTGGACCGGCTTTTTGCCGTGCCCGCACCCCGTATGCCCAGCACGGCCCACACCCCGCCCACGGCACTGCTCAGCGCATGCGCCATTGCCAGCCGTGGTCCACCGGCCCGATGCCGCCCCCCAGCGCGAAGCCGCGGGCGATCGCCCCCGTCACATACTCCTTGGCGGCGGTCACCGCCTCCACCACGCCCTGCCCGCCGGCCAGCCCGGCCGCGATCGCGGACGCGTAGGTGCAGCCCGTGCCGTGGGTGTGCCGGTTGTCGAGGCGCGGCGCCCTCAGCCAGTGCTCCTCGGTGCCGTCGGTGAGCAGATCCACCGCGTCCCCGGGCAGATGGCCGCCCTTGATCAGTGCCCAACGCGGACCGTACGCGAGGACCGCGTCGGCCGCGCGCCGCAGATCCGTCTCGTCCTCGACCCGTACGCCCGTGAGCTGGGCCACTTCGTCCAGGTTGGGGGTGGCGACGGTCGCCACGGGCAGCAGCTCCGTCCGTACGGTCTCCAGCGCGGAGGACGCCAGCAGCGCGTCGCCGTGCTTCGAGACGCCGACGGGGTCGACCACGACGGGGACGCCGGTCGCGGCGAGGAGTTCGGCGACGGCGGCGACCAGTTCGGCGGAGGAGAGCATTCCGGTCTTCACGGCCTGTACGCCGATGTCGTCCACGACCGCGCGGTACTGGGCCCGTACCGCCGCCACGGGCAGCTCCCAGGCGCCGTGCACCCCCAGGGAGTTCTGCGCCGTGACGGCCGTGATCACGCTCATGCCGTGCACACCGAGCGCCAGCATGGTCTTCAGGTCCGCCTGAACGCCCGCACCGCCGCCGGAGTCGGACCCGGCGACGGTGAGAACACGGGGCGGCACGGGCGCGGGGACAGACGCGGATATCGGTATCGGCATGGCACCGAATCTACAAGCGCGCCCGCGAGGCGATCTAGCGCCCCTCGTCCGGGTCCCCGAAGTGGTCCCAGCCCCCCTTGCTGGTCCAGGGCGCCCCGTCGACCGTCACCTGGGGCAGCGCCGACGGGGTGAGCACCTCCCCGATCACCTTCCAGCGCGCCGGCAGCTTCGCGTCCGGCGGGAACGTGGCGACGATCGCGTGGTCCTCGCCGCCGGTCAGCACCCACTGGAGCGGGTCGATCCCGACGGCCTGACCGATGTCGTTCATCTGCGAGGGGATATCGATCAGTCCCGACCGCAGATCGATCCGTACCTTGCTCGCCTCCGCGATATGCCCGAGGTCGGCGACGAGTCCGTCGCTGACGTCGGTCATCGCCGTGGCGCCGAGCCCGGCCGCCGCGGGGCCCGCGTGGTAGGGCGGCTCCGGTCTGCGGTGCGCCTCGACAAAGGCGCGCGGCGAGCGGAAACCGCGCGAGAGCACCGCGTGCCCGGCCGCCGACCAGCCCAACCAGCCGGTGTACGCGACGACATCACCGACCCGCGCGCCCGACCGGACCACCGGCTCGTGGTCGCGCAGATCGCCGAGCGCGGTGATCGCGATGGTGATCGTGTCACCGCGCACGACATCGCCGCCGACCACCGCCGCGCCCGCGACCTGGCACTCGTCCCGGATGCCGTCCATCAGCTCGGTGGGCCAGGTGACCGGCAGTTCGGCCGGCACGACCAGCCCCAGCAGCAGCGCGGTGGGGACGGCGCCCATCGCCGCGATATCGGCGAGGTTCTGCGCCGCCGCCTTGCGGCCCACGTCGTACGCCGTCGACCAGTCACGCCGGAAGTGCCGCCCCTCCAGCAGCAGATCCGTACTCGCCACGACCCTCCGGTCGGGCGCGGCCACGACCGCGGCGTCGTCGCCCGGCCCGAGCCGCACCGCCGGGGTGGTGGTGAGCCGGGACGTGAGTTCCCTGATGAGCCCGAACTCCCCCAACTCGCCCACGGTTCCCTTCACCGAGACTCCCCTCTCCTCGCCGGCCGCGCCTGCGGTCGCGGTCCTCTGCTGCTGTCGGTACCGTCATGAGCCGCGTCAACGTACGTCTCCGTCCGCCACCCGTCGGGCGCCACCGGCCCCGCGGGTCTCCCCGCGGCCCGTGACGACGCGATACCGTGGCGTCTCTTTCCACCCCACATGATCCTCGTGGCCGCCCTGGAGGTTCCGTGGTACAGGCGTACATCCTTATTCAGACCGAGGTGGGCAAGGCGACGACCGTCGCCGAGACCATCGCAAAGATTCCGGGAGTCATCCAGGCCGAGGACGTCACAGGTCCGTACGACGTGATCGTGCGCGCACAGGCCGACACCGTCGATGATCTGGGGCGGATGGTCGTCGCCAGAATCCAACGGGTGGAGGGCATCACCCGCACCCTGACCTGCCCGGTCGTGCATCTGTAGACCGGCTGGCACCGGGCGGGCGGCGGCGCGCGGAGAGCAGGGACGCCCCGGCCCCGGCCGGGCCGCGCTGTCGTCGCTCACCATGGCTCCGCCCGCTCCTTCCCCCACCCGCACGCGCCGGACGACCCTGTCCGGCCGCCGTCTACGCTTGCCCGGTGATACGTTCCCGCCGCAGGCTATCCGGCCGACTTGCCGCCCGTCTGACCGCCGTCGTCCTGCTGTCGGCGGCGGCGGGCTGTTCCGGTACGGGCGGCGCGCCGTCCGTACCGGTGCCGAGCCCCCCGGCCGCGGAGGCGGCGGCCTGCCGGACGCTGCACAAGGCGCTGCCGAAGACGGTCGCCGACCTCGGCCGCGCCGACCCCGAGCCACGCTCCGAACTGACCGCCGGCTGGGGCGACGGCGAGATCGTGCTGCGCTGCGGTGTCCCCCGGCCGGCCGGGATGGACGATCCCCAGGCGACGGCCGTGGAGGCGGACGGGGTCAACTGGATGGTGGAGCAACGGGACTCGGGGCCCCGTTTCACCGCCACGTACCGCGAGCCCTATGTGGAGGTGACGATGGGCAGCCGCTTCGCCCATGACGTCACCCCCCTCGCCCAACTGGCCGCGGCCGTCGCGAAGACGATCCCGTCCAGCGTCTGACGAACCGCCCCGGAGATATGTGAGCCGCGCTCAGCGCAGTCCGGTGGAGCGGCGCAGGGCCGCCTGGATGAGGGTGTCGATGAGCTGCGCGTAGTCGACGCCGCTCTCCTGCCACATCCGCGGGTACATGGAGATCGGGGTGAACCCGGGCATCGTGTTGATCTCGTTGATGACGAACTCGCCGTCCTCGGTGAGGAAGAAGTCCGCGCGGACCAGTCCCTCGCAGGAGGCCGCGTCGAACGCCGCCACCGCCAGCCGCCGCACCTCGGCCGTCTCCTCCGCGGTGAGCGGCGCGGGGACGAGTCCGGTGGCGGAGTCGATGTACTTGGCCTCGAAGTCGTAGAAGTCATGGGCCGTGACGGGCGGGATCTCGGCGGGCACGCTGGCGCGCGGGCCGTCCTCGAACTCCAGCACACCGCACTCGATCTCGCGACCGCGCAGCAGCGACTCGACCAGGATCTTGGGGTCGTGGCGGCGCGCCTCGGCGATCGCCTCGTCGAGCCCCGCGAGACCGTCGACCTTGGAGATGCCCACGGACGACCCGGCGCGCGCGGGCTTCACGAAGAGCGGCCAGCCGTGTTCGCCGGCGAAGTCCACGATCTTCTCGCGGACGGCGGCGGCCCGGTCGGCGGCGGTGGCGTCCGCCGTCCGCTCCCACTCGCGGGGGCGGATCACCAGATACGGGCCGACCGGCAGCCCGAAGGAGGTGAACACCCGCTTCATGTACTCCTTGTCCTGGCCGACGGCCGAGGCCAGGACGCCCGCGCCGACGTACGGGACACCGGCGAGTTCCAGCAGCCCCTGGAGGGTGCCGTCCTCTCCGTACGGGCCGTGCAGCACGGGGAAGACGACATCCACCTCGCCGAGCGCCTTCGGCACGGAGCCCGGTTCGCTGTAGACGACTTCGCGGTTGCCGGGGTCGGCGGAGAGCACGACCGTGCCGTCCGTGGACTCGGCGATCTGCTCGACGCTCGGCAGCCGGCGGTCGGCGATGGCCATGCGCTCCGGGTCGTCGGCGGTGAGCGCCCAGCGGCCTTCGGTGGTGATGCCGATGGGCAGGACGTCGTACTTCGTACGGTCGATGGACCGCAGTACGGCGCCGGCCGTGACCACCGAAATGGCGTGCTCGGAGCTACGTCCGCCGAAGACGACGGCCACGCGCGGCTTGCGGAGCTGCTGCTCAGGGCTCGGGGAGGAGTTCTCGCTGCTCATATCGCGATGAGAGTACCTGGTGGCGGGGCCGGAGTCAGCGTGGGCCGGGGCGTGGCCGGGCCGTTCGGCTCAGCGGCGTTCGGGCTTGGCGCTGCGCGACATCAGTTCCTTGAGCGCGACGAGCGGCGGCTTCCCGTTGTGCACGATGTCCACGACGGTCTCGGTGATCGGCATGTCGACATCGTGGCGGCGGGCCAGATCCAGCACGGACTCGCAGGACTTGACGCCCTCGGCGGTCTGCGTGCTGACCGCGATGGTCTCCTGGAGGGTCATCCCGCGGCCGAGGTTGGTGCCGAAGGTGTGGTTGCGGGAGAGCGGCGAGGAGCAGGTGGCGATGAGATCACCCATCCCGGCGAGTCCGGAGAAGGTGTGCGGGTCGGCGCCCATCGCGAGGCCCAGCCGGGTCGTCTCGGCGAGTCCCCGGGTCATCAGCGTGGCCTTGCTGTTGTCGCCGAGGCCCATGCCGTCGGCGATCCCGACGGCGAGCCCGATCACGTTCTTGACGGCGCCGCCGAGTTCGCAGCCGACCACGTCGGTGTTGGTGTACGGGCGGAAGTACGGGGTGTGGCAGGCCGCCTGGAGCCGCTGGGCGACCGTCTCGTCCCGGCACGCGACCACGGCGGCGGCGGGCATCCGGCCGGCGATCTCCCCGGCGAGGTTGGGTCCGGTGACCACGGCGACCCGTTCGGCGGGCGCCTTGGCGACCTCCTCGATCACCTCGCTCATCCGCTTGGCGGTGCCGAGTTCGACGCCCTTCATCAGCGAGACGAGGACGGTGTCCGGGGGCAGTACGGGCAGCCACGCGGCGAGGTTGGCGCGCAGCGTCTGCGAGGGCACCGTCAGCACGGTGAACTCGGCGTCGCGGGCGGCCTCCGCCGGGTTGGTGGTGGCGCGTACACCGGCGGGCAGTTCGAGGCCCGGCAGGTAGTCCGGGTTGGTGCGGGTGGTGTTGATGGCGTCGACGATGTCCTGGCGGCGGCCCCAGACCGTCACCTCGCACCCCGCGTCGGCCAGGATCATGGCGAACGCCGTGCCCCATGAACCCGCCCCGAATACCGCGACCCGCGTCACTTGGACCCCTCTTCCGCGGCCTTGCGCCGCTGTTCCGCCCTGGCCTCGCGATGGTCGTACGGGACCGCGGGCGCCGGCTCTCCGCGTAGCTCGGAGAGCAGTTCCGTGATGGCCGCCATGATGACCTCGGTGACCTCGCGCAGCAATTCGGGCGTGATCTCCTCGTCGTAGTAGCGGGAGATGTCGACCGGGGGGCCCACCAGCACCCGGTGCGTCTTGCGCGGCAGGAGGTGCGGTCGGGTGGCGTACGGGGGCAGCAGCAGGTTGGCGCCCCACTGCGCGACGGGGATGACCGGGCACCTGGTCTGGAGGGCGACCCGGGCGACACCGGTCTTGGCGGTCATGGGCCACTGCGCGGGGTCGCGGGTGAGGGTGCCCTCGGGGTAGAAGGCCACGCATTCGCCGCGCTCGACGGCGTCGATGGCGGCCCGGTAGGCGCTCAGCGCGTTCGTGCTCTCGCGGTAGACGGGAATCTGGCCCGTACCGCGCATGACCGCGCCGATGAATCCCGAGGTGAAGAGTCCGTTCTTGGCGAGGAAGCGCGGGACCCGTCCGGTGTTGTACTGGAAGTGGGCATAGGCGAACGGGTCGATGTGTGAATTGTGGTTCACCGCGGTGATGAATCCGCCGTCGGCCGGGATGTGCTCCGCCCCCTGCCAGTCCCGCTTGAGCAGTACGATCAGCGGCGGTTTTGCGATGACCGCCGCCAGGCGGTACCAGAAGCCGATTCTACGGCGGGACACTCGGACACCTTTCTCTCTTGACCGGGCTCGCTGCCCGGCCGCCGGGGGTCAAGTGTGGCCCCGGGCCCCTGCGCTGTCGAGAACACCGTACGCCCCGCCTCCCGGACCGCGGCGGTGGGCCGTGAGGGTCGCCGGGCCACAATAGGGGGACGCTACACATGGACGGAGAGTTCGCCACGGACACCGACCCGACAGCCGCCCCCGTGACCGCCCGGGACGCCGTCCCGGGCCCTGTGCCGGCCGCCGCCAAAGCTGCCGCCGGGGCCGCCGCGGCCGGCCGCTGGTCCCTGGTCGTCCCGCTGAAACCGCTCCGGCTGGCCAAGAGCAGGCTCGCCGCCTCGGCGGGCGACGCGCTGCGCCCCCGGCTGGCGCTGGCGTTCGCGCAGGACACGGTGGCGGCGGCGCTGGCCTGTCCGGCCGTACGGGACGTGGTCGTCGTCACGGACGATCCGGCGGCTTCCGAGCGGCTGGCGGCGCTGGGCGCGCGGGTCGTGCCGGACAGCCCGGCGGACGGTCTCAACGCGGCCCTGGCGCACGGCGCGCGAGCCGTCCGGGAGGCCAGGCCGCGGGCGGCGGTGGCCGCGCTCAACGCCGATCTGCCGGCGCTGCGCCCGGCGGAGCTGGGACGGGTACTGACGGCGGCCGGTGCTTTCCCGCGCGCATTTCTCGCGGACGCCGCCGAAATGGGGACGACATTGCTGACCGCCGCGCCGGGCACCGAATTGCGTCCGGCTTTCGGCGGTGCGTCGAGACGGCGCCATTTGTCGTCGGGCGCGGTGGAAATCGTGCTCGCCGGAGTGGATTCGGTACGGCGGGACGTCGACACGGGCGACGATCTGCTGGTGGCGACGGAGCTGGGGCTCGGCCGCCACACCGCCTCGCAGGTCCGGAGCCGGACGGATACGCTGCGGTGATGCAGGCGACCTCGTACACCTATGACGCCGGGACGCGCACCGGAAGTGTGCTGCTGGACGACGGGACTCCGGTGGAGTTCGGCGCGGCGGCCTTCGACGCGGGCGGGCTGCGGCTGCTCCGGCCGGGGCAGCGGGTGCGGATCGAGACCGAGGGCGCCGGCGCGGGGCTGCGGATCACGCTGGTGACGCTCCAGACGCTCTGACCCGGCCGTACCGGGTCATCGCCCGGCACCCCTGGGCAACGCCGCGGGCCGGGCTCCCCGAGGGGAGCCCGGCCCGGCGCGTGTGGCCCTTTGTCACATCCTCCGCTCGGCCCTACTTGCGGGCAGCGGCCGCGGCGGCGGTGGTGGTCTTCTTCGCCGTGGTGGTGCGCGCGGTGGCCTTCCTGGCGGGGGCCTTCTTGGCCGTGGTCTTCTTCGCCGGCGCGGTCTTCTTCGCCGTGGCCTTCTTGGCGGTGGTGGTGGCCGTCGCCTTCTTGGCAGCGGTCTTCTTCGCCGCGGGGCTGGCCTTCTTGGCCGTGGTGGTCTTCTTCGCGGTGGTCTTCTTGGCGGCCGTGGTCTTCTTGACCGCCGCCTTCTTCGCCGTGGCCTTCTTGGCGGTGGCCTTCTTGGCCGCGGCCTTCACGGTCGTACGGCTGGAAACGCCGCCCGAGAGGCTGCCCTTGGGGGCCTTCTTGACCGCCACGTCGTTCTTCGGGAGCTTCTTCGAGCCGCTGACCAGGTCCTTGAAGCCCTGACCCGCGCGGAAGCGCGGCACCGAGGTCTTCTTGACCCGGACGCGCTCACCCGTCTGCGGGTTACGGGCGTAGCGGGCCGGGCGGTCGACCTTCTCGAACGAGCCGAAGCCGGTCACCGAGACCCGGTCACCGGCGACGACCGCGCGGACGATCGCGTCGAGTACCGCGTCCACCGCGTCGGCGGCCTGCTGCCTGCCGCCGACCTTGTCCGCGATCGCTTCTACGAGCTGCGCCTTGTTCACGTCTTCCCCTTCGGAGACACATTGCCAGAACGAAAGTGTTCAAGCTTTTTTCGCACGTTAGGCAGATATATACCGCAAATCAAACACGAAACGGGCTAATCACCCTAGTGCCGCAACGAAGTCGACCTGGCGGAGTTCCACGGAGGTCACTCACCTTCGGGAAATCGGCCCTCGTCGAGGTCCTTCAGCAAGCGGTCCAGACGCCGTGCCGCGTCCGGGAGATCGTGTTTGGCCGCCGCCGTGATGACGAGCAGCTTCCGGGAGAGCGCCTTGCGCACGCCCTCCGGGACTTGCAGTGCACGCACCGTCGCATGCGCTTCTTTGAGTTGTTCGGCGACCAACCCGTAGAGCTTGAGTTGGTTGTCGCGTTCCATGCGCCGATTGTGCCATCTGGGGCGAGTTGTCGCCCGACGGGGGCTCAACAAACAACTGCACCCCCTGCCGGACGGCAGGGGGTGCGGTGGTGGAACAGTAGGGGAAAAGCGCTGCTCAGACGGTAATTGTGCGGGGTTTGAAGGAGGGCCTGCCGGCCTCGTATGTGGCGATGTCCGCCTCGTTCTGGAGGGTGAGACTGATGTCGTCCAGCCCGTTCAGCAGCCGCCAGCGGGCATTCTCGTCAAGGTCGAAATCAGCCACAAGCGCTGCTCCGTCGGGGGAAGTGGCCCGAACCTGGCGCTTCTCCAGGTCCACGGTCACCTCGGCCGTCGGGTCGCTCTCGGTGATCTCCCAGAGGGCATCCACCACCGACTGCTCCAGAACCACGGTCAGCAGACCGTTCTTGAGCGAGTTCCCACGGAAGATATCCGCGAACCGGGAGGAGATGACGGTCTGGAAACCATAGTTCTGCAAGGCCCACACAGCATGTTCACGAGAGGACCCGGTGCCGAAGTCCGGTCCGGCGATCAGCACACTGGCCCCGGCGCGCTCGGGCCGGTTGAGCACGAACTCCGGGTCCTTGCGCCACGCCTCGAAGAGCCCGTCCTCGAAGCCGTCGCGGGTGACCTTCTTGAGCCAGTGGGCCGGGATGATCTGGTCGGTGTCGACGTTGCTGCGGCGCAGCGGAACGGCGCGGCCGGTGTGGATGGTGAAGGCTTCCATGGTTATCGCGCTCCAGCGGGCGTACGGTCGCCGGCTGCGGCGCCGGACAGGTCTGCGGGCGAGGCCAGATGGCCCAGTACGGCGGTGGCGGCGGCGACCTGCGGAGAGACCAGATGGGTCCGGCCGCCCTTGCCCTGCCTGCCCTCGAAGTTGCGGTTGGACGTGGACGCGGAGCGCTCACCGGGCGCGAGTTGGTCGGGGTTCATGCCCAGACACATCGAGCAGCCCGCGTGCCGCCATTCGGCCCCCGCGGCGGTGAAGACCTTGTCGAGGCCCTCGGCCACGGCCTGGAGGGCGACCCGGACTGAGCCGGGGACGACCAGCATCCGTACGCCGTCGGCGACTTTGCGCCCGTCCAGCAGCGAGGCCGCCGAGCGCAGGTCCTCGATACGGCCGTTGGTGCAGGAGCCTACGAAGACGGTGTCGACCTTGATGTCGCGCAGCGCCTGCCCGGCGGTCAACCCCATGTATTCCAGGGCCTTTTCGGCGGCGAGGCGCTCCGAAGCGTCCTCGTACGAAGCCGGGTCGGGGACGTTCGAGGAGAGCGGCGCGCCCTGGCCGGGGTTGGTGCCCCAGGTGACGAACGGGGCGAGGGCGGTGGCGTCGATGACGACCTCGGCGTCGAAGACCGCGTCGTCGTCGGTGCGCAGCGTCCGCCAGTAGGCGACCGCGGCGTCCCAGTCCTCGCCCGTCGGGGCGTGGTCGCGGCCCTTGAGGTACGCGAAGGTGGTGTCGTCGGGGGCGATCATGCCCGCCCGGGCGCCGGCCTCGATGGACATGTTGCAGATGGTCATCCGGGCCTCCATCGAGAGTTTCTCGATGGCCGAGCCCCGGTATTCGAGGATGTAGCCCTGGCCGCCGCCGGTGCCGATCCGGGCGATGACGGCGAGGATCAGGTCCTTGGCGGTGACATCGGCGGGCAGTTCGCCGTCGACCGTGATGGCCATGGTCCGGGGGCGGGCCAGCGGCAGCGTCTGGGTGGCCAGGACATGCTCGACCTGGCTGGTGCCGATGCCGAACGCCAGCGCGCCGAAGGCGCCGTGGGTGGAGGTGTGGCTGTCGCCGCAGACCACGGTGGTGCCGGGCTGGGTCAGCCCCAGCTGGGGGCCGACGACATGGACGACGCCCTGCTCGACATCGCCCAGCGAGTGCAGCCGCACACCGAAGTCGGCGCAGTTCTTGCGGAGGGTCTCCAGCTGGATCCGGGAGACCGGGTCGGCGATGGGCTTGTCGATGTCGAGCGTCGGGGTGTTGTGGTCCTCGGTCGCGATGGTGAGGTCGAGCCGCCGGACCTGGCGGCCGTCCTTGCGCAGGCCGTCGAACGCCTGGGGGCTGGTCACCTCGTGCAGCAGGTGCAGATCGATGAAGAGGAGGTCGGGCTCGCCCTCTGCGCGCCGGACGACATGGTCGTCCCAGACCTTCTCCGCGAGTGTCCTACCCATCGCTTTCCCTCCGGCCGGCCTCGGTGGCCGGCACTCCTAGAGATATGTGGGCCCACGTCCGTACCCCACGCTCCGGACGCCGGCTGGGACCCGATACTCCACGAGCCCGTACATACAGGTTGGCAAGTTCCCCGGGAAATTGAACTTGCGTTTCACAGAGTGAGACGCGAGTATCGTTTCATGGACAACTCTAGCGGCGTCGGCGTTCTCGACAAGGCTGCTCTCGTACTGAGCGCCCTGGAGTCCGGTCCGGCCACCCTCGCCGGACTGGTCGCGGCGACCGGGCTCGCACGGCCCACGGCCCACAGACTGGCCGTGGCACTGGAACACCACCGGCTGGTGGCGAGGGACATGCAGGGCCGGTTCATTCTCGGTCCGCGGCTGGCCGAGCTGGCCGCCGCGGCCGGTGAGGACCGCCTGCTGGCCACGGCCGGCCCCGTACTCACGCATCTGCGGGACCTGACCGGCGAGAGCGCGCAGCTCTACCGGCGCCAGGGCGACATGCGGATATGTGTGGCGGCGGCGGAGCGGCTCTCCGGACTCCGGGACACGGTCCCGGTGGGCTCCACCCTCACGATGAAGGCGGGCTCCTCGGCCCAGATCCTGATGGCGTGGGAGGAGCCGGAGCGGCTGCACCGCGGCCTCCAGGGCGCCCGTTTCACGGCGACGGCGCTCTCGGGCGTACGGCGCCGGGGCTGGGCCCAGTCGATCGGTGAGCGGGAGCCCGGGGTGGCCTCCGTCTCGGCGCCGGTGCGCGGGCCCTCGAACCGGGTGGTCGCGGCGGTCTCGGTATCCGGACCGATCGAGCGGCTGACCCGGCACCCCGGCCGGATGCACGCGCAGGCAGTGATCGACGCGGCGGGCCGGCTGAGCGAGGCCCTGCGCCGTACGAGCTGAGCCGCCCCCATTCCCGCGCACTCCGCTCTCCCGCTCCCCTTGGCCCTCTTACCCGCCTTCCACCCACGACGGACTTTCGGCAGGCCGCTCCAGCGCCGCAGCGGCCCCACCGATCCGTACGGGACGACGCCGCTCAGCGCCCTGCACAGACAGAAGAGGCCCTCCCGGTCAGGGAGGGCCTCTTCGATGTGCTTCTTTGTACCCCCGACCGGATTCGAACCGGCGCTACTGCCGTGAGAGGGCAGCGTGCTAGGCCGCTACACAACGGGGGCATTGCAGAGAGCATCTGCGCTGGGCTACCAGGACTCGAACCTAGAACAACGGAACCAGAAACCGTCGTGTTGCCAATTACACCATAGCCCATGGGTTGTTCAGTACCCCCGACCGGATTCGAACCGGCGCTACTGCCGTGAGAGGGCAGCGTGCTAGGCCGCTACACAACGGGGGCCCTAGCGATCCTGCATCAACGTGTCCGGGTGCGACCCGAGTACGTCGGAGAGAAGGATCTGTACCCCCGACCGGATTCGAACCGGCGCTACTGCCGTGAGAGGGCAGCGTGCTAGGCCGCTACACAACGGGGGCGTGATTTGCAGAAATTCATCTGCGCTGGGCTACCAGGACTCGAACCTAGACTAACGGAACCAGAAACCGTCGTGCTGCCAATTACACCATAGCCCACCAAAACTGAACCCCCTGATGGGGGTCTGTTCCGGCTTGCGCTTCCCGGCCCGGCCTTTCGGCCTTCTCGGGCGGCGCAGGAAGAACATTACCTGATCGCGGACGGCGCTCCAAAACGAGTAAACGCGCCGGTGAAGGGCCACCGCCCGCGTCAGGGCGTCAGCACGTCACCCGGCGAGCTTCGCCAGCGCCGCGTCGATCCGGGACAGGGTGCGGTCCCGGCCGAGGATCTCCAGCGACTCGAAGAGCGGCAGGCCGACCGTGCGTCCGGTGGTCGCGACGCGGACCGGGGCCTGGGCCTTGCCGAGCTTGAGGCCGTGCTCCTCGCCGGCCGCCAGCACCGCGTCCTTGAGCGCCTCGGCGGTCCACTCCGCCTCGGCGATCTTCGTACGGGCGGTGGCCAGCAGCGCGTCCGCGCCCGGCTTCATCGCCTTCGTCCAGGACGCCTCGTCCGCCACCGGCTCGTCGAGGAAGAGGAAGTCGACGTTGGCGGTGATGTCCGAGAGGACCGTGACCCGGGTCTGGGCGAGCGGCGCCAGCACCGCGAAGGCGGCGGCGTCGAAGGACTCGGGCGCCCACGGCGCGTACGGGGCCCGCAGCCAGGGCCCGCACGCCTCGGTGAACGCCGCCACGTCCAGCTTCCGGATGTGGTCGGCGTTGATCGCCTCGGCCTTCTTCAGGTCGAAACGGGCCGGGTTCGCGTTGACGTCCGCGATGTCGAACGCGGCGACCATCTCGTCCATGGAGAAGAGATCGCGGTCGGCGGAGAGCGACCAGCCCAGCAGCGAGAGGTAGTTGAGCAGCCCCTCGGGCAGGAAGCCGCGCTCGCGGTAGAGGTTGAGGGACGCCTGCGGATCGCGCTTGGAGAGCTTCTTGTTGCCCTCGCCCATGACATACGGAAGGTGCCCGAACGCCGGGATGTCCTTGGCGATGCCCAGCTCGATCAGCGCCTTGTAGAGCGCGACCTGCCGCGGGGTGGAGGAGAGGAGGTCCTCGCCGCGCAGTACGTGGGTGATCTCCATCAGCGCGTCGTCGACCGGGTTGACGAGCGTGTAGAGCGGGGCGCCGTTGGCGCGGACGATGCCGTAGTCCGGCACGTTCTCCGGGGTGAACGTCAGCTCGCCGCGGACCAGGTCCGTGAAGGTGATCGGCTCGTCGGGCATCCGGAAGCGCACGATCGAGGTACGGCCCTCGGCCTCGTACGCCGCCTTTCGCCCGTCGCTCAGCTCGCGGCAGTGGCCGTCGTACCCGGAGGGGCGGCCGGCCGCGCGCGCGGCGTCACGCCGGGCGTCCAGCTCCTCGGTGGTGCAGTAGCAGTGGTACGCGTGGCCCGCCGCCAGCAGCTTCGCGGCGGTGTCCCGGTAGAGGTCCATCCGCTGCGACTGGCGGTACGGCGCGTGCGGGCCGCCGATCTCGGGGCCCTCGTCCCAGTCGAGCCCCAGCCAGCGCATCGCGTCGAGCAGCTGGCCGTACGACTCCTCGGAGTCGCGGGCCGCGTCGGTGTCCTCGATACGGAAGACCAGGGTGCCGCCGTGATGGCGGGCGAACGCCCAGTTGAAGAGGGCGGTGCGGACCAGTCCCACATGGGGGTTGCCGGTCGGGGAGGGACAGAAACGTACCCGGACGCCGGGGTCCGTGCCGGTGTGTGCGCTAGCCACGCTTGATCACCCTGTTGGTGAGAGTGCCGATGCCTTCGATGGTGACGGCGATCTCGTCGCCGACGTGCAGGGGGCCGACCCCCGCGGGGGTGCCCGTGAGGATGACGTCACCCGGGAGGAGCGTCATGGCCTCGGTGATGTTGACGATCAGGTCCTCGATGGACGTGACCATCTCGCTCGTACGGCCGAGCTGCCGCTGTTCGCCGTTGACCGTGCACTGGATCGTCAGATCCGCCGGGTCCAGCTCGGTCTCCACCCAGGGGCCGAGCGGGCACGAGGTGTCGAAGCCCTTGGCCCGGGCCCACTGCTTCTCGGTCTTCTGGGTGTCGCGCGCGGTGACGTCATTGGCGCAGGTGTAGCCGAAGATGACGTCCTTCACGCGCTCGCGCGGCACCTCGCGGCACATCCGGCCGATGACCACGGCCAGCTCCGCCTCGTAACTCACGTCGTTCGAGAAGGCGGGGTACTCGATCGCGTCGCCGGAGCCGATCACCGAGGTGGTCGGCTTGAGGAAGGCGAACGGTACGGGCGGGACCTCGTTGCCCAGCTCGGCCGCGTGGTCCCGGTAGTTGCGGGCGTACCCGACGACCTTGTTGGGGAGGACGGGCGGCAGGAGCCGCACCTTGCTCAGCGGGACCTTGGTCCCGGAGAGTTCGAAGTCGGCGTACGGAATGCCCTTGATGATGTCGAGGACGAGGCCGGCGGAGTCGCCGGTGCCTTCGCCCTCGACCGCGCCGAAGGCGACATTGCCGTCGATGGAGAATCTGGCGATGCGCACGGGATGCTGTCGCCCCTCACTTGCTCGCTGGTCTGGACGCTCCAGGCTAGATGAGCGAGGGGGACGACGGACGCCCGGCCGTGGAGGCCGGGCGTGAACGGGAGACGTCCCTCGCGCGTATGAGGGGATGCGGGGACGGAAAACCCGTGGAACCTACTGGGCGGTGGGAGCGACCATGAGCGTCGTACGGCGGGGGTTGGCGGTGCGGTTCGGCAGGGCGACGGCGTGCTCCGGGCGTTCCGTCGGGGCCAGGTCCTCGGCGTCCTTGAGATGCGCCAGCGTGGTGCGCCGGGGGTTCGCGGTGGTTCGGAGCGGCATCGTCGTCTTCATGTGTGGTGTCAGGCCCTGTCGGAGTACGGGCGCCGGAGCGCGGGTTGTCGGATTTGCCATCCCTGTAAAGCGTCAGGCTAGACAGACGATTCCCCGTGGAGATCAGGATCCATCGGCGATCACCGTGTGAGTTTGCTCACCAAACGCCTCACATTTGCCGCGTACCGGACAGATTTCGCCTGCCTTACAAACGGACATTGCATAACTGAATGTGACATTCCACTGCTGATCATCAGGACCGGGACACCCCCCACCCGTAAGCGGCTCGTCAATATAAGTCCGTTTCCTCCATGAACACTTTCTACGGCAGGTGACCCGGCGCTCACGGCGTGTCATTCCGGTCACAGCGCTGACCACTGGCCTTGTTGGAGGTCCGGCACTGTGCTGGAATTCCCCCCACCGCCGCGGGTTTACAAGTCCGGCGCGCAAGGCGCAACGCAGCGCCGAGCGGCGGTGGGGAGGGGAGAAGCGCCGGTCACTCACGACCACCATGGGGAGCGTTCTGCGCCCCACGACGCCGACACCGTTCCGCCGTTCGCGGGGGGACGCCTGGTCCAGAGGTTGCGACGCTAGTGCAGGGACGTTTCAAGAGGGATGGCAGCGCTGCGGCGGAGCAGGAGCCCCGCGGCGGATCCGACCGCGGCTCCTCGGCCCAGCACACCCAGAACCAGGGCCCCGCGCCCTCGGGCGACGGCCGTGGTGGCCCCGGAGCGGTGACGGCCGGTCCAGGAGGGCCGGGCGGGCCCGGTGGCCCGGGCGGCCCCGCGGAGCGGCCGGGGGGGAAGGTCAAGGACCCGAGCGACCCCGGCTCCCGCGTAGCCCTGCGCAACTGGCGCATCAGTACGCGTCTGGTGGCCCTGCTGACCCTGCCGGTGGTCGCGGCCACCACGCTGGGCGGTCTGCGGATCAATGACTCGCTCAACGAGATGCAGCAGCTGGAGCACATGCAGCTGCTGACCAAGATGACCAAGGAGGCCACCAACCTCGCGCAGGCCCTCCAGGCGGAGCGCGACGAGTCGGCCGGCCCCCTCACCAACGGCGCGAGCCCCAAGAACTTCGCGGTCCAGGACCGCCGTACGAAGACCGACCGGGCGAAGAAGGTCTTCCTCGACGCCACGGTCGACATCGGCAACACCGACAGCGACCAGGCGCTGGAGAGCATCCGCTCCAACGTCAACCAGATCGCCACCCAGGTCAACAAGATCAACGACATCCGCAAGGACGCGTACACCTCGGACGCGCGCTCGCTGACCGTCGACGCGTACAGCGGGCTGATCGACTCGCTGCTGAGCCTGTCGCAGGACATGGCCCAGGCGACCAACAACCCCGAGATGATCAAGCGGACCCGCGCGCTCGCCGCGTTCTCCTCCGCCAAGGAGTACGCCTCGATCCAGCGCGCGATCATCGCCGCCGCGCTGCCCTCCAACCCCAGCACCAAGGGCAACCTCAACGACAACGACCGGCTCTACGGTCTGGCCGCGGCGAACAAGGAGCGCAACTCCCTCACCTCCTTCCGCGCCCTGTACGAGTCGATGGGCGGCAACGCCGAAGAGCTGATGGCCCCGCTCAACGGCCAGGGCAGCCCCGAGATCCAGTCGTCCGAGAAGTACGCCGACCGGGTCCTCGACCGCGCGGACGGCATGGCGACCCAGCCCGGCCGCTCGTATCTGGACTGGACCGACCAGGCGGCCACCCGGATCAACGCGATGAAGACCATCGAGGCCACCCTGCTCGGTGAGATGGAGAGCAAGGCCCGCGAGCTGCGCGACAGTTCGCAGCGCGACGCGCTCATCAACGGTGCCGTCATCCTGCTGGTGCTCGGTGTCTCGCTGATCGGCGCCTTCGTGGTCGCCCGGTCCATGATCCGCTCGCTGCGCCGGCTCCAGGACACGGCGACCAGGGTCGCCCAGGACCGGCTGCCCGAGCTGGTCAAGCAGCTCTCCGACTCGGACCCGCAGGATGTGGACACCTCCGTCGAGTCCGTCGGTGTGCACTCCCGGGACGAGATCGGAAAGGTCGCCGCGGCCTTCGACGACGTGCACCGCGAGGCCGTCCGGCTCGCCGCCGAGCAGGCCCTGCTCCGGGGCAACGTCAACGCGATGTTCACCAACCTCTCGCGCCGCAGCCAGGGCCTCATCCAGCGCCAGCTGTCGCTGATCTCCGAGCTGGAGTCCCGCGAGGCGGACCCGGACCAGCTGTCGTCCCTCTTCAAGCTCGACCACCTCGCGACCCGTATGCGCCGGAACGGCGAGAACCTCCTCGTCCTCGCGGGCGAGGAGCCGGGCCGCCGGTGGACCCGGCCCGTACCGCTGGTCGACGTGCTCCGTGCCGCCGCCTCCGAGGTGGAGCAGTACGAGCGCATCGAACTCTCCTCGGTGCCCACGACCGAGGTCGCCGGACGCGTCGTCAACGACCTCGTGCACCTGCTCGCCGAGCTGCTGGAGAACGCCACGTCGTTCTCCTCGCCGCAGACGAAGGTCCGGGTCACCGGCCACGCGCTGCCGGACGGCCGGGTGCTCGTCGAGATCCACGACACCGGTATCGGGCTCTCGCCCGAGGACCTCGCCGCGATCAACGAGCGGCTCGCGTCGCCGCCCACCGTGGATGTCTCGGTCTCGCGCCGCATGGGTCTGTTCGTGGTCGGCCGGCTGTCGCTGCGCCACGGCATCCGTATCCAGCTGCGGCCGTCCGACTCCGGTGGTACGACCGCGCTGGTCATGCTGCCCGTCGATGTCGCCCACGGCGGCAAGAAGAGCCCGCCCGGCCGCCCCGGCGGCCCGAACGGCGGCGGCCAGTCGCCGGCCTCCACCGGCGGCCAGCTCACCGGCGGTCCCGGTACGGCCGGCGGCGGCCGTCCCGGTCTCGGCGCGGGCCCCGGCGGCTCGCCCGCTCCCGGACTGCTCGGCGCGGGCGCCCCGCGCGGCCAGGTCGGCCCCGGCGCGAGTCCGCGCGCGGCGCTGCCCTCCCGCGACGGGACACCGCCCGGACCGCAGAACGGTCCGCAGGGCGGTCCTCAGGGCAACCCGCAGGGCGGCTTCCCGCAGGACCAGCAGCGGCAGGGCTCCGGCCAGGGTCAGAATCAGGGCCAGGGCCAGGGCAACGTCTTCAGCCAGAACGCCTTCGGCGCGCCGGCCCAGAACCGCCCCGGCCAGGGCCAGGGCCCCGCGCAGGGCCAGGGTCCGGGCCAGGGCTTCCCCGGCCAGGGGCAGCAGCGTACGGACCGGTCCGACGGCCAGGGCGGCCAGAACGGCTTCAGCGGCCGTGCCCAGAACGCCTTCCAGCAGGGCGGCGCCCCCGCCGACCGCGGCCGGCAGCTGCCGCCCCCCGGCGGACCGCGCGCCGAGCTGCCGGGCGGCAACCCGCAGCCGAAGCGCCCGCAGACCACCAGCTGGGGGGCCAACCAGTCCTCGGCTCCGCAGCGCCCCTCGCTGGACGCGCCGCGCGGCCACGAGGAGCACGAGACCACCGGCCAGTTCGCCCGTCCGACGGCCGAGCAGCAGGGACCCGGCGCCACGTCGGAGTTCCCGCGCCCGGACTTCAACGCGCCGCGGCCCGACCAGAACCCCGCGCAGGACGCCGCGGCCACGGCGCAGTTCCCGGTGCCGGACTTCAACGCCCCGGCGCCCTCGGGCTACCAGGCCGAGTACGACGGCCGGCCGGACCGGGACGACCGGTCCGCGTTCCGTCCGCCGTCGGACTTCGCCGCGCCGCAGGACTTCAGCGCGCCGCGTCCGTCGGCCCCGGCCCCGGCGCCCGGTTCGCAGGGCGGCTACCGTCCGCCGGGCCTGCCGCCGCAGCCGCAGCAGGAGGCGCTGCCTCCGGCGGGTCCGGGTGACGGCAGCACCCCGCTGTACGACAACCTGGAAACCAACTGGTTCCACGCCGCGCAGCAGGGCGGCGACGCCCCGCAGGGCGGCCCCCGGACCAACGGCGCGCAGAGCAACGGCTCGCAGGGCGGCGCCAACGGCCGTCCGCAGGACCGCTCGCAGGACCGGCCGGAGCCGCGCAACGGCTCCCGGGACGACGCGCGGGACAGCTTCCACGACGACTCCCGGTCGCTGCCGCCCGGCCCCTCCGCGAGCCGACCGCAGTCTCCGCCGCCGATGCCCCGCCGTGAACCGCTCATGCCGCGGCGCGACTCCGCGAACGGCTCGGGCGCGAACGGCTCGGGCGCGAACGGTCCGGGCACCAACAGCTCCGGCATCACCGGCACCAGCGCCGGTGGCTTCGGCACCATCGACTCGGGCACCAACAGCTTCGGGGTTCCCTCGGGCGACGGTGGCCCGGGAAGCAGTTCGGGCGCGAACGGCGTGGCCGCCAATTCCTCCTGGCGCACCTCGCCCAACGACGAGCTGGTACGCCAGGCCGAGCGGGCCAAAAAGCCCCAGGCCGGCGGTCTCACCACCTCCGGTCTGCCCCGCCGGGTACCGCGTGCCAACCTGGTGCCGGGAACCGCGCAGGAACAGAACACCCAGGCCGGTCCGCAGGTATCTCGTGCACCCGCTGACGTACGCGGCCGGCTGACCAATCTCCGTCGGGGTATCCAGCAAGGTCGTCAGGCGGGCAACACCGGCCCGGCGAGCAACGGATTCAACCTCGGCACCTCTCACCAGCAGGAGCGTTAGTTGAGTCCGATGAGTCAGGCTGCGCAGAATCTGAACTGGTTGATCACCAACTTTGTGGACAACACCCCCGGGGTGTCCCACACAGTGGTGGTCTCCGCCGACGGACTTCTGCTGGCCATGTCCGAGGGCTTCCCCCGCGACCGCGCCGATCAGCTCGCGGCCGTGGCGTCCGGTCTGACCTCGCTGACCGCGGGGGCGTCCCGGATCTTCGAAGGCGGCCCGGTCAACCAGACCGTGGTGGAGATGGAGCGCGGCTTCCTCTTCCTCATGTCCGTCTCCGACGGTTCCTCCCTGGCCGTCCTCGCCCACCCCGAGTGCGACATCGGTCTGGTGGGGTACGAAATGGCCCTTCTGGTCGACCGCGCAGGTACGGTCCTCACCCCGGACCTGCGCGCCGAGTTGCAGGGAAGTCTGTTGCACTGAGGCCCCAGGAAACGCCCCAGCTCCCTACCGTCAGGCCGCCCAACCGGCCCCCCACCGGCCAAGTCAGACGGCACGAAGGCATCTTGCTGTCACGCCCGGAGGATTCATGACCCCGCCACCCGCCTCTCACGATCCGTACGGCGCCTCTATGGACGCGTCCTACGGGTCCGAGGGCGATCAGCCGCTGGTACGTCCGTACGCCATGACCGGCGGCCGGACCCGGCCCCGGTACCAGCTCGCCATCGAGGCACTGGTCAGCACGACCGCGGACCCGGCGCATCTCGCCACCCTGCTCCCCGAGCACCAGCGGATCTGCCATCTGTGCCGTGAGGTCAAGTCCGTGGCGGAGGTCTCGGCACTGCTCACGATGCCGCTCGGCGTCGCCCGTATTCTCGTGGCCGACCTGGCGGAAGCCGGCATGGTCGCCATTCACCAGCCCGGTAACGGAGAGGCCGGCGGCACGCCGGATGTGACACTGCTCGAAAGGGTGCTCAGTGGACTTCGCAAGCTCTAGCGGCGGTGCCGGGACGGCACGGTCGACCACCAGCGCGAAGATCGTGGTGGCGGGCGGCTTCGGCGTGGGCAAGACCACGTTCGTCGGCGCCGTCTCGGAGATCAACCCGCTGCGTACCGAAGCCGTCATGACCAGCGCCTCCGCCGGCATCGACGACCTCACCCACACCGGAGACAAGACCACCACCACCGTGGCCATGGACTTCGGCCGCATCACCCTCGACCAAGACCTCATCCTCTACCTCTTCGGCACCCCCGGACAGGACCGCTTCTGGTTCATGTGGGACGACCTCGTACGCGGCGCCATCGGCGCCGTCGTCCTCGTCGACACCCGCCGCCTCGCCGACTGCTTCCCCGCCGTCGACTACTTCGAAAACTCAGGACTCCCCTTCGTCATCGCCCTCAACGGCTTCGACGGACACCAGCCCTACACCCCCGACGAAGTACGCGAAGCACTCCAGATCGGCCCCGACACCCCCATCATCACCACCGACGCCCGCCACCGCGCCGACGCCAAAAGCGGCCTCATCACCCTCGTCGAACACGCACTCATGGCACGACTGAAGTAGACAAACCGCTACGGCAGTTGTCGTAGACAGCGCCGGGGGTGGGCCATGTCACTGGACACGGCCCACCTCCGTGTTCATAACATTTCGACAGAGAATTCGTGCGCTTCGGACACCCGACGCACTCAGCCGGTGTCGCTGCGCTCATGTCACGCTCACCTTTTGACGTGGCTAGTTCTTTATGCCCGTTTCATGTGAGGCTCGTACCGCTCGGAATGGCTGATTCCTGCTGTTTGGATTGCACGCCTCCCCCGTGCTGGAATTCAGCGACTCCTGAGGAGTACGGCTAGTACGGCCCCTGAAACAGAACGCGGCACAACGTAAGGTGCCGACGCCGAGAGGTTGTTGGTCGAGTGAGGCGAAGCAGAACAAGCTCCGCGGAGCAGCAGGCGCGGGGGAACTTCACCCCGCCGCCCCGCACAGCGGTGCCGCCCGCGGCCAAGGCAGCTTCCCCGCCTGCGGCGGGCAGTTCCAGCCGTTTCTCGCCGCGCAACTGGCGGGTGCCCACGCGGCTGAACGCCATTCTGCTGATCCCGGTGATGGTCGGTCTGGTCATGGGCGGCTTCCAGGTGAAGGCGTCCGTCGACACCTGGCAGCAGGCGCAGGACGCCGAGCGCACGGCGCTGCTCGTACGGGCGGCCTCGGACTACGGCCAGGCGCTGCTCAACGAGCGCGACCTGACCGCGCAGCCCCTGCTGACGAACAAGCGTGACTCCCCCGTGGTCGTCCAGGCCCGCGCGGCCACCGACGAGGCGGCGCGGAAGTTCAACACCGCGGTCCAGGACATGCCCAGCCGTGAGGGTCTGGAGCGCCGGCTCGCGCTGTTCCGCAGTGTGGAGCCGAACCTCGCGGAGCTGCGGAAGACCGCGTTCACCGCGGGCGTCGAGACCCCGGACAAGAGCGGCGGCAACGGCGGCCCGGTCGCCACCGAAGAGGGATACGTGCCGATCGAGCACACCCTCATGGAGTTCTCCAACGACCTGGGCTTCGGCAGCGGCAACAGCACCAGCTACGGCCGTACGGTCTACGCGCTCCAGCTCGCCAAGGGCGCCGGTTCGCTCCAGCGCTCCATCGGTATGCATCTGCTGGTGCGGCCGAGCCAGAAGGCCGACGTCAAGAGCGGTCAGGCGATCGCGTTCTCCAGTTACGCCTATCTGGAGGACATCGCGATCGGTGAGTTCGTCTCCGGCGGTACGGAGGCGGACATGGCCCAGCTCCAGGCGGTCATGAAGGAGAAGACGGCCGAGGGCGCCAAGAAGCTGGCCTCCGCGCAGCAGCAGGCGATGGCCGCCGGCGAGGACTTCACCGCGCCGCCGAGCAAGGACGGTTCCGTCCTCGACGGCATGGTCGCGGCCATCGCGACCGGCGACAACCCCGAGCAGCTCGCGTCGCGCGGGGTCACCCCCGAGGCGTGGATGGCGGCCACCACCGCCAAGTTCGACGGCTACACGGAGGTCGAGAACGACCTCATCGGCCAGGCGGTGAGCGACGCCGCGCAGATCTCGGACAGCGCCCGCAACAGCGCCATCACCACCGCCGCGATCGTCGTGATCGCGCTGCTGGCCGCCTTCGTCCTGGCCTCGATGATGGCCCGGCAGCTGAGCCGCTCGATGCTGGCGCTGCGCACCGCCGCGTTCGGCGTCGCGGAGCAGCGGCTGCCGATGCTGGTCGACCAGCTGTCGCGCGCCGAGCCCGGCCGGGTCGACACCCGTGTCCAGCCCATCCCCATCGACTCGCGCGACGAGATCGGCGAGGTCGCCCGCGCCTTCGACCAGGTCCACCGCGAGGCGGTCCGGCTCGCCGCCGAGCAGGCCATGCTCCGGGGCAATGTCAACGCGATCTTCACCAATCTCTCGCGCCGCAACCAGTCGCTGATCGAGGGGCAGTTGACCCTCATCTCCGATCTGGAGAACAACGAGGGCGACCCGGACCAGCTGGAGAACCTCTTCCGGCTCGACCACCTCGCGACCCGGATGCGCCGCAACGGCGAGAACCTCCTCGTCCTCGCGGGCGAGGAGCCGGGCCGCCGCTGGAACCAGCCGGTGCCGCTGGTCGACGTGCTCCGCGCGGCGGCCTCCGAGGTGGAGTCGTACGAGCGCATCGAGCTGACCGGGGTCCCGGAGACCGAGATCCACGGCCAGTCCGTCACCGACCTGGTGCATCTGCTGGCCGAGCTGCTGGAGAACGCCACCACCTTCTCCTCGCCGCAGACGAAGGTCCGGGTGACCGCGACCCGGCTGCCCGACGGCCGCGTGATGATCGAGATCCACGACAAGGGCATCGGTCTCACCGCCGAGGACTTCGCCGACATCAACCACAAGCTGGCCAACCCGCCGACCGTGGACGCCGCCGTGTCCCAGCGCATGGGTCTCTTCGTGGTCGGCCGGCTCTCGGAACGGCACGGCGTCCGCGTCCAGCTGCGCCCCTCGGGCGAGCAGGCCGGGACGACCTCGCTGGTGATGCTCCCCGACGCGATCACCCACGGCGGTGGCGGCACCCCTGCGGAGCCCGCGCCGGAGTTCAGCGTCACGCAGATCATGCCGGACCAGCAGCCCCCGGCGCAGGAGCAGCAGTTCCAGACCGCTCCGATGCTGACGGCCGCGGAGCTGGGCTTCGACGACTCGCGCTACGAGCAGCCGCCGGACGAGGCGCAGCGCCTCAACCCCGTCGACCGCTCGCAGAAGCGCGAGGAGCGCCGGGCCGCGCTGGGCACCCCGCCCCTCTCCGAGCAGCCGCTCTTCCAGGACCAGGTGCACGGCCAGTACCGCGAGGAGCCGCCGTCGGAGGCCCCGTACGCGCCCCAGCCGCCCGCGGCCGGTGCCGAGTACGCCCCGGCGTCGTACGCGGAGTTCCCGGCGCAGCCCTACCCGGAGCCGACGGCGTACCCGGCGGAGTCCACGGCGTCCTTCCCGGCGGCCACTCCCCCGGCCCCGGCCGATGCCGGGTTCTATCCGGAGGGGAACTACCAGGCTCCCCCGGCCGCCGCGGGTCCGTATGAGAACTCCTTCGCTCCCCCTGCCCAGCAGGGCGAGTGGGCGGAGTCAGGTACGTACCAGAACGCGTACGAGGCCGAGCAGCGGACCGAACCGGAATCCGTGGACAGCGCTCCCGAGAACGCTCAGGAACGCGTAGGCTTCGACCGTCCGGGACCGTCCCCGAGTGCCAGCCACGCGCTGACGGACGCGGGTCTGCCGCGCCGGGGCAGCGGAAGCGGCGGCGGCCGGCAGGGCAGCGGTCAGAGCAACGGCGCGGTCGGCGACGACAGTGCCACCAGCAACGTCCCCAGCACGGCAACAGGCAGCGTCAACGGCAGCGGTGCCACCGGAACCGACAGCGGTACCGGTACGGGCACCACCACCGGCGGCGGACAGAGCGAGACGGCCGGCGCCGACGACTGGCGTTCCAGGAACGACGAGCGCTGGCAGCGGGCCGAGAAGCTCCGCGAGCCCAAGGCGGGCGGAGTCACCATCTCCGGTCTTCCCCGCCGCGTCCCCAAGGCCAATCTGGTCGAGGGTGCGGCGGAGCAGACCCCGCAGACCGGCCCCTCGGTCTCGCGCGCACCGGAGGACATACGTGGCAGGTTGAGCAGCCTGCGACGGGGTGTCGAGCGGGGCCGCGCCGGCGGGGACACGAACGGACCGGGCCACGGCCCGGGCAGTACCTACAACCAGGAGCGTTAGTGTGAGCCCGATGAGCCAGGCGGCGCAGAATCTTAACTGGTTGATCACCAACTTTGTGGACAACACCCCCGGGGTGTCCCACACAGTGGTGGTCTCCGCCGACGGACTCCTGCTGGCCATGTCCGAAGGTTTCCCGCGCGACCGCGCCGATCAGCTGGCGGCCGTGGCCTCCGGGCTGACCTCGCTGACCGCGGGGGCCTCCCGGATCTTCGAGGGCGGTGCCGTGAACCAGACCGTCGTGGAGATGGAGCGCGGCTTCCTCTTCCTCATGTCCATCTCGGACGGCTCCTCGCTGGCCGTCCTCGCCCACCCCGAGGCCGATATCGGTCTGGTGGGCTACGAGATGGCGCTTCTGGTCGACCGCGCGGGTACGGTCCTTACTCCGGACCTGCGCGCCGAACTCCAGGGAAGTCTGCTCAACTGACAGACACTGCGCGGCTCGCCACCGCACCATGAGGGGTGCGGTGGCGCGGATCCAGCAGGTCCGCCATGATCGGGCCCGGCGACACCGGCAGTCGGAGGAGGAAACGTGGCTACACCCCCAGACGGACATCCCTATGACGGTGGCCCGCGCTCCCAGGGTGAGCATGCCCAGAACCGCTTCAACTTCCCCTCCGCGCCGAGCGGTCAGGGGGGCCAGGGCGAGCAGGGCGGTCCCGCACAGCAGGACGGCGGGCGGTCCGGCGGCGGGTACGGCGGGTACGAACCGCCTCCGGCGCCGTATCAACCGCCGCCGCAGCAGCCGCAGCAGTCCCAGCAGCAGCCTCAACAGCCGTACGAACAGCCGCAGGAACCCTCGTACGAACAGCCGAGGCGGCCCCGCGTCCAGCAGGGCAGGCCGAGGCGCCCCCGGGAGTCCGCTCCCAGGAGCACGCACAACCCGTTGGTCCGTCCGTACGCCATGACCGGTGGCCGGACCCGGCCCCGGTACCAGCTCGCCATCGAGGCACTGGTCAGCACGACGGCCGATCCGTCGCAGTTGCAAGGGCAGTTGCCCGAGCATCAGCGGATCTGCCGGCTCTGTTTTGAGATCAAATCGGTCGCCGAGATTTCGGCGCTCCTCTCCATCCCCCTGGGCGTCGCCCGGATCCTTGTGGCCGACCTGGCGGAGGCGGGCCTTGTCGCCATCCACCAGCCCGGCGGCGAGGAATCCGGCGGCACGCCAGACGTGACACTGCTCGAAAGGGTGCTCAGTGGACTTCGCAAGCTCTAGCGGCGGTGCAGCCCGCTCAACCACCAGCGCGAAGATCGTGGTGGCGGGCGGCTTCGGCGTGGGCAAGACCACGTTCGTCGGCGCCGTCTCGGAGATCAACCCGCTGCGTACCGAAGCCGTCATGACCAGCGCCTCCGCCGGCATCGACGACCTCACCCACACCGGAGACAAGACCACCACCACCGTGGCCATGGACTTCGGCCGCATCACCCTCGACCAAGACCTCATCCTCTACCTCTTCGGCACCCCCGGACAGGACCGCTTCTGGTTCATGTGGGACGACCTCGTACGCGGCGCCATCGGCGCCGTCGTCCTCGTCGACACCCGCCGCCTCGCCGACTGCTTCCCCGCCGTCGACTACTTCGAAAACTCAGGACTCCCCTTCGTCATCGCCCTCAACGGCTTCGACGGACACCAGCCCTACACCCCCGACGAAGTACGCGAAGCACTCCAGATCGGCCCCGACACCCCCATCATCACCACCGACGCCCGCCACCGCGCCGACGCCAAAAGCGGCCTCATCACCCTCGTCGAACACGCACTCATGGCACGACTCCGGTAAGCAGTACGCAGCCCTCAGCAGACAGCCAGCGATACGTGAAAGGCCCCCGCGCTCCAGGAGTGCGGGGGCCTTCGTATGCGTATGTGCGGTGGTGCGGCGGGCGCTCAGCCCTGCCAGCTGTGCGGGGCGCGGAAGCCGGGGGTGCGCTCCAGACGGCGCCAGCCGGCGGTGGTCCGGCCGCGGTGCGCGGCGGGGGCGTCGGGGCGGGTGCGGCCGGCGGCGCGGGCCATCAGGATGGCGGTGATGGCGGCGAGTTCCTCGGGGCCGGCCTGGCCCTTCTCGACGCGCAGCAGGGATTCGTCTCGGGTCTCGTCGCTCATGGCGGTCGTGTCTCCGTCTTCTGGTGAGGAGGGTGCGGTACGCGCGGGGCGCGAGATCACTGCGGCGGGTTGCCGTGCTTGCGGGAGGGCAGATCGGCGTGCTTCGTACGGAGCATCGCGAGCGCGCCGGCGAGCACCTGACGGGTCTCCACGGGGTCGATGACATCGTCGACCAGACCGCGTTCGGCCGCGTAGTAGGGGTGCATCAGCTCGGCCTTGTACTCCTTGACCATGCGGGTGCGCATCGCGTCGGAGTCCTCGGCCTCGGCGATCTGCTTGCGGAAGATGACGTTGGCCGCGCCTTCCGCGCCCATCACCGCGATCTCGTTGGTGGGCCAGGCGTAGGTGAGGTCCGCTCCGATGGACTGGGAGTCCATGACGATGTAGGCACCTCCGTACGCCTTGCGCAGGATCAGGGAGATCCGGGGCACGGTGGCGTTGCAGTACGCGTACAGCAGCTTGGCGCCGTGCCGGATGATCCCGCCGTGCTCCTGGTCGACGCCCGGCAGGAAGCCGGGGACATCCAGCAGCGTGACGATCGGGATATTGAAAGCGTCGCACATCTGGACAAACCGCGCAGCCTTTTCGGATGCCTCGATGTCCAGCACCCCGGCGAGGGACTGCGGCTGGTTGGCGACGATGCCGATGACCTGACCGTCGATCCGGGCCAGGGCGCAGATGATGTTACGGGCCCAGCGCTCGTGGATCTCCAGGTAGTCGCCGTCGTCCACCAGCTCCTCGATGACCTTGTGCATGTCGTACGGGCGGTTGCCGTCGGCGGGCACGAGGTCGAGCAGGACGTCGGAGCGGCGGTCCACCGGGTCCTCGGAGACGACCGTGGGCGGGTTCTCGCGGTTGTTCTGCGGGAGCATCGACAGGAGGTAGCGCACCTCGGCGATGCAGGTCTCCTCGTCGTCGTACGCGAAGTGCGCGACGCCGCTGGTCTCGGCGTGCACATCGGCGCCGCCGAGCCCGTTCTGGGTGATCTCCTCGCCGGTGACGGCCTTCACCACATCGGGTCCGGTGATGAACATCTGCGAGGTCTCGCGGACCATGAAGACGAAGTCGGTGAGGGCGGGGCTGTAGGCCGCGCCGCCGGCGCACGGGCCGAGCATCACACTGATCTGCGGGATGACGCCGGACGCCTTGGTGTTGCGCTGGAAGATGCCGCCGTAGCCGGCGAGCGCGGAGACGCCCTCCTGGATGCGGGCGCCGGCGCCGTCGTTGAGGGAGACCAGCGGGGCACCGGCCGAGATGGCCATGTCCATGATCTTGTGGATCTTCGTGGCGTGGGCCTCGCCCAGCGCGCCGCCGAAGATCCGGAAGTCGTGCGCGTACACGAAGACCGTACGGCCCTCGACCGTGCCCCAGCCGGTGATCACACCGTCGGTGTACGGCCGCTTCGCCTCCAGGCCGAACCCGGTCGCCCGGTGCCGGCGCAGCTGCTCGACCTCGCTGAAGGAACCCTCGTCGAGCAGCAGCTCGATCCGCTCGCGGGCGGTGAGCTTGCCCTTCGCCCGCTGAGCCTCGGTGGCGCGGTCACTGGGGCCCCTGCGGGCCTCCTCGCGCAGCGCGTGCAATTCGGCCACTCGGCCCCGGGCGTCGGCGGGCCCGCTCGGCGTCTCGTCCACTACGGTCATGTGCCAACCCTACGAAGACCACCAAGGAATGCGCGCCGTCGACTCCGCACAGTCTCCCGGCGGTAATCCTGGTGGAGCTGGACAGAACGCGGCCGGATGCGGCGCCGGTCCACAGCACGGCACCCCCGGCGATTGTAGGGATCCAACGGGACACCGGGGTCGGAAGTTCAGCTCAGGGTCACCCCGCAGCCATGGGTGGCGCCGGCGGTGCCCGGGGTGATCCTCAGCCGTAGCGTACGGCCCGCTTCGAGCACCTCGACCGACGGGTCCCGGTCCGTGACGGCCCGTACCGGCCGGTCCCAGCGGATCTCCAGCGGCAGACCGGAGCGTACGGGCTCGCTCACGCCGAGTACGGCGCTCCGGCCGCGGACGACGGCCAGGACGCTCGCCGGGGCGCTCGCGGAGAGCGGTCCCGCCGTACCGGCCCGCCAGAAGTTGGCGGCGACGAGGCCCAGCGAGCGGATGGCGACGGCCTGCCGGTCGGGCGTATTGGCGAGGATCTCCAGCCAGTGCCGGTCGGCGGCGCGGGCGGCGAGCGCCCGGCGGGAGGCGCCGGGCATCAGCAGATAGGCGTAGCGGGCGTCGACCGGGTCCGTGCCGTGGTCCAGCCAGAGCGTGCGATAACGGCGGGTACTCCGTTCGGGTGAACTGGAGGTGTTGATGTCGCTCCAGGCGCCGGTCCGGTCGTCGGCGAGGGTGCGCAGCGCGCCGCCGGCGGGGAAGACCCAGCCGCCGTGGCCTTCCAGATGGGCCCAGCGGTGCGCGGCGCCGAGGGTGAAGGCGCCTTCGGCGCTCCTGCCGGGTTCGCCCAGGTTCCGGTTGTCGACGACCGTCTCGACGGGCACCCCGTCCGTACAGCTGATCCCGGCGCCCAGACAGACGACGGCGTCCGCCGCGCAGAACCAGGACTTGCGGGCCTCCAGCGTGGAGCCGAGCCCCTTGACGTGCTGTCCCACGGCGGCGAACTCGCCGTCGGTGGCGCCGCCGACCCAGCGCGCGGCCGGCCGGGGCTCGCCCCACTCGCCGCCGGCCCGGTCCGCGAGCCGCCGGGTGGAGACCGTGGTGCCGGGCATCCGGTACGGGTCGACGGTGGGCCAGAACCAGTCGCCGTACTGGTCGTTGCCGCGGTCCGCGCGCCACCAGTAGACCATTCCCGCGCCGGTGTGCCAGCCGCGCGGATGCTCGCCGTTGCCGCACTCGTACGAGGCGATCCGCTCGGACGCCATGGCGATGTTGACGGCCCAGCCGGGGCGGCGGTGCACGGCCCGGTCCATCGCGGCGAAGAGCGTGTGGCCGGTCGGCTCGGGAGCGGCGGGCACCCCGGTGGCGGCGAGGGCGTGCAGCCGGGCGAGATCGGCGACGTCGAACTGGCGGGCGCTCAGCACGGGCGACACGGTGTCGCGCGCGATCCAGCCCTTGACCAGCGCGGCCCAGCGGGCGCGGGCCGCCGGGGAGGCGGCGCCCGCGAGCAGGGCGATGGCCGCGATCAGCTCCTGGCCGTGGAAGTGGTCGCCGCGCAGGACGCGCTCCTCGTCGCTCCTGAGCAGACCGCGGCTGACGGCCCGGCCGCTGACGCTGTCCATGACCAGCCCGTTGTAGATCAGCGGGGCGTACGCGCGCTCGACGCTGTCGAGGACATGCTGCCGGGCCGGGTCGGTGACGGCCCAGTCGGACCCGGCGAGCAGGGTGAGGAGCCGGCCGAGCCCGTCCAGCAGGACCTGGCCGTACGTACCGGAGTACGCGACCCAGGTGTGCTGGACGAACGAGCCGTCGGCGTAGAGCCCGTCGCCCGCCGTCACATACGGGAAGACCGGCGAGAGGGCGTCACGGGCCAGGGCGATCCGGTCGGGTGCCCGGCCGAGGACACCGCGCACGGCGACCGAGCGGCAGAGGTCGACACGGTTGGCGCCGGTGCTGACGCCGGAGTAGTCGGTGAGCAGCCGGTCGGGGACGAAGTGGTCGACGGCGGCGAGCGCGGCGGCCCGCCGCCCGGCGCCGAGGCGCTCGTGGAGGACGGCGGCGATGTCCACGAGGAGGCGCGGGCTGCCGATCCGCCACTCCCACCAGTTCCCGTACGGGTCGGTGGCCGGGCGGTAGACGGTCGCGGCGAGATGGTCGAGCCCGGCCAGGACGGCGGCGAGCAGCGCCTCGTCCCCGGTGAGCCCGGTGCCGGGGCGGGCGTAGGCCCGGGTCATGGTCCAGAGCCGGGCATAGCTCCGGGTGATGCCGGAGGGCGGGTCGAAGGGGAGGTCCGGCCAGAGACGGGTGGCCGCCGGGGCCATCGACCGCAGCAGCGCGGCGGCCCGCTCACCGGCCCCGGCGAGCCGGGACGCGTAGGGCTCGGCGGCCGGGTCGTATCCCGTACCGAGCTGGAGATCCACCCACCGCAGTCGTAACTCCTCGAACGGATCGGGCGGCTCGGCCGGATCCACGCGAGGGTCCGGGGGCGCCGGAGCGAGCGCGCCCGCTCCGGCGGCGGCCAGCGCGGTGGCCAGGATGGCGCGCCGGGACGGCACGACGCGGGCGTTCGGCAGCGGCACGGAAACCTCCGGAGGCGGCCCCGGCCCGGCCCCAACGACCGGCCCGCGCAGGGCCGTTCACCGGTCTACCACGCCGGAGGACGGGCCCGGAGGACGACACAGGGTGAACGCCCAGCGACGCTGAGAGCGCTCTCGGCGTCAACTCTTGACGGGCTCTTCGCGCGTCGCGAGAGTGGGGGCAGCGCCGGGGCGCCTCCTCCCACACGCCGCGCCCCGCGTCCCCCATGTACCAGGAGATCCTCCGTGATATCCCGCCGTCTGTTCCTCACCGGCGCGACCGCCGCCGCCACCGCCCTCACCTACCCCGTCTGGGGAAGCGCGCTGAGCCCCGCCGCCTCGGCAGCGCCGGAATTCTGTGAAATAGCCCTCCAGAACAAGTCGTTGCCCGGCACGGTCCACGCCTACATCACCGGCCATGACGCCACCACCGGCGGCGGCTGGGCACTGCTGCGCGCCGACGGCAGTGTCTACCGGCCGCAGTCCCCGGCCACCCGGCTGACCCCGCTGCCCGTCGACTGCGCGATCCCGCTGAATCCGGCGGGCGCCGCGCCCAGGGTGCTGAGGCTGCCTCAGCTGTTCGGCGCGCGCGTCTACTTCGTGCGCGACGGCAGGCTGGACTTCTTCCTCAACCCGGGCCCGGCCCTGGTCGAGCCGGCGTTCGCCACCGCGGCTGACCCCAACTACGGCCGTACCTGGTCGTTCTGCGAATTCACCTTCAACCCCGCCCAGCTCTTCTCCAACATCAGCTACGTCGATCTGGTGACGGCGCTGCCCATCGGCATCACCCTCGCGGGCGACACCACCCACACGGTCGCCCCGCTGCCGGCGGGCGCGCTCCAGCGGATCGCGGACGGGCTCACCGCCCAGGCGGCCGTCGACGGCCACCCGTGGGACAAGCTGGTCCTGCGCGGCGCCAACGGCCAGGTGCTGCGCGTGATCTCCCCGCAGAACGCGGCCGGTGACAACCCCTTCCGGAATGTCTTCACCAGCTATGTCAACCAGGTCTGGGAGAAGTACCGTTCGACGGATCTGCGGATCGACCTCCAGGGCGGCCGGGGCGTGTTCACCGGCCGGGTCACCGGTGATGTCCTCACCTTCAACGGCGGTCACACCTTCACCAAGCCCACCTCCATGGACATCTTCACCTGCAACAGCGGCCCCTTCGCCAACAACCCCGGCGACTCCGACGACAAGAAGGCGCTGCTGGCCCGGCTCGCCGCCGCCTTCAACCGCTCGACGGTCCTGAGCCACGCGAACCAGCCGAACGGCGCCACCGCCGCCGACTACTACCGGAACCCGGTCACCAACCACTACGCCCGGGTCGTCCACGCCAACACCCCGATCGGCTACGCCTTCCCGTACGACGACGTCCAGCCCACCGGCCAGCCGGATGTCTCGGGCGTGGCGGCCGACGGCAATCCGCGCCGCTGGACGGTGACCGTCGGCTCCTGAGCCCCGGTGCCCCGCTCCCCTCCCCGCGCGGGCGAGGGGAGCGGGGCACCGCCGCGCGGCGGTGTCGTCAGCCCGCCGGCCGGGGCAGGTGTCGTACGGGCTCAGCAGCCGCCGCAGTTGTAGAACGTCACGTCCCAGTGGTTGCCCTCGTCCGCGTAGACATTCCCGGCGCCGGACTTCCACTGCGCCGCGCCGTCGCCGCGCAGCCCGATGTACGCGAAGGTGTTCTTGATGTAGTCGCCGACGCAGGTGTACTTCGACATATCGAGCTTGTATCCGTTCCAGTGCGAGTACGTGCCGCTCGCGTGGCCCGTCTCCGTGCCTCCCGTGAGGTTGACGGCGCAGCCGCTGGAGCTCCTGAGGGTCTGCGCGCCCTTGGCCGTGTCCAGGTTGAGCTGCTCGAACGACGTACACGACGCGTTGTTCCGGTCGGAGCAGCCGCCGGAGGACGACCAGGTGATCCCGGACGAGCTGAACATCGAGGTCGCGGTGGAATGGCTGATCTTGGTGGCGGCCAGGGCGTCGCCGGCCGAGGTGAGCACCCCGAATCCGGGGGCGAGCAGCGCGCCGACGAGAAGGGCGAAGGCGCTGAGGACCGAGCGGATCTTCATGGGGGGAATCCTCTCTCTGCCGAGGAAATCGGCGGGAAAACCGGCTGCCAATGGGCCGACAACCGTCTGGACAACTGAGCGAACGCAGGGATTCTGCCCGCGTCTACGCGCGTCCACCGCTCCCCCGACTACTCGATCGGGTGAACATAGTTGAACTTTGAACGAGAGAGGTCTATGGTCGATTCCGACAGCGCTTGAACTCTAAACAACACGCACAGGAGAACATCATGGCTCTCTTCGGCCGCAAGAACAGCGCCACCGGCACCGCCACCGCCGTCCGCGAGGTGGACCCGGCACTGGCCGCCCTCACCGGCGACTACGCCATCGACCCCTCCCACAGCACGATCAGCTTCACCGTCCGGCACGCGATGGTCACCAATGTCCGGGGCACGTTCGCCGAGCACGAGGGCTCCCTGAGCCTCGACGGCTCGGCCCCCGCGAACTCCTCG
The DNA here is from genome assembly GCF_003344965.1 of Streptomyces paludis. Taxonomy (NCBI): domain Bacteria; kingdom Bacillati; phylum Actinomycetota; class Actinomycetes; order Kitasatosporales; family Streptomycetaceae; genus Streptomyces; species Streptomyces paludis. Next base: position 5,794,080 of record NZ_CP031194.1, on the reverse strand, counting down.
GCCACCATCGACGTCTCCATCGCCAGCGTCGACACCGGTGTCGCGGACCGCGACGCCCACCTGCGCAGCGCCGACTTCTTCGACGCCGACACCTTCCCCCGGATGACCTTCCGCTCCACCTCCGTCGAGCAGCTCGACGCGGAGACGTACCGCCTCGTCGGCGACCTCACGATCAAGGACGTCACCAAGCCGCTCACGATCGACCTGGAGTTCCACGGCTCCGCCACCGACGTCTACGGCAACGAGCGCGTCGGCTTCGAGGGCAGCGCCTCGATCCTGCGCTCCGACTGGGGCCTGACCTGGAACGCCGCGCTGGAGACCGGTGGCGTGATGGTCAGCGACAAGGTCAAGCTGAACTTCGACATCTCCGCGATCAAGAAGGGCCCCGAGGCCGTCTGACCTCCGGTGCGCCGCTCACGGACCACCAGGATCAGAAGCGGGATCAGGAACAGCACCCCCGCGCGGACGGAGACGGGGACACGGCTTCCGGCCCCGTGCCCCACCCGGCACGAACACCCCCCGTGCCCCAACGGGCACGCACGCCCCTCCCGGCTCTAGAAGCCGCCCCCGTCGAATCCGCCACCGCCACCGCCGCCGTCGAACCCGCCTCCCCCGCCGAAGCCGCCGCCACCACCGAAGTCGCCCGGGTCGAAGTCCCCGCCCGAGTAGTCGCCTCCCGTGGAGTCGCCGCCGAAGCCCGAGGCGTCACCGCCGCCGAAGTCCGCCGCGTACGCGGGCGTCGCCATCATCGAGCCGAGCATCGTGCCCACCAGCAGCCCCGGCAGCAGCCCGCCGCCGAAGTAGCCCCCGGCCCAGGGTCCGTACGCGGGACCCGCGTCGTAGTAGGGGCGCGGCCCGCCGTCCGTCCGTACGGTACGGACCGCCGGATCCTCGCCGTCCGCCAGCCGGGCCGCGTCGGCCGCGCAGACCGGCACGGTCCGCCGGACACCGGCGGGCGGGGCCCACTCCGCGTCCTTCACCGAGGGGCCGTGGCGCGGGTCGAAGAAGCACGGCGAACGGCGCTCCGGCAGCGGGGCGCCCTTTCTGCGCGCGTCCAGCGTGGCCAGCGCGAACCGGCCGCTCTCCAGCTCCTCGGTCACCGGGCGCACATCGGCGGGCCGCCGGGCCGAGGCCATCAGGGACTTCGCCTTCTCGTACGCGTCGAGGGACCGCGCGTAGTCCGCGCGCATCGCGTCGTCGGCGCCGGCCTCGGCCGGGTGGAAGTCGAGCCGGTCCAGCTCCTCGCCGAACGCGGTGATGTCCTCGTCGACCACGACCCGCAGCGTGTCGAGGGCCGCCCGGTCCCGCTCGGTCCGCCGTCGCACGTTCCGGCGGGTGACCGCGTACGCGGTGGCGCCGCCCAGCACGGCGAGCGCGCCGAACCCGATGAGCGCGCCGGTTCCGGCGCCGTCGCTCCCGCCCGCCCCGCCGCTCCACGAGGCCGGCGCGTGACCCCGGGTCTGCGGGAGCGCCTGGTCCACGAAGTTGTTCAGCTCGGTCACGGCGTCGACCGCGCCGCCCGCCCGGACCGCGTCGGTCAGATTGGTGACGGCCCGCGCGGACAGGACGGAGCTGTCGGCCTTGGCGTCGAAGCGGTCACCGAGACGGACGGCGTACACACCCGTCACCCCGGTCTGGGTCCGTACGGTCCGGATGACGCTGTCCGCCGGGAACTCCGCGGTGTCGGGCAGGACCGCCACGAAGAGCGGCTTGTCGGCGTCCTCGATCTTCTTGGCGAGCGCGCGGGCGTCGGCCGCCGGGAGCTGGGACGCGGCGCGCGGGTCCACATAGACGGGCCCCTTCTTCAGCGCCTCGCCCACGGCCACCGGCCCGGTGTCCGCCGCGCGCGCGGCGGGTGCCAGCGCCACGGCGGTGAGCGAGCAGCAGGAAAAGGCGAGAAACAGCCCGGACAGTGTGGAAACCAGCCTCGACCTCATACCCCGAAGCTACCGGCCCGCTCCGGGGCCGCCAACAGAAGCGGCGGCCCCAAAGCCCTGAACGGGACGGCAGAGCGGACGCCGGGAGCCGCGCCTACACGGCCGGTTCGACCCCGGCCCGCAGCAGCCCGTACGTGTACGCGTCCTCCAGCGCCTGCCAGGACGCCGCGATCACGTTCTCGGCGACCCCGACCGTGGACCACTCCCCGGTGCCGTCGCTCGTGGTGACCAGCACCCGGGTGGTGGACTCCGTACCGTGCCTGCCTTCGAGGATGCGGACCTTGTAGTCCACCAGCTCCAGTTTGGCGAGCTGCGGGTAGATCCGCTCCAGACCGACCCGCATGGCCTTGTCCAGGGCGTTGACCGGGCCGTTCCCCTCGGCGGTGGCGACGATGCGCTCGCCCTTGGCCCACAGCTTCACCGTGGCCTCGTTGGCGTGCGAGCCGTCCGGCCGGTCCTCGACGATCGCGCGCCAGGACTCCGTACGGAAGTAGCCGCGCGCCCGGCCCTCGACCTCCTCGCGGAGCATCAGCTCGAAGGAGGCGTCGGCCGCCTCGTACGTGTATCCCCGCAGCTCACGCTCCTTGACCCGGGCGACGACCCGGCCGACCAGATCGCGGTCGTCACCGAGGTCGATGCCCAGCTCCTTGCCCTTCAGCTCGATGGAGGCGCGGCCCGCCATGTCGGAGACGAGCATCCGCATGCTGTTGCCGACCCGGGCGGGGTCGATGTGCTGGTAGAGATCGGGGTCGACCTTGATCGCGGAGGCGTGCAGCCCGCCCTTGTGGGCGAAGGCGGAGACCCCCACGTACGGCTGGTGGGTGGAGGGCGCGAGGTTGACGATCTCGGCGATGGCGTGCGAGATCCGGGTCATCTCCGCGAGCGCGCCGGCCGGCAGGACGCGTTTGTCGTACTTCAGCTCCAGGGCGGCGACGACGGGGAAGAGATTGGCGTTGCCGACGCGCTCGCCGTATCCGTTGGCCGTGCACTGGACATGGGTGGCGCCGGCGTCGACGGCCGCGAGCGTGTTGGCGACGGCGCAGCCGGTGTCGTCCTGCGCGTGGATCCCGAGCCGGGCGCCGGTGTCCGCGAGGACGGTGGAGACGACGGCCTGGATCTGCGCGGGGAGCATGCCGCCGTTGGTGTCGCAGAGGATGACGACCTCGGCGCCGGCGTCGGTGGCGGTCCGGACGACGGCCTTGGCGTACTCCGGGTTGGCGCGGTAGCCGTCGAAGAAGTGCTCACAGTCGACGAATACGCGGCGGCCCTGTTCGCGCAGGTGGGAGACGGTGTCGCGGACCATCTCCAGGTTCTCTTCGAGGGTGGTGCGCAGGGCCAGCTCGACATGGCGGTCATGGGACTTGGCGACCAGGGTGACCACCGGGGCGCCCGACGCGACCAGCGCCGCGACCTGCGGGTCCTCGGCGGCGCTCCCGCCCGCCCGACGGGTGGAGCCGAAGGCCACGAGCTGGGCGTGCCGGAAGTCGATCTCCTGCTGGGCCCGCGCGAAGAACTCCGTGTCCCGCGGGTTGGCGCCCGGCCAGCCGCCCTCGATGAAGCCCACGCCGAAGTCGTCCAGGTACCGGGCGATGGCCAGCTTGTCGGCGACCGTGAGGTTGATGCCTTCGCGCTGCGCGCCGTCGCGCAGCGTCGTGTCGAAGACATGAAAACCGCTGTCGGTCTCCGGGGACTCTGTGGTCATGGTGGTTTGCTCCTGTCGAGTGGAATGTCTGGCTCCACTTGCCCCCATCATCGCGTGCCGTCCGTTTCCGTCCGGGGTGGGGCCGGAAAACGAAAAAACCCCTCGCGGGTGCGAGAGGTCTGCGCGCGGGTCTGAGGCACGGTGGCCGCGCCGTACGGGTGGTACGGGGCGATCACTGCGGACCGGCGCGCTTGCTGCCAATAATCATGGCGAACGAGAGCACGGGGCGATTTTCGCACGTCCGGCGCGCCCCGCGGGAACCGTCTCACGATTCGGGCGATACGGACGGGCCCCCTGGGACGCGCGGGGCCCCTAGGACGCCTGGGGCTCTGAAGACGGCCGGGCCCGGAGCCGGGGACCCGCCCCGGCTCCGTAACGGTGCCCCGTCAGCAACGGCGCCGGCCGTCAGCCCAGCTCGTGCATCCAGCCGTGCGCGTCCGCGCCCTTGCCGGTCTGGATGTCGAGCAGCGCCGCGCGCAGCCGCAGCGTGACCTCGCCGGGCTCGCCGCCCGACTGGGTCCACTGCCCGTTCGCGGTTTTGACGACGCCGACGGGGGTGATCACCGCGGCCGTACCGCAGGCGAAGACCTCGGTGAGCGTGCCGTTCTCCGCGTCGCGGCGCCACTGCTCCTTGGAGATCCGGCCCTCCACGGAGGTGTAGCCGAGGTCACCGGCGAGGGTGAGCAGCGAGTCACGGGTGATGCCGGCCAGCAGGGAGCCGGTCAGCTCGGGGGTGACGATGCGGTCGCCGTACACGAAGTACAGGTTCATCCCGCCGAGTTCCTCGACCCAGCGGTGCTCCACCGCGTCCAGGTACGCGACCTGGGCGCAGCCCTCCGCCGCCGCCTCGGCCTGGGCGAGCAGGGAGGCCGCGTAGTTGCCGCCGGTCTTGGCGTCACCGATGCCGCCCGGGACCGCGCGGACGTAGTTCTCCGAGAGCCAGACGGAGACCGGCTCGACGCCGCCGGGGAAGTACGCGCCGGCGGGCGAGGCGATGACGAGGAACAGGTACTCGTTGGCGGGCCGGACGCCGAGGCCGACCTCGGCCGCGATCATGAAGGGGCGCAGGTAGAGGGAGTCCTCCCCGCCGTGCGCCGGGACCCACGCCTTGTCCTGCTGGACGAGCGCGTCGCACGCGGCGATGAAGGTCTCGGCGGGCAGCTCCGGCATCGCCATCCGGCGGGCGGAGCGCTGGAAGCGGGCCGCGTTGGCCTCCGGGCGGAAGGTGGCGACCGTACCGTCGGGGCGGCGGTACGCCTTGAGCCCCTCGAAGATCTCCTGCGCGTAGTGCAGGGTCATATTGGCCGGGTCCAGCGAGAGCGGGCCGTACGGGACGAGCTGGGCGTCGTGCCAGCCGCGCCCCTCCGTCCACCTGATCGTCACCATGTGGTCGGTGAAGTACCGGCCGAACCCGGGGGCGGCGAGGAGCGCCTCGCGCTCCGCGTCGGACAGCGGGCTGGCGGAGGGCTTGAGTTCGATCGTGGTTGGCGTGGTCATGAATACTCGTCCTTCACCGGTTGTGTGTGACGGACCGCGCGCACACCGCTACGTCTAGTAGGACGTCCGAGCATTCCCGTGTGCCGCGGGCCCACCCCGATTATCGCTCGGGTGGGCGAGGACGGAAATGGCTGGGAATACGCGGACGGGTGAGTGAGGGGTGCGGAGGTGCGGTCCGGGGCTGGATGTACGCCCGGTGGCCGCACAGCACAGCGCAGCCGCCGGGTTCTGGTGACCCGGCGGCTGCGAGGAGAAGTCGTCGGGTCAGCTCGCTACGCGTACCGCGAGCGCGTCGCCGATCTGGTCCGTGGTACGGGCGGCGGCCGCCGCGCTGTCCCGCTCGGCGAGGTCGGCCGCGACGGCCTCCTCGATCCGGGCGGCCTCGGCGTCGAGACCGAGGTGCCGCAGCAGCAGGGCGACGGAGAGGACGGTGGCCGTGGGGTCGGCCTTGCCCTGGCCCGCGATGTCCGGGGCCGAGCCGTGGACGGGCTCGAACATCGACGGGAAGGTACGGTCCGGATTGATGTTCGCGGACGCGGCCAGGCCGATACCGCCGGTCACGGCGGCGGCCAGGTCGGTGAGGATGTCACCGAAGAGGTTGTCGGTGACGATCACGTCGAAGCGCTCGGGCTGGGTGACGAAGAAGATCGTCGCGGCGTCGACATGCAGATAGTCGGTGGTGACCTCGGGGTACTCCTGGCCGACCCGGTCGAAGATGTTCTTCCACAGGTGGCCCGCGTAGACGAGGACGTTGTTCTTGTGGACCAGCGTCAGCTTCTTGCGCGGACGGGCGTTGGCCCGCTCGTACGCGTCGCGGACGAGGCGCTCCACACCGTACGCCGTATTGATGCTGACCTCGGTGGCCACCTCGGCGGGCGTACCCGTGCGCAGGGAGCCGCCGTTGCCGGTGTACGGGCCCTCGGTGCCCTCGCGGACGACGACGAAGTCGATGTCGGGGCGGCCGGCCAGCGGGGTCTCCGTGTTGGGGAGGAGCTTCGACGGACGCAGGTTCACGTAGTGGTCGAAGGCGAAGCGCAGCTTGAGGAGCAGCCCGCGCTCCAGCACGCCGGACGGCACGGACGGGTCACCGATCGCGCCGAGCAGGATCGCGTCATGGCCCTTGAGGGACTCCAGCTCCGTGTCCGGGAGGGTCTCTCCGGTACGGTGCCAGCGGCTCGCGCCGAGGTCGTACTCCTTGGTCTCCAGCTTCACGTCCTGCGGAAGCACGGCGCTCAGGACTTTGAGGCCCTGGGCCACGACTTCCCGGCCGATACCGTCACCGGGGATCACTGCGAGATCAATGCTGCGAGACATGTCGGCACCTTACCGCTCGTCCCAGCCCATGACACAGTGCGTCCATTCTGTGGACACATTGCGATTCGGCCGCCCGCTGGACGCCGGGGCTCCATGCCCGGGCCACCCGGTGGTGCCACGGTCGGAGCCATGGAATCTCCCACTCCCCGAGTCGGGATCCCCGACTCCCTCGCCGCCCGTATGACCATGCCCGAGCAGCACGCGTACCTGCGGGCCCGGATCGGACGGCGCGATGTGCTGCGCGCCGGGACGCTGGCCGCCGGGACGGTGGCGGGCGCCGGCCTGCTCGGCTCCAGCGCCGCGACAGCCGCGACAGCCGCCCCCGCCGGCCGTGCGACAAGTGCCCGGACGCCCGGCGCCCCCGGCTTCCTGCCGTCGTCGGCCGCCTCGCGGGTGGACGGCGCGCTGGTCGCGCCCTTCGGCCGGCATCTGGCGTTCGGCGCCGACCCGAAGACCCGGATGACGGTCTCGTGGCAGGTACCGCTGCCCGTGCGGAACCCGTACGTCCGCATCGGCACGGAGCCGTGGGAGCTGAGCCGGAAGATCCGGGCGGAGGTGCGCCCGCTGCGCACGCCCGCGCTGTCGGCGAAGCTGCCCGCCGTGGACCAGTACTACCTGCACGCCTCCCTGGAGCGGCTGCGCCCCGGCACCACGTACTACTACGGCGTGGGCCACGACGGCTTCGACCCGGCGGACGCCGCCAGGATCGGGACCGTCGGCAGCTTCCGGACGGCGCCGGCCCGCCCCGAGACGTTCGTCTTCACCGCCTTCGGGGACCAGGGGGTGTCGTACGACGCCCTCGCCAACGACCAGGTGATCCTGGGCCAGAACCCGGCCTTCCATCTGCACGCGGGCGATATCTGCTACGCGGACGCCAACGGCCAGGGGCTGCCGTCCGATGTCTACGACGCGCGCGTGTGGGACCAGTTCCTGGCGCAGACCGAGTCGGTGGCCGCGCGGGTGCCGTGGATGGTGACCACCGGGAACCACGACATGGAGGCGTGGTACTCCCCCCACGGCTACGGCGGGCAGAACGCGCGCTGGACGCTGCCGGACGGCGGGCTCGACCCGGTGGGGTCGCCGGGCGTGTACTCGTTCACGTACGGCAATGTGGGGGTGGTGGCGCTGGACGCCAACGATGTCTCGTACGAGATCCGCGCCAACACTGGCTACACGGACGGCGCCCAGACGCGCTGGCTGGACCGGCGGCTGGCCGCGCTCCGCGCCGACCGGGACATCGACTTCATCGTGGTCTTCTTCCACCACTGCGCCTTCTCGACGACGAACGCCCACGCGTCGGACGGCGGGGTGCGCGACGCGTGGGTGCCGCTCTTCGACAAGCACCGGGTGGATCTGGTCGTCAACGGCCACAACCATGTGTACGAGCGGACGGACGCGCTGCGCGCCGGCCGCGTCGGGCGGCCGGTGCCGGTCGGCGCGGCCGTCAGCTCCGTACGGGACGGCGTCGTGTACGTGACGGCGGGCGGCGCGGGCAAGGCGCTGTACGACTTCCCCGTGCCGGACAGCTACGAGGGCCGGGTCGCCGACCTGGAGAGTGTGCCGTCGTACCACTGGGAGGCGGGCGGCGCGAAGGCGGCGGAGAGCGTGGAGTGGTCGCGCGTGCGCTACACCGGGTTCTCGTTCCTCGCGGTCGAGGTGACGACGGGGCACCGCCCGGAGCTGCGGGTGTCGGCGCTCGCGGAGACGGGCCGGCGGATCGACCGCTTCACCGTCACCCGCTGATCCGCCCCACCGGGATCACGCGCTGACGTGGCCCGTCGAGCCGCCGTTGTCCCGGCGGTCGAGCGCGCGCTGGAGCGCGGCGGCGGCGTTCTTGCGGTCGGACTCGCCGGTGCGGGGGGTGGTGTGCCGGACCCGGCGGCGGACGGTCGTCTCGGCCATGGTGGATCAGCTCCTCGGGGCAGTGGGGACACGCGTGCGCCAGCGGCAGCGTGATACCGGAAGGGGCGGGGGGCGGGCGCGACAGGGGTGGCCTGTACGGGGCGCGGGCCCTCGACCGCCGTTCGCCGGATGCGGCGATACGTTCGGCTCATTCCAAGCTAAGCGAGCGAGGGCGCGCTGTCTGCACAATTACTCGGACTTCCTACTATCTGAGACGGCGGGCCCCTGACCCCGCGCAGCGGACCGCCCCCGCACCGGAAGGGGGGGCAACCGGTGCGGGGGCGGGATCGGGGGGCCGGTGAGGGCCGGGGCAGGTCAGCCCATGTGGGGGTAGCGGTAGTCCGTCGGCGGGACCAGCGTCTCCTTGATGGCGCGGGTCAGCGTCCAGCGCGTCAGATTCTGCGGGGCGCCCGCCTTGTCGTTGGTGCCGGAGGCGCGCCCGCCGCCGAAGGGCTGCTGGCCGACGACCGCGCCGGTCGACTTGTCGTTGATGTAGAAGTTGCCGGCCGCGTAGCGGAGCTTCTCCATCGTCGCGGCGGCGGCGGCGCGGTCGTTCGCGATGACGGCGCCGGTCAGGGCGTACGCCGAGACGGACTCCATCTGGGCCAGCATCGCGTCGTACGCGTCGTCCTCGTACACATGCACGGCGAGGATCGGGCCGAAGTACTCGTCCGTGAAGACCTCGCTCTCCGGGTCCGTGCAGAGGATCACGGTCGGGCGGACGAAGTAGCCGACGGAGTCGTCGTACGTGCCGCCCGCGACGACGGTGCAGGCCGGGTCGGCGGCGGCGCGGTCGATCGCGGCCTTGTTCTTGGCGAAGGCGCGCTCGTCGATGACCGCCCCGATGAAGTTCGACAGATCGGTGACATCACCCATGGCGATCCCGTCGACCTCGGCCGCGAACTCCTCCGCGAAGCCGTCGTGCCAGATCGACGCGGGGATGTACGCGCGCGAGGAGGCCGAGCACTTCTGGCCCTGGTACTCGAAGGAGCCCCTGGTCAGCGCGGTCTTGAGGATGGCGCGGTCGGCGCTCGGGTGGGCGACGACAAAGTCCTTGCCGCCCGTCTCGCCGACGATGCGCGGGTAGGAGCGGTACTTCTCGATGTTGGCGCCGACGGTCTTCCACAGGTGCTGGAAGGTCCGGGTCGAGCCGGTGAAGTGGATGCCCGCCAGCTCGGGGTGGTTCAGGGCCACCTCGGAGACGGCGATGCCGTCGCCCGTCACCAGGTTGATGACGCCCTTGGGCAGTCCGGCCTCCTCCAGCACCCGCATCAGCAGGACGGCGGAGAGGGTCTGCGTCGGGGACGGCTTCCACACGACCACATTGCCCATGAGCGCGGGCGCGGTGGGCAGATTGCCCGCGATCGCCGTGAAGTTGAACGGGGTGATCGCGTAGACGAAGCCTTCGAGCGGCCGGTGGTCGAGCCGGTTCCACACGCCGGGCGAGTTGGCCGGCGGCTGCTCGGCCAGCAGGTCGCGGGCGTACTTGACGTTGAAGCGCCAGAAGTCGACGAGTTCGCACGGGGTGTCGATCTCGGCCTGCTGGACGGTCTTGGACTGGCCGAGCATGGTCGCGGCGGCCAGCGTCTCGCGCCAGGGCCCGGAGAGCAGTTCGGCGGCGCGCAGGATGATCGCGGCGCGGTCGTCGAAGGCCATCGCGCGCCAGGCGGGGGCGGCGGCCAGCGCGGCGTCGACGGCGTCCCGCGCGTCCTGCTCGGTGGCGCCCGCGAAGGTGCCCAGCACGGCGCCGTGGTTGTGCGGCTGGACGACATCGACGCGCGCGCCGCCGCCCATCCGCTTCTCGCCGCCGATGGTCATCGGCAGGTCGACGGGGTTCTCGGCCAGCTCCTTGAGCTTGACCTCCAGGCGGGCGCGCTCGGCGGAGCCGGGGGCGTAGCCGTGCACCGGCTCGTTGACCGGCGCGGGAACCTGGGTCACTGCGTCCATGGTGGCGAAGCTCCTTGGGTGAGAGGGGTCAGCCGCGGCTGACGAGCGAGCGCAGGAAGAACGCGAGGTTGGCGGGGCGCTCGGCGAGGCGGCGCATGAAATATCCGTACCAGTCGGTGCCGTACGCGACATAGACCCGCATCCGGTGTCCCTCGGCGGCGAGCCGGACCTGCTCGGCCTCGCGGATGCCGTACAGCATCTGGAACTCGTACTCGTCGAGCTTGCGCCCGGCGCGGTGCGCGAGGTCCTGGGCGATCGCGACGAGGCGCGGGTCGTGGGTGCCGACCATCGGGTAGCCGGCGCCGTCCATCAGGATCCGCAGGCAGCGGACGTACGCGCGGTCGACCTCGGCCTTGTCGAGGTACGCGACCGAGCCGGGCTCCTTGTAGGCGCCCTTGACGAGACGGACGCGCGATCCGGCGTCGGCGAGGGCGCGGCAGTCCTCTTCCGTACGGAAGAGGTACGACTGGACGACCGCGCCGGTCTCCGGGAAGCGGACGCGCAGTTCGGCGTGGATGGCGAGCATCGAGTCGAGGGTGGTGTGGTCCTCGGCGTCGAGGGTGACCGTGGTGCCGATCGCGGCGGCGGCCTCGACGACGGCGGTGACATTGGCCAGCGCGAGGTCGTGGCCGCCGGGCAGCGCCTGGCCGAAGGAGGAGAGCTTCACCGACATCTCGGCGCGGGGGCCCAGCTCCAGCGGGGCGAGCGCCTCGATGAGCCGCAGATACGCGTCCCGGGCGGCGCGTGCCTCGGCCGGATCGGTGATGTCCTCGCCGAGGACGTCGAGGGTGACCTGCAACCCGCGGCCGGCCAGCTCCGCGAGGACGGGGGTCATCTGCTCGATGGACTCACCGGCGATGAACCGGTCCACCACGGGCCGGGTCACCGGGGCGGCCGAGACGGCACGCCGCATGGCGTCGCTCCGCGACGCGGCAAGGATCACGGGACCCAGCACGGGCACCTCCACGGTGACGGTGAGTACGGAACGGCCGCGGTGCGCCGGGGGCGTGCGCGGCGGGGGAACACTCTGAAACCTAGAGAGCGCTCCGATCCTCTGCCATCGACAGCTGTCACGCATCCGTGGCCGGGATCTCAGACAGATGTCTGAAGACGGCGTCGGGCGGTGGGAGAATGCCCCGGTGAAGGACGATTACCAGGAACTGGTCGACGAGATCTCGGCGCTGCTCGGCGTCCCGGCGACGCTGGAGAACCGCGACTTCGGGCTGATCGCCTTCGGCGCGCACGACAGCGTGGACGACACGGTGATGGATCCGGTCAGGACGCGGTCGATCCTGACCCGGAAGTCCACCCCGGCGGTCCGCGCCTGGTTCGAGGGCTTCGGCATCACCCGGGCGACCGCGCCGGTCCGGATCCCGGCGGCGCCGGACGCGGGGGTCTTCCGGGGCCGGATCTGTCTGCCGGTCCGTCACCGGGGCCAGGTCCTCGGCTATGTCTGGCTGCTGCTGGACGACGCGGACCCGGGCCCGGCCGCGTCCCGGCTGGCGGCGGCCATGGAGGTGACCGGCCGGATCGGGGATCTGCTCGCCGACGAGCTGCGGTCGGGCGTCGATCTGGCCCGGGAGCTGCGGGCCGTGCTCACCGCCGGTCCCGGCTGGCAGCGGGACATGGCGGTGGCCGCGCTGCGCACGGCGCTCGGCCCGGGGGCGGAGGGGCCGCATGTGCTGCTGTGCGTGGCGCCGTGGCCCGGGGAGGAACCGGGGGTACGGGCGGTCCCGGGCACGGCGGCCCTGTGCACCCTGCCGTACGGACCCGACGAACCGGCCCCCACCGACACCCACACCAGCGCCCCGGACGCACCGCCCCCACCCCAGGCACTGGCCCTGCTCGTACGGCTCCGGTCGGCCGACGCGCTCACCCCCGCCCTGACGGCCGCCGCCCGGCTGCGCGAGGGCGCGGGCCCGACGACCGGAGCGGGCGCGGGCGCCCCGCGCCGGGGCCCCGCCGACCTGCCCGACGCCTGGCGCGAGGCGGTCGCCGCGGCCCGCGCGTCCGTGGGCCGGCCCCGCTTCGGCCCGGTGGCCCAGTGGACGGCCATCGGCCCGTACCGCCTGCTGACCGCCCTCCCCCGCACCCCCGACCCCACCGTCCGCACCCTGCTGACCCCCACCCACACCGAACTGGCCCACACCGCCGAGGTCTTCCTCGACCACGCGGGCCAGGCAGGCCGCACCGCCGCCGCACTCGGCATCCACCGCCAGACGCTCTACTACCGGCTCTCCCGGATCGAACAGCTCACCGGCCTGGACCTGGCCAACGGCGAGGACCGGCTCCTCCTCCACATGGCCCTGAAGGCGGCCCGGCTCTGATCCTTTGGGTACCCGCGACGGTGGGTCAGAGGTCCGCGCAGAGGACGCGCGCCTTGCGTATGCCCGCCTTCGCCTCGGCATCGACCTCGAACGTCGACATGATCCGGTCGGACGCCCCCTGGATCGCGTTCGCGAGCGGCTTGTACGCGGCGTCGCCCGCCGCGGCCGCGCGCGAGAGGCTGTACGCGGCGCCCCAGCGGTGGCCCGCCACTTCCCCGGCGGAGCCCTTGGTCATGTACATCGACTCGTCGAACCCGTCGAGAGCCGCGCAGGCGGCCACGGCGTCGGCCCGCGCCCCCGGCTCATCACCGTCCCCCGAGAGCGCCCATGCCGCGCCCACACCCCCGCCCCCGAGCAGCAGCCCGACCGCCAAGGCGATCGCCAACGGCCCAACAGGCCGCGCGGCCCGGTCAGTCAGGGCCTCCGGCGGCTCCGACCGCGCTGGGGAAGGGGGTTCAGCGGGCGGCGTTCGCGGCTGATCGGACTGCGGTGAAGGGGACCCATGCATAAGGAAGATCTTTGCATCGTGGCGTGGGCAGGACAACGCGCGGCGGCTGCGGCCCGCCCGAGACGTCGCCGAGGTGTCGTCACCACTGCCTGCGTACGGCTGCCTTGGTGCCCGTTACCAGGCTCGCCGGGGGGACGTCCTCGGCGACGACCGCGCCGGCGGCGATCACTGCGTCGTGGCCGATGGTGACGCCGGGCAGGATTGTGGCGCCGGCGCCGATCCATACGTTCTCCGCCACGTCGATGGGCGCGCCGGTCAGCCATACCCGTCGTTCCTCGGGGTCGACCGGGTGGCCGCTGGTGATGAAGGTGACCTTGGGGCCGACCATCACGCGTTCGCCGAGCCGGATCCCGGCGTAATCCAGGAACGTGCAGTTCTGGTTGATGAACACGCGCTCGGCGAGGTCGAGATGGAGGCCGTGGTCCGTGTAGAAGGGCGGATAGATCGTGGTGCGCGCCGGGAGCGGCCTGCCGAGGATCTGCTCGAACAGCTCCGCCTTTCCGGCCTCGTCGTCGAAGGGCAGGACGTTGAGGCGCGAGGTGAGCGCGGTGACGCGCAGGACCCGGTCCGCCATGGCCTGGAACTCGGGGCTGTGGATGCGCAGGAAACGGTCGTCGGACATGTCGCGTTCCTCTCCGGGGTACGGCACGCGGAAGGGGCCCGGCGTCGCCGCCGGGCCCCTCGCGTACCTCGTGGGTGGATCAGTCGGTCAGGTTCACCGAGCGGGCCGAGGCCGCGCCGATCTCGTCGGCGATCTCGGTGAGCACCGCCGGCGGCACGGTGTCGTCGACGGTGAGGACGACCAGCGCCTCGCCGCCCTCCTCCGCGCGCGCGACCTGCATCCCGGCGATGTTGAGACCGGCCTCGCCGAGGATCCGGCCGACGGTGCCGACCACGCCCGGACGGTCCTCGTAGCGCAGGACGACCATGTGGTCGGCGAGCGCCAGCTCCACGTCGTACTCACCGATCGCGACGATCTTCAGCAGGTGCTTGGGGCCGGCCAGGGTGCCGGAGACCGAGACCTCCTCGCCGCTGGAGAGCGTGCCGCGCACGGTGACCACGTTGCGGTGGTTCGGGGACTCGCTGGAGGTGGTCAGCCGGACCTCGACACCGCGCTCCTGCGCGAACAGCGGCGCGTTGACGTACGACACGGTCTCGGCGACGACGTCCTCGAACACGCCCTTGAGCGCGGAGAGTTCGAGCACCTTCACATCGTGCTGGGTGATCTCGCCGTACACCTCGACATCGAGGCGGGCCGCGACCTCGCCCGCGAGGGCGGTGAAGATCCGGCCGAGCTTCTCGGCGAGCGGCAGACCGGGCCGTACGTCCTCGGCGATGACCCCGCCCTGGACGTTGACCGCGTCGGGGACCAGCTCGCCGGCGAGCGCCAGCCGCACCGAGCGGGCGACCGCGATACCCGCCTTCTCCTGCGCCTCGTCGGTGGACGCGCCGAGGTGCGGGGTGCAGACGACCTGGTCGAACTGGAAGAGCGGGGAGTCCGTGCAGGGCTCCTTCGTGTACACGTCGAGCCCGGCGCCGGCGACCCGGCCCTCCTTGAGCGCGGAGGCGAGCGCCTCCTCGTCCACGATCCCGCCGCGCGCGGCGTTGACGATCCGGACGGACGGCTTGACCTTGTGCAGCGCCTCGTCACCGATCAGACCGAGGGTCTCGGGCGTCTTGGGGAGGTGCACGGTGATGAAGTCGGAGACTTCGAGCAGCTCGTCCAGGGTCAGCAGCTTGACGCCCATCTGAGCGGCGCGGGCCGGCTGCACATAGGGGTCGTACGCGACGATCTTCATGCCGAAGGCGGACATGCGCTGCGCGACCAGCACACCGATACGGCCGAGACCGACGACGCCGAGGGTCTTCTCGCTCAGCTCGACGCCCGTGTACTTGGAGCGCTTCCACTCGCCGTTCTTGAGCGCGGTGTTCGCCTGCGGGATGTTGCGCGCCGTGGCGACCAGCAGACCGCAGGCCAGCTCCGCGGCGGTGACGATGTTGGAGGTCGGCGCGTTGACGACCATCACGCCGGCCTTGGTGGCGGCGGAGACGTCGACATTGTCGAGGCCCACCCCGGCGCGGGCCACGACCCGCAGCTTCGTCGCCGCGGCGACGGCCTCGGCGTCCACCTTGGTCGCGGAGCGGACGAGAATCGCGTCCACGTCGGCGATGGCCGGCAGCAGCTCCGCGCGGTCGGCGCCGTTGCAGTGCCGGATCTCGAAATCCGGACCGAGCGCGTCGACGGTGGCGGGCGAAAGCTCTTCAGCGATGAGTACGACAGGTTTCGAGCTCACGTGAGTCCTCACAAGTCCCATTGCGGACGGCCGTCCCGACGGCCGCATGCGGTGGAGGGGTCCTAGGGCGTGACGCGCCCTAACCGCGTGAAAGACGCACGACGCTGTGGGCCTGACGCGTATGTGTTGAGCAGTGTAGTGCTGCCACCGGGCACTTCTTCCGCCCGTGCGGCAGGTATCACTCGTACGTGCGGCCCGGCGCCGGCGCCGGTACGGCGGCCCCGGTCCGCGCGGATTCCGCGGGACCGGGGCCGCCCGTCCAGGTACTACGCGTCGTCGTTGTCGACCCAGCTCATGAGCTTGCGCAGCTCGGCGCCGGTGGTGGCCAGCAGGCTGTCGCTGTCCGCCTTCTTGTACTCGTTGTACTTCTTCAGACCGCCGTGGTACTCGTCCATCCAGTTCTTGGCGAACGTACCGTCCTGGATCTCGGCCAGGATCTTCTTCATCTCGACCTTGGTCTGGTCGGTGATGACCCGCGGGCCGCTGACGTAGTCGCCCCATTCGGCGGTCTCGGAGACCGACCAGCGCATCTTCTCCAGGCCGCCCTCGTACATCAGGTCCACGATCAGCTTCAGCTCGTGGAGGCACTCGAAGTACGCGATCTCCGGCTGGTAGCCGGCCTCGGTCAGCGTCTCGAAGCCCGCCTTGACCAGCGCGGCCGTACCGCCGCAGAGGACGGCCTGCTCGCCGAAGAGGTCGGTCTCGGTCTCCTCCTTGAAGGTCGTCTTGATGACGCCGGCGCGGGTGCCGCCGATCCCCTTCGCGTAGGAGAGGGCCAGCGCGAACGCCTTGCCGGAGAAGTCCTGCTCGACGGCCGCGATACACGGAACGCCGCGGCCCTCCTCGTACTGGCGGCGGACCAGGTGGCCCGGGCCCTTCGGGGCGACCATGGCGACATCGACGTTGGCCGGCGGCTTGATGAAGCCGTACCGGATGTTCAGGCCGTGGCCGAAGAACAGCGCGTCGCCGTCCTTCAGGTTGTCCTTGATGGACTCCTCGTAGACCTGGCCCTGGATCGGGTCCGGCACCAGGATCATGATGACGTCGGCCTCGGCGGCGGCCTCCGCCGGCGTCACCACGCGCAGGCCCTGCTCCTCGGCCTTGGCCTTGGACTTCGAACCCTCGTGCAGGCCGACCCGGACGTCGACACCCGAGTCCCGGAGCGACAGCGCGTGGGCGTGGCCCTGGCTGCCGTATCCGATGACCGCGACCTTGCGGTTCTGGATGATGGACAGGTCGGCATCGTCGTCGTAGAACAGCTCGGCCACTGGGTCTTCTCCTTGGTGTGCACTTCGGTGGAACAGCTCGCTCCCCACCGTACGGCGGGGCGGCTGATGGTGGTTTCCCGGTCTCGGCATTCGAGCCGGGCGGGGTGGGCGCCCGTGTCCGCCCGCGTGACGCGTCGCGTTACGCGCTGCGGTCGAGCGCCCGGAGGCTGCGGTCCGTGATGGACCGCGCGCCGCGCCCTATGGCGATCGTCCCGGACTGCACCAGCTCCTTGATGCCGAACTGCTCCAGCATCTTGAGCATGGCGTCGAGCTTGTCACTCGATCCGGTGGCCTCGATCGTGACGGCCTCGGGTGACACGTCGACGGTCTTGGCGCGGAACAGCTGGACGATCTCGACGATCTGGGAGCGGGTCTCGTTGTCGGCGCGGACCTTCACCAGGACGAGCTCGCGCTGGATCGCAGCGCCGGGCTCGAGTTCGACGATCTTCAGGACGTTCACCAGCTTGTTGAGCTGCTTCGTCACCTGTTCGAGGGGCAGTTCCTCGACATTGACCACGATGGTGATGCGGGAGATGTCGGGATGTTCGGTGACACCGACCGCGAGCGAGTCGATGTTGAAACCGCGGCGGGAGAACAGCGCGGCGATCCGGGCGAGGATGCCGGGGGTGTTCTCCACCAGAACGGAGAGGGTGTGCCTGGTCATGTGTCCGTCTCTTCTCTCGTTCTCGCGGCTCAGTCGTCGGCGCTGTCGCCGAAGTCGGGACGGACGTCCCTGGCGGCCATGACCTCGTCGTTCGAGGTGCCGGCGGCGACCATCGGCCAGACCTGGGCGTCCTCGTGGACGATGAAGTCGATCACGACGGGACGGTCGTTGATGGCGTTGGCCTTGGCGATCACCGCGTCCAGCTCGTCCGGGGACTCGCAGCGCATGGCGACACAGCCCATGGCCTCGGCCAGCTTCACGAAGTCCGGGACGCGGGTGCCGCCGGTCGGCGCGCTGCCGCTGCCGTCACCGCCGTGCAGGACGGTGTTGGAGTAGCGCTGGTTGTAGAAGAGGGTCTGCCACTGGCGGACCATCCCGAGCGCGCCGTTGTTGATGATCGCGACCTTGACCGGGATGTTGTTCAGGGCGCAGGTGGTGAGTTCCTGGTTGGTCATCTGGAAGCAGCCGTCGCCGTCGATGGCCCAGACGGTACGGTCCGGCTGCCCTGCCTTGGCGCCCATGGCCGCGGGGATGGCGTACCCCATCGTTCCGGCGCCGCCGGAGTTCAGCCAGGTGGCGGGCTTCTCGTACTCGATGAAGTGGGCGGCCCACATCTGGTGCTGGCCGACGCCCGCGGCGAAGATCGTGTCCTCGGGGGCGAGCTGTCCGATGCGCTGGATGACCTGCTGCGGCGAGAGGGTGCCGTCGCCGGGCTGGTCGTAGCCCAGGGGGTAGGTCTCGCGCCAGCGGTTGAGGTCGTTCCACCACGCGGTGTAGTCGCCGACATGGCCGTCGGTGTGCTCGGCCTGGACGGCCTGGACGAGATCGGCCAGGACCTCGCGGGCGTCCCCGACGATCGGCACGTCCGCGACGCGGTTCTTGCCGATCTCGGCCGGGTCGATATCGGCGTGGACGATCTTGGCGTGCGGCGCGAAGCTCTCCAGCTTGCCGGT
The DNA here is from genome assembly GCF_003344965.1 of Streptomyces paludis. NCBI lineage: Bacteria > Bacillati > Actinomycetota > Actinomycetes > Kitasatosporales > Streptomycetaceae > Streptomyces > Streptomyces paludis. Next base: position 5,775,767 of record NZ_CP031194.1, on the reverse strand, counting down.
GACACGGTCGTCGAAGCGGGCGCCGAGGGCGACGATCAGGTCGGCCTTCTGGAGCGCGGTGACGGCGGTGACCGAGCCGTGCATGCCCGGCATGCCCACATGCAGCGGGTGGCTGTCGGGGAAGGCGCCCAGGGCCATCAGGGTGGTGGTGACGGGCGCGCCGGTCAGCTCGGCGAGGACCTTCAGCTCGGCGGTGGCGCCGGCCTTCAGGACGCCGCCGCCGACGTACAGCACCGGGCGGCTCGCCTGGGTGATCAGCTTGGCGGCCTCGCGGATCTGCTTGGCGTGCGGCTTGGTGACCGGGCGGTAGCCGGGCAGATCGTGGGTGGGCGGCCAGCTGAAGGTGGTACGCGCCTGGAGGGCGTCCTTCGCGATGTCGACCAGGACGGGCCCCGGGCGGCCGGTGGAGGCGATGTGGAACGCCTCCGCGATGGTCCGCGGGATGTCCTCGGCCTTGGTGACCAGGAAGTTGTGCTTGGTGATCGGCATCGTGATGCCGCAGATGTCCGCCTCCTGGAAGGCGTCCGTCCCGATGGCCGCGCTGGCCACCTGGCCGGTGATCGCGACGATCGGCACGGAGTCCATGTGCGCGTCGGCGATCGGGGTGACCAGGTTGGTCGCGCCGGGGCCCGAGGTCGCCATACAGACCCCGACCTTGCCGGTGGCCTGCGCGTACCCCTCGGCCGCGTGGCCGGCGCCCTGCTCGTGGCGGACGAGGATGTGCCGGACCCGGGTGGAGTCCATCATCGGGTCGTACGCCGGGAGGATGGCGCCGCCGGGGATACCGAATACCGTGTCGGCGCCCACTTCCTCAAGAGAGCGGATGAGCGACTGGGCGCCCGTGACGTGCTCGACAGGGAGGGAGGCGGAGGACTGTCCGCCGTTACGGGCCCGCGGCTGCGGATGGTGGGCCCCGGTGGCCTGGTCGGTCATCGGCATTCTCTTCTCGAAGCTGAGGGTGTGCGAGGTTTTTGCGAGGGTTTGCGACGTTCCGGTGCAACAAAAAACCCCCCGTGCCGTGAGGCAGGCGAGGGGAGCGCGTCGGTGCGGTCTGCGGAGCGGGTGAGACGCTCTGCTTCAGCCGACGCGCTTTCCAAGTACGAGAATTCGGGTGCGCATGGAAGCGACCCTCCTCCCGGCCCACCCCGGCTGTCAAGTGGGTGGGACAGGCGTCTCACTATTCGAGCGGATGGTGGGGCGTGAAATCCGGTCGGAGACCTGCTGGGGGACCTGCTGCGGGACCGGCGGCCGGGGGCGGCGCCCGGGGAGCGCGCCGCGCGTGAGGACGGGCAGGGGCGCGCCGCCCGGCAGCGGGAAGGCGCCGACGGCCAGGGCCCGGCGCAGCCGGTACTCGTCGAGCGGCCCGGAGAAGGCCATGCCCTGGCCGTGGGTGCAGCCCATGGCGCGCAGGGCGATCACCTGCTCGGGAACGTCCACGCCGTCGGCGACGGACTGCATACCGAGGTCGCGGGCGATCCGGAGCAGCCCCGCCGTGATCTTGTGCAGCCGGGCGGACTCGACGACGCCCTCGACCAGACCGCGGTCGAGCTTGAGGACGTCGACGGGGAGTCTGCGCAGGGCGCTGATGGCCGCGTAGCCGCTGCCGAAGCCGTCGAGGGCGATCCGGACGCCGAGCCGGCGCAGGGCCACGAGACGGTGCTCCAGCTCGTCCAGGGAGGCGCGCGGGTCGCTGTCTGACAGCTCGATCAGCAGGGCGCCCGAGGGGAGCTGGTGGCGGGCGAGCAGGCTTTCGACGGCGCCGGGCGGCATCGACTTGTCGAGGAGTCTGCGGGCCGGGAGCCGGACCGTGACCGGCACGACGGTATGGCCGAGACGCATCCGTTCGGCGGCCTCCTCCACCGCGTGTTCGAGGAGCCAGCGGCCGAGTTCGGCGGTGCGGTCGCCGTCGTCGGCGACGCGCAGGAACTCGGCGGGGGTGAACAGGATGCCCTGGGAGGAGCGCCAGCGGGCCTGGGCGGCGACCGCCGTGATCCGGCCGGAGGTGAGATGCACCACGGGCTGGTGGAGCAGGGTGAACTCGCCGTCGTGCAGGGCGGTGCGCAGCCGGGCCGCCAGCTCGGTCCTGCGGACCACGTCGGCCTGCATCTGGGGCGCGTACATCTCGACACGGTCCTTGCCGGCGGCCTTGGCGCGGTACATCGCGAGGTCGGCGTTGCGCATGAGGCTGCTGGGGGTTATGCCGGGCTCGGCGAAGGCGACACCGATGGAGGCGGCGACCCGGACGTCGTTGCCGTCGATCCGGTACGGCTGGGAGAGCCGGAGCCGGAGCCGGTCGGCGATCTCGTGGACCTGGTACTCCCGGGCGGACTGGTCGCGCGAGCCGTCACCGAGGACAAGGGCGGCGAACTCGTCGCCGCCGAGCCTGGCGGCGGTGTCCCCGGCCCGTACGGACTCCTGGAGCCGGTGGGCGGCCATGATGAGCAGCTCGTCGCCCGCCTGGTGGCCCAGCCGGTCGTTGACGCCCTTGAAGCCGTCGAGGTCGATGAAGAGGACGGCGGTGCCGGGGTCGGTCGCGCGGCGGCCGGAGAGGGCCTGGCGGACGCGTTCGGTGAAGAGGGCGCGGTTGGGGAGGTCGGTGAGCGGGTCGTGCTCGGCGTTGTGCTGGAGCTGGGCCTGGAGCCGGACGCGCTCGGTGACGTCCCGGCTGTTGAAGATCAGCCCGCCCTGGTGGCGGTTGACGGTGGACTCCACGTTGAGCCAGCCGCCGCTGCCCGACCGGAACCGGCACTCGATCCGGGTCGTGGGCTCCTCCGCGGGCGGGGCGGCCAGAAAGCGCCGGACCTCGCGGATGACCCGGCCCAGGTCGTCCGGGTGGATGATCGAGGCCAGCTCGGCGCCGACCAGGTCCTCGGCGTCGCGCCCGTACACACCCGCCGCGGCGGGGCTGACGTAGCGGAGTATGCCGGAGGGCGCGGCGATCATGATGACGTCGCTGGAGCCCTGCACCAGGGAGCGGAAGTGGTTCTCCTTGTGGGCCAGCTCGTGGGTGAGGGCGATGTTGTCGACGAGCATGATGCCCTGCCGTACAACCAGCGCGAGCACGACCGTACAGCCGGTGAGGACCACGACGCGGTCGACCCGGCGGCCCTCGATGACGTTGTAGAGGATGCCGAGGGTGCAGACGGCCGCGGCGAGATACGGCGTGAGGGCGGCCAGCGAGCTGGCGATCGGGGTCGTGTGGCGCCCGGGCCGGGGCGGCGCGGGGGCGGTCTCGGCCATCCGGCGCGCGCCCCAGGGCGCGTACGCGAGGAGCAGCGACCCGGCGAACCAGCCGGCGTCCAGCAGCTGGCCGGAGCGGTAGGTGTCGCGCAGCAGCGGGGAGGTGAACAGCGCGTCGCAGAGCACGGTCAGGGCGAGGGCGGCGATCGCGGTGTTGACCGCGGAGCGGTTGCCGGTGGCCCGCCGGAAGTGCAGCGCGAGGACCATGCTCACCAGCACGATGTCGAGCAGCGGATAGGCGAGGGACAGCGCGGACTGGAGGACGCTCTCGCCCGGGATCGCCGTCGTACGGGCGAGGGCGAGGCTCCAGGAGAGGGTGAGCAGCGAGCCGCCGATGAGCCAGGAGTCCAGCGCGAGACAGACCCAGCCGGCCCGGCTGACCGGGCGTTTGGCCAGGACGAGCAGGCCGACGATGGCGGGCGGCGCGAAGCAGAGGAAGAGCAGGTCCGCGAGGGACGGGCTCGGGACCGTCCGGCCGAGGACGACCTCGTACCAGCCCCAGACGGCGTTCCCGGCGGAGGCCATCGCGGAGGAGAACGAGAAGAGCAGCCAGGCCGGCCGGAACCGGCTGACGTGGCCACGCGCGTAGCAGAAGCAGGAGACGGCGGCGATCAGCGCGGCGATACTGAGCCCGAAGTCGCCCATGAACAGGGCGAGCCGCTCCGAGCCCCAGCCCAGCGCCGCGCCGGTGGCGTATCCGCCGCAGATCAGGGCGAGCGCGAGCTGCGGGAGCAGCCCCGAGCCGCCGCCGGGGACCGCGCGCCCGGCGACGGCCATGCCCTCGGCGCTCACCGGACCGCTCCGCGCGATTCCGGAGCCGGTGCCGCTGTCGGTGCCGCTGTCGGTGCCGCTGTCGGCATGGGTGCCGGTGGCTGTGCGGGTGCCGGTGTCCGTGCCGGCGTGCGCTCCGAGGTGTCCGGAGGCCGCCGCCGGCGTCCCTGCCGCGTCGGATCGTTCGTCCATTGGCCGTACATCGCCCGTCGCCCCCCTCTGTTCCTGATCGCTCCGCCGCGCCGCCCCGGGCACGGCACAGCCCCCAGATCGGGACGATACACCAGACTCGTCACTCAGGGACATAGTTCTTCTACTCTCCGTGACGACCTGGGGTGTTGTGGCCATCGGGGGTCCGGCGAGGGTGTCCGTACGGGTGCGGAGCGTGGTGAACGGGCGCCGCCCGCCCGCTCTTTCAGCCCTCGGTGGTGAGGACGACGTTCAACAGCTCCTCCCCGGCGGCGAATCGGGTCAGCTGCCGGGCCAGCAGCCGGTGCGCCCGGGGCAGGAAGGCGGAGGTGGGTCCGCCGACGTGGGGACTGATCAGGACACCCGGAGCATGCCAGAGCGGATGGTCCCGCGGCAGGGGTTCGGGGTCGGTGACATCGAGGGCCGCCCGGATCCGGCCGCTCTCCAGCTCGGCGAGGAGCGCCTTGGTGTCGACGACCGCGCCGCGCGCGACGTTCACGAGCAGCGCGCCGTCCTTCATCCGGGCCAGGAAACCGGCTCCGGCCAGGCCCTTCGTGGTGTCGGTGAGCGGTGTCGAGAGGATGACCACATCCGCCTCGGGCAGCAGCGCGGGCAGTTCGGTGAACGCGTGGACCGGACCGCGCCCGGTGGTGCGGGCGGAGCGCGCGACGCGCGCCACCCGCGCGCACTCGAAGGGCGCGAGCCGGTCCTCGATGGCGGCGCCGATCGACCCGTACCCGACGATCAGCACGGACTTGTCGGCGAGCGACTGGTGGAAGCCGGACCGCCACTCCCCCCGGTCCTGGTCCCTGACGAAGTCAGGGAGCCCACGCAGCGAGGCGAGCGTCAGGGCGAGGGCCAGTTCGGCCGTGCTGGCCTCATGGACGCCCTTGGCGTTGCACAGCCGTACGCCCTGGGGCAGCGCGCCGAGCGCGGGGGCCACGTTGTCGACACCGGCGGACAGGGTCTGCACGACGCGTACGGAGGTCATGGCGGCGAGTGGCCGTATCGCGACCCCCGGCCGCGACATGTACGGGACGACATAGAAGGAGCAGTCGGCCGGGTCGGCGGGATAGTCCTCCCCGCCGTCCCAGAAGCGGTAGTCCAGGCCCTCGGGAAGGCCCTCGATCTCGTCCGCCGGAAGCGGCAGCCATACGTCTGAAGTCATGGTCAGGAGGCTATGCGAAGCCCGCCGGGGTGATGAGGTTAGCTTGAGGGCGGCGCCGGTCGGTCTTGGGAGGGGTACGGGCAGTTGGAGCGCAGGACTCTCGGCGCGGCGGCGCTCGACGTGGGGGCGGTCGGACTCGGCTGCATGCCCATGCACTGGGCCTACACCGGTTCGCAGCAGCGCGGCGACCGGTCGCTCCGTACCGTGCACGCGGCGCTCGACGCCGGGACGAGCCTGCTCGACACGGCCGACATGTACGGCCCCTTCACCAATGAACTGCTGCTGGGGCGGGTGGTCGGGCAGCGGCGCGGCGAGGTCTTCGTCTCGACCAAGTGCGGGCTGCTCGTCGGCGATCAGCACATCGTGGCCAACGGCCGGCCGAACTATGTACGGCGCGCCTGTGACGCCTCGCTGCGCCGGCTCCAGACCGATGTGATCGATCTCTACCAGCTGCACCGCGCGGACCCCGAGATACCGGTCGAGGAGACCTGGGGGGCGATGTCGGAGCTGGTGCGGGCGGGGAAGGTACGGGCGCTGGGGCTGTGCGCGGTGGGCGCGCGCGCCTCGCGCCGGCGGTCGGGCGCGCATCTGCACGAGTCGACGATCCGGCAGCTGGAGCGGGTGCAGCAGGTGTTTCCGGTGAGCGCGGTGGAGGCGGAGCTGTCGGTCTGGTCGCCGGAGGCACTGGACCGGCTGCTGCCGTGGTGCGAGGCGCGCGGGATCGGGTTCCTGGCGGCGATGCCCCTGGGCAACGGCTTTCTGACCGGCACGCTCACTCCGGGACAGGGCTTCGAGCCGGACGATCTACGGGCCCGCCACCCCCGGTTCACGGCCGAGATCATGGCCTCGAACCAGCCGCTGGTGGTCGGGCTGCGGCGGATAGCGGAGCGGTACGGGGCGACTCCGGCGCAGGTGGCACTGGCGTGGGTGCTGAGCCGGGGGCGCCATGTGGTGCCGCTGCCGGGGACGAAGCGGGTGGAGTGGGCGGTGGAGAACGCGGGGGCGGCGGCGCTGACGCTGTCGGAGCGCGATCTTGCCGAGATCGCGGCGCTGCCGCCGGTACGGGAGTCGTGGGTCTGAGTGTCATGCGTGGCGTTCGGGCGCCGCGTCGGGAACTCCTGGCGGGGCGGCGGTGTATGAACAGGAGACGGCGGTCTTTCCTCCGCAGGATCCCGCCCGAACTCGTCTCAGCTCGTCTCAGCTCATCTCGTCTCGTCTCGTCTCGTCGAAGGGAACGGACCCGTGCAGCGTTCAGCAGTGACGGCCGTGTGTGCCACTGCCGCTCTCCTCGTGGCCACCGGATGCTCGTCCGACCGCGCGCCCGACCTCGGCAGAAGCCCCGCGTCGAGCCCGGCGGCGGCGCCGTCCGAGGACGGATCGGCCAGCCCGTCGCCGCCACCGCCCGCGAAGGGGTCGGTCGAGGTCGCGGCCACGCTGACCGAGGGGCTCAAGTCGCCCTGGGGGCTGGCGGCCCTGCCGGACGGCGGGCTGCTCGTCTCCTCGCGCGACGACGGGACGATCACCCGCGTCGACACGGAGAGCGGCAAGCAGACCACGATCGGCTCGGTGCCGGGGGTCTCCCCGGCGGGCGAGGGCGGTCTGCTGGGGATCGCGGTCTCACGCTCGTACGCCTCGGACCGTCTCGTGTACGCGTACTTCACCACTGAGTCGGACAACCGCGTCGCCCGGATGCTGTACGACCCGAAGAAGCCCGCCGGGCAGCAGTTGGGCGCGCCCGACACCGTACTGCGCGGCATCCCCAAGGGGACCATCCACAACGGCGGCCGGATCGCCTTCGGGCCGGACGGCATGCTGTACGCGGGCACGGGCGAGGCGGGCGACACCGGGCTCTCGCAGGACCCGAAGTCGCTGGGCGGGAAGATCCTGCGGATGACGCCGGACGGGCAGCCGGTGCACGGGAACCCGTCGGCGGATTCGGTGGTCTACTCGCTGGGCCACCGCAATGTGCAGGGCCTGGCCTGGGACGCGGCGGGCCGGCTGTGGGCCGCGGAATTCGGCCAGAACACCTGGGACGAGCTGAACCTGATCGAGCCCGGCAAGAACTACGGCTGGCCGGTGGTCGAGGGGAAGGCCGGCCGGTCCGGCTATGTGGACCCCGTGGCGCAGTGGCGGACGGACGAGGCGTCGCCGAGCGGTCTGGCGTACGCGGAGGGCTCCCTGTGGATGGCGGGGCTGCGCGGGGCACGGCTCTGGCGGATTCCGCTGGCGGGCCGGGAATCCGCGGCGGCCCCCGAGGCGTTCCTGGAGGGGAAGTACGGCCGTCTGCGGACGGTGCTCGCGGCCGGCGGCGACGGGATGTGGCTGGTCAGCAGTAACACGGACGGCCGGGGCACCCCGCGAGCGGGGGACGACAGGATCCTTCGGCTGACGGTCAAGTGAGGGTGAGGGTGTGAGCGGACCGTGTTCAACATGTTCGAGGAGATCTTCGCGCCGGGCCGCAAGCACACCCATGAGGAGCGGAAGAGGCTGGAGCTGAGCCGCGTCGACACCGAGTCCGGCGACCCGGGGCGCGGCCCGATAGACCTCTCGTCCGGCAAGGTGACGATACGGGTGCGGGACGAGGACGATTCCGGTCCGGAGGATCCCCAGGACCACGAGGACCACGAGGATCGTCAGGGCTGAAAGAGGCGGAGGCGGTGTGCGAACGCCGCCGCTTCCGTACGTCCCGAGACGCTCAGCTTCGCCAGGATGTTGGAGACGTGGACGCTCGCGGTCTTCGGCGAGATGTACAGCTCCTCGGCTATCCCCCGGTTGCTGTGCCCGGCGGCGACCAGCCGCAGTACGTCCCGCTCGCGCGGGGTCAGGCCCAGGGCGCGGACCGGGTCGGCGGGCGGCGCCGTGTCGGGCTCGCCCGTGAGACCGATCCGGGCCCGCCCGGCCAGCAGCTCGATCTCGTCGGCCAGGGGGCGCGCGCCGAGCGCGGTGGCGGTGAGGTGGGCCGCGCGCAGCGGCTCGGCGGCCTCGGTACGATCGGTGCCGGAGTCCAGCAGGGCCGCCGCGAGCCGCAGCCGGGCGTGCGCCAGCTCGTAGGGGCGCGAGACGCCCTCGAAGGCGGTCACCGTACGGGTCCAGCGCTCCGGCGCGGGAAGGCCCTCGGCCCGGGCCAGCTCGGCCTCCAGCAGCAGCGCGTACGCCTGCCAGACGGGCACCAGGGCCGGCTGCCGCTTCCCGAGGGCCCGTACGGTCGCGAGCACCTCCGCCCGGCCCGCGTCGGCGTCCGGCAGCCCTCGGGCGTCGGCCTCGATCGCCGCCGCCGTACAGAGCAGCGGGAGCGCGTACCGATGGGTGCCCAGGGGGAAGCCGTTGGTGGTGATCTGCTCGAACTCGGCTCGGGCGGCGGCCAGTTGCCCCTGGCGCGAGGCGAGGGTCATCATCAGCCTCGCCGGGGGGATCACATGCTGCGGCTGGAAGTCGTGGGTGCCGAAGAAGCCCCGGTTCAGCTCCACCTGACGCCGGGTCTCGTCCAAGTCACCCCGGGCCAGGGATATTTCCGCGCGATGGATGGCGATCAGCCCGCGCGCCTTCTGGGACTGGGCGACATCCGCCGCGGCCGCGAGGACACGGTCCGCCTCGGACCAGCGCCCGAGCGAGAAGAGGGACTGGGCCTGGTTGGAGCGGACCCATGCCTCCGAGTCGGCGAGCCCGCGCTGATGGGTGAAGGCGATGCCCTCCTCCGCGACCTTCACCGACTCCTCCGAGCGTCCGCTGCTCTCCAGCGTGGAGGGCAGATTGACGCTGGCGCGCCCCAGGATGCCGACGGCGTCCAGCTCGACGGCCCGGGCACGGGCCGCGTACATCTCTGCGATGCCCGCCTCGGCGTCGCCCGCGTCGGCGGTGAGCCAGCCGTGGGTGAGACGCGCGTTCAGCTCGGTGTGCTCGGCGCCGACGAGCCGCGCGTACTCCACGGCGCGCTCGGCGCCGGCCAGTACATCGGGGCCGGGCCGGTGCAGCGCGCCCCAGGTGGCGACCATGGTGAGGACCTCCGCGTGCACAGCGGACGGCTGGAGGCCGCGTACCAGCTCCTGGGCCGTGGCCAGTTCCCGCCAGCCGTCGCCGCGGGTCAGGCTCTGCACGAGCAGGGAGCGCTGGATCCAGAACCACGCGGCGCGCAGCGGGTCCTTCCCCTCCTCCTGCCCGTCGAGGATCCGCAGGGCCTTCTTCGAGATGGCCAGGGCGCGTTCGTGATCGCCGCCGACGCGGGCGGCGCTCGTGGCCTCCGCCATCAGATCCAGAAAGCGCAGCGGCGACGCGTGCGAGCTGCCGCCGCCGCAGGCGGGATACGCGTCCAGGTCGTCCGGCGGGCGCAGGGTGCCCCGTACGTCGGCGGGGGCGTTGTCCCACAGCTCCATGGCCCGTTCGAGCAGGCGGAGCTGCTCCGCGTGCGCGTACCGCTCCCGGGCCTCGACGGAGGCGCGCAGGACGACGGGCAGGGCCTTCGCCGGGTCGTGCGCGTGGTACCAGTGGCTGGCGAGGCGGGTGGTGCGCTCATCGGCCCGTACGAGCCCGGGGTCGGCCTCCAGGACCTCCGCGATACGGCGGTTGAGCCGGGACCGCTCGCCGGGCAGCAGATCGTCGCTGACCGCCTCGCGCACCAGGGAGTGCCGGAAGCGGTAGCCGTCGCCGTCCGGGCTCGGCAGCAGGATGTTGGCGCCTACGGCGGCCCGCAGCGCCTCGATGAGATCGTCCTCCGCGAGCCGGGCGACGGCCAGCAGCAGCGGGTACTCGACGGTGGTGCCGCCCTCGGCGACGATCCGGGCGACCCGCTGGGCGTCCTCGGGGAGCGCCTCGACCCGGACGAGCAGCAGATCGCGCAGCGAGTCGCTCAGTCCCGCGCGGGAGCCGGTGCCGATGGAACAGGCCAGCTCCTCCACGAAGAACGCGTTCCCGTCGGAGCGTTCGAAGATCTGGTCCACCAGGGCGGGATCGGGCTCCTCGGCCAGGATTCCGGTGAGCTGGCGGCGTACCTCGGCCCGGTTGAACCGGGACAGCTCGATCCGGCGGACGGAGCGCAGCCGGTCCAGCTCGGCGAGGAGCGGACGCAGCGGATGGCGGCGGTGCAGATCGTCGGCCCGGTACGTACCGAGCACGACGAGCCGGCCGCGGCGCAGCGCGCGGACGAGGTAGGTGAGGAGATGGCGGGTGGAGGCGTCCGCCCAGTGCAGGTCCTCCAGGACGAGCAGGATCGTACGGTCCGCCGCGAGCCGCTCCAGCAGCCGGGCCGTCAGCTCGAAGAGCCGGGCGGTGCCGTCCTCGTCGAGCGCGCCCCGGTGGGACCGGCCCAGCTCGGGCAGGATCCTGGCCAGCTCGTCCTCCTGGCCCTCGGCCGCCGTGGCCAGCTCGTCGGGCAGCTGGCGGCGCAGGGAGCGCAGCGCGGTGGAGAACGGCGCGAACGGCAGTCCTTCCGCGCCGATCTCCAGGCATCCGCCGGTCACGACAACGGCGTCGCGCGCGCACGCGACCTCGTGCAGCTCCTCGACGAGCCGGGTCTTGCCGACCCCGGCCTCGCCGCCGATGAGCAACGCCTGAGGCTCGCCCGCGGTGGCGCGGGCGAGCGCTTGGGTGAGCACGGTCAGCTCGTCGGTCCTGCCGACGAACACCGGGCTGACAGACCTGGTCTCCACGGTGCCGAGCATCGCACAGGGGTCTGACAACGGGGCACTGGATTTTCCCCGGCCGGGTCCCTGGCCGGGTCCCTGCCGCGGTCCCTGGCCCGCGCCCGGACCCGCACCCGCCCCGGCCGGATCGGGCCAGGTCACGCGGCGTGGCCGAACCGGTCGCGGGGCGGACTCGCCTGCCCCTCCGGGGCGTTCGCGGCCGGTCGCCGGGCCGCGCGCCGGGCCTGCTTGCCGGCCCGGCGGACCTCCCGTACGAGACGCCGGTCGGCGGCCTCACGGAGCAGTTCGGCGCTTCGGATCTGGTGAAGTTCGTACGCGTACATCGTGTGTCCCCCCGGGGAAGTGCTGTGGCGTCCTGCTGATGCCTCAACCTTCGTCTCCCAGGGGGTGGAGCCGCATCGGGAGTGTGCCGCATGTTGCCGGGCCCCGGTGCCTTAGAAAGAGGGTGTGGCCCGGGTAAGGACCGACGTACGGCCTAAGGCCGTACCCGGGCCGGGGCGCCGTGCCTCGGGCCGTACCTCAGGAGGAGGTGGTCGGCATGGCCGCGAAGAGATCGAAGTACATGGCGACGGCCGTCAGCAGGCCGAGGAAGCCGAGCACCGCGCCGGCCAGCGCGAAGGGGCGTACCCAGGCGGTACGTCCCACCGGCAGGACAAGCACGATCGCGCCGAGGATCAGCGCCAGCAGCGCGACACCGCCGTTGACGGCCGCGGTGACATGCCAGGCGTCACCGTAGATCGCGGCTATCTGCTGCTCGGCGGTGGCGGACTGACCGGTCTTGAGCTGGCCGACAAGCCCCTGGCGCTCCGCGAGGACACGGCTGGTCCAGGTGCCGGTGAGGGCGACGATGCCGAGGCAGACGGCGAGGACGGCAGACGCCGCGGAGCCAAGACCGGACGAGCCGCCGGCCGCGGCGGTCTCTTCGTCGTCGTAGGCGTTCTCCGCGTCATCGGCCTCCTCGTCCTGGTCCTCCTGCTCGGCTTCGTCCGCGACCGCGACTTCGGTGGCCGCGGTCGTGGTGCCGGCCTTGGTGTCGGCCTTGGTGTCGGCCTTGGTGTCGGCCTTGACCTGGTCCTTGACCTCGGCGTCCTTGGCCTTGGTGTCCTTCACCTCGGCGTCCGTGACCTCGGCCTTCGCGTCGCTCCCGGCCACCGCCTTGGTCAGATCGGCGGCGTCGGTCTCGGGGGTCTGGGTCTCGGGGGTGGGGTTCATACGGCGCACGCTAGGGGGCGTGTCTGAGAGCTTCCTGAGAATGCCGGGCCGCGCGCCATTCCGGTGCCAGAACGGACCAGACCTCGGCGTCCACCCGCCGCCCCCGGTGCAGATACTCGGCCCGCAGCACGCCCTCCCGGACCATGCCGAGCCGCTCCGCGACCCGGATGCTCGCCGCGTTCTCGGTGGAGACCCGCCACTCCACACGGTGGATCCCGCGCTCCTCGACAGCCCAGTCGATCAGCACCCGCGCGGCCCGGGTGACCAGACCGCGGCCGGTCGCCGAGGGCTCCAGCCAGCAGCCGACCTCACAGTTGCCGGCCCGCGCGTCGAAGACGCGGAAGAGCACCCCGCCGACCAGCGTGCCGCCGACCCGGATCCCGTAGATGCGCCCGGAGTCGGCCGCCTGCTTCCGGGCGTACGCGGTGAGCAGCGCCAGGGCGGACTCGGGATCGGTGACGGCCTCGGCGAGCCCGATGTGCTCGTCCACCAGATCGCGGGCGCGGTCCATGTGCGCGAGGAACTCCCCCGCCTGCCACGGTTCAAGGGGACACAACTCGGCGTCGTCCCCGAGCGGTACGGCGAACATCCTGCTCCTCTGCACTGCCGCATACAGCTTCTGACGTGCGCATATTCGCATGTCGTTCATGCGGCGGCCAAGGCTCGGGCAGCGCCGAGGCGGGTGCGGACGCTACCCGGATACGCTCACCCGGCCGTTCTCGATATGCCCCATGAGGCGGCGGCGGAACGGCACGCGCGCGTGCCCGTCACTGTCCTCAGTTACACCGTCCGCGGTGACCTCGTCCGCGGTGACCTCGATGTCGTACCAGCCGTGGGCGTCGGCCGCCGAGTGCACCACGGCCCGCTCCTTGCCCGGCTTCACCGTGATCCGCCGGGTCCAGCCGCTCAGGTCGGCCTCGTCGACGTATCCGAGCGGGCGCACGGTGAAGGTGACCGACCGGTCGCCGCTGTTGCGCAGGGTGAGATGGAGATCGCGGTCGTGATGGTCGACGGAGGAGGAGAGTTCGGCGCCCCGGCCGGTCGCCGGACCGGAGAACTCGCGCCGGAAGCCGTTCGGCCCGGTGATCGTGAACCGGTACGCGTCCCGCCCGGTCCCAGCCGCCCCGGTCCCGGTCGTCCCGGTCCCGGCCGCCCCGGTAAGGGGCACCGTCCATTGCGCCGTGCCCCTTACATCGCGGTGCTGCGGCACCGCGAACTCACCCGCGTACGGATAGAGCGCGAAGTGCGCGCTCGCGCGCCCTGTATTGCTCAGCACGACCTCGAAGGCGCGGCCGTCGGCGCCGACCCGCCCGTACGCGTCGGTCTGGTACGGCAGCGGGCGCGCCGGGCGGACGCCGGGCTCCTGCACGGGCATCCGCTGCTCGGCCGGGGGTACGGGCCGCCAGCGGCCGGTGAACGGCGGTACGGCGGCGGGCCGTTCCACCGCGGGCAGGCTCCGGCTGTCCGTGAAGTCGAACGCCGAGGTCAGATCGCCGGTGACGGTACGCCGCCAGGCGGTGATGTTCGGCTCGGCCACCCCTGTCCACCGCTCCAGGAAACGGATGACGGAGGTGTGGTCGAAGACCTGCGAGCAGACATGCCCGCCGACCGTCCACGGCGACACGACCAGCAGCGGCACCCGCATACCGAGCCCGGTCGGCCGGCCCCGCCAGCGCTCGTCGGGGTCGTCCAGGGGCGGCACGGGCGGCGGCACATGGTCGAAGAAGCCGTCGTTCTCGTCGTAGTTGATCAGTACGACGGTGTGGCGCCAGACCTCCGGATGCGCCCCGAGCGCGTCGAGGACCTTGTAGACGAGGCCCGCGCTGGCGACCGGCGACGAGGAGCCGGGGTGCTCGGAGTCGACCGCGGGCGGCACCAGGTACGACACCTCGGGCAGCGTCCCGGCGGCCACATCCGCCCGGAACCGCTCGGCCAGTGTGCCGCTCTCCACCCGCCGCAGCCCCCGCTCGAAGAGCGAGCGCTCGCGCCGGTCCAGGGTGGCGACGCCCTCCTCCAGCGCGGCGAGCAGCCGCTCGCGCCCGGCCGGGTCCGCCGTGTCGCGCACCGCGGCGTAGAACGCCTCCATGTACGTGAAGCCGGCCGCGCCGGGCTGCCCGGACAGCGCGCGTGCCGGGGCGAGCGCCTTGCGCGCGATGTCCTTGAAGACGGTGAAGAACTCGATGTTGTTGTCGGTGAAGTTCTCCCACTCGGTGTATGTCTGCCAGCTCCGGCCCGCCTTCTCCAGCCGCTCCGCGTAGGTCGGCCACGGGTAGCCCGGGTGGGTGTCCTCCTCGTACGCGTCATTGCCCACGGCCCGCCGCCCGTCGGCCTCGAAGCCGGTCCAGCCGCTCCACAGGTGGTTGCGGTTGGGGCTCGTCGAGGAGTGGATGGAGGAGTGGTACGCGTCGCAGACCGTAAAGGTGTCGGCGAGTTCGTAGTGGAGCGGGATGTCCCGCCGGTCGTAGTACGCCATGGTCGCGGCGGTCTTGGCGGAGACCCAGCGGTCCATCCAGCCGTTGTTCCAGGCCGAGGCCCCGCCGTCCCACGAGTGGTCGAGATCCCCGATGTACTGGAGGTCCTCGCGCTGCGCCGCGGCGGCGTCCCGGATCGGGAACGGCAGCACGGCGGCCGGGCCGCCACCCGGCGCGGCAGCGGCAGCGGAGGCGCCCGCGCCCGGCTGGGCGAAGACGGGCTCCCCGGAGGGCAGTTCCACCGCGTTGCGGTCACCGAAGCCGCGCACCCCACGCAGGGTGCCGAAGTAGTGGTCGAACGAACGGTTCTCCTGCATCAGGATCACCACGTGCCGGACCGCCTCCAGCCCGCCGGCGGGCGGCTCGGCGGCAAGCGCCGCCTGGAGGGACGGCGGCAGCACCGATCCGACCGCGGCCGTACCCAGGGCGCCGGAGCCGAGGGCGAGCATTCTTCTGCGCGAGATCTCCCGTGACATGCCAGGGACGGTAGTGACGGCTGATGGCAGGAGAAAGACCCCGGAAAGGCGCCGAGGTGAACGCCCCCGAAGACTGGGCCGACGGCGGTACGGACGGAGGTGCGGGCAGCTATACCGGCAGCGGTACGGGCGGCTACACCGGCGGCGGCACCGGCACCTCCGCGCCGTACGGCCACACCAGCAGCACCGGGCACTCGGCGTGGTCCACCACGAACCGGGTCGCCCGCCCGAGGCTGTGCGGCCCCGGCCGCCCGGGCTCGCCGTCGCGGGCGCAGATCAGCAGCTCCGCCCCGGCCGCCGCCCGTACGACCTCGTGCTCCACCCGGCCGTGGTGTTCGAGGAACACGCAGGGCCGGCCGAGCCGGTGCGCGGCGGCCTCCAGGAGATCCGCGGCGGCCGGCCGGGAGAGGGCTTCGAGCCGGGCGCCGGGGTCCCGGTCCGGCCGGTGGCCGCGGCCGAGGAGGCCCGCGTAGGCGCGGTGCGCGGCGGCGGCCACCTCGTCGTCGCTGACATGCAGCAGCGCCAGCTCGTCGGGCGCGGCACCGGCACCGGCCGGGCAGCGCCGGGCCGCGTCGACACAGGCCGGCCAGGTGGCCTCGGTGATCCAGACGAGTACGGTCACAGCGGCGCTCAGCCTCCGATCAGCCGCAGCGTCCCCCACAGTGCCACCGTAGACACGGCCAGCGTGGCCGGCACGGTCAGCAGGCCGAGCCGGGTGAAGCGGCCGAGTTCGGCCTCGCTGTCGTGCTCATGGAGGATGCGCCGCCAGAGCAGGGTGGCCAGCGAGCCGACGTACGTCAGATTCGGGCCGAGGTTGACGCCGATCAGCGCGGCCAGCACCGGCCCGGGGCCCGCGGGCCCGATCACCGGCAGCAGCGCGAGGATCGCCGGCAGGTTGTTGATCACATTGGCCAGTACGGCGGCGACCCCGGCGATGGCGAGCAGCGAGAGCAGCGACGAGCCGGCCGGCAGGATCCGGCCGATCCCGGTGTCGAGGCCGTTGTCCACCACGGCCTTCACCACGACCCCGAGCGCCAGGACGAAGAGACAGAAGAGCGGGGACGTGGCGCGGACCAGTCCCGGCAGGGTCGTACGGCGCTGCCGCAGCGCCCGCGCGGCCAGCACGGCCGCTCCGGCGATCGCCGCCCACAGCGGCTCGATCCCGGCGAACGAGGTGACCGCGAACCCCGCCAGGGTCAGCCCCAGCACCACCAGCGTGAACACCGGCACCTCGGGCCGCTCGCCGCCCTTCGCGGGGTGCGCACCGGCGGCCAGATCGGCGGCGAAGAAGCGGCGGAAAACGGCGTACTCGACGGCGATCGCCGCCAGCCAGGGCAGCGCCATCAGCGCGGCGAACCGGGTGAAGGTGAGCCCGCTCGCCGTGAAGGCCAGCAGATTGGTCAGATTGGACACGGGCAGCAGCAGCGACGCCGAGTTCGCGAGATGCGTCGTGGCGTAGACATGCGGCCGGGGCCGGGCGCCGACCCGGGCAGCGGTGGCGAAGACCACCGGGGTGAGCAGCACGACCGTGGCGTCCAGGCTGAGTACGGCGGTGACCACGGCGGCGACGGCGAACACCCCGCCGAGCAGGGTGCGCGGTCTGCCCCCGCAGACCCGCGCCACCAGGTCCCCGGCGGCGGCGAACAGCCCCTCGTCGGCGCAGAGCTGGGCGAGCACCAGCACGGCCGCGAGAAAGACGACGACCGGCAGGAGCGTACGGGTCTGTTCCCATGCGTCCGCCGGCGACACCGCGCCGAGCGCCACGACCAGCAGCGCGGCCGGCACCGCGACAACGGCCTCGGGCAGCCCGCGCGGGCGCACGACGGCGAACGCCAGCACGCCGAGCAGCAGCCCGACGGAGACGGTCTCGGCGACGATGGTGTTCACGGGGAGGGGCCTTTACCGGAGCGAAAGCAGGAAAAGGGGCGGCGCACCGGCTCCCCGGCGCCCCGCCCCCACGGCGTCACTACGTACTACGTACTTCGTACGTAGGTGATGTCAGCCCTCAACGTTATGTCAGCCCTCGGCCCCGAGCTTCTCCAGGATCAGCTCGCGCACGCGCGCCGCGTCGGCCTGTCCCCGCGTGGCCTTCATGACCGCGCCCACGAGCGCGCCCGCGGCGGCGACCTTGCCCGCGCGGATCTTGTCGGCGACGGCCGCGTTGGCCGCGATCGCCTCGTCCACGGCCGCGCCGAGCGCGCCCTCGTCGGAGACGACCTTCAGCCCGCGCTTCTCCACGACGGTGTCGGGTCCGCCCTCACCTGCGAGGACGCCTTCGATGACCTGACGGGCCAACTTGTCGTTCAGGTCGCCGGCGGCGACGAGCGCGGCGATCCGGGCGACCTGCGCCGGGGTGATCGGCTGCTCGTCCAGCGCGCGGCCCGACTCGTTGGCGTGCCGGGCCAGCTCGCCCATCCACCACTTACGGGCCTGATCGGCCGGGGCGCCGGCGTCGATCGTGGCGACGATGAGGTCGATGGCGCCGGCGTTGAGGATCGACTGCATGTCGTGCTCGGAGACGCCCCACTCCTCGCGGAGCCGGTTACGGCGTACCCGCGGCAGCTCGGGAAGCGCGGCCCGCAGCTCCTCGACCCACGCGCGGGCCGGGGCGACCGGCACGAGGTCGGGCTCCGGGAAGTACCGGTAGTCCTCGGCGTTATCCTTGATCCGGCCGGAGGTGGTGGACCCGTCCTCCTCGTGGAAGTGCCGGGTCTCCTGGAGGATCGTGCCGCCGCCGTCCAGCACCGCGGCGTGGCGTTGGATCTCGAACCGGGCGGCGCGCTCGACACTGCGCAGCGAGTTGACGTTCTTCGTCTCGGACCGCGTACCGAACTCCGCGCGGCCGTGCGGGCGCAGCGACAGGTTCACGTCGCACCGCATCTGGCCCATCTCCATCCGGGCCTCCGACACGCCGAGCGCCTTGATCAGCTCCCGCAGCTCGGCGACGTACGCCTTGGCCACCTCGGGCGCCCGCGCGCCGGCGCCCTCGATGGGCTTGGTGACGATCTCGATGAGCGGGATCCCGGCGCGGTTGTAGTCCAGCAGCGAGTGCGAGGCCCCGTGGATCCGCCCGGTGGCACCACCGACGTGCAGCGACTTGCCGGTGTCCTCCTCCATGTGGGCGCGCTCGATCTCCACGCGGAAGATCTCCCCGTCCTCCAGCTGGACGTCCAGATGGCCGTTGAAGGCGATCGGCTCGTCGTACTGGGAGGTCTGGAAGTTCTTCGGCATGTCCGGATAGAAGTAGTTCTTCCGGGCGAAACGGCACCACTCGGCGATCTCGCAGTTCAGCGCGAGCCCGATCTTGATGGCGGACTCGACACCGATCGCGTTCACGACCGGCAGCGATCCGGGCATCCCCAGACAGGTCGGACACGTCTGCGAGTTGGGCTCGGCCCCCAGCTCGGTCGAGCAGCCGCAGAACATCTTGGTCTTGGTGCCCAGCTCGACATGGACTTCGAGGCCCATGACGGGGTCGTAGGTCGCCAGCGCGTCCTCGTACGACACCAGGTCAATGACGGTCACAGGTACTTCTTCCTCTTCAATGCTTCATCGGTGTCGGCCAGCCAGCGCTGGTAGGACGACAGCTTTCCGAGTACGGAGAGATCCACTTCGTCGGCGAGGCGGGCGAAGTAATCGCCGGGGTCGGATCGCCGGGCCTTCTTGAGTACGTTCGCCAGCACGCGTTTCGGGTGGGCCGGATGCCCTGGCGCCGGATTACCCTGTTCCACATCCTCCGGCTGAAGGTGCGGATGCGCCGACAGATCGGCGGCGGGCTGCACCCGGACCAGCGCGTCCCGGTCCGCCAGGACCCATGACTCGGTCATCACCTTCGGCCCGAGTACGACGGGCACCGCCGCGCTCTTCGGCAACTGGGACAGCGCCTCCAGCAGGACACCCGCGTCGGGGATCTCCTTGTGGTCCCGGTGCACGAAGAGTACGTCGCACCGGCCGGCCAGCTCCTGGGCCGCCGCCAGCAGGAGCTTCGGCGCCGCGGTGCTGTACACGGAGCCGGTCGAGCAGGGGGCGAGCACCTCGGTGGCCTTGAGGGCCCGCGCGTGCAGCGTCTCCTCCAACTGCCGGATGATCAGCCGCTCCAGGAAGGGCAGATCACTCGGCCCTTCGACCAGCAGTCCCGCCGTGAGAGGCCGTGCCCGGTTCATGAGATCACCTGTCCCATGGACTCCAGCAGCCGCTTCACCTGCTCGACCGTGACCGTGTCGCCGGGCTCCTCGTCCGCGAGGGGCTTACGCACGGGGCGGGCCCGGGTCACGGTCGAGATCCCGGGGCGCGCCGGGTCGATGTGGGACGCCTGCTCCAGGAAGACGAGGCTGCCGGAGGCGTCGTCGCGGAGGGCGGAGAGCAGGACGGGCGAGTGGGTGGTCGCGATGAGCTGGCGGAACCCCTTGGCCTCCTCGGCCCGGTCCACCAGATCGGGGAAGTCGTCCCCGTCCCGGCGCAGCCGCCGTACCAGCTCCGCGATCCGGGTGGGATGGAGCCCGTTCTCGATCTCCTCAACGGCGAGCAGCCCGGCCCGCCGGTCGTCGTACGAGGCGGCGAGCAGCGCGAGGACGCGCAGCGTGCCGTCCGACAGCATGGGTGGCGAGGTCCAGCCGGTGTGCCGGAACCGTACGTCGAAGTCGTACTCACCGCGCCGCTCGTCGTAGAGCGGCCGGATCCCGGAGGCTTCGGGGATGAGCGCGGCCAGGTCGGCTTCCATGTCACGCAGTACGTCGCCGTCCAGGCGATGGAGTACGGCGGCGAGGTTGCGCCCGTCGGGGAGCAACGACATCCCGTCATCGCCGCCGAACGGGCTGCGCATACCGGGGGGATCGAGAGCGATCCGCTCCCAGGTCGCGGTCTCCCGCAGAATGCTCGCCAGCAGCTCCTCCGGGCCTGACAACCCGGCTTCGGTCAACGCCCCCCAGTCCGACTCGTAATGAGCGTCAAACAGGTCCCGCGAGGCGACGAGTGCTGTGCGCAGCCGGGTCGGCAGCGCCAGCCGGTCCATCCATTCCGTACGGTCCAGCCTGCTCACCCATGCACCACTGCGGCCGCGGCGCAGAGCGAGCTTCGCGGGACCGGCGGATGCCCCTCTGCGCTCAACTTCCACTCGTACGGCCACGGAAAGCGGGCCGAAGCGGCTCGGGACGATCATACGCACCCTGATGGTCAGCCCGGGCGCGGTGTATTCCCCACGCGGATGGTCCGTGTGGTGCAGCAGATCCCGCGCGGTAAGCCGTGGATTACTCCCGTCCAGAGCCTTCGACAGGCCCGCTCCCACCACCCGCCGGACAAAGTCCAACGCGTCCAGAAGGTTCGACTTCCCCGCGCCGTTGACACCCATGAGCACCGTGCAGGGGCGCACGTCGAGGCCGAAGCCCACGAACGACTTGAAGCCGTCGATCTCGATGCGGGTGATCACTGTGTCGCCTCCTTCCGTGGCAGCGGTGCGCAGGGGTACCGGGGAGCCCGCGCGGAGCGGGCCCCCGGCATCCGCTCAGCCCAGCAGGACGTCGTCGTCGCCCAGCCGCTTCAGCTCGCGCAGCAGCAGCGCCACGCCCGTGACGATCGCGACGCCCGAGACGACGGCGTCGACGAGGCGGAGCGTGTCGTGTTCGCCGCGGGCCGTTCTGGCCTGCTTGACGACGCTGATGGCGCCGAACGCGGTGGTCCCGATCGACAGATACGTTCCGGCCCTGGACCTCTTGAAACCCTTGGCCTTGGTCAATGCACTGCTCATAGCGATGGTGCCTCCTCCAGCAACGGGTGGCCCCACTTTTCCACGAAGGCCGCCTCGACCGCGGCACCGACCTTGTACAGCCGGTCGTCCTTCATGGCGGGGGCGATGATCTGGAGGCCGACCGGGAGGCCGTCCTCCGGCGCGAGGCCGCAGGGGAGCGACATCGCCGCGTTGCCCGCGAGGTTGGTCGGGATGGTGCACAGGTCCGCGAGGTACATCGCCATCGGGTCGTCGGCGCGCTCGCCGATTGGGAAGGCGGTGGTCGGGGTCGTCGGGGAGACGATCACGTCGACCTGCTCGAACGCCTTCTCGAAGTCCCGGGTGATGAGGGTACGGACCTTCTGCGCGGAGCCGTAGTACGCGTCGTAGTAGCCGGAGCTGAGCGCGTACGTGCCGAGGATGACGCGGCGCTTGACCTCGTCGCCGAAGCCCGCCTCGCGGGTCAGCGCGGTGACGTCCTCTGCGGAGCGCGTGCCGTCGTCGCCGACGCGCAGTCCGTAGCGCATGGCGTCGAAGCGCGCGAGGTTCGACGAGCACTCGGAGGGCGCGATCAGGTAGTACGCGGCGAGGCCGAGGTCGAAGGACGGGCAGTCCAGCTCGACGATCTCGGCGCCGAGCTTCTGGAGCAGCTCGACGGACTCGTCGAAGCGCTGGACGACACCCGCCTGATAGCCCTCGCCGCGGAACTGCTTGACGACCCCGACGCGCATCCCGGCGACCGAGCCGTTGCGCGCCGCCTCCACCACCGGCGGCACCGGGGCGTCGATGGACGTCGAGTCGAGCGGGTCGTGGCCCGCGATCGCCTCGTGCAGCAGCGCGGCGTCCAGGACCGTACGGGCGCAGGGGCCGCCCTGGTCGAGGGAGGACGAGAAGGCGACCATGCCGTAGCGGGAGACCCCGCCGTAGGTGGGCTTGACGCCGACCGTGCCGGTGAGGGCGGCGGGCTGGCGGATGGAGCCGCCGGTGTCCGTACCGATGGCCAGGGGGGCCTGGTACGCGGCGAGCGCCGCCGCCGAGCCGCCGCCGGAGCCGCCGGGGACCCGGGTGACGTCCCACGGGTTGCCGGTCGGGCCGTAGGCGCTGTTCTCGGTGGAGGACCCCATGGCGAACTCGTCCATGTTGGTCTTGCCGAGGATGACGACGCCGGCGGCCTTGAGCTTCTTCGTGAGCGTCGCGTCGTACGGCGGGATCCAGCCTTCGAGGATCTTGGAACCGACCGTGGTCGGCACACCCTCGGTGGTGAAGATGTCCTTGAGCGCGACCGGCACACCGGCCAGCGGCCCGAGCTTCTCGCCCGCCGCGCGCTTCGCGTCGACGGCGCGGGCCTGCGCGAGCGCGCCCTCGCGGTCGACGTGCAGGAAGGCGTGGACCTTCTCGTCGACGGCCTCGATACGGGCCAGGTGCGCCTCGGCGACCTCGACGGCCGTGAGTTCACCGGCGGCGATGCGCTCGGCGATCACGGCGGCCGTGAGCTTGGTGATGTCCGACTGAGTGCTGTCCGACCGGGTGCTGTCCGACTTGCTGTTGTCCGTCATGGCTGTTTAGTCCTCCCCCAGGATCTGCGGCACCTTGAAACGCTGCTGCTCCTGGGCAGGGGCGCCGGAGAGCGCCTGCTCGGGGGTGAGCGACGGACGGACCTCGTCCGCGCGCATGACGTTGGTCAGCGGCAGCGGGTGGGAGGTCGGCGGTACGTCTTGGTCGGCTACCTCGGATACGCGGGCGACCGCGCCGATGATGTCGTCGAGCTGTCCGGCGAAATGGTCCAGTTCGGAGCCGGACAGCTCCAGACGCGCCAGCCGGGCGAGGTGGGCGACCTCCTCGCGCGTGATGCCAGGCATGCAGCGATCCTCAGGGTGAGTGTTTGGGAATGTGCCCCAATCCTATGGGCCGCGACGCCCGGCCACGAAACGCTCACCCCCCGGGCCCCGTTCGTCGACCTCGGCCGCACCCTCCCGTACGGCTCCGGACGGCTCCCGTACGGCTCCGGAGCGGCCCTTACGGCACGACCTGCCGCACGGCGTACCACCGGGACGCGCTGTACTGACGCGCCGCACTACCGGGGCACGCCGTACTACTGCACGGCGTGCCCCGACTGCCGCACCACCTGTGCCGAAGCAGCCGAAGCAGCCGACGCCGCCGCCGAGGCCGAAGCAGCCGCCCCCGACGCCCCCGGCTGCTCAAGCGCCCGCGCCGCCAGCTCCGCCGGGCGCTGCCAGCCGCGCTCGCCCCTGGCCAGCAGCCAGGCCGTCGCCTCGTGCGGCGGCATCGCGGCGGCCACCAGCCAGCCCTGGACGGCGTCGCAGCCCAGATCCCGCAGCCGCTCCCAGGTCTCGTCGTCCTCGACGCCCTCCGCGACGACCAGCAGGCCCAGCGAGTGCGCCAGATCGACGGTGCAGCGGACGATCTCCGCGTCCTCCGTGTCGACCGCCAGCCGGGCCACGAACGAGCGGTCGATCTTCAGCTCGCTCACCGGCAGCCGGCGCAGATGGACCAGCGAGGAGTACCCCGTGCCGAAGTCGTCGAGGGACATCTTCACGCCGTGCCCGGTCAGCCCGGCGAGGGTGTCGGCGGCCCGCTGGGGGTCCTCCAGCAGCACATGCTCGGTTATCTCCAGCTGGAGGGAGCCCGCCGGAACGCCGTGCCGGGCCAGCCGCGCCGCCACCGCGCCCGCGAAACCAGGGGTGTGCACATCGCGCGGCGAGACATTGACGGCCACCGGGACCATCAGCCCCTGGGATCGCCAGCGCGCGACCTGAGCGAGAGCCTTCTCCAGTACGTATTCCGTGAGGTGAGGCATCAGACCGGAGGACTCGGCAATGGCGATGAAGTCGTCGGGAGGGACCCGGCCGCGCTCCGGGTGCACCCAGCGCACCAGCGCCTCCAGCCCGGCCACCTGACCGTCGAAGCGGACCTTCGGCTGGTAATGCAGCTCGACCTCGCCGGCGTCCAGCGCGCGCCGCAGATCGCCCAGCAGCCCGAGCCGGTCGGGGGTGTTGGAGTCGCGCTTCGACTCGTACACCTCGACGCCCGTACGGTCCCGCTTCGCCTGGTACATCGCGACGTCCGCGCGGCGCAGCAGCCCCTCGGCGTCCACCGCGTGTTCGGGGTAGACGGCGACACCGGCGCTCGCCTCCAGGACGAGTGTGAGGCCGTCGAGATCCAGCGGCGAGGACAGCTCGGCCGCCAGATGGCGCGCCACGCGCTGCGCGCTCGTCGTGGAGTCGCAGGTGGGGAGCAGTACGGCGAACTCGTCGCCGCCGAGGCGCGCGGCCTCGGCGCCGTGCGGCAGGGCCAGCCGGAGCCGGTCGGCGATCTGCAACAGCAGCCGGTCCCCGGCCAGATGACCGAGTGTGTCGTTGACCGAACGGAACCGGTCGAGGTCGATCAGGACGAGCGCGGACCGGGCGCCGAGGCCCTCCGCCTCCTCCAGCGCCGACCAGGTGCGCTCCAGCAGCCACTGCCGGTTGGGCAGTTTGGTCAGGGGGTCGCGCAACTGCTCCTCGGCCCGCGCCCGGGCGATCCAGAGCGTGGAGTCCAGGGCGATCAGCGGGATGGCGAACAGCGGCAGGAGGACCGGCAGGGAGACCGCGACGACACAGATCAGCGGGGCGATCCCGAGCAGCGCGACCGCGACGAGGCCCTGCCGGTAGAGGGCGGTACGGGCGCCGGCCGGCTCTCCGCTGTGCTGCGGCGTCAGCGCGTACCACAGCAGCAGCCGGGTGACGACGAGATGTGTGGCGGCGGCCAGCACGATCTGCGGGGCGCTGCCGATGGACCAGTCCAGCGGCTGCCAGGGCTGCTCGACGGTGGGGACCACTCCGAACAGCGCGAGCACGAGCGCGGCGGCCCCCACGCCCAGGATGTCCGCGGCGCCGTGCAGGACGCCCAGCCGCCAGCGGTGCCGGCGGGCCACCCCGACCAGGACGACGACGGCCAGGCTGACGAGCCCGGCCGCCACCCAGCCGTACAGCAGCAGGACCGCCAGGGTGAGGGCGGCGCCGGAGCCCGTACCGCCCCACCAGCGGTCGCGGCCGAGCGCGACCAGGTGGCCCACGATGATGCCGGTGAGCACGGCCAGCGCCCAGCCGGCCGTGGAGCCGGGGAAGAGCGCCCGCCCGTCGTGCAGGGTGAGGACCAGTCCGGTCACCAGGACGGCCACGGCGATACCCACCACAAGAACCGGCGTCCTGGCCGCGATACCCGCGCGTCCCGCCACAAATCCCGCGAATCCGCGCGGGGGTGAGACCGGGGCGGCGCTCTCGGTCGGTTTCATTCCCGTCCCTCTCACAGCCGGCGGAGCCGATGCCACGCGATGGGCGCGTCGTCATGTCAGCGCGGCCGGATTCGCACTGCGCGGCCGCGCGCGACAGGCGCACCTCACAACAGTAGGCCGCCAAGGGCCCCAACGGGCAGCGCTCTACCGCTGTTGCCCGAATGCGACCCGCCCATCCAGATCCGTCTGGTATGCGCCGAACGGGTGACCTTGGCGGCCCGAATTCGATGGTGTGCGCCCTGATCCTCGGGGAGTTGACCGCATTACTCCTCGGGAGTGATTTCCGTCTCCTCACCCGTGACCCCGGCCGCCACCTCGGCCGCGGCGGCCGTCTCCTCCCCCGCCACCGGCGGCTCCTCGGGGGTGGTGGCCGTCTCCCTCGCCGCGTCCGGGCCCTGTTCGAGAAGGACGGTGAAGCCGTCCTCGTCGAGCACGGGCACCTTCAGCTGGACGGCCTTGTCGTGCTTCGAACCGGGGTTCTCGCCGACCACCACGAAGGCCGTTTTCTTCGAAACGGACCCCGTCACCTTGGCTCCGCGCGTCTGAAGCGCCTCTTTCGCGCCATCTCTTGTGTACCGCTCCAGGGTGCCCGTCACGACCACCGTGAGCCCCTCCAGGGGCCGGGGGCCCTCGTCCTCGCCGGTGGCCTCCTCCTCCGTACGGACGCCCGCGGCCCGCCATTTGCGCAGGATCTCGCGGTGCCAGTCGACCGCGAACCACTCCTTGAGCGAGCCCGCGATGATGGGCCCGACGCCTTCGACGGCCGCCAGCTCCTCCTCGGTGGCCGCGTCGATCGCGTCGATCGAACGGAACTCCCGGGCCAGCGCCTCGGCCGCGACCGGCCCGACATGACGGATGGACAGACCGGTGATGATCCGGGCCAGCGGGCGGGACTTGGCCTCGTCGATGTGCTTGAGCATCGCCAGGGCGTTCCGCTTCGGCTCGCCCTCCTTGTTGGCGAAGACCTGGGCGATCTTCTCCTCACCGGTCTTCGGGTCCCGCTTGGGCAGTCCGCTGTCCGGGTCGAGGACATACGCCCGGATCGGCAGCAGTTGGTCGATGGTCAGGTCGAAGAGATCGCCCTCGTCCACCAGCGGCGGCGTCGCCGGCTCCAGCGGCTTGGTGAGCGCCGCGGCGGCCACGTAACCGAAGTTCTCGATGTCGAGGCACTTGCGGCCCGCGAGATAGAACAGCCGCTCCCGCAACTGGGCCGGGCACGTACGCGCGTTGGGGCAGCGGAGGTCGATGTCGCCCTCCTTCATGGCCTTCAGCTCCGTGCCGCACTCGGGGCACTCGGCGGGCATCACGAACTCGTACGCGTCCTCCGGCCGCAGGTCGATGACCGGGCCGAGGATCTCCGGGATGACGTCCCCGGCCTTGCGCAGCACGACCGTGTCGCCGATCCAGACGCCCTTGGACTTCACCACGTCCTGGTTGTGCAGGGTGGCGAACTCGACCTCGGAGCCGGCCACCGTCACCGGCTCCACCTGCGCGTACGGAGTGACGCGGCCGGTGCGGCCGACGCCCACCCGGATGTTCACGAGCTTGGTGTTGACCTCCTCCGGCGCGTACTTCCAGGCGATCGCCCAGCGCGGCGCGCGCGAGGTGGAGCCCAGCCGGCCCTGGAGGGGGATCTCGTCCAGCTTGACGACCACTCCGTCGATCTCGTGCTCGACGGAGTGCCGGTGCTCGCCGAAGTACGCGATGAACTCCCGTACGCCCGCGACGTCCTGGACCACCTTGTTGTGCTGGGCGGTGGGCAGACCCCAGCCGCGCAGCAGCTCGTACGCGTGCGAGAGGCAGTCGATGCCGAAGCCCTCGCGCGCGCCGATGCCGTGCACCACCATGTGCAGCGGGCGGGTCGCGGTGATCTTGGGGTCCTTCTGGCGCAGTGAACCCGCCGCCGCGTTCCTCGGGTTGGCGAAGGGCTTCTCACCGGCCTCCACCAGACGCGCGTTCAGCTCCTGGAACGCCTCCATGGGGAAGTAGACCTCGCCGCGGATCTCGACCAGCTCCGGCACGTTCTCCCCGGTGAGGCGGTGCGGGATCTCGGCGATCGTCCGGACGTTGGACGTGATGTCGTCGCCCACACGGCCGTTGCCACGGGTGGCCGCGCGGGTCAGCCGGCCGTGCTCGTAGGTGAGATTGACGGCGAGTCCGTCGACCTTCAGCTCGCACAGGAAGTGGTAGTCCGGGGTGCCGACGTCCTTGGCGACGCGCTCCGCCCAGGCCGCCAGCTCCTCGTCGTCGAAGGCGTTGTCCAGGGAGAGCATCCGCTCGCGGTGCTGGACGGCGGTGAACTCCGTCTCGTACGCCCGCTCGACCTGCTGGGTCGGCGAGTCGGGCGTGCGCAGCTCCGGGTGGTCCTCCTCCAGCTGCCCCAGCTCGCGGAACAGCCGGTCGAACTCGCCGTCGCTGACGATCGGCTGGCTGTTCACGTAGTACCGGAAGCGGTGCTCCTCGATCTGCTCCGCGAGCAGGGCATGCCGCTCACGCGCCGCCGCGGGCACCTGCAAGGCGTGTTCGGAGTTCTCGCTCCGCTGTTCGCCAGCCACCGTTTCGTCCTCCCGATTCACCATGATCCAGCCCCGCCCGTCGCCGGAGCCGTCACTCAGGGTTGTCCACGAGGGATCTCGCGGCCCTGACACAGAACGCCTGCGCGGCACGGGCGTACGCGGGAGAGGCCCCCGCCAGCCCACAGGCCGGAGTGAGCACCACGGACTCCGCGAGAGTCCCCGGATTCAGCCCCAGCCTGCGCCACAGCGTTCTGACACCCATGACGCTACCGGCAGGGTCTGACAATGGGCCGTCGGTACCCGGCACGATTCCGGCGAAGAGTTTCGTACCGCCCTCCACCGCCTCCCCGATCGTCTCCTCATCACGCTCGGTGAGCAGACCGAAATCGAACGAAACCGCCGCCGCGCCCGCCCGCCGCAGCAGCGCGAACGGCACGTCCGGCGCGCACGAGTGCACGACCGTCGCCCCCGGGCAGAGCGCGGTCAGCTCGCGCAGCGCGCTCTCGACCACCTGCCGGTCGACCGCGCGGTGGGTGCGGTAGCCGCTCGCGGACCTGACGTGTCCGCGCAGAACGGCGGTGAGGGACGGCTCGTCGAGCTGGAGCACGGGTACGGCCCCGGGCACCCGGCGCCGTACCTCCGCGAGATGGCCGGTGAGCCCCTCGGTCAGCGAGGCGGCCAGGTCCCGGCAGGCTCCCGGGTCGCTCAGCGCCGACTCGCCGCCGCGCAGCTCCAGCGCGGCGGCCAGGGTCCACGGGCCGACGGCCTGGATCTTGAGCGGTCCCTCGTACCCCTGGGTGAACTCCTCCAGCGCGTCGAGATCCTCCCCCAGCCAGGACCGGGCGCGCTTGGTGTCCCGGCCGGGCCGGTCGCCGATCCGCCAGCCGCTGGGCTCCACGCGCGCGTAGACCTCGGCCAGCAGTCCGGCCGTACGGCCGATCATGTCGGCGCCGGGGCCGCGCGCGGGCAGTTCCGGCAGATACGGGAAGGACTCGAAGGCGCCGGTGGCCGTCTTGGCGGCCTCCCGGGCGTCACCGCCGGGCAGCGAGCCGACGCCGGTGGCGGGGCCCCAGCCGATGGGCTTGTCCCGCGCGGTGTCGTGGGCGTTTTCGTGGACGTTTTCGTCGCTCATCGGCCCGGCCTTACGGTGATGTCGTCGATCTGCGCGTCGCGCGGCAGGTCGAGGGCGGTGAGCAGCGCGGTGGCGACCGACTCGGGGTCGATCCAGCGGGTGGGGTCGTACTCCTTGCCCTCCTGCTGGTGGACCTTGACCTGCATGGGGCTCGCCGTACGGCCGGGGTAGACGGAGGTCACCCGTACCCCGTGGGGGCGTTCCTCCTGGCGCAGCCCGTCGGCCAGCGCCTTGAGGCCGTGCTTGGAGGCGGCGTACGCGCTCCATCCGGCGTGGGTGGCGAGCCCCGCGCCCGAGTTGACGAAGATCACCTGGCCGCGGGAGACCCGGAGCTGGGGCAGCAGGAGCCGGGTCAGCTCGGCGGGCGACACGAGGTTGACGTTCAGCTGGTGGTGCCAGGACTTGGGGGTCAGCTCCCCGACCTGTCCCAGGTCCACGACGCCCGCGATGTGCAGGAGCGAGTCGAGGCGGTCGGGCAGTGACTGCTGGGCGAGCGCCCAGGAGAGCCGGCCGGGGTTGTCGAGGTCACCGACGAGGGTACGGGCGCCGGGCAGACCCGCGGCGAGTTCCTTCGCGCGGCCCGCGTCCCGGGCGAGCAGCAGCAGGTCGTCGCCGCGCTCGTGGAGCCGGCGCGCGACAGCGGCGCCGATGCCCGAGCCCGCACCGGTGATCAGATGGGTAGCCATGCGGTCATCGTCGCATCACCCCGGCCACCCCTCGCACCGTCACCGCACGCCGTCACCGCACGCCGGCGGCCTCCTCCAGGTGCGCGAGGGCGCTCACCCCGTCCTCGGCGAAGAACACCAGGTCGCTGAGGGGCAGCGGCAGGAAGCCCTCGTCCTCCATGCGGTGGAACTGCTGCTTCAGCCCGTCGTAAAAGCCCGCCGTGTTGAGCAGCACCACCGGCTTGGTGTGCACGGCGTGCTTCTTCAGCTCCAGGACCTCGGTGGCCTCGTCCAGCGTGCCCAGACCGCCGGCCATGATCACAACGGCGTCGGACCGGCCGAGCAGCAGCGCCTTGCGCTCCGCGAGGTCCTTGGCGACCACCATCTCGTCCGCGTCGGGCCGGGCCATGGCGCCGAGAAAGCCCACGGAGATCCCGACCAGCCTGCCGCCGGTCTCCGCCACACCGTCGGCAACGACCTTCATCAGCCCCGTGTCGGAGCCTCCCCAGACGAGGGTGTGCCCGCTCTTGCCGATCAGTTCGGCGAATTCGCGGGCGGGGCGGGTGTAGCGCTCGTCGAGGTCGGCGGCGGAGAGGAAGACACAGATATTCATGGGTGCACGGTAGGACGCGGGAAGAGTGGACCGCATCTATTTGCTGAACAGGGAGGGGCCGACGTACCCCTCCTTGTCCCTCCTACCCCTCGTATCCCTCGCATCCCTCAAAGAGGACGGATCACCATGACCGCGACCGCTGGACACACCATCACCGTCGAGCAGGGCACCGAGCACGTACGGGTCGTACGCGACGGACAGCTCCTGGCCGAGAGCAGCCGACCGCTGGTGCTGCGCGAGACCGGCTGTCCCGTCCGCTACTACCTGCCGCCGCAAGATGTACGGACCGAGCTGCTGACGCCGTCAGCGACCACCACCCACTGCCCGTTCAAGGGCGACGCGTCCTACTGGTCGCTGCCCGGCGCCCCGGATCTGGTCTGGGCGTACCCGACGCCCAAGGAGGAGGTCGCGCAGGTCAAGGACCACTTCTGCTTCTACGACACGGAGTTGGTGACGGCCTGAGGACCCCCTCTGGACGCGCCTCTTAAAGAAGGTGCGGAAAACTTTTCCGCGGACCGATGAGTTGAGCCGGGCGCCGGGGTCTGAACCCGCATGAACAACGTGTGCATGGTGAATTCGGGGGACGCCACCCCGATCGCGTTCCGGCGGACGGGCGAGGGACCGCCGGTCGTTCTGGTGGGGGGCGCGTTCAGTACGGCGGAGTCGGAGGCCCCGCTGGCGAAGCTGCTCGCGCCCGCGTTCGACGTCATCACCTACGACCGGCGCGGGCGCGGCGCCAGCGGCGACACCGCGCCGTACGCGGTGGAACGGGAGATCGAGGATCTCGCCGCCCTCCTCGGCATGGCGGGTCCGGACGTCTCCGTCCTCGGGATGTCGTCCGGCGCGGCCCTGGTCCTGGAGGCCGCGGCGGCGGGGCTGCCGATGGCGCAATTCGCGCTGTACGAGCCGCCGTACGTCCTCGGTGGCGGCGTTGACGGAGGCAGCGGCGGCATCAGCGGAGGCGCCGGCGCCGCGAGCGGCCCGGCCTACAGCGAGCGGCTGGCCGGGCTGCTGGCGCGGGGGCTGCGCGACGACGCGGTCGAGCTGTTCCTGCGGGCCGTGGGAACGGCGGGCGCGACGGTGGGCGGACTGCGCCGCTCACCGATGTGGCCCGACCTGACGGCGCTGGCCCACACCCTGGCGTACGACGACGCCGTACTGCGCCGGGGGCCCCTCCCCGCCGAGCGGCTGTCGGCGGTCCGGGTCCGCGCCATGGTCGTCGACGGCGGCGCCTCCCCCCGCTTCCTCCGCGACGCCGCCCGCGCCACAGCGGCAGCCCTCCCCCGAGGCCGCCACCGCACCCTGACGGGCCAGACCCACGAGGTGGCGCCGCATGTACTGGCACCGGTGCTGGAGGAGTTCTTCGCGGCATGAGACATACGAACCGTGCGGGTCAGTACCAAGAGGTAGACCGGGGTGTACGGGGGCGAGAAGCTGAACGCCAGGTGCCTGCCGGGCCGCCCCTCCTCCTGCCAGTGTCGCGCCTCCAGGGGAGGTGTAAAGGGCGCTCCTTCGTCGCGTCGGCTGCGCCGATTGCGCTTCGCTTCACCCTTGACACCTCCCCTTCCGGCGCGTGTACGGGAGAGGGGGGGCGGCCGGGGGGAGACCCTACACCCTGGGAGCTGGGAAAACACCGGGATCCGGGCATGCGAAAGCCCCGCTCGACACGTGGTCGAACGGGGCTGTTGCGCTGCTTCAGGACCGGGCTACCCCGCCCGTCGCGCCCTGGTCACGCGCTCCTCCCCAGGGCGGAGAACTGATCATCCGGGTACCGGTACGGGTACTCCACTCCCCGCGCCGCGAACTCGACGGCGAAGCGCCGTTCCCGCTGCACTGGGGTGAGTGGCATGGTCTCTTCGGCCCGGAAGATGGCTCGGGCGTCCGCAGAGCTGGGCCCGGTCCACGGCTTCGACCAGGGGGCAACCGTCGGAGCGCACGGCTCTGCGGGGACTGCTGAGGGTTCCGCGCGGCGCTTCCCGGTAGCGGGCAGCATGGCGGCGAGGATGAGGCGCAGGCATGCCACAAGGGCACGCGCGATAGAGTGACGCACGTCGGCAACTCCTGAGGTTGTCGGCCACGCCCCGGGAGTGTTGACGCACTCGCCGGGGTTTCTTTTTGATGTTGTGTCAGGGACCGTAACACCCCGGCACCGACACCGGGAAGTACCCACCAAACACGGCGGGTTGGCGCGCTACGGGAGATCGACGACCGTCACGCCGCGCAGTTCGCGGAAGAGCCGGGATGCGAGCATGCCCGGAAGTCTCTTCTTGCTGTACGCGGAGAGCACGTCATCCTCAGTGGTGACCCAACCGTTCAGCGTCAAGCGGTAGACGATCCCCGCCACCCCGTACAAGGGAGCTTTCCGAGCACGCAGCACGACGTACGGTCCGTGGCGCAGATGCGGACACTGCCGCGCCGACACCCGGGCGTGTTCGGCGCACACGGGCGGCATCGACGTGAGGGAACGCTCAGGCCATGTCGGCGGAGATTCGACGCGCTGCCAGTCGATGAACAGCCATCCCTGGCGGTTCCGGTCGGCGGGCTCCCCGCACACCTGACACAACATGTGTTCCATGCATTCGCGTTGACGGCGCGGGTGCATCGAGTGATAGAGAACCTTGCTCGGGCCCGGAGTCTCTTCCATGCGGGCCCACAAGTTCCCGTGCTTGTCACGGTCCCCGGGGCGCGTTTTCTTGTAGGCGAGCCGGTACCCGTTCGGGCTGTCCTCGATTTCCAGCTCTGATTGGAGCGTGGCTACTTCGGTACTGAGTAAGGCGACGTAGGGGGTTAACAGCGGCATGGGTCTTTGGCTCCTTGGCGGTACGTGTTCCCGTGCTGGTGCGAGGGCTACTTGTCGTGGGTCACAATCACGATGATGAGTACGGAGATTCCGACCCATACAACGGCGGCGGCGAGCGCCCAACCGGTCTCCTGCGTGGCACGCTTCACCACTGGATTTTTCCTAGCGTCACGTCCCCGCCGGCACATGTCCGGCAGGGAATTTTGAAGGTGTAGTGGCAGACGTCGCATCCCGCGAATCCGCAGCACACCGGGCACCAGACTTCACGAAATCCGATACATTCCCCGCAGTGCGGAGCCTTGCGCGGAGTTCCGGTATCGGCGCGGCGATTGCGTGCGGTCACCCGGGTCTCCGCCTGGTCCGGTCTCTCGCCTTTTCCAGATCGGGGCGGATGCGTTCCATGGCTGGACTGCGCGACCGGTCGTCGTCACCCGCGTACGGCGGGGGCGGCTTGTCCGGGCACTCAGGGTGTCCGCACTGGCACGGTGGCCACCGGAGCCCGGACCGCGTTGGCTGCCCTCTCACCGGGCTCACCACGTCTCACCCGGACCCGGCACGGAGAGCGCCAACAGCCGGAGAGCAACACGCGCCAGTACAGGACGAGTTGGCGCGGTGTAGCCACCACGGGGCACCCAGTCCGGGGCGAGCCCGTAGTAGCCACCGGCCCGGATGAGTTCACATAACAGGTCAGCGTCGCCACCTGCGGGTTTCGCTGGTTTCGCCTGGTCATCCATGGTCGCCCCGCCTCCTGAAGTGATCTCGACTCACTCAAGGCAACTTGACGACTACTCACAGCGCTACGCTTGTCACAGCGGCAGAACTTAAGACCCTTAAGAGCCATCTGCACGGGGAGTTGGTACCAGTGAAGACACCGGAGCCGAACACAGAACTTGAGCTGCTGTACCGCGAGAGCGGATGGTCGATGCGCCAACTCGCCCAAGCGATCAACCGCATCGGAACCGAACGCGGAACACCGCTCAAATACCAGGAACCTTCAGTCCATCAGTGGCTGAAGGGGCACATGCCCAAGGAGGGCGTACGGCCACTCATCCTGGAAGCGTTCGCCCGGAGACTGCTCCGCCCCATCACCCACGCCGAGGCAGGGTTCCCCGCACCCCCGAAAGAGTCGAACGCCCATCCGAGTACGGTGGAAGGGCTGATCGACCTGGGGAGGCATGACGTGGACCCGTCCCGCCGCAGCGTTGTCGGAGCAACCCTATTTTCTGTCGCCCTTACGGTTCCCAACTGGCCGGATGTCGTGGGGCGAATGGAAGCAGTGCAGATGGGCAAAACGCAGCGCATAGGGATGCATGAAGTTGAAATGGTCATCGCCATGACGGAGCGAGTATCAGAACTCGATGACCAATTCGGCGGTCGACACGCCCGACCGATGGCGGCGGCATTCCTCGTAAACACGGTCGCCCCATACCTGAAGGCCGATGCTTCCGAGGAAGTCCGTAAAGCGATGATGTCGGCAGCCTCCGACCTGTGCTATCTCACCGGATACATGGCTGTCGATGAGGGCATCCACGGATTGGCTCAGCAATACTATTTGAAAGCCCTGGAACTGGCCGGAGCTTCGGAGGATCATCTCACCTACTGCACCACGCTGCGTGGAATGAGCGTACAGGCCGTTGACCTAGGGCACGGAAAAGAGGCAATGCGGCTCGCCGATGCTGCCGCAGCAGCCTCCCCACAGGCTGGCCCTCGAATGCGCGCTTTCTTGGCTGGGCAACAAGCTCACGCGGCGGCACAAATCGGAGAGCGCTCTAAAGCGCTGGGATATCTCAACGAGGCCGAAATTGCTATGGAAAAGGCCGAGTCCCGATCCAAGCCTTTTGGATCCTACGATCCGTCATCCCTGAATTATCATGTCAGTCAAGTTCGCTATGAACTAGGCGATGTCGCAGGGTCAATCTCCGCCATGGAAAACTCTAATCAGTTGCGATATGCCGTGTATCGGCGAGCACGCGTCCGGCATCTCTCGATTCTCGCAGAACGGCAACTCGAAATTGGCCACCTAGAGGCAGCGTGTGAAACTTGGAATCTCGCCCTGGACGACTATCCATTGATCCAATCCGGGCGAGCGGATCAAAGAATCGCGGGCATGTATAAGCGAATCCGTCCACACATCAAAAACCACGCTGCCCGAGATCTATACGACCGTGCGCGACTAGTAACCCCCGCCGCGCTAGCAGTCTAAACAGCAAGCCCCCGCACTCGTTTCCCCTAGACAGGGCAGCAAGTGCGGGGGCTCCGTGTCGCTGTGCGTCAGTCCCAGATATCCGAGTCGTCATCATCGAATTCCGGGGCAGTAATAGCGGTCCGCGCGCTCGGCGAGAGGCCCAACTCTCTGATGTACCGGGCGAGTTGCGTCCGGTACTGCGCTGCGATCGTCGCGGCGCCGTTCTTCACCGTTCCGCGCTCGGCGGTCACCATCAGCCCGCGCTCTGAGAGATCCCGTTCCGCCTGGTCGATCCGTGCGACGCACACGCACAAGTCTTTGACGGTCGCATGGTCTACTTCGCCAATACCGGCGGCAACTTCCAACACCGGTACTACGCGCCGCCATTCGACAGAAGCCATATCGCGGCAACGCTCGTTCGCTGATTCAACGGCAGGATCGGGTGAGGTCTTGAAAACCTCGCTCCAGTCCGGTTCGGTGAGGATTGCGCGAGGGATTACCACTCCCTCTTTGATCGATGTCTTTGACGGGTTACCTTCGCGCGCCCGCTGAACAGCAGACATGGGCCGGTATCGGTCGGCCATAAATTCTCGCTTCCTTTTGATGCGTTCGATTAGGGCCCCAAAAACGCCTTCAGCTCCGGAGAGAGTTTTTCTCCTCCCTCTCGTGCAGGATCGCGAGGGGCAGGGGGTACCCGCCTGGTCAGAACGGCGGACGCTCGCCGGCCTCACGACGGGATTTCGCTTCAGCAGCGAACCCACCAGGCTGCTTCCGGGCCGTTTCGCGGTTATGGCACGCGACACACAACGGCCGAAGATGCTTCGGAGTATCCGGATTCAAAACACCCTGCGCGAGCAACTCGCGGCGTGACAACGGGAAATGGTCCGCCACGTTCGCCAACCGGCCACACAACACGCACCACGGGTTCGCGTACAGGTATGCACGGCGGATACGGGGCCACAGTCGCCCGTACGCACTCGTCCCTGGTGTCACGCGTTGTGCGGTCGCTTCCCGCTCATGGGCCGCACAACGGCCACCCGTGGTCAGTTCGGGGCACCCGGGGATGGTGCAGGGGGTACGGGGTTTTCGGGGCATGGGGTCCTTCCGGGCCGGGGGCTCATTGGTGAACCCCCGGCCAGTCGTTGTTACTCGGATGCGTTCTGAATACGGACGTGTGCGCCCTCCACTGGGAAGCCGAAAGCGACTCGCATGGTTCCCTTTACCGCTACGCGGTCGCTGGTGAAGAAAACAGACTTGTCCACGTCGAGCCGGGTATCAGTACGGACGATGGTGAGAATTTCTTCCCGACTGATTCCGTAAACAATGTCCGGCTGTGCGAATGGCGACACATACACCGGCCGTCCGAGGATCTGCCGCCGTCCCTCCATTGTCATATCCGTGTTGAGTAGACTCCGGTTCGAGTTGGTCTCATCTTTGAGCTTGGCGATTTCCAGCGCTGTGGTTGCACTCATCACCCAAGCGGTGATGTTTCCTCCCGCAGACTCCGAGAGGGAAATAGCTTCCTCGAACGGGTCCAGATTCGCGTAAACGACCGGGGCCGCCACCTTCGAAATCCCCTTCAACGAACCGAGACCGGCCGGGTTCGGATCGGAAAGAGCATTCAAGAGTGCGTTGTCCACGCTCTTGGATATCTGGCGTGCAATCGAGCGGCCTACCTGCTCCCCTGCGGATGGAGAACTGTCCTCGGCCATTTCGCGGCTGATGATAGTGAGCCCCGCGAACTTGGCGGGCTTCACCTGGTTCTCATCAAACTTCGCATCCGACGGAGTGATCTCCGCACCTTCAGCTACCGCACCAACGGTCACATCGTCTACCAGCATCGGAATGCGGTAGACGTTGCTGGACGTGTTGATGACAGTTCCCAGCTTCATAGCCAGGGAAAGTTCTTTTACCGGCTTCTCAACCAGCGCCCCGTACTCGTCAGGCAGAATGCCCTGAACTCCGGGCGTGTACGTGTTGATAGACATGTTTACCTCTGTTCTTTCGGGCGTGTCGGAATCAGTGCTTCGGCGTGTCAGTAGCTGGAGCCCCGCAGGGCTGACTTCCAATCGGGCGTGTCGTGGTCATAGGAAGCACGCTGTCCGCCGCCGACGTCACCCCAGAACGGCGGATTTACGGCAAGCATCGGACGGGACTTCAACAGCGCGTCAATTGCTTCGGTGGTCTTCTCTTCGCTCACGTACCCGGCATCGTCGAGCAGGTCGGAAATCTGATGCTTCCCGAGATCGAAAATATCCGAGGCAACAGCAAGCCGCTCTTTTGCGAAGTGTTCAACCTCTCGCATCAGCATGGTTTCGATTCGGCTCTGTGCTACCTCAAGCTGAGCGCGCATCTCGTCAAGCTCCGGAACGGGTGCTATCTCATTCCCATTGCTTTCTGCGGTGACACGCTCGGTGGCAGTCTCCGGGGATTCCTGGCCGGCTCCCGGCTGGACTTCCTTGCTGCTGACGTTCTCGATATCGCTCATGTGTTTTCGCTGTCTCCGTCCGTGCTGAACGAGGACAGCCCTCCTTACTGTTGTTCGGGCATGAAAAAGCCCCCGTGACATGTCAGGGGGGAACTGGTCTCGCTACGCGGCTTGTTCGGCTACGCGCTTCCGGTAAGCGGCCTGTCTACAGCGGCGCGTACAGAAACGCTTGGGTCGCCCTCTGCCGGTCCAACCGGCGGGCTCGCCACAATGGGCGCACTCTGCCGTCATACGGTCCTCTCGCGCGAACTCAGCGGCTTCGAGGATGTCTTCCTGCGCGTTGATGCAGACGAACCCTGCTTCGTCGTTGTAGTCGCAGTACCGCTTGCGCGGGTGCCACACTTCGAAGAGTTCCCCGCACAGCGGGCACGGCTTCATGGGCGGGCGGGTCGTGGTGCGCTGTTCGGCGCGGTATGCGGCCTGTCGGCATGCCGGAGAGCAGTAGCGTTCCTGTCTGCCGGTCAGGTACTCGCCGCAGCGTCCGCAGTTGGTCAGTTGGTTGTCGGGCGCGTAGTAGCCCAAGAGGGCTCCCTCCGAGGGTCTGTTACAGAATCCGATGGTGTGGCGACGGTTCCTGTTTCTTCTTAAGTTTTCTTACTTCTTTCTATTTTGTGTTACTCGTCAAAAAGATTAGTAACAACAGCACTCCTCACCCCTCCTTCCGCTGCTGTTTCGCCCGGCGGCGGGCGGCCCACTCCCGGCAAGCGCCGGAGCAGTACAGGGGAAGCCGCCCACGACCCGCGTAGAGCACGGTGTGAGGGCAGCCGTCCCGTTCGCACACGGGGGCTCTGTACGGGCTCTCAGCGGCTCTCAGAGCCTCGCTCACGAACGCGTGTGCCTCGGCTGCTCGGTGGTCCCTCTCTGCCAGGGCGCGCGCCCGTGACCGTGCTCGCTTCAGCACACTGATGAGTGAGTCGTGCTGTGTCGTCATGTCGTCCTCCTGGGGTGTCCGTCTGCGGACGGTGGGGTTCGTCTCTCCCTGCTGTAGGGACCAGTGGTGTCCCGCATTACGTCACAGCGAGCGCGAGAGGTTGCGGTCCTTGCAGGGCGGGGCGAATTCCTCGGGCCGTCTGCGCGCGACGCATGGGTGCACCCTTGGTAGGGCCGGAGGGTTTCCTGCATAGCCATTCATCGCGGCCCCGCGCGCCTACCTGGGAGGGCATGAGGAAGCCCCGTAGTCTCCCGCGCCGTCTGGGGGGCAGATCGCGGCTCTACAGGGGCCGTTGCGCGACTTGGGGCGTTGCCGTCCGCCCCTCCGTGTCGATAGGTTCCCTCACTTGTAATAGAGGGCGGTAGGTTCCAGTAGAGCCATCGAAACCCGACATTCAAGGCCTGTGATTCACGTCTCATCTCCGGTTGGCCTGGTCGCATGCCCCCGGCGATCCGCCGCCTCTTCCCTGGGTTCTAGTGGAGAGCAGACCTTGCCCGGCCTCCTGAACGGCCCCTCGGTGATAGTAGGGACGGAGGAGTGCCTGCATTTCGGCGAGGAACGCCCCCGGCGGAAATTGTTCGGTAGGGGAAAGCCCCGGTGGCATTGGGGGCCGTCCGGGGCTCTCTCTGGCTTGCAGGGGCTGTTACGCGGCTTCGGTGTAGTCGTCGGTGGTGGGTTCGGGGGTGGCCCATTCGATGGTGACGCGCTGCTTGCCGTTGAACTTGATTCCGCGTTTGGCTGCTTTGGTGACGTGGATGGTGTCGATGGCGAGGCCCAACAGGTCGCGTCGCGTGGCGGGATCGGAGCCTTCCCACTTGGTGAGCGCGTCGCCGTCCATGAGGACCGAGACATCGACTCGCGTGTCTCCGGTGAGTTCCCGGATGCGTGCTTCGGCCTTGTCGAGTCGGCGTTCGGCGGCGTTCTTGTGGGGGATGCGGTAGCGGGCGCTGCGTCCGGTGTAGAAGTCTGCTGCGTCGTCGGCCATGAACTTGTCGAGTTTGGCTTGTGCGGCTTTGAGTTCGGCGCGTGCGTCCCGGACTGTCTGTGTTTCTTCGGGGCGGGTGAGTGCCTGCCACCGTTCGGCTACGGCGATCATGAGTTCGTCTTCGTCGCCTGTCTCGCCGAGTTTCGCGGCCCATTCGGCGACGACGTACTTTTCCAGTGCGGTGCGGGTGGCGGACGCAGGTGCGGGGCAGTGCCCACCGCCCGCGTGCTGCTGGCACACGTAGGAGTCTGCGTCTTTGGACATGGCGTATCCGCATCCGGTGCAGCGGAGCCGTCCGGTGAGCGCGTGGAGGCTGCGTCCGGGGGTGGGCGCGGTGGTGTTGACGATGGTTTGGTGACCGCTGAGGATCCGCCGTGCGCGGGACGCTGTCTCGGCCGGAATCATCTCGGGCAGGACCGTGTCATCGACGCAGCGGACACGCTGTCCGGCTTCGTTGACGTAGTGCGCGGGCACCTTCCCGGAGTGCGTGAGGGTGAGCCATCCCTCATAGGCGGGGTGAACGATGATCGCCCGGATGCCCGCGCCGGTCCATGACTTCCCCGTGGATGTGCAGATGCCCTCGGCGTTGAGCTTGCGGGACAGGGCACGCGAGGACACGCCCTCGGCGATCTCCTTGAAGATGCGGACGACTACTTCCCACGGGGAGATCTCGCGGCGGCCCTCAATCAGGCACAGGTACGGGGCACGGTTGGGGGAGAGCCGGCGCGTGTCCGGGTGGGCGACCAGGCCGAACGGCGCTTTGGCGAGCCAGCGTCCTTCGTTGCGCTGCCTGTTCTTCGTACCCCGCACGTTGTGGGACAGGCGCTGGGAGTATTCGCGGGCGTTCTCCGCGCGGTCGATGATCCATCGGCGGTCGCGCTCGTCCATCGAGTCGAGCCGCTCGTAATCGAAGATCACACGCGCTTTGCCGAGGATCGGCACCACGGCTTCGGCACCCTTGCGGCTGAACCGGTCGAGCGCGTAGCACCAGAGCGCGGGGACCTCTCCGCCGAGGACGGCGTCCATGGCTGCGTCATACATGGGCCGCTTCACGTCCGACCAGGCAGACAGGTTCTCCTTCCACACCCGCCGCACCCGGTAGCCGTTCTCAGCGGCCCACGCACGGCCCCGCTCCTCCTGCGCACGGATGGAGAGGGCGCGCTCCCCCTCGCGGACGATCTTGGACTTCCTCAGCAACAGGTCGACTTCGGGCCGGTCGTCGGGCGTGCTCGCTACGTTGTTCATACGGTCTGTAGGGACCGAGAGGTGCCTGCCGCGCGTCGCTGTAGCCATGTAAAACCCCTTGTGACCAGCGGAAACGGTCCGCCGCCCGAGTGCTCCCAGGGTGTTGGGTTCACTGGGGGAGGGGGCCCAAGGGGTCCGCTGTTCTGCCACTCGGCTCAGGGTCCGGCGGCCCGGTGGACCCTGCGGGGCTGCGCGGCAGAGGAATGGGGCGGTCCCACACCGGCTCGGCGGCTGACGGTCCGCTGTGTGCTGAGACTCAAGCCCCGCTGGGCGCCGTTGTGTGGGTTGTGGGGTTACTGAGACGCGGGTGGCGGCAAGTGGGCCGCTGAAGGCCGTCCATGCGTCGTGGAGTGCTCCTAATGCACCTGAGGACACATGTACCGCCTGAGGAGAGCCCCAACGGGTCACCAAACTAGTCCATATAGGACATGCAGGCAGGGCATCCGGCCCGCAGACCCGGCCGGGCCGCAGAACCCACCCGCCTTCCGGGCACCACAACACAACAGTGACCAGCGGGGCTTGAGTCTCAGCAAACAGCGGACCGTCAGCCGCCGAGCCGGTGTCGGACCACCCCAATCCTCTGCCGCGCAGCCCCGCAGGGCCCACCCGCCCGCCGGACCCTGAACCGAGTGGCAGTACGGCACCACCCCCCGGGCCCCCTCCCCCCGGCCGCCCCCTCTCCCGTACACGCGCCGGAAGGGGAGGTGTCAAGGGTGAAGCGAAGCGCAATCGGCGAAGCCGACGCGACGAAGGAGCGCCCTTTACACCTCCCCTGGAGGCGCGACACTGGCAAAAGGAGGGGCGGCCCACCCCGCACCAAGCGCCCAGCACCTCACCACCGGCCCACCCCAGTTACCTCTTTGGTACTGACCCGCACACGCCGGAATTGAGCGACAAGCATTCCTAGAAAACGGCGCCGTTTCCCTGTTGCCACATTTCGTAGTTTCCGCACTCCGCCGTGATCTCGGCCGCCGACTGCGCCGCCGTGAAGAAGTCGTCCACCACCGGCGAGGTGCGTGTTGCCGCCATGGCCAGGCATACCTGGTCGGGGGCCAGGTCCGGGACGGGTACGTAGCTGATGTCCGGGTGTGAGTAGAACACCGTTGCAGAGCGGGCCAGGAACGAGACGCCTCGGCCGGCCGCGACATGTTCGAGTGTCTCGTCGACCCCGCGCACCAGGTACCCGGCGTTGGGATGCGGGCGGCGGGTGGGTTGGGTGTTCGGGTCAGCGTGCCAGACCAGTGGTTCGCCGGCGAGGTCGGCCTCGGTGATCTGCTCCCGGCCGGCCAGTTCGTGGCCGGCGGGCAGCACCGCGACCCGTGGCTCGGTGTACAGCGGGGCGACGCGGAGCCCGGCCTCGTCGATGGGCAGCCGCACATAGCCGATGTCGATACGGCCGTCGAGCAGCATCGGGGCCTGATCGTCCCCGTCAATCCGCTGTACGTCCACGATCACCTCAGAGTGCCGCTCGGCGAACAGCCGGACCGCCGGGGCGACCGGGATTCCCGCCCGGAAGCCGACCATGATCCGCCGGCTGCCGCGCGCGGCCACGGTCACCCGGTGGCGGACCGCGTGCGCGGAGGCCAGCAGTGGGCCGGCGTCGGTCAGCAGTTGGCTGCCGGCGTCGGTCAGGGCCACGCCGTGGCTGTCCCTCGTCAGCAGCGGGGTGCCGAGATCGTGTTCCAGCGCGCGGATCTGCCGGCTGAGCACCGGCTGCGCGATGTGCAGCTCATCGGCGGCGCGGCCGAAATGCAGCTTTTCGGCGACGGCGACGAAGTAGCGCAACTTGCGCAGATCCAGATCCATGGGGCCTCCCGGTCCGGGCGATGCCTCCAGGGTATCGCCACAGCTGAAAGAGGTCTTGGACAGCCCGCTCAGGCCAATGGCACCCTCAAATAGACACCTCACACAGTGAATTCAGAATACAAGGAATTCGGCGCAAGGAATTCCACCCACATCACGCACAAGGAGCAGCCGCTAACATGCGCGTATTCGTTACTGGCGGGACCGGCCATTCCGGTTCCTATATCGTCCCCGAACTCATCGCCGCCGGGCATGAGGTCACCGGCCTGGCCCGGTCGGACACCGCCGCGGCGGCGCTGTCCGCTCTCGGTGCGAAGGTGCGTCGTGGCGGCCTCGACGATCTCGACGGGCTCAAGGAGGGGGCCGCCGACTCAGACGGGGTCGTCCACGTCGCGCACCGGCAGGATCTGCTTCCCTCCGGCGGGCTCGACGCCGTGGCCGCCGCGGAGCTGCCGATCATGCTCGCGTACGGCGAGGCGCTGACGGGCACCGGAAAGCCGCTGGTCGCGGCGGGGAGCATCGGCTCGCCGGGGAACCTGGGCCGGCCGGTCACCGAGGAGGACCCGGCCCTTCCCGGCGGCGACGAGCACCGGGGCACCCTGCGCGTTCGCAACGTCGTGGAGACCGCCGTGATCGACCTCGCCGCGCGGGGCGTGCGGTCCTCGGTCGTACGGATCGCCAACATCGCGCACAGCACGACCGATCGCGCCGGCTTCCTCGTGCGGCTGATCGCGCTCGCGAAGGAGAAGGGGTACGTCGGCTACCCGGGAGACGGCGCGAACCTGTGGAACGCCGTGCATATCCGCGATACGGCCGCCTTGTTCCGCCTGGCACTGGAGAAAGGGCCGGCCGGCGCGTACTGGCACGCGGTGGCGGACGGGGGCATTTCGCTCCGCGAGCTGGCCGAGGCCATCGGCAGTCGTCTGGGCCTGCCCGTGGTGAGCGTTCCCGCGGATGTGCTGATGGTGCCGGGGTACTTCGGCTTCCTCGCGAACATCGTCACGCAGAGCTACCCGGCGTCCAGCCTCATCACCCGCCACACCCTCGGCTGGGAACCCACTCAGCCCGGCCTGCTCGCCGGTCTGGACAACGGCCATTACTTCACCGCCAGTTGACGGCACGGCAGGGACCCGCATCGCGACGGGCCCGGCACATCAACACAAGTTCGGCTCTTCTGGAAGGACGCTGGGAATCATGACGACTGTGGGCATCATCGGAAGCGGAAACATCGGCAGCACCCTCGCGCGGCTCGCCGTGGACGCCGGGCACCGGGTCGTGCTCAGCAACTCGCGCGGTCCCGAAACGCTCGCGGACCTGGCCGCGGACCTGGGGCCGCGCGCGTCCGCCGCGACCAGCGGGGACGCGGCGGCGGCCGGTGACATCGGCGTGGTCACCGTGCCGCTCGCCGCCTTCCCCGACCTGCCCGCCGCGCCGCTGGCCGGGAAGACGGTCATCGACACATGCAACTACGGTCCCGAGCGGGACGGGCACATCCCCGAACTGGACAGCACGTCGCTCACATCGAGCGAGCTGCTGCTGTGGAACATCCCGGACGCCCTGCTCGTAAAGGCGTTCAACAACATCTTCTTCAAGCACCTGCTGTCACTCGGCCGCCCGGCGGGGGCGGCTGACCGCTCCTACCTGCCGATCGCAGGGGACTCCGGGCCCGCGAAGGCGGCGGTGACCGCCTTCATCGAGTCCCTCGGGTACGGCGTGGTGGACGCGGGACCGCTGGCCGACAGCTGGCGGCAGGAGACGGGCACGCCGGTATGGGGGACGCCGTACGGGC
Organism: Streptomyces paludis; assembly: GCF_003344965.1. Taxonomy (NCBI): domain Bacteria; kingdom Bacillati; phylum Actinomycetota; class Actinomycetes; order Kitasatosporales; family Streptomycetaceae; genus Streptomyces; species Streptomyces paludis. The sequence goes on along the minus strand of NZ_CP031194.1, from coordinate 5,731,436 downwards.
CCTACTCGGACGAGAAGGGCCAGCCGGCCGGCGAGGACGCCATCCGCGCCGCACTGGCCGTCGCGACGCGGTGACCGCACTGCGTGAACCAGCACCGCGCCAACCCGCGACGCGGTAACCGCCAGCGAGCCCAGTCAACGAGGCCGCGAGGCTACGACCGCGTCGCCCTCCCGCACTCGTCCTCGGCGGACTCGGGCCGTCCGAGCGGCGCGCTGCGGTCGTACGGGTCGACCTCGGTAACGGACCCGTCCGTCTGAGGGGCCGTGCCGAAGGGCGGGGTGAAGTAGCCGGTGGGGGCGCCGCAGCCGCCGTTGGTCATGTCGTACTTGTACGAGACGATCGAGAACGTGCCCGGCTCGGTGATCACCTTGTCGGGGTCGTCCCAGCTCATGACCAGCTCGCGCCGGACGATCGTGCGCACTATCTCGTCGTCCTCGCTGACGGCGTCGTCGCCGCCGTCAGCATCGTCGCCGTCAGCGTCGCTCGCGTCCGCGCGGGTGACCGGGTAGACGAAGGTGACATCGGCGGTCACCTGGAGCGCGCCCTGCTCGCCCTCCTCGTACGTGAGCCGGCCCCGGGTCTTCACGACGTCGCCGACCAAGTGGGCCCGGGAGGGCTGGAAGCGGCTGAAAAGGAGGAGGGGGTCGTACTTCTCGCTCGGGGTCCGGAAGGCGGTCTTCAGAAGGGTCTGGACGTCCTTCTGATACGGGTTGATCAGCGCTATCGCCTTCTCGGGCCGCTCACCCCGCAGCACCCCGCGGTCCAAGGCGGACGCGACGAGGAAGTCCCGGCTGCGGGTCAGCGCCCGCCCGACCTCGGCGGCGCTCATCCAGCCGGTCCTCCCGGCCTTCGGCACCGTTATCCCCGCCGCTCCGCTCGCCCAGTTCACCGCCGGGGAGCCGCGGAACGGCTCGTCCGCGGTGGGGCGTTGGGCCGCCTCCACCGGGGGTGCCTGGGTGGGGCGCTCCGTCTCGGCCGTCGGCGGCGACGTGTCGGCGCCGCCGAACAGTCCCCCCGCCAGCCCCGGCACGAAGGCCAGGACCAGCAGCACCAGCGAGGCCGCCAGCCCGGCCACGTACCAGCCCGTACGCCGCTTGGGGCGCGCGGGCGTATAGGCGCGCCAGGGCTCCGGACCCCGGTCGGGCTCCGAGCGCAGCCGCTTCGCCACGTCGCGGGCCCGCGCCGACGGCTCCTTGGGCGCGTCGGCGGTACCCGCCACCGACTCGCGCAGAAACCGCTCCCACTCCTCGTCGGACCTGGACGAGCCCTCCGGCTCCGTACCCGCGCCCATAGCCAACCCCCTGGTCATCAGCGGACCGTGGCCCACTCCCCCGGGACACGAACCGCATAATGACACAGGGCACTGACAGCGGGTCCGCCGAGTGGCACCGGACCGCTGACCGCCAGGGCCAACGGGCTAGGGCCAACGGGCCCGTTCAGCCCGTCAGCGCGCCCGTGCGCCGCTGGGTCGTCGCGATCGTCGCCGAGCCGACGACGCGGGTGCCGTCGTACAGGACGATCGCCTGGCCGGGGGCGACACCGCGGACCGGGGCGTCGAAGCGGACATGGAGCGTGCCGTCGGTGAGTTCCGCGGTGACCGGCGTCTCGTCGCCGTGCGCGCGGAGCTGGGCGGTGTAGCCGCCGGGGCCGGCCGGGGCGGTGCCGCACCAGCGGGGCTTGAGGGCGGTGAGCGCGGTGACGTCGAGGGAGGCGGCCGGGCCGACCGTGACCGTGTTGTCGACGGGCGAGATGTCCAGTACGTAGCGCGGCTTGCCGTCGGCGGCCGGGTGGCCGATGCGCAGGCCCTTGCGCTGGCCGATGGTGAAGCCGAACGCGCCGTCGTGGCTGCCGACCTTCGTACCGGCCTCGTCCACGATGTCGCCCTCCGCCCGGCCGAGACGGCCGGCGAGGAAGCCCTGGGTGTCGCCGTCCGCGATGAAGCAGATGTCGTGGCTGTCGGGCTTCTTGGCGACGGCCAGACCGCGGCGCTCGGCCTCGGCGCGGATCTCGTCCTTGGTCGTCAGGGTGTCACCGAGGGGGAACATGGCGTGCGCGAGCTGCCGCTCGTCCAGGACACCCAGGACGTACGACTGGTCCTTGGCCATGTCGCTCGCCCGGTGCAGTTCGCGGCTGCCGTCGGGGGCGGTGACGACCGTGGCGTAGTGGCCCGTGCACACCGCGTCGAAGCCGAGGGCGAGCGCCTTGTCGAGAAGCGCGGCGAACTTGATCTTCTCGTTGCAGCGCAGACACGGGTTCGGGGTGCGGCCCGCCTCGTACTCCGCGACGAAGTCCTCGACGACGTCCTCGCGGAAGCGTTCGGCGAGATCCCACACGTAGAAGGGGATACCGATCACATCGGCGGCCCGGCGCGCGTCGCGGGAGTCCTCGATGGTGCAGCAGCCCCGGGCGCCGGTGCGGAAGGACTGGGGGTTCGCGGAGAGCGCGAGATGCACGCCGGTGACGTCGTGGCCCGCCTCGGCCGCGCGGGCGGCGGCGACGGCGGAGTCGACGCCGCCGGACATGGCGGCGAGGACGCGGAGCGGGCGGGTGCGCTGGGAATTCTGAGTCATAGCCCAACCAGGGTACGGCCCGGGGGAACCACATGCGCGCGAGAATGCGTTGACCGTCATATGGGCGAGAAATCAATGGGCACGGAGAGTCGCGGCACGCACCGGCGCGGCTCCGCCGACGGCCCGAAGGCCACCCGCAGGGCGGTCCTGATCGGCGGCGCCGCCGCGGTGGTCGGCGGTGGTGTGATGGCGCGCGAGGAGCTGTCGTGGGTCTGGCGGAAGGTTTCTGTGGGGCGCAAGCCGCGCAAGGAGGGTGAGCTTGATTACATCCCCGCCCAGTGGGTGGCCGCCTCGTCCGCGAACTGGCGGATGGCCGACCGCCCGGACGACTACCGGGTCGACCGCGTCGTGATCCATGTCGTCCAGGGCAGCTACGCGGTCGCGCTCAAGGTCTTCAAGGACCCCGGTCACGGCGCCGCCGCGCACTATGTGGTGCGCAAGGACGGCCATGTCGCGCAGATGATCCGTGAGCTGGACGTGGCATATCACGCGGGCAATCGCGGCTACAACGAGCGGTCGATCGGGATCGAGCACGAGGGGTTCGTGGAGAAGCCGGAGGACTTCACGGACACGATGTACCGCTCCTCCGCGCGGCTCGCCGCCGATATATGCCACCGGTACGGGTTCCCGGCGGACCGGGAGCACATCGTCGGCCATGTCGAGGTCCCGGGCACGGACCATACGGACCCGGGGAAGAACTGGGACTGGGACCGGTACATGGGGTTCGTACGGGAGGAGTACGCGCGCCAGGCGACCGCGCGAGCGGAGTAGCCCGGTCGTCCGAACGGTGGCGGAACCCCCTGCTCCAGGTTCCCGACCCGGCCCGCCGTCAGCTCAGGCCCGCGCTCCTGGCGCGGGCCACCGCCGGGCCGATGGCTTGCGCGACCGCCTCGACATCCGCGTCCGTGGACGTATGGCCGAGGGAGAACCGGAGGGTGCCCCTGGCCAGGTCGGGGTCGCTGCCCGTGGCCAGCAGCACATGGCTGGGCTGGGCCACCCCGGCCGTGCACGCCGAGCCGGTCGAGCACTCGATGCCCTGCGCGTCGAGCAGCAGGAGCAGTGAGTCGCCCTCGCAGCCGGGGAAGCTGAAGTGCGCGTTGGCGGGGAGGCGGTGGTCGGGGTCGCCGCCGAGGACGGCGTCGGGCACCGCCTCCCGTACGGCCGCCACCAGCCGGTCCCGCAGCGCGCCGACCTCCCGCGCGAACTCCTCGCGCCGCTCGGCGGCGAGCCGGCCCGCGACGGCGAAGGCCGCGACGGCGGGGACGTCGAGCGTCCCCGAGCGCACATGGCGCTCCTGGCCGCCGCCGTGCAGCACGGGCACGGGGGTGTACTCGCGGCCCAGCAGCAGGGCCCCGATGCCGTACGGGCCGCCGATCTTGTGGCCGCTGACAGTCATCGCGGCGAGTCCGGAGGTCCCGAAGTCCAGCTCGGTCTGGCCGAACGCCTGGACGGCGTCGGAGTGCAGCGGAATGCGGAACTCCGCCGCCACATCCGCGAGTTCTCTGATCGGCAGAATCGTGCCGATCTCGTTGTTGGCCCACATGACGGTGGCCAGGGCGACATCGTCGGGGTTGCGCTCGACCGCCGCGCGCAGCGTCTCCGGCGACACCCGGCCGTACGCGTCGACGGGCAGGTACTCGACGGTCGCGCCCTCGTGCTCGGCGAGCCAGTCGACGGCGTCGAGGACGGCGTGGTGCTCGACGGGGCTGGCCAGCACCCTGGTCCTGGCCGGGTCGGCGGCGCGGCGGGCCCAGTACAGGCCCTTCACCGCGAGGTTGTCGGCCTCCGTGCCGCCCGAGGTGAAGACCACCTCGCTGGGCCGTGCGCCGAGAGCCTCCGCGAGCGTCTCGCGGGCCTCCTCGACGGTACGGCGCGCCCGGCGCCCGGCGGCATGGAGCGAGGAGGCGTTGCCGGCGAAGCCGAACTGGGCGGTCATCGCCTCGATCGCCTCCGGCAGCATCGGAGTGGTCGCGGCGTGGTCGAGGTAAGCCATGGTGGTCACGATTCTACGAGCGCCACCGCGCCGGAACGCAGCAGGCCCACACGGCCCCCGGGCAGGGCCCCGACCGAAGCGCCGCGCGAGGCCCCCACGGAGCCCAGCAAGGCCGCCGCGTTGCCCCCGGCACGGCCCCCGGCTCGGCCCGCCGCTGAGCAGACCGCCCGGAGCCGGGCCAAGGGGCGCTCGGAGCCCGAGCGGGGCCCGGCGAGGACCGGCCTGGGCCACGCTGGGCCCAACAGGGGACCGACCAGGGGCCGCGGGCCCGCACGCAGCTTGGCCGGAACCCACTCAAAGCCCGAGCGGGACACCCGGCCGGGGCAGGCGTGGCCCAACAGAGCCCGGGCGGAGGCCCGGCGAGAACCCCCACGGAGCCCGAGCCGGGTCCGCAGGGGCGCGACCAAGGGCCGTACGAAGCCCGAAGCGAGGGCCGGTGTGACCCAACAGGGGCCGCGCGGAGCCCGAGCTGAGGCCCGGCGATCACCGCACGGAGCCCGAGCGGGGACCACGCAGGGCCCAGCAGGAGCCCGACCAGCGGCCGTACGGAGGCCCCGCCGGCGTCCGGGCAAGGGCCCGCGGCAGGAGAGCCGCACGCAGTCCGCGCCCGGCCTCCTGCCGTCAGCCGCGTGGTACGCGGGCCAGTTGGCGGGACTGGGCCACCAGGCGGTCCGCGCTGTCCCAGACCTCGGCGTCCTCCTCCAGGAAGCCGCCCGCGAGGTTACGGGTCGTTATGGCGACCCTGAGCGGGCCCGGCGCCGGCCGGCAGCGGATGTGGGCGGTCAGCTCGACCGTCGGGGTCCAGCCCATCAGGCCGAGGTCGAACGAGGTGGGCGGCAGCGCGTCCACCGTCAGCAACAGCGAGAGCGCGTCGGCGTCGCGGCCGTCCGCGAACTCGAACCAGGCGCGTATCTCGCCCTTTCCGGAGGGCGCGCCGAGCGCCCACCCGACCGTGGCCGGATCCATGCGCAGCGCGAGCCGGTCGATCAGCGCGAAGTCGCCGGGCGGCGGCGGGCCGTCCGCCGTGGTGACACAGCGCTCCGGGGGCGGGAACGCCGGCGGCTTCGCGGACGTCCGTACGTCGTCGGGGAGCGCGGCGAGGTCACCGTACGAGGAGAGGACCCGGATCCGCTCCACCTCGTGGCCGTCCTCGTCGGTCTGGAAGAGGGACGCCTGTCCGGTCGAGAGCGTCCGGCCGGTCCGTACGGTCTCGGTACGCACCACGGCCGGCCCCGGCTTCGCCGGGGTGAGGTAGTGCGCGGAGACGGCGATCGGGTCGGAGTGCGGCAGCGCGTCGCCGAGCGCGCGGCCGATGACGGCCAGCAGATGGCCGCCGTTGAGGACGTCCATCACCGTCCAGCCGGAGGTGAGCTGTACGTCGTAGACGCCTGGTTCGCGAAGGGTGACGGCGGTGCCGCGGTCGAACTCGCTGTCGCCGATGGATGCCTGAGCCATGGCACAGCACACTACAACAACGAAATACTAAGCGGTAGCTTAATATTTTCCCGCCGTACGGTCATAGGCTCACGCATACGCTCACGCCTCCGGCCCCTCCTCCGCCGCCGACCGCCGGTTCCAGGCACGCGGCGCCCGCCAGTGGAAGCGCATCGCCAGCAGCCGCAGCACAAACGCGGTCACCACGGCGAGCGTGCTGGTCAGCGCGTTCAGCGCGTCGAAGCGGATGCAGAGCGCCACGATCGACGCGCCCACGAGGGCCGGTACGGCGTACAGATCGCGGTCCCAGCGCAGCAGCGAGGGCACCTCGTTGGCGAGGACGTCCCGCAGTACCCCGCCCCCGACCGCCGTGGCCAGCCCGAGCACGACGGACGAGGTCAGACCGAGACCGTACGCGTACGCCTTGGTCGTCCCCGTGACGCAGAAGAGCCCGAGACCGGCGGCGTCGAAGACGTTGACCGCGTTCTGGATACGTTCGACCTGCGGATGCAGGAAGAAGACCAGCGCGGTCGCCACCAGCGGCATCGAGAAGTAGCCGAGGTCCGTGAAGGCGGCCGGCGGTACGGCCCCGATGACCAGGTCGCGCAGCAGCCCGCCGCCCAGCGCGGTGATCTCGGCCAGCACCGCCATGCCGAACACGTCGAAGTTGCGGCGTACGGCGAGCAGCGCGCCGGAGATCGCGAAGACGAAGATCCCGACGAGATCGAGCGCGTGCTGGACGGAGGGGGTGAACAGGTCATGGAGCACCCGGACATTGTGCCGGGCGCGGGCGGGTGGGGAGGGAGGACGAGCACGCAGACGCGCCCCGGCCTGCCCGAAGGCCGGCCGGGGCGCGCCCGGGGGTGTTCCGCGTACTCCGCGTACTCCGCGCTACGGCTTCTTCTCGCCGGTGGAGTCGCCGGCAGCCTCAGCCGGCTCAGCCACCTCAACAGCCACCTCAGCAGCAACCTCCGGCGCCTTCGCCGGAGCCGGAACCGCCGCCTTCGCCGGAGCCACCAGCAGCACCGTGTCCTGCGGCTGCTGGTCCTCCGCGTTCTCCGGGTGGTGGCACGCCACCTGGTGCCCCTGCCCGAGCTGGATCAGCGGCGGGTCCTGCTTCGCGCAGATCTCCGTCGCCTTCCAGCACCGGGTGTGGAACCGGCAGCCGCTCGGCGGCGAGATCGGCGACGGCACATCGCCCTTGAGCAGGATCCGGTCGCTCTTGCCGCCGCGCCGGCTCGGGTCCGGCACCGGCACCGCCGACAGCAGCGCCTTGGTGTACGGGTGCTTCGGCGACTCGTACAGCGAGGAGCGGTCCGCCAGTTCGACGATCTTGCCGAGGTACATCACGGCGATCCGGTCCGAGACATGGCGGATGACCGAGAGGTCATGCGCGATGATCACGTACGTCAGGCCCAGCTCGTCCTGGAGGTCGTCCAGCAGGTTCACCACCTGCGCCTGGATCGACACGTCCAGCGCCGAGACCGGCTCGTCGGCCACGACCAGCTTCGGGTTGAGGGCGAGCGCCCGCGCGATGCCGATGCGCTGGCGCTGACCGCCGGAGAACTCGTGCGGATAGCGGTTGAAGTGCTCGGGGCTGAGGCCCACCAGCTCCAGCAGCCGCTGCACCTCCTTCTTCACACCGCCCTCGGGCTCGATGCCCTGGAGCTTGAAGGGGGTGGAGACGATCCCGCCGATGGTGTGGCGCGGGTTCAGCGAACCGTACGGGTCCTGGAAGATCATCTGGATGTCGCGGCGCAGCGGACGCAGCGCGCCGGCGGACATGTGGGTGATGTCCTGGCCCTGGAACTCGACCTTGCCGCCGGTCGGTTCGAGCAGTCGCGTGATGAGCCGCCCCATGGTCGACTTGCCGCAGCCCGACTCGCCGACGACACCGAGGGTCTCCCCGGGCCGTACGTCGAAGGACAGCCCGTCGACGGCCTGGACCGCGCCGACCTTGCGTTTCAGCACCCCTTTGGTGATCGGGAAGTGCTTTTTCAGGTCGGTGACCTTCAGGATCGGTTCAGTCACAGCTTCGGCGCAATCTCTTCGGTCCAGATCTTTTCCCGCTCCGCCTTGGACATGTGGCAGGCGGAGAAGTGCCCGTCGGTGATCTCCCGCAGATTGGGACGCTCGGTGCGGGTGAGGTTGTCCTTGGGTACGTCGGCGTACGGGCAGCGCGGGTTGAAGGCGCAGCCGGACGGGACGTTGATCAGGCTGGGCGGAGTTCCCTTGACCGGGACGAGCCGCTCGGTCTGCTCCCGGTCGATCCGGGGCATCGAGCCGAGCAGGCCCCAGGTGTACGGGTGCTGCGGCTGGTAGAAGACCTTCTCGGAGGTGCCGCGCTCGATGCAGCGCCCGGCGTACATCACCAGCAGTTCGTCCGCGATCTCGGCGACGACGCCCAGGTCGTGGGTGATGATGACGACCGCCGAGTGGAACTCCTTCTGGAGGTCGCGGATGAGGTCGAGGATCTGCGCCTGGACGGTGACGTCCAGGGCGGTCGTCGGCTCGTCCGCGATCAGCAGCTCGGGGTTGTTGACCAGCGACATCGCGATCATCGCGCGCTGGCGCATCCCGCCGGAGAACTGGTGCGGGTAGTCGTTGTAGCGGCGCGCGGGCTCGGGGATGCCGACCCGGTCGAGCATCTCGACGGCGCGCTTCTTGGCCGTCTTCTTGTCGACGGCGTTGTGGACGCGGTACGCCTCCACGATCTGCGCGCCGATGCTGTAGTACGGGTGCAGGGCGGACAGCGGGTCCTGGAAGATCATCGCCATCTTGTGGCCGCGCAGCTGGCGCACCCGCTCCGTGCCGGCGCCGATCAGCTCCTCGCCGTCCAGCCAGATCTCGCCGGAGATCCGGGCCCGCTCGGAGTTGTGCAGCCCCATGATGCCCAGGGAGGTCACGGACTTCCCCGAGCCGGACTCGCCGACGATACCGAGGGTCTTGCCCGCTTCGAGGTCGAAGCTGACCCCGTCGACGGACTTGACCAGGCCGTCGTCGGTGTCGAAGTGGATGCGCAGGTCCCGTACGGAGAGGAACTTCTTGCTCGCGTCGCTCATGAGAGCCTCACCCGGGGGTCGATCGCGGCGTACACGAGGTCCACCAGCAGATTGCAGAAGACGATGAAGAAGGCGGCCACCAGCGTCACACCCATCACGATGGGCAGGTCGCTGCTCTGTACGCCGGTGATGGCGTACTTGCCCATGCCCTGGAAGGAGAAGACGCTCTCAGTGATGACGGCGCCGCCGAGCAGCAGCCCGAAGTCCATGCCGAAGATCGTGACGAGCGGGGTCAGCGCGGCGCGCAGACCGTGCCGTACGACCACCTTGCGCTCCCGCAGGCCCTTGGCGCGCGCGGTTCTGATGTAGTCCTCGCCCATGGTCTCCAGCATTCCGGCTCGGGTGAGCCGGGCGTAGAGGGCCGAGTAGAGGAAGGCGAGGGTGCACCAGGGAAGGATGAGGTTCGACGCCCACTCAACGGGACTCTCGGAGAACGGCACGAAGTTGATGCTCGGCCAGATCTGCCAGTTCGTGACGAACAGCGCCATGGCGGCCAGGCCAGTGAAGAACATCGGCAGGGAGACACCGGCCAGGGCGACGGCCATGGCCACGCGGTCGAAGATCGAGCCCCGCTTGAGCGCGGAGAGCACACCGATCGCGACACCGGAGATGACCCAGAGGAACGCCGCGCCGAGGGCCAGCGACAGGGTCACCGGGATGCGCTGGACGATCTCGGGCCAGACCTCGACATGGGTCTTGAACGAGTAGCCGAAGCACGGCGCGTTGCAGACCGAGGGGTTGGGGCCGAAGTTGTACTCGGCGCCGACCACGATGGCCTTGATGAAGTGCCAGTACTGGAGGTAGAGGGGCTGGTCGAGCCCGAGGTTCGCCTTGATCGCGGCGATGGCGTCGGGGTCGGCGCCCTTGCCCACGTACTGGGCGGCCAGGGAGTCGGTTGTCTGCCCGCCGAGGCGGGGCACCAGGAAGAAGATCGCGAACGTGACTGCGCTGACCACCAGCAGCAGCAACACCGCGGCGAAGACGCGTCGGATGATGTACGCAGCCACAGCCGTGCGGCGCCGGGTCCCAGGGGCGGATTACGCCCGCACGACCCCGCGCCTTCACCTGCCTTTCGGGGGGTGCTTGCTTGATGTACAGGTGTGACGAGATGTCAGAAGGTGCTACGAGGTGTTACGAGACGGTGCGCGGCCGTGCGAGGACGACCGCGCACCGCGTACCGCTTACGCCGAGAACCTCGGTTACTTCGAGGAACTCATCAGCACGTAGTCGTACATGCCGAGGTAGGACTCGGCCACCGTGACGTTGGTCGCGGAGTCCGGGCGGTAGAGCAGGTTCTTCTTGTAGAAGAGCGGGACGACCGAGGCGTTCTCGGCGACCATCTCGTCGACGTCACCCCAGATCTTGCCGCGCTCGGTGGCGTCGATGGTGCCGATGCCGTCCGTGAGCGCCTTGTTGATCTTCGGGTCGTTCAGCTCCATCAGGTTCGTGCCACCGGACGGCTTGATCGCCGCACCGTTCACGATCTGGTCGAGGAAGCCGTAGCCGGTCGGCCAGTCGGCACCCCAGGCCATCATCATGAGGCCGGCCTTGTTCTTGTGGACCCACTCCGGCGAACCGGCGAAGTCCGTGAAGTACTTGCTGGCCGGGAAGGTCTTGATCTCGGCGTTGATGCCGACCTTCTTCAGGCTCTCCTGGAGCTGCGTGGCGGCGAGGACCTCGTCGGGACGGTCGGTGCGCGCGGTCAGCACGGTGGAGAAGCCGTCCGGCTTGCCACACGCCTTGAGGGCTTCCTTCGACTTGGCCGCGTCACCCTTGTTGCCGGCGGACGGGTACAGGTCGAACTTCTTGTAACCGGCGACCGACGGCGGGATCAGCGTGGTGGCCGGCTCGCCCTTGACCGCACCGCCGATGGCGTCGACCATGCCGGCCTTGTCCACCGCGTACTGCACGGCCTTGCGGCAGTCGGGCTTGTTGAACGGCGCGACGTTGACGTTGATCGCCAGGTACTGGGTGGCACCCGCGTACGGGTTGTCCGTCTTGGCCTTCTCGGCGGCCTTGACGAGCACCTTCGGCTGGGTCTTCGACTGGAGACCGGTACCGGCGATGTCCGCGGTGATCGTGTCGTTGAGCAGGTGATCGTCAACGGTCGTCGCGTTGATGTTGAACTTCAGCTCGATCTTGTCCGGCAGCGCCTTGCGGATCGGGTCCGTGGCCGCGTCCCACTCGGGGTTGCGGACCAGGGTCGCGCCGCGGCTCTCGCTGTACGCGGAGAACTTGTACGGGCCGGAAGAGATGATCTTCTGGACGTACTCGGCGCCCTTGTCGGCCTTCTGCGGGACCGGCGCGGTCTGCGAGAACGCGGCCAGGTAGTCCATGTCCGCGAACGGCTTGTTCAGCTTGAAGGTGATCGTGTAGTCGTCCGGGGTCTCGATGGACTTGAGACCGCCCTTGGACTTGTCCTTGTACGGACCCTTGTACTTGTCGCCACCGTCCAGGTACGACTTGAAGTACGTCGGGCCGTTGGACAGGGCCTCCGGCGCGAAGTTGGAGCGCTCGATGGCGTACTTGACGTCCTTGGAGGTGACCTCGGTGCCGTCCTCGAACTTGACGCCCTTGCGGAGCGTGTACGTCCAGGTCTTGGCGTCCGCGCTGGCCTTGCCGAGCGAGGTGGCCAGGTCGGGGACGACCTCAAGACCCTTCTTGCCGGGGGCCGGGTTGAACGAGACGAGCGAACGGCCGTACAGGCGGGAGAAGTTCTGCACCCAGCCGTAGTACGTGTTGCCCGGGTCCAGGGAGTCCGGGCCACTGGAGTGCTCGTACGTGACCGTCCCCCCCTTCTTGGTGCTCGCGTTGACGATGCTGCTGAGACCGGCGTCGGCCTTCGCGGTGCTGGTCGTGCCGTTCTTGTCGCCGTCGCTCTTGTTGTCGCTGTTGCCACAAGCGGTCGCGCCCAGCGCCACCGCCAGCGTGACGGCGATCGCCGATGCTGTCTTCCTGCTGTTCACCTGAGGAAAGCCCCCTCGATTGACGGTGCGGCTGCGCCGCGATTACTTGCCACGGGGGTCGAGTGCGTCGCGCAGCCCGTCCCCCAGCAGATTGAAGGCCAGCACGGTGATGAAGATCGCCATGCCGGGAATGATCATGAACATCGGGTCGACCTCGTAGAGGTCCACCGCGGTGGACAGCATCCCGCCCCACGACGCCTGCGGCGGGGCGATACCGACGCCCAGGAAGCTCAGGGACGCCTCGAAGAGGATGTTGGTCGGGATCAGCAGCGTCGCGTAGACGAGGATCGGCGCGATCAGGTTCGGCAGCAGCTCCCGGAACAGGATGAACGGGCCGCGGGCGCCCAGCGACCGGGCGGCCTCCACGAACTCCCGTTCCCGCAGGCTGAGTGTCTGCGCGCGGACGATGCGTCCGATGTACGGCCAGCTGAAGAAGCCGATGACGAAGATCAGTACGGCGATCCGGAGCGAGAGCCCGGAGAGGCCGAACGCGCTGCCCTGGAGCGACGCCGAGATCGAGATCGCGAAGAGGAGCAGCGGGAAGGCGAGGAAGGTGTCCATCATGCGGCTGATCGCGCTGTCGACCCAGCCACCGTAGAACCCGGCCACCACACCCATCACCACGCCGATGACGACGGAGAGCATCGTCGAACCGGCCGCGACGACCAGGGAGACCCAGGAGCCCTCGATGATGCGGGCCAGGATGTCGCGTCCGGTCTGCGGCTCGACACCGAGCGGGTGGTCCCAGCTGATGCCGCCGAAGCTGCCCTTGGGAGCGAGCAGCTGGGGGTCGACGAGGTCCTGGTTGAAGGCATTGGGGTCGAGCCCGAAGACCGCCTGGATCGGCTTGGACAGGACGGCGACAAGGATCAGGAGCAGCACGATCACCGCGCCGGTGAGCGCGACTTTGTCGCGTTTGAAACGCGTCCACGCGATCCGGCCGAGCGAACGGCCCTCGATCTGCTTGCCCCCGGCGCCCTCCAGCACCGCTTCCGGCTGCGCCTGCGCCGCCGACCCGGTGGTCTCGATAGGTGCCGTCATTGCGCTGGAGACCCCTCTCGGCCGACGGTGGCCGGCCCATGACCGCCGCTGTAGCGGCTCGTTCACTTCAGATGTCACATGGTGGTCCCCCGATCCGTGTGATTCGGGGGACTGCTTCGTTGAGCGCATCGCACACTAGTACGTGTCGAGGCCACCTGCTGCACGGAGTCTTCAGCTACGACGCGATCACCCGCCACCCCCCACTGGGAATGGTTGCTCAACCGTGATGCGATAAGAGGGTTACCGTTATCCGGACGTGTTGTTCGACTCAGCGGACACGGGCGTGCGCCAATCGGCCCGTATCAGCCATACCGCCCAAGTGTGCCCAGATACTGGACAACCAACACATCCGGCGGGCCCGCCGAGCCCGCTCCGGAGGCGTTCGGGAGCGGCAAGCCCGCAGGTCCAGACCTATTTCGCGGTCAACTCGCGTAGACCGCCCGGCGGTCCCCCCAGGGTCCTTCAATGGTTCGGCGCGCGGACCGGCGGGGCGTCAGTAGCCGCGCGGACCGGGCGGCGGATAGCCGTATCCGGGTCCCCCGGCGGGTGCCGCGGGCGCCGCGTGGGCCTCACGGTCGTAGAACGGACGGGAGTTGGCGCGCAGCCACATCGTTACCGGGTCGTACTCGTCCGACATCGCGACGGTGGAGACCGGCAGCCCGTCCGGCACGGCGGTGACCGACTGGCGCATCATCGCCTGCACGGACTCGACGGAGGCCGGGCTCGTGTCGTACAGATCGAGCCCGATCGCGAGATACGGCGCGCCGAGCGCGGGCTGCACCCAGGTGCGGCGCAGCGAGCGGACGGCCGCGGTCCGGTGCGCGTTCTGCGTGAGCAGGGCGTAGAACTGCGGGAGCGGTACGGCGGGTTCGGAGAGCCGGAGGGGTCCCGCGGGCATCCGGTCGAGGCCGGTGGCGATCCGGCGCAGATCGAGCCAGGGGATGCCGACACCGCCACCGGGAGCATGCGGATTCAGCCAGATTCCCCAGCGGTCGGGGTAGAGGGCGCGGGCGATGTCATGTCCCGTGACGACCTCGTGGGCGCGGGTCCAGCCGCTGGCGGACAGCTCCTGCGCGGAGGTGACACAGGGGGCGTAGCCGAGGCCGTCGACCTCCATGTTGCCGTACTGCGCGTCGGGTGAACCGGCCGCGCCGTGCCAGAGCAGCATCCAGACGCTGTCCTCGGCGAGGGCCCGCAGCAGCGCCTCGTACGCGTCGTACCGTCCGGGCGTCACCTGGCGCAGCATGTGCTCGACCTGCCCGGCCGCCGCGGTGCCTGACGCGCTCACTCTGGGTCCCGCCCCTCGTCGTTCCACCATTCGCCCAGCTCCCCCGGGCACTTTCCGGACACACGGTGCGGCGGCCCGGCCGGAACCAAGCTTAGGTCCTGCTTAGGTCCGGCTTAGGTCCGGCTTACGTCCAAGCTCGGGTCCTGCCCCGGGCCGTCCCCCTCCCCTCGTACCCGTGTCGGCGGACCGTACCCGCGCGGACTCCCGCGGATCGCGCGGGTGCCGGCCGGAGCCCGCGGAGGTGCCGGCCGACGCCCGCGGGGGTGCCGTACGCGCCGGGGCGCGGGTCAGCCGCGCTGGTAGAAGGGGCGCACCCGGGAGGTCAGCCAGTCGGCGACGGGGTCCTGGGCCATGTCGAGCAGCAGGAGATTGACCGGCCAGCCGACCGGGACCCGGCCGAGCGCGCGGCCGAGCGCGTCCATCGGCACATTGCGCCCGTCGCCCTCGAAGGACGAGAGCTGGACGCCGATGAAGAGGACCGGCGGCTCGCCCTCGACGCTGGCGAGGGTGCGCCGGGCGGAGACGACCACGCCCGTCGTCTCGAACTCGGCCGCCGCCGCGGCGAGGAAGTCGACCGGGTCCTCCTGCCAGTCCGGCTCGAAGAGCCGCACCCGGCCACCGACCGGCGGGCCGTCCAGCGGGCCGTCCAGCGGGCCGTCCAGCGGGCCGCGGCCCGTCCGGCACAGCTCGGCGACGGCGAGCGGCGGCAGCGGCATGCCGACCAGGCCGCCCGGGTTGACCACCACGCCGAGCTGCGGCGGCAGACCGCGGGCGAATTCCCGGGCCGGGGCGACGGTGAAGGCCATGTGCTCGCCGGCGCACTGGCGGAACTGTGCCGCCGAGCTGAACACCGGGACATACGCGCCGCCCTCGATGTCCATCGTGGGCAGATCGAGCGAAGTGCTCTCGGGGCCGCCGCCGTTGGGCAGCGGGACCCACACCTCGCTGCGCCCGAGCACCTCTATGAGTCGTGCGCCCGCTCCGTCGACCCCGAGCGAGGCGGCGAGCGCCTCTTCCAACTCGTTGCCCGGCCATGCTGTGTTCACTGTGATTCCTCCGCCCTTGACCCTGCGGCAGCACCTTACGACCTGGGACGGGCCGTCACGGCCCGTGGACCACCGCCGGGGCATCCACCGGCGCCCCCGGCTGCGCGGGGAGCGCGATGCCGGGGACACCGGGGAAGAGGATCGCCCGCAGCGCCCCGGCGGACTCCCGGTCCAGCAGGACGGCGGAGGAGCAGCCGACCGGCGGCAGGCCCGTCCCGGCGGCGGCGAGCAGCCGGCGGACCGCGCGGCGGTGCCGGGCGAACGCGTACCGCGAGACGCCGCGTCCGCGCTCGCGCTGGCCGGCCCGGGCGACCTCCGGTGTGACGTCGAGGACGAGGAGATGGAGCAGCCGGCCACGCCGCCGGGTCTCACGGGCCAGCCACCCCCGGACCCAGCTCTGTGTCCCGCAGTCGTGGACGACGGCGCTCGCGCCGGAGCGCAGCACGCGCCAGAGGCCCGCGTAGTGCGCGATCCGGACGAGCGGGCGGTAGACGGCGTACGGCAGTCCGGGCGGGACGAGGGCGGCCCAGCGGTCCCTGACGTCCTGGGAGTCGATGCCCCGGCCGCCGGCGGCGCGCCGGATCAGGGTGGATTTGCCGCTGCCGGGCAGCCCGGAGACGACCACGACGTCCCCGGCGGCGAAGACCAGGGATCCCGGCGGATGCCCGCCCGGGCCGCGTAAGTCCCGTACGGCCGGAATCTGCTCCAGCCATACGGGCGCGTACGGTCCCGTACTCAGCGCCGTCATCGCCGTCCCCCTGTCAGCTCGGCCGCAGCGGCCGGTGTCCCCTGCACGAACTTTTGCCCACGAAGCGTAAAGAGAAGGTAACGTCCGGCGAGCCGTTCACCCGGTCGGAGGAGTTACCTCCCGGACACCCCGATCGGGCGTCCCTCGTGCGATGATGTGCCCGCAACTGCATACCGGCCGTTTGAATCCGCGCGGGAGAGTCCCGGTCACTGTGTGTGCCGGGCGCCGAAGGAGCAAGTTCCTCCCTTGAATCTCTCAGGCCCCGTACCGCGTGGATGAGGCAGATCTGAAAAGCGGGCCGCGTCACGCGGCTCCACCCAAGGTGCAAGTCATGGCCTCTCCCGACCGCGCCGAGCGCGCCGCCGGGTGGCCGTGGTGAACCTCTCAGGTTCCGATGACAGATGGGGAGGACCGTCAGCACTGTCATGCCCTGGGAGCCACACCGATGAGCCATGCCCCCCGACTCACCGCCCTCGACGCCGTACACCGCGCGCTGGGCGCGACCATGACCGACTTCGCGGGCTGGGACATGCCGCTGCGGTACGGCAGCGAGCGCGACGAGCACCAGGCCGTCCGTAACCGCGCCGGACTCTTCGACCTCTCCCACATGGGCGAGATCGCGGTGACGGGCCCGGCCGCCGCCGACCTCCTCGACTACGCGCTGGTCGGCGACATCGGCGCCGTCGCCGTCGGCCGCGCCCGCTACACCATGATCTGCCGCGAGGACGGCGGAATCCTGGACGACCTGATCGTCTACCGCCTCGGCGCGGACGAGTACCTGGTCGTCGCCAACGCCTCCAACGCCCGGACCGTGCTGGACACCCTGAGCGCCCGCTCGGAGGGGTTCGACGCGGATGTACGGGACGACCGCGACGCGTACGCGCTGCTGGCCGTCCAGGGTCCGGAGTCGCCCGGCATCCTGAAGGCGGTGACCGACGCCGATCTGGACGGGCTCAAGTACTACGCGGGCCTGCCCGGCACCGTCGCCGGGGTGCCGGCCCTCATCGCGCGCACCGGCTACACGGGCGAGGACGGCTTCGAGCTGTTCGTGGAGCCCCGCTACGCGGAGCGGCTCTGGCAGGCGCTGACCGAGGCCGGCGCGGGCGTCGGCCTGGTGCCGTGCGGGCTGTCCTGCCGGGACACCCTGCGGCTGGAGGCCGGGATGCCGCTGTACGGGAACGAGCTGTCCACCGCGCTGACCCCGTTCGACGCGGGCCTGGGCCGGGTCGTGAAGTTCGGCAAGACGTCCAACGGCGGCGACTTCGTCGGGCGTACGGCCCTGGCGGCGGCGGCCGAGCGCGCCGCGAGCGCCCCGCCGCGCAAGCTGGTCGGCCTGATCGCGGAGGGCCGCCGGGTCCCGCGCGCCGGGTATCCGGTGGTCGCGGACGGGGTGACCGTGGGCGAGGTCACCTCCGGCGCCCCGTCGCCGACCCTGGGGCGGCCCCTCGCCATGGCGTATGTCGACGCCGCGTACGCCGAGCCGGGCACCAAGGGCGTCGGCGTGGACATCCGGGGCACGCACGAGCCGTACGAGGTCGTGGCGCTGCCGTTCTACAAGCGTCGAAAGTGATCAGGTCGGACCACTGGCATCCGCCCTCTGTCTGTATCGGCTCGTCTTCGGCCCGTCTCGTTCCGTAAGACGACTGTTCCGCACCACACCCCCGCGTACAGGAGAATTCAGGTCATGAGCAACCCCCAGCAGCTGCGGTACAGCAAGGAGCACGAGTGGCTGACGACCGCCGAGGACGGCGTGTCGACGGTCGGTATCACGGAGTACGCGGCGAACGCCCTCGGCGATGTCGTGTTCGCCCAGCTCCCCGAGGTCGGTGATCAGGTGACGGCGGGCGAGACCTGTGGAGAGCTGGAGTCCACCAAGTCCGTCAGCGATCTGTACTCCCCCGTGACCGGTGAGGTCACCGAGGCGAACCAGGACGTCGTGAACGACCCGTCGCTGGTGAATTCCGCTCCGTACGAGGGCGGCTGGCTGTTCAAGGTGCGCGTCGCGGAGGAGCCGAAGGATCTGCTCTCCGCCGACGAGTACAAAGAGTTCTCCGGCAACTGACACCCCAGGGACTGTGATGTCTTCCTCTTCGCTTCTCAACGCCTCCCTCCACGAGCTGGACCCGGACGTCGCCGCCGCGGTCGACGCCGAACTCCACCGTCAGCAGTCCACCCTCGAAATGATCGCCTCGGAGAACTTCGCTCCGGTCGCGGTCATGGAGGCGCAGGGCTCCGTACTGACCAACAAGTACGCCGAGGGCTACCCCGGCCGCCGTTACTACGGTGGCTGTGAGCACGTCGACGTGATCGAGCAGATCGCCATCGACCGGGTGAAGGACCTCTTCGGCGCCGAGCACGCGAACGTACAGCCGCACTCGGGCGCCCAGGCGAACGCGGCCGCGATGTTCGCGCTGCTCTCCCCCGGCGACACGATCATGGGTCTGAACCTCGCCCACGGCGGGCACCTGACCCACGGCATGAAGATCAACTTCTCCGGGAAGCTCTACAACGTCGTCGCGTACCACGTGAACGAGGAGACCGGCCAGGTCGACATGGCCGAGGTCGAGCGGCTCGCCAAGGAGTCCCGCCCGAAGCTGATCGTGGCCGGCTGGTCGGCGTACCCGCGCCAGCTGGACTTCGCGGCGTTCCGGCGGATCGCGGACGAGGTCGGCGCGTACCTGATGGTCGACATGGCGCACTTCGCCGGTCTGGTCGCCGCGGGTCTGCACCCCAACCCCGTACCGCACGCCCATGTCGTGACCACGACCACGCACAAGACCCTCGGCGGTCCGCGCGGCGGGGTGATCCTCTCCACCAAGGAACTGGCGAAGAAGATCAACTCCGCGGTCTTCCCCGGTCAGCAGGGCGGCCCGCTGGAGCATGTCATCGCGGGCAAGGCGGTCGCCTTCAAGGTGGCGGCCACGGACGAGTTCAAGGAGCGCCAGCAGCGCACCCTGGACGGCGCCCGGATCCTCGCCGAGCGGCTGGGCCTGCCGGACGTGACCGAGGTCGGCGTCTCCGTGCTCTCCGGCGGTACGGACGTCCATCTGGTCCTGGTCGATCTGCGCAACTCCGAGCTGGACGGCCAGCAGGCCGAGGACCGGCTCCACGAGCTGGGCATCACGGTCAACCGGAACGCCGTCCCGAACGACCCGCGGCCCCCGATGGTCACCTCGGGTCTGCGCATCGGCACCCCGGCGCTGGCGACGCGCGGCTTCACGGCCGAGGACTTCACCGAGGTCGCGGAGATCATCGCGGCGGCGCTGAAGCCCGAGTTCGACCGCGACGCGCTGGCCGCCCGGGTCTCCGAGCTGGCCGCGAAGCACCCGCTGTACCCCGGCCTGTAGCCACCCCGTACGACCCCGTACGACCCCGTACGACCCGTACAGCCCGTACGCCTGGTGTCCGCCGGGGCACCGTGCGGCTCCCGATCGGAGCGGCGCGGTGCCCCGGTGCCACGTACGGGCTGCCGCACGCACCCCTTCGGCGCACCGCACCCCTTCGGCGCACCACCCCCGCGCACCGCACCGGGGCACGACCCCCGCACCCCACACTCCCCGCACCACCTCCCGCATCAAGGAGTAGCCCCGTGGCCATCTCGGTCTTCGACCTGTTCTCGATCGGCATCGGCCCGTCCAGCTCCCACACGGTCGGCCCGATGCGCGCGGCCCGGATGTTCGCCCGCCGGCTGAAGAACGAGGGCCTGCTCGCGCACACCGTCTCGGTCCGCGCCGAGCTGTACGGCTCCCTCGGCGCGACCGGCCACGGCCACGGCACCCCCAAGGCCGTACTGCTGGGGCTGGCGGGGAACTCCCCCCGGACGGTGGACGTGGAGAGCGCCGACGCCGAGGCGGAACGTATCCGCACGAGCGGCCGGCTGAACCTCCTCGGTATGCACGAGATCGCCTTCGACACCGGTACGGACCTGGTCCTGCACCGCCGCAAGGCCCTGCCGTACCACGCGAACGGAATGACGGTCGCCGCGTACGACGCCGACGGCGGCTCGCTGCTGGAGAAGACGTACTACTCGGTGGGCGGCGGCTTCGTCGTGGACGAGGAGGCCCTCGGCGAGAACCGCATCAAACTCGACGACACCCCGCTCACCCACCCCTTCCGCACCGGCGACGAACTGCTCCGGCTCGCCTCCGAGACCGGTCTGTCGATCTCCGCGCTGATGCTGGAGAACGAGAAGGCATGGCGTACCGAGGACGAGATCCGCGCCGGGCTGCTGGAGATCTGGCGCGTCATGCAGGCGTGCGTGGCCCGCGGGATGGCCCGCGAGGGCATCCTCCCCGGCGGCCTCAAGGTCCGCCGCCGCGCCGCCCACTCGGCGCGGCAGCTGCGCGCGGAGGGCGACGCGCAGGCGCACGCGATGGAGTGGATCACCCTCTACGCCATGGCCGTCAACGAGGAGAACGCCGCCGGCGGCCGGGTCGTCACCGCCCCCACCAACGGCGCCGCCGGCATCATCCCGGCCGTCCTCCACTACTACGTGAACTTCGCGGCGGGCGGCGCCACCGAGACCGAGAAGGACGACAACGTCGTCCGCTTCCTCCTCGCCGCCGGCGCCATCGGCATGCTCTTCAAGGAGAACGCCTCCATCTCCGGCGCCGAGGTCGGCTGCCAGGGCGAGGTGGGCTCCGCCTGCTCCATGGCCGCCGGCGCCCTGGCCGAGGTCCTCGGCGGCTCGGCCGAACAGGTCGAGAACGCCGCCGAGATCGGCATGGAACACAACCTCGGCCTCACCTGCGACCCCGTCGGCGGCCTCGTCCAGATCCCCTGCATCGAACGCAACGGCATGGCCGCGGTCAAGGCGGTCACGGCGGCGAAGATGGCCCTGCGCGGCGACGGCAGCCACAAGGTCTCCCTCGACAAGGTCATCAAGACCATGAAGGAGACGGGCGCCGACATGTCCGTCAAATACAAGGAGACGGCCCGGGGCGGGCTCGCGGTGAACATCATCGAGTGCTGAGAGAGCCGGCTCCGATCGGGTAGGTCTCGTCTTTCGGCGTTGTCGTGCCGCGTCCGTGTGTCAGGTGTGGGGCGGGGGGCTTGTGGCGGTGTGGAGTTCGGTCTGGGTGGGGGGTTGTGCTGCCTCTCGTTGGACGGTGAGGGCGGCTGCCAGGGCCGCGCGGGTGCCGAGGTGTTCCAGGGTGGTGGGGCCGAGGGGGCCGGGGGGTCGTTGCTCGTTGAGGAGGGTGGCGAGGATCGCGGACATGAAGCTGTCACCCGCGCCGATCGTGTCCACGGCCTGCACGGTGGGGGCGGGGACGGTCGCGGTCGCGGCCGGGGTCGCGAGTTTGGCTCCCTTGGCGCCGAGGGTGATGATCGCCAGTTCCGCGCCTGCGTCGAGCAGGCCCGCGAGTACGTGTGCGTCGCTGCGCGCCGGGTAGAGCCAGGCGGCGTCCTCGTCGCTGAGCTTGACGATGTCGGCTCGGCGAGCGAGGCGTTCGAACCGCTGTACGGCGTCCGTTCTGTCGTGGAGCAGTGAGGGGCGGATGTTCGGGTCGAAGCTGATCGTCACGGAGTCCGGTACGCGGGCGAGGAAGTCCTCGACCGTATCGGCTCCCGGCCGAAGAAACGCGCCGAGCGAGCCGACATGGATCAGCTCCACGGCGGGCAGGGGCACCGGTCCGGGCGGGGCCCACTCCATGACGAACGCGTATTCCGCCGAGCCGTCGGGGTGAAGAGTCGCCGTGGCGGTGTTCGTCGGAGAGGCCGTGAAGGACGCGGGGACGATCTCCACACCGGCCTCGCGGAGGTGGCCGGCGATGAGCGCGCCGGCGGTGTCGGCGCCGAGCTGGGTGAACAGCTGGGTCGGAACGCCCAGTCTCGCCAGCCCGACGGCGACGTTCATCGGTGAGCCGCCCGGATGCCGGGTCCGGCCCTGAGGGGTGTCGACGATGTCGAGAACGCTCTCTCCGACCACCAGCGCGGACGGCCTGTCGTGTGTACGTGAATCCTTCATGGGCGTGGCCTGTCGCGGAGGATGCGGCGCAGTTCGTCCACGAGCGCGGTGGCCCGGTGGTCGGTGCCCGCTTCCATGAGGTTGGTCAGGAAGGCGAATCCGACCTGGTGCGTCACATCGGCGAAGGCGACCTGCCCGCCGGCGCCGTCGTGCCCGAAGGAGGCGGGCCCGAGATACTCGCGTGCGAGAGAGGGCAGTTGGAACCCCATGCCCCACCGGGGGTACGGCGGTGGACCGCCGAAGACCGGAGTGCCTTCGGTCTGCGGCCGGATGGCGTCGTCCACGGTGCCCGCTTCCAGCAGCCGTACGCCGTCGGTCTCCACCACGGTGGCCGACCAGATCGCGGCCAGGGCCCGGGCCGAGGCGATACCGCCCGCTCCCGGCAGCTCCGCGGCCTGTATCCGGGGATCGTTGAAGCCCCCCTCGTCGGCGACGAGTTCCGCCGGGAACGCCTTCCCGAGGGTCATGGCCCGGTCGGACCAGTCGACTTCCCCGGCCGGCCGTGCCGCGGCCTGTTGTGCGACGAGCGCGGTGAGGCTCGGGCCGGCCCGCAGGTGGGCGACCTGACGCCGTACCGGATGAGGCAGGCCGATCCACGCGTCGGCGTGGAGCGGCGTGGCGATGAGGTCGTCGAAGTACTGGCCGACCGTTCTGCCGGTCACACGGCGGATGACCTCACCGGCGAGCCAGCCGTGGGTGAGGGCGTGGTACGCGTGCCCCTCGCCCGGGGGCCACAGCGGTTCCTGGGCCGCGAGCAGGCCGGTGACGGTGTCCCAGTCGATGGCCTCCTCGACGGTGAGGAGCGCACGCGGCGCCGAGAGCCCGGACCGGTGGGCGAGGAGATCGGCGACCGTGATCCGCTCCTTGCCGGCGGCGGCGAACTCGGGCCAGTGGGCCGCGACGGGGGTCCGCCAGTCGAGGAGGCCGTCCTGCACGAGGCGGGCCGCGAGGAGGGAGACCAGGCCCTTGGTGCAGGAGAAGATGACGCTGGTGGTGTCCTTCGTCCAGGGCGAGCGGTCGCGCGCGTCGGCGGTTCCGCCCCACAGATCGGCCACCGTCTCTCCGGCCACTCGGACGCAGAGCGCCGCGCCCATGCCGTCGTGGTCCGTGAAGGCGGCGGAGAAGACCTCCGCGAGGGACGAGAATCCCGGGGCGGTGGTGCCCTCGACGCGGATGGTGTTCATTCCGGACTGCCTTCGCTCAGGAGGGCCCGCGGCACGAGACCGCGCCGGTCCGGTGACCAGCTCACCCTTACGGGGTCGGACAGCGCGCCGGCGAATCCTTCGCCGTCATGGGAGTTGTCGAAGGCCAGCAGTACGGTCCGGCCGCTCCGGTCCTCGATGAGACGCCCGCTGTAGAGGGATTCACCGACGACCAGCCGGGCGTCCTCCACCGCGTACGGGCCCAGGGCCGTGGCGGCGGGGACGCTCCAGACGCCGCCGGTCCCGCCGGCCGTCCGCCGGGCCGCGGAGAGCCGGGGGGTGTCGCAGGACAGCAGCAGTACGGTCTCGCCGTCCACGGTCGCGACCTGGGGGACCTCCAGATGCGCGAAGCCCGCACCCGGGTCGCTGAGGGGTGCCCGTACCGTCCACTCCTGGAGGTCCGGTGACGTGGCGTGCCCGATCACGCCCCGGTCGTCCACGGGACCGTGGTTGGCCCGGGCGGTGAGAAGCATGTGCCAGCCGTCACCGGCCGGGTCCGGGAACACCCAGGGATCGCGCCATGCCTCTTCGGGCCAGCTGGAGTCCCCCAGCTTCTCGTACCAGCGGCTGTCCGCCTCGACGAGCGGACCGGGCCGCTTCGTCCAGGTGTGCAGATCGGTGGAGACTGCCACACCGACGGTCTCGATGTTGCCGCCGGTGTCGAGGAAGCGTGCTCCTGTGTAGAACATCCGCCAGACGCCGTCGGGGCCCCGGACCACACTGCCCGTCCAGGTGGCGGTCCCGTCGAAGGCCCCGGGCCGGCCCGGGGCGAGGACCGGGCCGTGATCCCGCCAGTCGACCAGATCGGCGGAGGTCGCGTGCCCGATCCGGGCATTGCGGTGCCTCAGCTCGGGGTCCCCCAGGCTCTTGGGGGCGTGGAGGTAGAAGAGATGGAAGGTGTCGCCGTCGTCGGCGAACCAGAAGTCCCACACCCAGGCGTGGTCCAAGCGAAACGTCATCCGAAATCCTTGTGCTGTGGTTGTGGACAGCTGTGGCTGTGGACGGGAAGGAAGGGCTTCTCAGCCCTTGACCGCGCCCTGGAGCAGCGCCTTGATGAACTGGCGCTGGAAAATGACGTAGACCACGATCGTCGGCAGCATGATGATCAGCGCGCCCGCGAAGAGCAGGGGGAGCTGGTTGAGGTACTGCCCCTGGAACGCCCCCAGGGCGCCGGCCATGGTGCGTTTGTCGGGATCGTCGACCAGGACCAGCGGGAGCAGGAACTGGTTCCAGGTCCAGAGGAACAGCAGGATCGCCAGGGCGGAGAGGGCGGGCATGGCCAGCGGGATCTGGATACGGCGGATCTCCTGGAAGGTACTGGCTCCGTCGATACGGGCCGCCTCGGAGAGTTCGGCGGGCACCCCGGCGAAGTGCGCGCGCATCCAGACGACGCTGAACGGCATGTAGAGCCCGATCAGCGGCAGGATGATCGCCCACTGGGTGTTGAGCAGCCCCAGGGCGGTGATCTCGTAGTACAGCGGGATGATGATCGCCTCGAAGGGGATCGTCAGGCCCAGCAGGAGCAGAAGGAAGACGAATCGTCCGCCGGGGATACGCAGATTGCCCAGGGCATAGCCGGCCATGGTCGCCAGGAGCAGGCTGAGCGGGACGACGCCGAGGATGATGAGCGTGCTGGAGCCGAGCAGCTGCCAGACGTGGGCGGTCCGGAAGGCGACGGCGAAGTTGCCCCACTGGGGATCGCTGGGCCAGGAGAATCCTTCGGGGATACGGTCAGCGGGCTGGAGCGCTCCGGAGAGCATTCCGAGGAGCGGCAGCACGGTGACGATCAGCACCAGGACGAGGACGACGCGTCCGATGATCGCTTCCGTCTTGTTGACGACCATCAGTCTCTGTCCCTTGTCAGCAGCTGAATGGGCAGCACCGTCAGCAGGACGAGTGCGAGAAGGACGATGCCGAGGGCGGACGCCAGACCGACCTCGCTCTGGGTGAAGGCGAGCCGGAAGATCGAGATACCGGGGACGAGCGTGCTGGTCCCCGGACCGCCCTTGGTGGTGGTGTAGATGATGTCGAAGCTGCTCAGCGCGGCGATCACGGTGATGGTGACCAGTACGGCGATCTCGCGCCGCAGCCCGGGAAGCGTGACGGTCACGAACTCCCGCCACCAGCCCGCGCCGTCGATCCGCGCCGCCTCGTAGAGGGACGCGTCGATCTTTCCGATGCCGGTGAGCAGCAGGATGGTGCACAGGCCCGTGAGCACCCAGGAGCCGATGAGGCCGACCGCGGGAAGGGCGGTCCCGAACTCCGCCAGCCAGGAGCGGGAGAGCGAGCCCAGGCCGACGGATTCGAGGAGGGTGTTGACCGTGCCGGTCTGCGCGTACATCCACGACCAGGCGATACCGGCGGCCACCAGCGGGATGATCTGCGGCAGGAACAGCACCGTACGGGCGACCGTGGCGAAGGGACCGGGCCGCACCGTACGGATCAGGGTCGCCAGCGCCAGGCCACTGGCGACCGGGATCACCGTGAAGAAGACAATGAGGATCAGCGCGTTGACGATCGAGATCAGCAGCGCCGGGTCGGTGAACACCCGGATGTAGTTGTCGAGACCGACCCAGGTGGAGGCGCCGATTCCGTTCCAGCGGTAGAACGAGTACTGCACGGCCGTCAGCAGCGGGTAGATCACGAACGCGCAGAAGAACGCCAGCGCCGGCAGGACGAAGAGCCAGCCGGTGACACTCCTCCGCCCCGCCCTCCCCCGCCCGGAGGCGCGGCCGGGCCGGCCGGGCCGACCGGCGCGGCCGGCCCGGCCCCGGGTTGTTCCGACGCCCGCGGCATGAGCGCCCTCCTCGGGTCGCCGCACGGCCGCCGCGGCCGGCTTCGGGTCCTCATGCGTACGGACATCGCGGGTCATGAGCCGGCCAGCTCCTTGACGTAGAACTCCTGGATGGCCGCGACGAACGCCTTGGGCTCCATCCGCCGGGTCAGCAGCTTCTGCTCGTCCGGCTGGAAGGCGCCCGCGTAGATGCCCGCCGTGGTGTTGGCCATGAAGTCGACGAAGCCGTCGTCGGATCCGACCTTCGCCGATGCCGCGAGGGCCTGTGCGATCAGCGAGCCGTCCTTCACCTTCGGCAGCGGCTGCGAGGGGTCGCCGCCGGGGGACGCGCCCGTGACGTCGACCACGATCTGACGGGCCTTGGGGTCGGTGTGGATCCAGTTCAGGAAGAAGGCCGCCGCGTCGGCGTTCTTCGCCTTGGCGGGGATGGAGAACGAGTTGGCGGCGCCCATCGCGACATACGGGCCGCCGTCGGCCGCCGGAGGCGCGAGGACGAACCGGGCGGCCCCCTGTCCCATCGCCTTGTCGGTTCCGGCGGCGTCCCAGTTGCCGTTGAACATCAGCAGGCCCTTGCCCGCCTGGAAGTTGGAGACCATCGTCGTGTAGTTGATCGCGTTGACGTCGGACGGGAAGTATCCGGCGTCGGCCCACTTCTTGAAGACCGTGGCGCCCTTGAGGCTCGCCTCGGTGTCGAAGGTGGCCCCCGGCTTGTTGAACATCCAGTCGATCAGGTCCGACTTGTCCCCGTACTGGTTGATCAGCGCCTGGAGCGCGAAGGTGCCGACCCCGTCCTGCATCCCGATCTGGACGGGAAGGATCTTGGCGGCCTTGGCCTTCGCCATCCACCGCTCCAGCTCGCCGATGGTGGCCGGGGCACCGGTGAGCCCCAGTTGCTCGGCGTATTTCTGGTTCACGTAAATGCCCGTCACGCTGTAGCCCAGGCCCATCTGGTAGAGCGATCCCTCGCCGCGCACCCCTTCCTGGCTCATCCGGGACGGTGCCAGCTGGCCGGCGGGGAATTTGTCCCATCCGTAGCCCTTGAAGTACGGGTCGAGGTTGGTCAGGAGCCCGTCCCTGACGGTGTCGCCCATGGTGGGCAGGCGGATGAGATCCGGTGCGTTGGCCCCGGCCAGGAGGCGCGGCGCGTTGGCGGTGAGGTTCGCGAAGCTGTCGCGGACGACCTTGAAGGTGACGTTCGGGTGCTGCTTGGTGAACTCCGCGGCCAGGTCGTCGGAGACCGGGAAGCCCGATTCGTCCTGGATCCTGATCGTGATCTTGTCGGAGGTGAGCTTCAGGCTCACCTCGCCCTGGCCGGTGGGGCTCGCGGCCGGTGATCCCGGCGCGCAGCCCGCCAGCGCGAGCGCGCCCACGGCGGCGGCGGCCACGACGGCCGGGCAGCGGACCGGGGAGGATGCCGTGCTGCGTCCCGGGCGGGGACGGATCGACTTGAGTGCCATCTACAAGACTCCGTTGTCCGAGCGTGCTCCGCGGGAGGTCCCTCCGGCCGAGCACAGGCGGGTGCCGCTGACGCTTGCCGCGGCGGTCGACTCCAGGGGTGGGCGTTCGGGATGCGGGCCCCGAGAGACCCCGGGAGGGACCCCCGGGAACCCACGCCCCAAACGGGGCTAAACTGCTAGCTAAAAGCATTTAGCGGTGCTCATAGTCGGTCGCGGGATGACCACTGTCAAGGGGAGTTCCCGGCACACCGGGCGCCGTGATTGTCTTGAGACCAACCTTGGGACCAACAACACGCGGGCCGGCTCACCACGCCGGACGAGAGGAATCCATGCCGCCCAAGCGCGTCACACTCGCCGATGTCGCCCGGCGCGCGGGGCTGTCCACGACCGCCGCGTCGATGATCCTCAACGGCAGGCCGGACACCCGGCTCTCCGCCGACGCGCATGCCCGCGTCAACGAGGCGGCGGCCGAACTCGGGTACCGGCCGAACGTCGCCGCCCGCGGCCTGCGCACCGACAAGACGCACACCATCGGGTTCATCTCCGACATCGTCGCCACCACCCGTTTCGCGAGCGGCTTGATCCGGGGCGCACTGGACGCCGCCCAGCGCGCGGGCCACGTCATACTCGTGCTGGAGACCGGCGGCGACCCGGCGCGCGAGTCCGAGGCGATCGGAGCCGTGCTCGACCGTCAGGTCGACGGCATCATCTTCGCCGTCATGCGCGCCCGGGAGCTGTTCGTGCCCGACATCCCGTCGAGCACACGCGTGGTCATGCTCAACGCCACGAACAAGAAGCATCCCGTCTCGGTGCTTCCGGACGAACTCGCCGGGGGCCGCTCAGCGGTGCGGCTCCTCGCCGACGCCGGCCACCGGGAGGGAATCGCCCTCATCGGGCACAGCGAAGAGGCCGAGAGAGGGCTCTTCCGCTCCACCACCGTCTCCCAGCGGATCGCCGGCATCCGCGCGGAGATGGCCGAGCGCGGACTGCGCTTCACCGCCGAGGAGTCGTGCTGGGACTGGGAGCCGCACCACGGGTACGACGCGGTGCACGCCCTGCTGGAACGCCGGAGCGGCATCCGCGCCGTGCTCTGCATGAACGACCGCCTCGCGTTCGGCGCGTACCAGGCACTGAGCGACCGCGGTCTGTCCGTCCCGCACGACGTCTCCGTGGTCTCCTTCGACAACGACGAAATCGCCTCCTACCTCAGGCCCGGCCTCACGACCGTCGCGCTGCCGCACGAGGCCATGGGCCGTGCCTCCGTCGAGATGCTCCTCGACACCGGCGGGCCGTCCGGCAGCCGGCTGATCCCCATGCCGGTGATCGAGCGAAGCTCGCTCCGCGCCCCGGCGGGATGAGCCGTCACGGGCGCGGTACGGAACACTCGCCGGCCTGATCCAAACAAGAGGTCCTAGGAGGCGGGCAGTCGCAGGAGGCGCTCGATGGTGCTCAGGACGCCGTCGTCGTTGTTGGAGGGGGCGACGTACCGGGCGCGGGCCAGGACGTCCGGGTGTGCGTTGGCCATGGCGAAGGACCACTCGGCGGCGTCGAGCATCTCCAGGTCGTTGAGGTAGTCCCCGAACACCAGGGTCTGGGCGGGGGTGATGCCCAGATCCCGCTGGACGCGCCGGAGGGCGGCGCCCTTGTTGGCGGTGCGGTTCATCACGTCGATCCAGTGCTCGCTGGAGACGACGACCTGGTGGGTGGCGGCGAACTCGGTCAGGGCGGGTGCGGTGCCGAGGGCGGCGGGGCCGAAGTCGAAGAGGGCTATCTTGTTGATCTCGTCGTCCACGGCGGTGGCGTCCTCGACGCTCTCATGGGCGACGTAGTACTTGGCGACCTGGGCCAGGAAGGCGTCGTCGGTACGTTCCGTATAGGCGCGGTGCTTGCCGCAGACCACGGCCCCCACGTCGACGCCGTCGGCGACGAGCCCGCGGACTTTCTTGACGATACGGGCGGCCACGGCCGGGTCCAGCGGGTCGGAGTCGAGTTCCTTGCCGTCGCGGACCACCTGGGTGCCGTTCTCCGCGATGAAGACCATGCCGTCGTCGGCGCCGCTGAAGAGGCGGGCGAGGGTGGCGTACTGGCGGCCGCTCGCCGGGCTGAACAGCACACCGCGCTCGCGCAGCAGGGCCAGGACCGGGCGCAGCCGCCGGGGCGGGTTCCCGGAGTCGTCCAGGAGGGTGCCGTCCATGTCGGTGACGATCAGCCTGATGTCGACCGGCTCGCTGGGCAGGTTCCGATGTCCGGCGGAGGAGTGCATGGGTTCCGTTCTCTGCTCATGGGTCCGCGCGGTGGTGGCCGAGGTCGGCACCGGCGGGGGTCCCGTGGCTCCGGAGAGGTCCGGCGGGCCCTCGTACAGTCTCCCGCAGCACGCTCCTGACCTCGGCAGGAGGGCCGAGGATCTGAACGCGTAGTGCCATCGGTCGTGTCTTCTGATCGCTTGCCCTGCTTTCTCCAGAAGTCGGCCGCTTCCCCCGGGGAGTTCCCGTTCAGCCCCCGGAAAGACGGTGGACTGATGTGCGATCTTCCTGGGTAACCCCACACTTGCAAGTTATGCGCAAGAGCGTGTGGAACGCAGCAAGGGGTGTGGGGCTCATGACGACCCGATGGATACGAGGCGCCGCCGTCGCCGTGGCGATGGCCGGCGGGGCCGCCGCGTGTTCGGCGCCCGGAGGCGGTTCCGGTGGTCCGGGCGGTTCCGGCAATGGCGCGTCGGTGGTGATCGGGGTGGCCTCGGAGCCGGACACGCTCAGTCCGCTGCTCGGCTACGGCAAGGACGGCAACTCCAAGATCTTCGACGGGCTGCTCGCCCGGGACCAGGATCTGAAGCTCGCCCCCGCGCTGGCGAAGGCGCTGCCCGAGGTCGGCGACGGCGGGCTGACGTACACCTACACCCTGCGCGAGGGCGTCGAGTTCAGCGACGGCAAGCCGCTGACCTCCGCCGATGTGGTCTTCACCTACCGCACGATCCTCGACGGGAAGACCAACAACACCGCCCGCAGCGAGCTGGACGCCATCGAGGAGGTACGGGCCGACGGCGACGGCAAGGTCGTCTTCACGCTCAAGTACCCCTACGCGCCCTTCGCCGGCCGTACGGTCCTGCCGGTCGTCCCCGAGCACGCGGCCGGTGGCCAGGATCCCAACACCGGCTCCTTCAACACGGAGCCGATCGGCACCGGCCCCTATGTCCTCTCCGCCTGGAGCAAGGGCGAGAAGCTCACCTTCAAGGCCAATCCGCGCTACTGGGGCGGCGCGCCCGCGGTGAGGACGGTCACCATGGCGGTCATCGGGGACGACGACGTACGGGCCACCCGGCTGCGCTCCGGTGACCTCGACGGCGCGGTCCTCCCGCCCAACCTCGCCGCCCCGTTCGCCAAGGACGGCGACAAGAAGACATACCACGCCAAGTCCTACGACTTCCGTACGGTCACCCTCCCCACCGCCGGCAAGGTCACCGGCGACCGCGCGATCCGGCAGGCCCTCGACGCCGCCGTGGACCGCGAGGCCATGGTCGACAAGATCCTCGACGGCGCCGGCCGCCCCGCCTACGGGCCGCTGCCCGTCGACGACCTGTGGTTCGCGCGGGGCATCGAGCGCCCCCGGGACCTCGCGAAGGCCCAGCGGATCCTGGAGCGGGCGGGCTGGAAGACCGGTGCCGGCGGCATCCGCGCCAAGGACGGGCTGCGAGCGGCCTTCACCCTGCTCTTCCCCTCCGGCGACAAGGTCCGCCAGGACCACGCCCTCGCCTTCGCGTCCGACGCCAAGAAGGCCGGCATCGACGTGACGGCCGAGAGCGCCCCTTGGGAGGTCATCCAGCCCCGGATGAAGGACGACGCGGTCCTCGCGGGCGGCGGCAGCACCGGCGACCCCGACTTCGGCCTCTACACCCTGCTGCACTCCTCCCTCGCCGGCAACGGCTACAACAACATGGGCCGCTACGACTCCCCCGTCGTGGACAAGGCCCTCGACACCGGCCGCCGCGGCCAGGACGAGACGACGCGGAAGACGGCGTACGACACGCTCCAGCGCGAGCTGGTGAAGAACCCCGGCTCCACCTTCCTCACCCACATCGACCATGTCTACGTCCTCGCCGACCGCTGGACGGGCCCCACCACCCAGCTCGAACCGCATGAGCACGGCTTCGCCAGCGGCCCCTGGTGGAACCTTGAGGACTGGCGGCCCAAGCCGTGAGCCCACTGCCCTGGAGAGCCATGGCGCGGCTGACCGGGCGGCGCGCCCTGTTCGCCGTCCCGGTCCTGCTCCTCGTCACTTTCGGCATGTTCGCGATCGCCGCGGTCTCCCCGTTCGACCCCGTCAGGGCGTACGCGGGAACCGCCGCCCTCGGCGCCGACCAGGAGACCCTGGACCGGCTGCGGGCCAACCTCGGTGTGGACCGGCCCTTCGCCGGGCGCTGGTGGGACTGGCTGACCTCCGCGCTCACCGGCGATCTCGGCCAGTCGAGCGTGGCGCGCCAGCCGGTGGCCGAGGTGATCGGGGAGCGCCTGGTCTGGTCCGCGCTGCTGTGCGCGGTCGCCTTCGCGGCGGCCGTCCTGGCCGGCACGGCGCTCGGGGTGCTGGCCGCCCGCCGGCCGGGCGGCCCGCTCGACCGCGCGATCACCTCGCTCGCGTACACCCTGTCGGCAGCCCCGGTGTTCTGGACCGCCCTGCTCGCGGTCTGGCTCTTCGCCCTGCGCCTGGACCTCCTGCCGGCGGGCGGCCTGACCGACACCGCGAGCGAGGTCGTCACCGCGGGCCAGGTGGCGCGCCACCTCGTCCTGCCCGCCGGTGTGCTCGCCGTCTCCCAGCTGCCCTGGTTCACGCTGTACGTACGCCAGGGCGTCGGCGACGCCCTGGCGGAGGACCCGGTGCGCGGGGCACGGGCCCGCGGTCTGAGCGAACGCACCGTCCTGCTGGGCCACGCGCTGCGCTCCGGACTGCTCCCGGTGCTGACGCTGATCGGCACCCGCGTGCCCGAACTCATCACCGGCGCCCTGCTGGTGGAGACCGTCTTCAGCTGGCCGGGCGTCGCCGCGGCCACGGTGGAGGCGGCCACCGCCGTCGACTTCCCGCTCCTGGCGGCCCTCGCGACGCTGTCGGCGGTGGCCGTCCTGGCCGGCAACCTGCTCGCAGACCTGCTGTACGGACTCTTCGACCCGAGGGTGAAGCTCAGTGATATGTGATGACTCCCATGGCTGAGGCGCCGG
Organism: Streptomyces paludis; assembly: GCF_003344965.1. Lineage (NCBI taxonomy): Bacteria > Bacillati > Actinomycetota > Actinomycetes > Kitasatosporales > Streptomycetaceae > Streptomyces > Streptomyces paludis. The sequence goes on along the minus strand of NZ_CP031194.1, from coordinate 5,698,660 downwards.
TTGACGTGACGTCGACGGCCGATGCGCCTGTTGAGGCGCCGGCCGAGCCGGGCTGGCGCTCCTACGGCACGCGCCGGCGCTCCACCCGTACCGTCCGGGTGCGTGTCTCCGTCGCCCTGGTCGCCGTGACCGTCCTCGCGGTGCTGCTCGTGCCGCCGCTGGTCCAGCTCGACCAGCAGGCCGTCGATCTGGCCGCGAAGCTGCTGCCGCCGTCCTGGGCCCACCCGTTCGGCACCGACGACGTCGGCCGGGACCTGCTGCTGCGCTGTGTCTACGGGCTGCGGGTGTCCTTGTTCGTCGGGCTCGTGGCGGCCCTGACGGCGACGGTGATCGGGACGGCCGTCGGCGCCGCGGCCGGGGCGCTCGGCGGCTGGGCCGACCGGGGTGTGATGCGGCTGGTCGACACGTTCTCGTCGGTCCCCCATCTGCTGCTGGGCATCTTCATCGTGGCCATGTTCCGCCCCGGGGTCTGGCCGGTGGTGGTCTCGGTCGGGCTCACCCACTGGGTGTCGACGGCCCGGATCGTCCGCGCCGAGGTGCTGTCCCTGCGCTCGCGCCCGTACATCGACGCGGCGGTCTCCGGCGGCGCGTCGCGATGGCGGGTGACCGTACGGCATCTCCTGCCCGCCGTACTGCCGCAGGCCGCGCTCGCCGCCGTACTGATGGTGCCGCACGCCATGTGGCACGAGTCCGCCCTGTCGTTCCTCGGGCTCGGCCTGCCCAGCCATCTGGCGAGCCTCGGCAATCTCATCCAGAACGCCCGCGGCACACTGCTCGCCGGGCAGTGGTGGCCGACGCTCTTTCCCGGGCTGTTCCTCATCGTCCCGACCCTCGCCCTCGCCGGACTCTCCGGGGCCTGGCGGGAGCGGATCAATCCCCGGCGCCGATCGGAGCTGATGCTGTGAACACCGCCTCGGACACCGCCGCGAGCACCGCCGTGGACACGGGTGCGGGCACCGCCGTGGGCACCGCCGCCCTGTCCGTACGCGGCCTTTCGGTGCGTTTCCTGATGCCCGGCGGGCGTCGCGTCGCCGCCGTCACCGACGCCCACTTCGATGTGGCGGCGGGCGAGTGCCTGGCCCTGATCGGGGAGAGCGGCTGCGGCAAGTCCGTCCTCGCCTCCGCCCTGCTCGGTCTGCTCCCCGCCAACGCGCAGACCGCGGGCGAGGCCCGCCTCGGCGGCCCCCACGGCGGTGCTCTCGACCTGCTCGCCGCCGACGAACGCACCCTGGCCCGTACGGTCCGGGGCCGCCGGATCGGGCTCATCCCGCAGAGCCCGGCGGCGCATCTGACCCCCGTCCGGACCACCCGCTCCCAACTGGCCGAGACCGTTGCCGCGTTGAGGGGCATCCGCGGGCGGGCGGCCCTGCGTACCGCCGCGGAGGAGGCCGCCGCACGCGCCGCGTTCCCCGCCGGCCATCTCGACCGCCATCCGCACGAACTCTCCGGCGGACTCGCCCAGCGCGCCGCCACCGCCCTGGCCCTCGCCGGGGAGGCGCCCGTCCTGCTCGCCGACGAACCGACCACCGGACTCGACCGCGATCTCGTGGAGCACACGGTCGACGAACTGCGGCGGCACGTGGACGAGGCGGGCCGGGCGTTGCTGATGATCACCCACGATCTGACGGCCGCCGCACGCATCGCCGACCGGGTGGCGGTCATGTACGCGGGCCGCATCGTCGAACTCACCGACGCGGCACGCTTCTTCGGCGCGCCCGGCCCCCGCCACCCGTACAGCCGGGGCCTCCTCGAAGCGCTGCCCGAGCGCGCCTTCACCCCCATCCCCGGCATGCCGCCCGAACTCGGTGACCTCCCCGGCGGCTGCGCCTTCGCCGCCCGCTGCGCCCTGGCCACCGGCGTCTGCGCCGAACAGCCGCCGATGGCCGGCGCGGTCGCCTGCCACCATCCGCACGCGCCGGAGGAGATCCGTGCTTGAGCTGCGCTCCATCACCGCCGGCTACGACCGGCGCGCCCCCGTCGTACGGGACTTCTCCCTGGCCGTCGGGCCCGGCGAGGCCATCGGTCTGCTCGGTCCCAGCGGCTGCGGCAAGTCCACCGTGGCGCGCGTCGCGGCCCTGCTCCACCGTCCCGACGCCGGGGCGCTGCTGCTGGACGGTGAGCCGGTGAGCCGCTGGCGCCACCGCGCCCCGCGCGCCCAGCGGACCGCCGTAGGCGTCGTCTTCCAGCAGCCCCGGCTCGCCGCGGACCCCCGGCTGCGGCTCACCGACCTCATCGCCGAGCCGCTGCGCGCCACCGGCCGCCGGGAGGAGGCGCCCGGCCGGGTGGCCGAGCTGGCCGAAGCCGTGGGGCTGACCCCCGATCTGCTGACCCGGCGCCCGCACGAGGTCAGCGACGGCCAGCTCCAGCGCGCCTGTCTGGCCCGCGCCCTCGGGCTCCGTCCCCGCTGGCTGATCTGCGACGAGATGACCGCCATGCTGGACGCCTCCACCAGCGCCGCGCTGGTCGCGGTCGTGGAGGACTACCGGGCGGCGAGCGGCGCCGGTCTGCTCGCCGTGGGGCATGACCGGACCCTTCTGGGCCGGTGGTGCGACCGGACGGTCAACTGGGAGGCCGCGGACGCGTAGTGGGGGCAGGTGTCGGGGACCTCCGAGCGGCTCCTCCCCTGCCCGCCTCCGCGCCTGCCCGGCCCGGTCTTCACGGTCCCCGCGCGGCCGGTTCGTCGGATCGCGAGCCCTTCCAGTTCCCGCGCCCTGCCGGGAGAAACGTCACGTGTGGGGAGGCCGTTCGGGCGGGCGGGGACGGATGCCCGGCGTGTCAGCATGGTGCCCGGGGGCCCTGCTGAACACGCCGCCGGGCCTTCGTACCTCCCCCGCGCTCTTCCCGCGCTCTCCCCGTATGACCGCGGGCCTCCGTCTCTGGAGTGGTGATGGCAGATCAACGACAGCAGCGTCCCCCGGGCTCCGACGCGCCCGCCCGGTGGCTGCCGCCGCCCGCGCTCACCGGGTTCCTGGTGCTGCTCGTCGCGGTGTTCGGTCTCTCGTACGGGATCGGATCGGCCATCGGGCCGGTCGCCCCCGGGATGCGCCCCGGGTCGGTCTCCGGTGGTGACTCCGGTACGGGGTGGCAGGACGACCGCGGCGGCGGGATGGACGACATGCACTCGGGCGGCGGGCGATGACGGCGGACCCGGCGGGGACTCTCGCGACCACCGATCTGATCGTCGGCGGGATGACCTGCGCGGCGTGTGTCAGCCGGGTGGAGAAGCGGCTGGCCAAGCTGGCGGGCGTGAGCGCCACGGTCAATCTCGCCACCGGCCGGGCCAGGGTGAGCCACCCCGACTGCATATCCCCAAAGGATCTGGTCGCGGCGGTCGAGCGCGCCGGGTACACGGCCGAACTCCCGCCGCCGCCCGAGCCGGTGGAGGACGTACGGGGACCGGCCGAGGACGTACGGCGGCCGGCCGATCCGGATACGACGGCCGCCGGCCGGGCCAGGAAGGAGGAGCGCGACCGGCTGCTGATCACCGCGCTCCTCTCCGTGCCGGTGATCGCGCTGTCGATGGTGCCCGCCCTCCAGTTCCGCAACTGGCAGTGGCTGTGCTTCATGCTCGCCTCGCCGGTGGCCGTCTGGGGTGCCTGGCCGTTCCACCGGCGCGCGCTGCGGGGGCTGCGGCACTCGGCGGCGACCATGGACACCCTGGTCTCCCTCGGTGTCGCCGCCTCCTTCGCGTGGTCCACGTACGCCCTTTTCCTCGGCGGCGCGGGCGATCCCGGGATGCGGATGCCGTTCACCCTGCTCCCGTCCGCGGGCGGCGAGGTCGCGCATGTCTATCTGGAAGCGGCCGTCGCCGTACCGCTGTTCGTCCTGACGGGCCGCTTCCTGGAGGCCCGCGCCAAGCGCGGCACCGGTGAGGCGCTGCGGTCGCTGGCCGAACTGGCCGCGAAGGAGGTGACCGTACGGGAGAACAAGAAGGAACGGCGCATCCCCATCGCGCAGTTGCGGGTGGGCCAGGAGTTCATCGTCCGCCCGGGGGAACGGGTCGCCACCGACGGCGCGGTGATGAGCGGCAGTTCGGCGCTGGACCTGTCCCTGGTGACCGGGGAGAGCGAGCCCGTCGAGGCCGGCCCGGGCACGGCGGTGATCGGCGCCGCCGTGAACGTGGGCGGTCTGCTGCGGGTACGGGCGACCGCGATCGGCGCGGACACCCAGCTCGCGCGGATCACCCGGCTGGTCACCGAGGCCCAGGCCGGCAAGGCCAGGGCGCAGCGGCTGGCCGACACGGTGGCGGGCTTCTTCGTACCGGTCGTGCTGACCCTGGCCGTCACCGTCCTCGGCTTCTGGCTCGGCGCCGGCGCGGATCCGCAGGCGGCGGTCACGGCCTGCGTCGCGATCCTGGTGGTCGCCTGCCCGTGCGCCCTGGGGCTGGCCACGCCGACCGCGCTGCTGGCGGCCACCGGCCGCGGTGCCCAGCTCGGTGTCCTGGTCAGCGGCCCGCGGGCGCTGGAGACGCTCCGTCATGTCGACACGATCGTCCTGGACAAGACCGGGACGCTGACCACGGGGCATATGACCGTCACCAAGGTCACTCCGGTGCCCGGGGGCCTCGGCCACGACACGGTGGTGCGGCTGGCCGGAGCGGTGGAGCTGGGCTCCGAACACCCGCTGGGCCGCGCGATCGCCACGTACGCGCAGCGTGCGCGGCCCGGCCGGCCGCTGCCGGAGGTCACGAGGTTCCACGCCACTGCGGGCTTCGGGGTCACCGGTGTCGTCGAGGGCCACCGGGTCGAGATCGGCACCCCGGGAAGCGATCTGCCCGCACCGCTGGCGCGGGCGCTGGCCGATGCCGAGGCCGCCGTCCGGACTCCGGTGCTGGTACGGATCGACGGGGCCGACGCGGGCATCGTCGCCGTCGGGGACATCCTGCGGCCCGGCAGCTACCGGGCCGTGGAGCGGCTGCGGCGGCTGGGCGTGGAACCGGTTCTGGCGACCGGCGACCGCGACGCCACCGCGCTGGCCGTCGCCGCCGAACTCGGTATCACCGACGTCCACGCGCGCTGCACCCCGGAGGGCAAGGACCGGCTGGTGCGGCGGCTGCGGGACGAGGGCCGCCGGGTCGCGGTCATCGGGGACGGGGTGAACGACGCGGCGGCCCTGGCCGGTGCCGACCTGGGGATCGCGATGGGCAGCGGTACGGACGTGGCCATCGGGGCCGCCGATGTGACGCTGGTACGCGGCGACATCGAGGCCGTCGCGGACGCGGTCCGGCTCGCCCGGCGCACCCTGGGCACGATCCGCGCCAACCTCGTCTGGGCCTTCGGCTACAACGCGGTCACCGTGCCGCTGGCCGCCGTCGGCCTGCTCAACCCGATGGTCGCGGCCGCCGCGATGTCGGTCAGCTCCCTGCTGGTCGTCGGCAACAGCCTCCGGCTGCGCGCCTGGCAGCCGGCGCCGTCCCGTACGTCACGTACACCCCGTACATCACGCAAGGGGAGCGAGCGATGACGAATCCCACCACAGAAACCGACGCAGAAGCCACCGCAGAAGCAACCGAGTGGCGGCCCACGCGCGGACGTCTGCGCGACACCCTGCTCGCCGCGGCCGCCCCGGTGATCGCCTGCGTGGTGGCCCTCGGGGGCCTCACGACCTGGGTCAACTCCGGTGCCGCGGGCAGCCGTCCGCAGCTCGCGATCAGCAACGCCCGTATCTTCCTCCCGTACGGCGACGGCCAGTACACCTCGGCCTACTTCCGGATCGCCAACACCGGCGACGCCGACGACGAGCTGATCTCCGTGACCTCCCCTCAGATGGCGGAGGCCATGCTCAGCGCCGACCGCGACAACGGCGAGGGCGGCGCCATCATGTCCATGGTGGACACGGCCACTGTCCCGGGACGCGGCAGCCTGACCATGTCCCCCTACGGCCTCAACGTGATGGTGAAGACCCGGACGAAACCCCACTGGCAGCTCGGCGACACCGTCCCGTTCACGCTGCACTTCCGCCACGGCGGGCCGCAAAAGAGCGTCGCGGTCGTGGTCACTCCCAGCACCGATTGACACCGTCCCGCCGCCGGGACGAAACTCACGTTCCTGATACGAGGATGAGGCCCGCGATGACCGCTGGGCGGTGTCTGCGCACCGTACGGGCCGCGCTGTTCGCGGCCGTCTGTGTGCTGCTCGCCGCCCTGGGCCATGTGATGATGTCCGGCTCCCCGGTGCCGTGGTGGACGATGGCCGCCGCGGCGCTGGCGACGGGCGGGGCCGGCTGGTGCCTCGCCGGCCGGGAGCGGCGGCTGCCGCTGATCGTGTCCGTGGTGGCCGTCGCGCAGGGGGCGCTGCACTCCGCGTTCTCGCTGGGGCAGTCGGCCGCGGGCCCGGCGGGGCACGACGCGGGCTCCCCGCACATGGACGCCGCGGCCATGGGGCACATGGGCGCGGGCCACATGAGCGCGGGTCACATGAGCGCGGCTCACATGGCGCATTCCGGGCACGACATGGACGGTGTGTCGTCCTCCGGCATGCTCGCCGCCCACCTGCTGGCGGCGCTGTTGTGCGGGGTGTGGCTCGCGTACGGCGAGCGCGCCGTCTTCCGTGTGCTGCGGGCCCTGGCCCGGCGGCTGGCCGCGCCGTCGCGGCTGCTGTTCGCCCTGGCCGCGCCCCCGCACCGGCCGCGCGTGGGCCCGCGCCGCGACTTCTCCGACCGGGCGCCGCGGCTGCTCGTCCTCGTACACGCGATCACGTCCCGGGGGCCTCCGGAGGGAGCCGCTGCCGTCTGACGGCAGCCGTTCCCCCGAAGCGCCTCTGCCGCGCGCTTCGGGTACCGGTCGTACCTCCCTCCCGTACGGCCGCACCTCATCGACCGGACCCGCCGCGCTGCCGCGCGTGTCGCGGGTCCGGTTCCCGGACAGCCGGAGAAGGACGCTTTGTGATGATTTCCACCCTGCCTCTCTCGCGTGACGACCTGAAGTCGGCCGACGAGTCGGCGACCGCCTGGGCGCTGGCCGCCGGCGGTGGTGACCCGGACGCCGTCGAGCACTTCGTCCGCGCCCTCCACCGCGACGTACTCCGCTACGTCACCCATCTCTCCGCCGATCCCCAGGCCGCCGACGATCTGGCCCAGGAGACGTTTCTGCGGGCGCTCGGCAGTCTGCACCGCTTCGAGGGGCGCTCCTCGGCCCGGACCTGGCTGATGTCCATCGCGCGCCGCGCGGTGATCGACAGCTTCCGGTACGCCGCCACCCGGCCGATGCCCAGCGACACCCCGGACTGGCAGTTGGCGGTCGAGCGGGCGCAGCCGTGCGGCGGGCCGGGCTTCGACGACGGCATCGCGCTGCTCGATCTGCTGGAGACACTGCCGGCCGACCGGCGCGAGGCGTTCGTCCGCACCCAGATGCTGGGGCTGACCTACGAGGAGGCGGCCGAGATCGGCGGCTGCCCCATCGGTACGGTCCGCTCCCGCGTGGCCCGGGCCCGGGGCGCCCTGCTCGGGCTGCTCTCCGAGGCGGACGCGCCGGCCGCGTGAGCGGTGAAGTCGTGGCCGATTCCGTGGAACTCGGACGCGCCGCGCCCCGACTACTGGACCGAACCTCTTCCACCACGCACCAAGGAGTCCGTATGGCCAAGAAGCGGCCCGTCGCCATCGCCCTGGCCGGGGCACTGTGTCTGGCCACGGCGGGATGTGCCGGGGCCTCGGCGGGGACGGAGACGGAAGCCGATCCGGCGGCGAACGGCAAGGCACCCGCGTCCAGTTCAACGTCCGCCACGGCGTCCGGCTACCCGGTCACCATCGAGAACTGCGGACGGTCCGAGACCTTCACCGAGGCCCCCAGCAGAGTGGTCGTCATGAACGGCGCCTCCGTCGCGGAGGTCTCCACACTGCTCGCGCTGGGGCTCGGTGACCGTATCGTCTCCAACCAGCAGACCTACGGGATGTCCGAGGTCGCCGGCCGCGCCAAGGCCATCGGGGCGCTGCCCACCGGTGGCGTCAAGCTCAACGAGGCGTACGACATCCCCCGCGAGGCCATGCTCGGCCTGCGTCCGGACCTCGTCCTGTCCGTCACGACCTACGGTTTCGAGGCGAAGAACGGCTTCGCCACCCGGGACCAGCTCAAGGCCGTGCGCGCGAACAGCTACGTCTCCCCGCAGGGCTGCGCGGACGACCCGTCCAAGATGACCGTCTCCGACAGCTACAAGCTGCTGCGGGACATGGGCAAGGTCTTCAACGTCCGCGACCGTGCCGAGAAGCTGATCGCCGACTCCGAGAAGTCGATCGCGGCGGTGTCCGCGAAGGTGAAGGGCGAGCAGAAGCCCAGGGTGATGGTGCTCTTCGCCAACATGTCGATGGGCGGCAACGACTTCAGCTCGGTGGTCTCCCGCGGCATCTTCAACGACATCCTCGCCAAGGCCGGTGGCGCCAACGCCTTCGAGTCGGCCGCCAGGACCACCTTCGCAGACCTGAGCAAGGAGAAGGTGGCCGCCACCGACGTCGACGCTCTCGTCGTCATCAGCTACAACGCGGACGACCCGACCGGGTACGCCAAGAAACTGCTCAAGGAGTTCCCCCAGTGGCCGGCCGCCAAGAACAACACGTACACGGTGCTGTCCGACTCGATGTACCTGGGCCCGAGCAACGATCTGGCGGTCGACCGGGTGGCCAGGATGCTGCACCCCGACGCGTTCTGACGCGGCTGGGGCTCCCGTTCGCCCTGCTCGGGCTCTTCGCCGTGCTGATCGTCACCATGGTGGTGTCGGTCAGCATCGGCGCCGTCACCGTCCCGGTGGGCGAGGTGTGGCGGATCGTCCTGCACCATGCGAGCGGTCGCGGGGCGACCGCCGATCCGGCGCTGGACCAGATCGTGTGGAGCTTCCGGGCGCCCCGGGTGGTGCTCGCCGCCCTGGTCGGCGCGGGTCTGGCGGTCTCCGGCGCGGTGCTCCAGGCCGTGGTGTCCAACCCGCTGGCCGACCCCACCGTCCTGGGCTTCTCCTCCGGTGCCTCGCTCGGTGCCGTCATCGTCATCGTGCTGGCCTCGGGCGCCACGCTCGGCGGGCTCGGGGTGTCGGCGGCGGCGTTCCTGGGCGCCCTGGCGGCCGGTGCGCTGGTCTTCGTCCTCGGCCGGCGGGGCGGCCGGATGGCACCCACGCGGCTGGTCCTGGCCGGGGTCGCGATCGGCTATGTCTTCCTGTCCGCGACGAGCTTCCTGCAACTCCAGGCCACACCCAACGAGTTGCGTACGGTCATGTTCTGGATGCTGGGCAGTGTCGCCGGCGCCCAGTGGAGCCAGCTGCCCACCGTCAGCGCGGTGGTCATCATCACGACCATCGTCCTGAGCCTCTTCGGCCGTCGGCTCAACGTCCTGCTGGCGGGCGACGAGTCGGCCACCGCGCTCGGTGTGGACGTCGGGCGGCTGCGGGCCGTCCTGCTGGTGCTCTCCTCGCTCCTCACCGGTACGACGATCGCGGTCGCGGGCGGGGTCGGATTCGTCGGACTGATGATCCCTCATCTCGTCCGTCTCACCATCGGCGCCGACCACCGCCGGCTCCTCCCGCTGACCGCCCTGCTGGGCGCGGTCTACCTCGTCCTCGTCGATCTGCTCTCCCGTACCCTCGACCGCCCCAACGAACTGCCGCTGGGCATTCTCACCGCTCTCCTCGGCGCGCCGTTCTTCATCTGGCTGCTGCGCCGCAACAAGGGGCTGGACGCCACATGAAACTGACCGTGGACCGGCTGCACATCACCCTGGACCGCCAACCGATCCTGCGCGACGTGAGCCTCGAAGCCCACAAGGGCGACATCGTCGGACTCGTCGGCCCCAACGGCAGCGGCAAATCCACCCTGCTGCGCGCCGTGTACCGCTCGCTGCGCCCGGCCGCCGGGGTGGTCCGGGTCGGTGACGACGATGTGTGGACGCTCTCCGCCCGTACCGCCGCCCGCCGTACGGCCGCCGTCCTCCAGGACTCCGGCGGCAACCCCACCGGTCTGTCCGTCGCCGAGATCGTCGCGCTGGGGCGTACCCCGTACCACGGCCTCCTCGGCCGGGACGGGGCCGACGACCGCCGGGCCGTCGACGACGCGATCGACCGCTGCGGGGTGCGTGCCCTGGCCGGCCGGGACTACGCCTCCCTCTCCGGCGGCGAGCGCCAGCGCGTCCTGCTCGCCCGCGCGCTCGCGCAGCGCCCTCAGCTGCTGGTCCTGGACGAACTCACCAACCATCTCGACATCCGGGCCCGCTTCGAGCTGCTGGACCTGATCCGCGCCACCGGCACCACCACGCTCGCGGTGCTGCACGACCTCGACCTGGCCGCGCGGCTCTGCGACCACCTCGTGGTCCTCAGCGAGGGCACCGTGATCGCGGCGGGACCGGTCCTCGACGTCCTCACCCCCGACGTCCTGCGCGAGGTCTTCGGCGTACGCGCCACCACGGACCGCCATCCCGACGGCGTCATCCGCATCACGTACGCGGCGCGGCCCCTCGACCTCACCGGACGCTGAGCCAGTGCGGGTCGGGGACCACCGTCAGGATCGCGGAGAGCAGCAGAACAAGGGCCAGTACGGCCAGCTCTGCGTGGGCGGGTGCGGTGGCATCACCACGGGCCGCCCGGAGCCGGCCGCGCGCCGCGAGGGCGAGACCGGCGGCCAGCGCGACCAGCAGGAGCTTGGCGATGAGCACGCGGCCGTACGCCGTCGTGAGGACGACGTCCACGGGCAGCCTGCGCAGGGTGGAGACCGTACCGGTGGTGACCAGCGCGGCGAGGAGCCAGCCGGCGAGCCGGGCGTAGCGCGCGAGCACCGCGCGGGCGCCGGCCGGGTCGGCGCGCCGGAGCCACATCGTGCCCAGCACATGGAGCAGCCCGCCGCACCACAGGGCGGCGGCGCTGAGATGGACGACGGTGAGCGCGGCGCCCAGCATGGGGGTGTACGGCTCGGGGTGCGCGCGCAGGGCCTCGGCGCCGATCACCACCGCCAGCGGGAGCACGGCGAGGCCGGGGCGGCGCAGCGCCACGCATCCGGCGGCCAGCAGGAAGCCGTTGGCCATGACGAGGAGGAGCCGGCCCTCGACCGTGCCGTAGACATCGGTGATGTCGAGGCCGCTGACGCCGGCCAGCAGCACGATCTGTCCGGCGGCGCCCGCCGCGCCGGTCAGCGCGGCGGCGGAGGCGAGACTCCGGGGCACCGGACCGGTGCGGGCCAGCCGGACCCCGGCCAGCTCGCCAAGGTGCAGCGCGAGGGCGGCGAAGACGACGGTGCGCAGCGCGGTCGTGGCACCGGCGGCGGGGATGCGCAGCTCGCCGGTGCCCCGGGCGGCGACGCCCGCGCCGAACAGCGCGACGAGGAGCGCGACGAGCGCGCCCCCGGCCACGAGCCCGGCCGTACGGGCGGATCCGCGCCCGGGGCCCGGGGCGGAACCGGGGCCGGGACCGGGGTCAGGGGCGGCGGGGCGGGCGGCTGGAGTGCTGGTGTCCTTGGCGGACGGGCCCGGGAGTATCACCGGACGATCCTCCAACCCGACCGGCCGCTCGGCAAACGTGGCTACGGCGAATGCGGTAGTCGGCCGCCCGGTCCCGGCCGTGGCCCCTCACCCGTCCGGGGGTGTGTCAGCGGAAGACGCCGGTGTGGCCGAGCGAGTAGCGGCCGGGCTGGGGATAGACCGCGAGCCCGTGCGGACCGCCGCCCACCGGGATCCGGGCCAGCTCCTTGCCGGTGGTGGTGTCGAGCGCGTACACCTCCGAGTCGTACCGTCCGGAGAGCCAGAGCACCTTGCCGTCCGCCGAGACACCGCCCATGTCGGGGCTGCCGCCGTCGGGCAGGTACCACTTCTTCGTGAGCCGGTTCTTGGTGAAGTCGAAGATGGAGACGGTGCCCTCGCCCCGGTTGGAGATGTACATCTCCTTGGAGTTCCGGCTGACGTAGAGGCCGTGGCAGCCCTTGCCTGTGGGCAGCAGCTTCGGCGCGGTGAACTTCTCGCCGTCGAGCACCCACATGCCGTGGGCCATCATGTCGGCGATGTAGAAGGTCCGGCCGTCGGGCGAGATCTTGACGTCCTGCGGCATCGCGCCGTCGAAGTCCAGCTCCTGCTGGCCGATGACCTCCATCTTCTCCGTGTCGACCTTGAGGAGTTCGCCGGAGAACTCGCACGACACGATGAAGTACCGGCCGTCGGCGGAGAAGTCCGCGTGGTTGACGCCCGCACAGGTGACCGGCTCGGTCTTGAGGATCTTCATGGTGTGCGGGTCGCGGAAGACGAGTTCCCGGTCGAGCGAGGCCATGACGATCGCGTACTTGCCGTTGGGCGTGAAGTACAGGTTGTACGGGTCGTGGACGTCGACGGGCTCGCCGGCCTTGCCGGTGGCGGGGTCGATCGGGGTGAGTGTGTGGCCGCGGTTGTTGTTGACCCAGAGGGTCTTAAGGTCCCAGGAGGGGACGACGTGCTGCGGCTGGCGGCCGACGTCGATGGTGTCGATGACCTTGTACGTCGCCGGGTCGATGACGGTGACGGTGTCGGAGTGGGTGTTGGGGACATAGACACGGGAGGGGAAGTTCCTGACGACCGGTGAGAGCATTCCGGGCCGGTCGGCCGCGTAGATGTCCTTGGGATCCTGCACCGGCGGCATGCCGGGCAGTCCGGGCGGTACGACCACCTTGGGCACGGCGGCCGCGGCCTTGGAGGCGGCGGCTGCCGCCGCCTCCGCCCGCGCGCTGTCGCCGGAGCCGGAGTCGGAGCCGCCGCAGCCCGCGAGGAGGGCGAGGGCGGCGGCCAGCAGCAGGGCCGTGGCGCGGGTGGTGGGGAAGGGTGTGCGGTGGTGCATCAGGTCAGCAACTCCGTGGTCGTCACCGCGCGCAGACCGCGGCGATCCAGTGCGTCGAGGAGGGCGGGCAGCGCGGCGACCGTGTCCGCGTAGCCGAAGTGCAGGCTCACCACCGAGCCCTCGCGGACCCGCTCGGTGACGTTGTCGGTGACGGCGGTGGCGCCGGGCGAGGTGAAGTCGAGCGAGTCGACGTCGTAGGAGAGGACATGCGGATAGCCGGCCCGCGCGGCGAGCCGCCGGACGAGCGGGGTGGCGTGCTGGGTGCGGGAGGGCCGGAACCAGGTGCCGATGGAGCCGGTGAGCCGGCGCAGCCGCTCGGCGCAGCCGGTGATCTCGGCGTACGCCTCCGCCTCGGCCATGGCGGAGATATCGGTGTGGTGCAGTGTGTGGTTGCCGAGGTCGTGGCCGCCGTCGAGGATCCGGCGGGCCAGGGAGGGGTGTTCGTCGAGCCAGGTGCCGACGGCGAGCACGGTGATCCGGGCACCGGCCCGTTCCGCCTCCTTGAGCAGCGCGGTCGCGGTGGCGGGATCGCCCTGGCCGTGGAAGGTGAGGGCGACCCGGGCCCGGTCGCGGGGACCGTGGCCGATCTCGGCGGGCTGCCCGGGGAACCGCCGGGGAGCGGGCGCGGGCGCGGCTGCGGGAGCGGGGGCCCGCGCGGGAGTGGCGGACGACGACGGTACGGGGGCGGCCGGGCGGGCCGTGCCTTCCGTGCCGCCCGTACAGCCGGTGGCGAGGGCGCCCGCGACGGCCGCGCCGGCTGCTGCGCGCAGTGCACTGCGACGGTCGATCGGAATCACGCCCCCATTTAAGGGGGAAGAAGGGTGAAACGTGACGATTGACGCGTTTGGCGGCGTTCGCGGGTCGGCGTCCCATGTCTCAAGGGACCAGCCGGCTCAGGGCACCTGGCGGTCCGCGATCCGCATCTCGAACCAGGTGGTCTTGCCGCGCGGCAGCAGATCCACGCCCCAGCGGTCGGAGAGCTTGTCCACCAGGAAGAGCCCGCGCCCGCTGGTGTCCATATCGCGCACCGGGATCAGACAGGGCAGCCCGCGCGAGGGGTCGCGCACCTCGAATCTGATCCAGCCGCGCCGGTGCACCATCCGCAGCCCGAACACCCGCGCGCCGGTGTGCCGTACCGCGTTGCCGACCAGCTCCGAGACGAGCAGCACCGCGTGCTCCGCCGTCTGGGGCGAGAGCGACCAGCGGCTCACCACCACCGTGTGGGTGATCCGGCGGGCGGCGGAGGCGGATTCGGGACGGGACGGCAGCCGTACCTCCGCCTTCGTCGGGTCGCCGAACAACTCCAGCACCCCGAGCGCCTGTTCGCTCTCGACGGACGGTATGAACCGCCCGGCGGCCGCGTTGCCGCGCTGCCGCGGCTGCTCCACATCCTCCAGGCCCGCCATGCCTCCCATCATGGCCGCAGAGGGCCGACTCCGGGGGCGTTCCAGGGGAATCGACCCCCCGGAACGAGTGACTCCGGGGGGTCTTCACCGCATATGCCGGTGGCAGTGCGAACACGCGTACACCCACCCTGACCTGCGGTGACGAGACGCGTCGAAATGATCACCAGGTGTGATGACGGCGGATAACTTAAGGTTCCCTTAAGGCGCAGCTAAGACGGTAGCCGAGTTGACGCGGCAACGCCCCGTATCCCATACAGGCACGCTCCGTGTCCAACTGCTCCGCTCTCAGAGGAATTTGGCCTTTCCGGGACCCTCCGCCACGAAGGACCGCATCCCGCGCTCACGGTCCTCGGTGGCGAACAGCCCCGCGAACCAGTTCCGTTCGATCGCGAGTCCGCTCTCCAGGTCGGTCTCCAGCCCCAGATCGACCGACTCCTTGGCGGCCCGCAGGGCGAGCGCCGGGCCGCGCGCCAGCTTCGCGGCCCAGGCGAGCGCCTCGTCGTACACCTCCGCCGCCGGGACCACCCGGTCGACCAGACCGAGCGTCAGCGCCTCGTCCGCCCGGACCTGACGGCCCGTGAAGATGAGGTCCTTGGCGCGGGACGGGCCGATCAGCCGGGCGAGCCGCTGGGTGCCGCCCGCGCCGGGGATCAGCCCGAGCAGGATCTCGGGCTGGCCGAGCTTCGCGTTGTCCGCGGCGATCCGGAAGTCGGCGCAGAGCGCCAGCTCGCAGCCGCCGCCCAGCGCGTATCCGGTGACCGCGGCGACGACGGGCTTGGGGATACGGGCGACGGCGGTGAACGCCTCCTGGAGGGCCCGGGAGCGCAGCACCATCGCCGTGTGGTCCAGCTCCAGCATCTCCTTGATGTCGGCGCCGGCCGCGAAGACCTTCTCGCCGCCGTAAAGGATCACGGCGCGTACGTCGTCGCGGCGCCCGGCCTCCTCGGCCAGCTCGCGCAGCCGGTCCTGGAGGGCGGTGTCGAGCGCGTTCATCGGAGGGCGGTCGAGCCGGATCGTACCGACACCGCCGGACACTTCGAGAGTCACATTCACATCAGCCATGCTCCGAGGTTAACGTTCGCTTACGACAACGGGCCCGGCGCGCGGTGTCGTCACCGTGCGCCGGGCCCGCCTCCGTAAGAGGCCGTGGACTACTTGGTCCACTCCGCCCAGGACATGTTCCAGCCGTTCAGGCCGTTGTCCGGGGCGATCTGCTTGTCGTCCGAGTTCTTCACGACGACCACGTCACCGATGATCGACGAGTTGTAGAACCACGCCGACGGCGTGCCGTTGTCCCCGCCGCCGCGGATGTCCCGCAGGCCCACGCAGCCGTGGCTGACGTTCGCCGAGCCGAAGGTGCCGGACGAGGCCCAGTAGTTGCCGTGGACGAAGGTGCCCGAGGTGGACAGGCGCATGGCGTGCGGGACGTCCTTGATGTCGTACTCGCCGCCGAAGCCGACCGTCGCGCCGTTCATCCGGGTCACCGCGTACTTCTCGCTGATCACCATCTGGCCGTTGTAGGTGGTGGTCGCCGGGGCGCCCGCGGTGATCGGGATGTTGCGGATCTGCTTGCCGTCGCGGACGACCTTCATGGTCTTGGCGCTCGCGTCCACGGTCGAGACCTGGCTGCGGCCGATCGTGAACGAGAACGACTTGGCCTGCTTGCCGTAGACGCCCGGGCGGCCCTCGATGCCGTCGAGGTTGAGCTTGACGGTCACCTTCGTACCGGCCGCCCAGTACTTCTCGGGACGGAAGTCCAGCCGGTCGTTGCCGAACCAGTGGCCCTCGATCGGTACGGACGGCGTCGCCGTCACCGTGATGGCCTCCTTGACGGCGTCCGGCTCGGTGATACCGCGGGTGAAGTTGATCGAGACCGGCATGCCGACGCCGACCGTGGAACCGTCCTCCGGGGTGAACTGCCCGATGAAGGTGTTCTTCGGTACGAGGGTGGTGAAGGTGGTGTCCCGGGCGGACTCGCGGCCCTCGGCGTCCTCGGCGACCGCGTGCACGCGGTACTTGGTGGCACCGGCCAGATGCTGGAGCGGCTCCCAGGCGGCGCCGTCGGCGGAGATCCTGCCCTCGACGGCGGTGCCCTTGTCGTCCTCGACCTTGACGGAGGTCAGCTTGCCCTTGCCGGCGGTGACCTTGAGGGCGCCGGTGGTGGCGACCCCGTCGGCCTTGTCCTTCGGAGCGACCGTCACCACCGCGACGGACGCGGCGTTCTCGACCTTCGACGACCCCTTGGCGTCATCCTTGCCACCGTCCTTGCCGGCGGTCCCGCCGCCCCCGCCGCCGCACGCGGTGACCAGCAGGAGCAGGGCGCCGAGCAGGACGGCCAGCGGGGCCGTGCCCCGGCCCGCCCTGCCCCGGCCCCGCCGCCGTGCGTCCGATGCCGTCGATGCCCCCGATGTCGCCGGTATCGGCAACCCGTTCACCATGGTCGTCTCCCCTCGCACGGCCTGGCCCCGCCACGGCCCGCACTCCGGCGCGTCGAAAGCGCGCGCATGGCGTTAGATAATCACATGGTGGGTACGGCGGTGATCACTGGAATGTGACCGTTCTGTCCCAACAGTGGCATCGGGCCGCGCGGGCCGTCGCGAGGGTGACGGACGGTGCGGCAGGGGCGGAACGAGAACACCGGCAGGGCCGGTCCGGGGCAGGACCGCGGCCGTTGGCTCAGAGCCCGGGCGTTGGGCTCAGTGCAGCGCCGAACCGGCCTTCCACCGGTTCCAGTCGAGATTCCAGCCGCCCAGCCCGTTGTCGGCGGCGACCGTACGGTCACGGGAGTTGACCACCTCCACCACGTCCCCGATCAGGGTCCGGTCGAAGAACCAGCCCGCCGGGGTGTCGGCCCCGCCGCCCTTGACGTCCCGCAGCCCGACACAGCCGTGGCTGACGTTCTCCGAGCCGAACGTGTCCGATTCCGCCCAGTAGTTGCCGTGCAGGAAGGTCCCCGAGGTGGTGAGCCGGATGGCGTGCGGGACGTCCTTGATGTCGTACTCGCCGCCGAACCCGACCGTCCTGCCGTCCATGCGCGTGACGTCGTACAACTCGGTGACCACCATCTTCCCGTTGTACGTGGTGCTCTTCGGCGCGCCCGCGGTGATCGGCAGGGTCGAGAGCAGATCGCCGTCCCGCCGTACCTCCATGGTGTGTTTCTCGGCGTCGACCAGGGAGACCTGGGAGCGGCCGACCGTGAAGCCGATGGTCTTGTCCTGGATGCCGAAGACCCCCGGCGCCGCCTGGACGTCCCGCAGGGCCAGCGCGATGGTGACCGAGGTGCCGGGCTCCCAGTACTCCCGGGGCCGGAAGTCGAGCCGCTGGTCGCCGAACCAGTGGCCCGCGATGTCCACCGGCGGATCGGCGGTCACGCTGATGGCGCGCTGGACGGCGGCGCGGTCGCGGATCTTCCGGTTGAAGTCGAAGGAGATGATCATGCCGGTGCCGACGGTGGAGCGGTTCTCCGGCGAGAAGTAGCCGATGAACCGGTCCGTGGGGACCGCCGTCGTGAAGGTGGTGTGGCGCGCCGAGCGGCGTCCGGCGCCGTCCACCGCGACCGCGTCCACGCTGTATTTGGCGGCGAGCGCGACGCGCTCGCCGCTCTTCGGGGTCCAGGTGCGGCCGTCGTCGGAGAGCTGTCCGGGCAGCTCCGCCGGCTGGGCGTCCTCGATCCGGGTCACCGTGACCCGTTCCAGCCGGCCGTCCGGCACGCTCACCTCGACCGGGTCCGTACGGCCGATGTCCTTGGCGCCGTCCTCCGGGGTGACGCTGATGGTGTCCCCGGGGGCGCGCGGCGACTTGCCCTCGGTGAACGTTGCCGCGCCGGTGCATCCCGACAGTAGGGCCAGTACGGCCACCAGTCCTGCGCATGTCAGGGCGGCGGCTCTGCCGCTCCCCGCCCGCTTCGTTAGGTGTCTCACGCCCGCCCAACGACCACCCCCCTCCGGGGGAAACGTGAGGGTGGGCCTTTCAGCGGGCAGAACAGGGAGGAGGACCCCGCGAGGAGAGCCACGGCCGGGACGCCGTGCGCTCCGCGCCGCGGGGCCGTTGAGCCGCGGGAGGCCGGTCAGTGGCGAGCGCAGCCGATCAGAAGGCAGTGCCGGAGCGGCGGGAGGAGGTACCGGAGAAGCGGGAGGGGCCGGAGAGGCGGGAGGCGTCTCTCGCGCCGAAGGGGCACCCGGGGCCGCGTGCCGTCCGCGCCGAGGCGCCTCCCGAGGTGTGGCCGGGGGCGCCGACGCCGCTCGGGGCGCGCTACCGGGTGGGGCCCGACGGGGTCGCGGGGACCAATTTCGCGCTCTGGGCGGGGGGCGCGGAGGCGGTGGAGCTGTGCCTCTTTACAGAGGCCGGCAGAAACGGGGGCGAGACCGGTGCGGGAGAGACCGAGACGCGGCTGCCGCTGACCGAGCTGACGCACGAGATCTGGCACGGCTTCGTGCCCGGCGTGCGGCCCGGCACCCGCTACGGCTTCCGCGTCCACGGCCGCTGGGACCCGTGGACGGGCGCCCGCTGGAATCCCGCGAAGCTGCTGCTCGATCCGTACGCGCGCGCGGTCGACGGTGACTTCGCGCTGCCTCCCGAGGTGTACGGGCATGTCCGCGACTGGCCGCAGCAGCACATCGCGGACACCGTGCGCGACGACCGCGACTCCGCGCCGTACGTCCCGAAGGGTGTCGTCGTCCACGACGACGCGCCCGGCGACGAGTGGGCCGACGACCGGCGGCCCAAGACGCCCTGGGCCGACTCGGTCATCTACGAGCTGCATGTGAAGGGCTTCACCCAGCGCCACCCGGGCATCCCGGAGGAGCTGCGCGGCACCTACGCGGGGCTGGCGCACCCGGCGGCCATCGGCCATCTGCGGCGGCTCGGGGTGACGGCGGTCGAGCTGCTGCCCGTACACCAGTTCGCCCATGAGGACCATCTGCTCCGGCGCGGGCTGCGCAACTACTGGGGCTACAACTCCATCGGCTACTTCGCCCCGCACGCCGGTTACGCGGCGACCGGCACCCGCGGTCAGCAGGTCGCGGAGTTCAAGGCGATGGTGCGGGCGCTGCACGCCGCCGGGATCGAGGTCATCCTCGACGTCGTCTACAACCACACGGCCGAGGCGGGCGAGCGGGGCCCGACGCTCTCGCTGCGCGGGATCGACAACCGCGGCTACTACCGGCTGCCGTCCGACGCCCGCCGCTACACGGACTACACCGGCTGCGGCAACACCCTCCACGTGGTCCAGCCGAACGTACTGCGGCTGATCACCGACTCGCTGCGCTACTGGGTCACGGAGATGGGCGTCGACGGCTTCCGCTTCGACCTCGCGGCGGCCCTCGCCCGCTCCATGCACGACGTGGACATGCTCTCCCCGTTTCTCGCGGTGATCGCCCAGGACCCCGTGCTGCGCCGGGTCAAACTGATCGCCGAGCCGTGGGACGTGGGCAACGGCGGCTATCAGGTCGGCGCGTTCCCGCCGCTGTGGACCGAGTGGAACGACCGCTACCGCGACGCCGTACGGGACTTCTGGCGCGGCGCCCTGCCCGACGTACGGGACCTCGGCTACCGGCTGTCGGGGTCGAGCGACCTCTACGCGTGGGGCGGCCGGCGGCCGTACGCCTCCGTCAACTTCATCACCGCGCACGACGGCTTCACCCTGCGCGACCTCGTCTCGTACGAGCACAAGCACAACGAGGCCAACGGCGAGGGCAACCGGGACGGCACGAACGACAACCGCGCCTGGAACTGCGGCGCCGAGGGCGAGACGGACGACGCGGAGGTCAACGCGCTGCGCCGCCGCCAGCTGCGCAATCTGCTGACCACCCTGCTGGTGTCGACGGGCGTCCCGATGCTGGTCGCGGGCGACGAGATGGGCCGTACGCAGGGCGGCAACAACAACGCGTACTGCCAGGACAGCGAGGTGAGCTGGCTCGACTGGTCGCTGCTGGACGACCCGTCGGGAGCGGCGGCCGGTCTGCACCGGCTGACCACCCGGCTGCTCGCCCTGCGCGCCGCCCACCCCGTCCTGCGCCGCCGCGCCTTCTTCTCCGGCCGCCCGCGCGACCCGGACGGGCTGCGCGACCTGGCCTGGTTCACGCCGCGGGGCGCGGAGATGACGGAGGAGGACTGGTACGCCCCGGCGTCGACCCTCGGCCTCTTCCTCTCGGGCCGCGACATCCCCGGCCGCGACGAGCGCGGCGAACGCATCACGGACGCCAGCTTCCTGACGGTCCTCCACGCGGGCCACGAGGAGCGCGACTTCCTGCTCCCGGGCCCACCGTGGGCGCGGCGGTACGAGCTGGTGGTCGACACGGCGAGGGAGGAGCAGGACAAACCCCCGGGAACGGTCCACGAGGCGGGCACGGCGGTACGGCTCCCGGCCCGCTCGGTCCTGCTGTTCCGGGTCTCGGACGCGTGAGGCGCGGCGGCGGGGAAGCCCTGCCCGGCGGCGGTACGTGAGCGCCGCCGCCGTCAGCCGAGGATGCCCCGCTCGTACCCGGCCGCGACCGCCGCCGCACGGTCCTTGACGCCCAGCTTGGCGTACAGATGCGTCAGATGGGTCTTCACCGTCGCCTCGCTGATGAACAGCTCCGCGGCGATCTCCCGGTTCGAGGTGCCCCGGGCGACCAGCCCGAGCACCTCGCGCTCCCGCGCGGACAGCTGCTCGCCGCCGCCCGCGCCCGGTGCCCGTACCCGGGAGACCAGCCGGGAGGCGACGGCGGGCGACAGAACGGTACGGCCCAGCGCCGCCGCCCGGACGGCCGTGAACAGCTCCTCGCGGGGCGCGTCCTTGAGCAGATAGCCCGTCGCGCCCGCCTCGATCGCGGGGAGGGTGTCGGAGTCCGTGTCGTACGTGGTGAGGACGAGGACCTTGGCGCGGGCACCGCGCCGCGTCAGCTCGGCGATCGCGTCGACCCCGCCGCCGCCCGGCATCCGCAGGTCCATCAGGACCACATCCGGGTCGAGCCGGGCGGCGAGCGCGACACCGTCCACGCCGTTCGCCGCCTCGCCGAGCACGGTGAATCCGGCCGCCGACTCGAACATGCCGCGCAGGCCGTCCCGTACGACGGGGTGGTCGTCGACGACGATCAGCGTGATGGCCGGGGCGGGCGGACCGGTCATGTCGGTCGGGTCGGTCGCGTCGGTCGGGTCGGTCGCGTCAGTCATGGCGGACCAACGGTACGCGAGCCGAGACCGCCGTCCCCTCCCCCGCCCCCGACTCCACGGTGACCGTCCCGGCGATGCGCTCGGCGCGGGCGCGCATGCCGGCCAGGCCGAAGCCGCCCGTACCGCGGCGCGCGGGCAGCGCGAGCGGGTCGAAGCCGCCGCCGTCGTCGCGGATGTCGAGGGTGATCTCGTCGCCCATGTAGGAGAGCGTGACACCGGCCCGGGTCGCGACGGCGTGCCGGGCGGTGTTGGACAGCGCCTCCTGGGCGATCCGCAGCAGGGTCGCCGCGACCTCGTCGTGCAGCGGCTCCTCGGTGCCGGTGACCGTGCACGCGGCCCGTACTCCGGACCGTTCCGACCAGACGGCCACCGTCTTCCTGAGCGCGTCGGGAAGCGAGTCCTCCGCCAGTTCGGCCGGGCTCAGGTTCTGTACGGATCTGCGCGCCTCGCCCAGGCTGTGCCGGGCGAGGGCGGAGGCCCGCTCCAGATGGACGCGGGCGAGAGCCGGGTCGGAGGCCGCGGTGACCACCTGAAGCTGGGCGATGATGCCGGTCAGCCCCTGGGCGATGGTGTCGTGGATCTCGGCGGCGAGCCTGCGCCGCTCGTCGGCCACCCCCGCCTCCCTGGCCTGGACCAGCAGCTGGGCGTGGAGCGCGGCGTTCTCCGCGAGGGCCCGTTCCAGCTCGGCGATGGTCGCCGCCCGCTCCCGTGCCCGAGCGCTCTCCCGGGCACCCAGATGCCCGAAGACGACCGCCAGGGAGCAGTGGAGCACCAGCAGCGCGCCGAAGACGAACCAGCCCAGTACGGACCGGGGCGGCATACCGCCGGACTGCGCGCCCGCCATGGCCACGGCGGTGACGAAGGCCCCGGCCCGGATGGCGCGGCGGCGCAGCAGCAGGTCGGTGTCCCAGTAGCCGAGGGTGGCGTAGATGGCGTAGAAGGGGTTGAGCCAGGTGAGCAGGAACGCGAGGGCCGTGCGCGTCCAGAAGTAGATCTGGCCGGCCAGGGACCCCTTGGGCTCGGCGGGCCGGGTGCGGCTCCACCACACCTCGACCGCGAGCACCGCCACGAGCGCCGCCGTCCCCGCCGTACGGGCGGCTCCGCTCATCCCCATCGGTCCCGCGGCGGCCGTCGCGACCACGGTGGCCAGGGCGAGCAGGAAGTACGGCGCCCAGCGGTGGAACTGGGCCCAGCGCTCCTCGATCGACCCGGAGCCGGGTCCGGCGACACCGGACGGGACACCTGGCGGCAGCCGTCCCCATGCCTCGCCCCCGCCGTACGAATCCATCGTCATTCCCGCTGTCGATCCCCGCACCGCTCACTCCCATCGGAACCGGCGGGCCGCCACTGCCGTCAGCAGGACCGCCCACAACGCCGTCACACCCAGATGGCTCCACTCCGGCCAGCCACCGCGCATGGCCTGGTCGAGCGCCTGCGAGGAGGCGCCGAAGGGGGTGGCCTCGACGATGTGCCGCAGGGTTTCCGGCATCGACTGCACCGGCAGCCAGACCCCCGCCGTGAACATCGTAGGGAAGAAGACGAGGGAACCGACGGCGGAGGCGATCCTCTGGGTACGGGAGACGGCGCAGACCACAGCGCCCAGGGCGAGGGCACTCGCCGTCGTGAGCAGCAGCGCGACCGCGTACCCGGCGAGCCGCTCCGGCAGCCGGACCCCGTAGGCGAGCCGCCCCACGACGATCACCAGCACGGCGGAGCAGACCGCGGCCAGACCGTGCAGCAGGATCTGCGCGGCGAGCAGCGAGCCGGGACGTACGGGGGTGGCCGACATCCGGCGCAGGATGCCGCGCTCCCGGTAGCCGGTGAGGACGGGCGGCATGGCCTGGATCCCGGACATGATCATGGCGAGCAGGACCCCGACGGGCACGTAGAGATCGATGACGCGCCGGCCGCCGAGCGCTCCGTCCGTCTCACGGAAGGAGGGGATCAGCCCAAGGATCGTCGTGAGGACGGTCGGGAAGAGGACGATCCAGAAGAGGCTGCCGGGCTCGCGGAGGAAGAGCCGGGTCTCGGCCTTCAGCACGGCGCGGAAGACTCCGAGGGACGCCGTGGTGGTGGAGCCGGGCGCGGCGGAGGAAGGGGCGGGGGCGGAGAACATCGCTCAGAACCTCTCGGTGAGATCGAGGAACGCGTCGTCCAGCGTCGCGTCGGTGACCCGGAGCTGGCGCGCGGTGATACCGCGGCGGGCGAGCAGCGTGATGACGGCGTTGACCGTCTCGTCCGTCCCGTTGATCACGACCCGGCCGCCCTCCGTCGCGACGGACGCGGCCCGGGGCAGCGCGGCGAGTTCCGCGCCGTCGAGCGGTTGCGAGGGGATGAAGGAGATGACGGTGGAGGCGGTCGACCGGCGGATCAGCCCGGAAGGGGTGTCGAGTGCGGCGATCCGGCCACCGTCGATGACGGCGATACGGTCGCAGAGCCGCTGCGCCTCCTCCATGAAATGGGTGACGAGCAGCACGGTCACCCCGGAGTCGCGTATCTCCTCGATGAGCTGCCAGGTGTCCCGGCGTGCGCGCGGGTCGAGCCCCGTGGTCAGTTCGTCCAAAACAACAACGCGGGGGCGGCCGATCAGGGCGAGCGCGATGAACAGCCGCTGCTTCTGGCCGCCGGACAGCTTCGCGAACCGGGTCGTGAGACTGGCGGTGAGACCGAGCCGTTCCGCGAGGGCCGACCGGTCGGCCGGCTCCGGGTAGAACGCCGCGTACAGCTCCAGCGCCTCGCCCACGGTCAGTTTGGGCTGGAGTTCGCTCTCCTGGAGCTGCGCGCCGAGGATCCGGGTCACCCGGTCGTGGTCGGCGACCGGATCGAGACCGGCCACCCGGACCGTTCCCGCGTCGGGAACCCTGAGTCCTTCGACGCATTCGACGGTCGTGGTCTTGCCCGCGCCGTTGGGGCCGAGGATCCCGAAGATCTCGCCCTCGTCCACCGTGAACGAGATCCCGTCCACCACCGTCCTGCCGCCGTATGCCTTGCGTACACCGCTCACTTCGACCATTGCCATGCTCCGAGGATGGCGGCGGGACCGGGCCCGGGGCATCGGCCGTTCCGCTCGACTCTCCATCAGCCGATCGGTTGATACGACGGTACGGCCGGACGGCGCCGCGGCCGGGAAGGGGACGTCGGCGGGAAAAGCACGTGAGCGTTGTCAGTGGTGAACCGTAGGCTCGCTCCTGATGACCAGTATCTCCGCGGCCACCGGCGCCGCCTCCCGGAAACCGTCCGCCGTGCGCACCTTGCTGCGGCTCTGGCCGTACGTACGGCCGGTGCGTGCGCGGCTCTTCGGTGCGGCGTTCGTGGCGGTGGTGGCCTCGTGTCTGGGGCTGGTGTTTCCCTTTGTGCTGAAGTGGATGGTGGACGGGCCGGTCGCCGACCGGGATCCCGGGGGTGTCTGGCTCGGCGCGCTGGTGCTGTTGCTGCTCGGGGTGCTGGAGGCCGTGCTGTTCGGCTTCCGGCGATGGCTGGTGGCGCGTCCGCTGGCCGGGGTGGAGGCGGCGATGCGGGCCGCGCTCTACCGTCATCTGCAACGGCTGCCGATCGCGTTCCACGACCGCTGGGCCTCGGGGCAGTTGCTGTCGCGCGGGACGACGGATCTGATGCTGCTGCGAATGTTTCTGGCGTTCCCGCTGACGTTCCTGCTGGTCAACGCCACGACGATTCTCGCCGGTTTTGTCATTCTGCTGATGCAGGAGTGGACGCTCGGGCTGGTGCTGCTGATTCCCGTGGTGCCGCTGATGATCCTGTGCTCGCTCTTCGAGTCGCGGTACTCACTGGCCGCGCGGCGGGCTCAGGACCAGGTCGGCGATCTGACGACGGTGGTCGAGGAGGGGGTCCTCGGGATCCGGATCATCAAGGGCTTCGGCCGCCACCGCAGCCAGTCGCTCGCCTTCCGCGAGCTGACACGGCGGCTGCGGACGACGGAGCTGGGGAAGGCGCGGCTGCTGGCGGGCATCTGGGGCGTGATCATGACGATCCCGGAGCTGGCCATCGGCGCGGCGCTGGTGCTCGGCACGGTCCAGGTCGCGAACGGCGATCTGTCGGCGGGCACGCTGGTCGCGTTCCTGTCGACGGCGCTGGCGCTGCGCTGGCCGGTGGAGTCGATCGGGTTCATTCTGGCGCTCTGCCAGGAGGCGGCGACGGCGACCGAGCGGTACTTCGAGGTGATGGACGTACCGGAGGAGAAGGAGACGGTACGTTCCGGAACGGAAGCTTCCGGAGCGGCTGCTTCCGGTTCGGGGGCCGGGGACGAGGACGGGCTGCGCTTCGAGGCGGTCCGGTTCCACTACCCGGACGCGCCCGATGCCGTACTGGACGGCGTCGATCTGCATATCCGGCCCGGCGAGACACTCGCGCTGGTCGGCGCGACCGGCTCCGGCAAGACGACGCTCACCGCGCTCGTCCCGCGGCTGCACGAGGTGACCGCCGGCCGGATCACCCTGGACGGCGAGGACATCGCCCTGATGGAGCGGCGGCGGCTGCGCGAGCTGGTGTCGGTGGCGTTCGAGGAGCCGACACTCTTCTCCGCGAGCGTCGGTGAGAACGTCCTGATGGGAGCGGCCGACGCCGACGAGGCGGCGCTGACGCGCGCGCTGGACGTGGCGCAGGCGGGCTTCGTCACCGATCTGCCCGACGGCATCCGTACGGAGGTCGGTGAGCAGGGCCACAGCCTCTCCGGCGGCCAGCGCCAACGGCTCGCGCTGGCCCGCGCGGTGGTGGGCCGCCCGCGCTTCCTGGTGCTCGACGACCCGCTGTCCGCGCTGGACGTCCACACCGAGGCCCTCGTGGAGGCGGCCCTGCGCCGCGTCCTGCGCGAGACCACGGCCCTGATCGTCGCCCACCGCCCCTCGACCGTGCTGCTCGCGGACCGGGTGGCCCTGCTCTCGGGCGGCCGGATCGCGGCGGTCGGCACCCACCAGGAGCTGCTGCGCACCAGCGCGGAGTACGCGTGGCTGATGGCCGGGACGGAGCCGCACACGGGCGCCAAGGCTCTTGAGGGGAGCGACAGGTGACGACAACGACCAGCACAGGTCCCGGTCCGGCGGAATCGGCGCCGGACGCGCCCGCCCCCGTACACGCAAACGGATCCACACACGGGCCCGCGCCCGACTCCGGCCCGGACCCCTTCGAGCGCGACGCGCTGCCCGCGCCCCCCGGGGCGACCGGGGCGCTGCTGCGGTCCCTGCTGGACAGCGCGCGGGCGCGGCTCGCGGTGGCCGCGCTGCTCCTGCTGCTCCAGCAGGCCGCCGCGCAGGCCGGCCCGCTGCTCGTCGCGTACGCCATCGACCGCGGCGTGCCCGCCTTCCGGACCGGTGACAACGGGCCGCTGTACGCGGTCGGCGCCGGGTATCTGCTCTGCGCGCTGGGGTCGGGCGCGTTCCAGTACGCGTTCGTGCGCGCCGCCGCCCGGATCAACCAGGACGTGCTGCTCGATCTGCGCGGCCGGATCTTCCGGCACGCGCAGGCGCTCAGCGTGGACTTCCACGAGCGGTACACCTCGGGCCGGCTGATCTCCCGGTCGACCACCGATGTGGAGTCCCTGCGGGAGCTGCTCAACGAGGGGCTCCAGGAACTGATCGGGGTGGTGCTGGCGTTCGCCTACATCGGGGCGATGCTGCTTTATCTGGACCTGGGCATCGGCGCGGTCGCCGTGGCCTCCTTCGTCCCGCTGTATCTGCTCGTACGGCTCTACCGGCGCAGGTCCGCGCTGGTCTTCGGGCGGCGGTCCACCGCGATCGCCGCCGTCATCGTGAAGTTCGCCGAGACGATGAACGGCATCCGGCCCGTCCGGGCGTTCCGCCGCGAGCACGCCAACGACAGCACGTTCCACGCGCTCAACCGGACCCACGAGCGGAGCAACGGCGACGCCCTGCTGGAGATGGCCCGCTATGTGGTCGGCTCGCGGCTCGTCGCCAACACCGCCATCGCCGGGATGGTGCTCTGGGGCGCCTACCGGGTCGCGGACGGCACCCTGGCGCTCGGGGTGCTCGCGGCGGCCGTGCTGTATCTGCGCCGGCTGTACGAGCCGATCGACCGGATGGCGATGTTCCTCAACTCGTACCAGTCGGCGGCGGCCTCGCTGGAGAAGATCGCCGGGCTGCTGGCCCAGACGCCCTCGGTGCCGGAGCCCGCGCGCCCCCGGCCGCTGCCGCCGCTTGCGGGCGAACACCCGGGCCGCGAGGCCGTCTTCGACGGCGTGGCGTTCTCGTACCGTACGGGCGGGGAGGTGCTGCCCCGCTTCGATCTGACGGTGCCGGCCGGGCAGACGGTCGCGGTCGTCGGCTCGACGGGCGCGGGGAAGTCCACGCTCGCCAAGCTGCTGGCCCGGTTCTACGACCCGACGGCGGGCCGGGTGCTGCTCGACGGGGTCGATCTGCGGGATCTGGAGACGCCCGAACTGCGGCGCGGGGTGGTGATGGTGACGCAGGAGGCGTTCCTGTTCTCCGGCACGGTCGCCGAGAACATCGCCATCGGCCGCCCGGACGCCTCCCGCGCGGACATCGAGCAGGCGGCGAAGGCCATCGGCGCCCATGACTTCATCAGCGGTCTGCCGGAGGGGTACGACACGGACGTGCGCAAGCGCGGCGGCCGGATCTCCGCCGGGCAGCGCCAGCTCGTCGCCTTCGCCCGCGCGCTCCTCGCGGACCCGGCCGTCCTCATCCTCGACGAGGCGACCAGCTCGCTCGACGTCCCGGGCGAGCGCGCGGTGCAGCGGGCGATGGACACGGTCCTGCACGGCCGTACGGCGGTGGTGATCGCCCACCGGCTCTCCACGGTGGAGATCGCGGACCGGGTCCTGGTGATGGAGCACGGCCGGATCGTGGAGGACGGCCCCCCGGCCGAACTCATCGCCGGCACCGGGCGCTTCGCGGGGCTGCACCGCGCGTGGCGGGACAGCCTGGCGTGATCCAAAGCAAGTTCCGGGGCGCGATCCGGGATCGTGATCCGGGCGGAGTCCCGGGAATGTACGCGTCACGGCCGGTCCGTAGGATCGTGCCGTGACAACGGGGACCGGTACGGGGACAGGCACAGGGGCGGATACGGGGACGGGCGCGGCGGCGGACACGGCGGCGACCACCGCCGGGGCCTCCCCGCCGACGGAGACCGAGCGGCTGCTCGCCGAGGCGGTGGCGCGCGGCGACGACGAGGGCGTCCTCGACATCCTCGCGCGGGGCCGCCTCTACGTCCTCGTCGCCCGGCTGCACGCCGACACCCCCGGATACGTCCCGCCGCTCGCCACCCTCCGCGACCCCCTGACGGGCCGTCGGTGCGTGTCCGTGCTGACCGCCGGAATGCTGCCGCCCTGGCACCCGGAGTGGGTGTTCCGGGCGACCACCCTCACCGCACTCGCCCGGAGCTGGCCGTACGACGAACGCCGGCTCGGCGTCAACCTGGGCACGCCGTACGCCGCCACGGTCGACGCCAGGACCGCGCGGCGCAAGGCGTGGCCCGCCGCCGAGGAGCGGACCGGGGGCGTACGGCGCGGGCGGCTGCTGACGGACGGCACCGGCCCGCTGTACGGGCCGCTCGCCCACGGGCTGGCCCTCGGCGCGCATCTCGCCGTGCACAACAGCCTGGTCTGGAACCGGCTCGGCGCGGCCTACATCGACTACCCGACGGACATCTCCTGGCTGCGCTCCCCGTGGCGCGTCACCCACCGCGCCGAGTACCGGCAGAAGCTCGACTCGCTGCTGGCCGGCCAGCTCGTGGGCCGCGCCGCCGAGTCCGTCCTCGCGACCCGGCGCACCCTCGCCCGGCGGCTGGACCGTACGCCCTCCCTGGCGGAGTGGTCCGCCGGCGTGACCCGGTCGGCGGACCGACTCGACGGCTCCCGGGCCGACTTGACGGAGGCTGAGGCGCTGCTGCGGGTCGTCGTCGCGTACGAGGACCGGCTCCGCGCCGACGGCGCCCTCGCGCCCGACGGCCGGATCGACACCCTGGCCGCGTTCGACCTCGGGCGCGCGGTCAATGTCGTACGGATGGCGCTGGGAGCGCGGTACTGCGATCCGGCGGAGGCCGAGCGGGCCGTCCTGCGGATCGGGGAGGCGGCGCGGCAGGCGTACGGCTCCTGGCCGGAATTCTCCCTCGGCTACGGGCTGGCCCGGCTGATCGGCTTCCACGACGACGAGGCCGGGGACCCGGACGCCGCTCGCCTCACGTACGAGGAGACCCTCGCCCAGCACCGCGTCCTCACCCGGGATCCCGCGAGCCCCTACCGGAACATCCCGTGGTGATGAACTCCTGGGTGCCGCCCTCCGAGACCGAGCAGCTGCTGTACGAGGCCGGCGCGCGCGGTGATGTCGAGGCACAGCTGCGGGTGCTGGCGGGCGCGGAGCTGTACATCGGCGCGCCGCGCGCGGAGGTCGAGGGGGACCCCGGCATGGTGACCTGGCGGCCGTACCGGGACGCGTCGGGCCTCAGCATGCTGCCGGTCCTCACCCGGGGGATGCTGCCGCCGTGGCATCCCGAGTGGGTGTTCCACGGGGTCACCCTGAAGTGGATCGCCAACTTCGCGTGGCGGGATCTCGGCCAGCCGCTGGCGGTCAATCCCGGCACCCCGGCCCAGCTCCTGCTGCCGTCCACCCCGCAGCACCGCGCGATCTGGCTGCGCCACTACGCGGAGAACGACCGCCCGAGCGGGCACCGGCTGCTCGCTCTGCGGCACGGTGCGCTGCACGGCCCGCTCGCGTACGGGCTGGCCTGCGGGGTGCATCTGGCGTTCGGCAACGGCGTGCCGTGGAACGAGGTCGGCACGGTCTGCCGGGAGTACACGGAAGAGCGCGAGAGCCTCCGCGACGCCTGGGGGATCACCGAACGCGCCGAGTGGCAGGAGCAGTTGAACGCGCTGCTCGACGCGCGGAACAGCCCGCCGGAGCCCGACTTCGTCCTGCGCGTACGGGAGGAGCTGCGCGCCGCCCTCGGCGAGGCGCCGACCGCCGAGCTGTGGCGCGAGACGGCCGCCGGGCACGCCCAGGACGTGGGGGCGGGCCAGGGCGCGGTCCGGGACATCGAGGAGCTGGTGCGGCGGATCGTACGGTACGAGGCGAGGTTCCGCGCGGATGGGCTGCTGCCGCCGGACGGCCGGGTCAGCACGACGGTCGCGTACGACTACGGGCGCGCGGTGAACGTGGCCCGCTGGGGGCTGTCGGCCCGGTTCTGCGACCCGCACGAGGCGGAGCAGGCGATCGTGTACGCGGGGGCGCTGAGCAAGTCGGCGTACGGCTCGTGGGAGGAGTTCTCGGCGGGGTACGCGCTGGGCCGGGTGCTGCGCTTCGACGACGAGGAGTACGGGGAGTACTACACGCGGATCGTCGCCGCGCACGGGGTGCTGACGGAGCACGAGGGCAGCCCCTGGCGGCACATCCCCTGGCGCTGAACGCGCCACCGCGCCCCTCCTGTGCCCCTCCTCACCGCGCGCCGCTCACCCCACGCCCGGCCCAGACACGCCCTAGCTGAAGCCCCCCGTGGCCCGGATGTTCTGCCCCGTGATCCAGCGGCCGTCCGGGCCCGCCAGGAAGCCGACCACGTCCGCCACATCGGCGGGCTGTCCCATCCGGCGCAGCGGGGTCATGCCGACGATCAGGTCGAGTATCTCGGGGGCGTTGGTGCCCCGGAGGAGTTCGGTGTCGGTGGCGCCCGGGGAGACGGTGTTGACCGTGATCCCGCGCGGCCCCAGTTCGTGCGCCACCACCGCCGTCAGCTGCTCGACCACGCCCTTGCTCGCCACGTACGGCACGATTCCCGGCGCGGGCCGGACGGTGTTGAGGCTGGAGATGTTGATGATCCGGCCGCCGTCGCGCATCCGCCGGGCCGCGTAACGGGTGGTGAGGAAGACGGACTTGGCGTTGACGGCCATGATCGTGTCGTACAGCTCCTCGTCGGTCTCCGCGAGCGGCACCGGGGTGAAGCTCCGGGCGGCGTTGTTCACGAGGATGTCGAGCTGTCCGAGGTGCTCCTCGGCGCTCTCCATCAGCCGCTCGCCCGCTCCCGGCTCCGCCAGGTCCAGCTGGATCCCGAGGGCGCTGCCGCCCGCCTCCTCGACCGTACGGACGACCTCGGCGGCGGCCTCCTCGCTCCGGGCGTAGTTGAACACCACCCGCGCGCCGTCCCGGGCGAGGCGCTCCACGATGCCGCGCCCGATGCCCCGGGACCCCCCGGTGACGACCGCTGTCTTCCCCTTCAGCACTCCCACTGCCACACCCTCCAGGACGTGTCGCGAACGGCTTTCCGGCTCGGGTAGGAACCTACGTCGCGCGGGGCGGCCTCAAACAGGGGCGCGCACGGCGCGGATCGCGCCACGCTCCGGCGCGGGTCCGGCACGTGGGCCGCGCGGGGCCCGTATCAGCCGCTCAACACGCTCTTCGTACCGCGTTCACACGCCCCTGCCCGACTACCCTCGTCCGAGTCCGGCGCGGCGTTCGGCGCGGCGACCGGCGGGACATCCGGCGAAACGTCCGCTTAACGAACACGCAATTTCGGGCAACGAACATTTCCGGCCAACTTCTTGACGCGCTCCTGACAGGGAGGGTTCACCCCTGCCACTCTTCCCCCGTTCTCCGCACCACCTCGCTCCGCACCACGTCTCTCCGCAGACGTCTCTCGGCACCATGTCTCTCCGCACCACCTTGCTCCGCTTGCTCTGTACGGGCGGCTGATCCCCAGTCACCCCGCACCCCCCTCGCAGAAGGAGTTCGCGTGAGACCAGTCAGACCTGCCACCGGCCGCCGCGCCACCGCCGCCGGCGCGCTGATCGCCGCCGCCGCCCTGCTCGCCGTCGGCGCGCAGACCGGCACGGCCGCCGCCCAGCCCGACAGCGCCCCGGCCGCCCGCGCGGGCAAGGCCGACCCCGGCGCGCTGCCGCGTTCGCTCTCCCCGGCCGAGCGCACCGCGCTGATACGTGAGGCCGACGCCGACAAGACGGCGACCGCCAAGGACATCGGCCTGGGCGCGCAGGAGAAGCTCGTCGTACGGGACGTCGTCCAGGACGTCGACGGCACCACGCACACCCGGTACGAGCGCACGTACCAGGGCCTCCCGGTCCTCGGTGGCGACCTCGTCGTCACCACGTCGAAGGCCGGCGCGGCCGAGAGCGTCAGCAAGGCGTCCACCGCCACGCTGAAGAACGTCCCGACCACCGCCGCCGTCACACCCGCCAAGGCCGAGAAGCTGGCCCTGGCCGTCGCCGCGGCGGCGGAGTCGAAGGCGAACGACGCCACGGATATCGCCACCGAGAGCGCGCCGCGCAAGGTGGTCTGGCTGGGAGAGGGCTCGAAGAACACGCCCACCCTCGCGTACGAGACGGTCATCGGCGGGTTCCAGCACGACGACACACCCAACGAGCTGCATGTCATCACCGACGCGGCGACCGGCGCCAAGCTCTACGAGTGGCAGGCCGTCGAGAACGGGGTGGGCAACACCCAGTACAGCGGCCAGGTGACCCTGGGCTCGACCGCGTCGGGCACCACGTTCAACCTCACCGACGGCGGGCGCGGCAACCACCGTACGTACAACCTGAACCGCGGTACCTCCGGCACCGGCACCCTCTTCTCGAACTCCACCGACATCTGGGGCAACGGCCTGCCGGCCAACCTGGAGACCGCGGGCGCCGACGCGGCCTACGGCGCCGGGCTCACCTGGGACTACTACAAGAACGTGCACGGCCGCACCGGTATCCGCGGTGACGGCGTCGGCGCGTACTCCCGCGTCCACTACAGCAGCGGCTACGTCAACGCCTTCTGGCAGGACAGCTGCTTCTGCATGACGTACGGCGACGGTTCGGGCAACGCCCGGCCGCTGACGTCCATCGACGTCGCCGCCCACGAGATGACGCACGGCCTCACCTCCGTCACCGCCAGGCTCAACTACAGCGGCGAGTCCGGCGGTCTCAACGAGGCCACCTCCGACATCTTCGCGGCGGCCGTCGAGTTCTACGCCGACAACCCGAACGACCCGGGCGACTACCTCGTCGGCGAGAAGATCAACATCAACGGCAACGGCACCCCGCTGCGCTACATGGACAGGCCGAGCCGGGACGGCGTCTCGCGCGACTACTGGTCCTCGACGCTGGGCAGCGTGGACGTCCACTACTCCTCGGGTCCGGCGAACCACTGGTACTACCTGATCTCCGAGGGCAGCGGCGCCAAGACGATCAACGGTGTGGCGTACGACTCCCCGACCTACGACGGCCTTCCGGTGACGGGCATCGGCCGTGAGAAGGCGTCGGAGATCTGGTACAAGGCGCTGACCACGAAGTTCGTCTCGACGACCAACTACGCGGCGGCCCGCGTCGGCACCCTCGCCGTCACGGCCGATCTGTACGGCACGGCCAGCGACGAGTACAAGTCGGTGGCGGACGCGTGGGCGGCCATCAACGTGGGTGCCCGGCCGGGCACCGGCGGCGGCGGGACCGGCCAGGTCTTCTCCAGCTCGACCGTCGTCGCCATCCCGGACAACGGCCCGGCGGTCTTCTCGCCGCTCACGGTCACGGGTGTCACGGGCAACGCCCCGTCGTCCCTCCAGGTCGACGTGGACATCACCCACACCTGGCGCGGTGACCTGGTCATCGACCTGGTGGGCCCGAGCGGCACCTCGTACCGGCTGAAGAGTTCCGCGAGCAGCGACTCGGCGCAGAACGTGAACGAGACGTACTACGTGAACGCGTCGTCGGAGACGGCGAACGGCACGTGGCAGCTCAAGGTGCAGGACGTCCTCACCCGGGACACCGGCCAGCTCAACGGCTTCAAGCTCACGTTCTGACGCACAGCCGTACTCACGCACAGCCGTACGGAGAACACCGGGCCGCCCGGGGCATCACGCCCCGGGCGGCTCCGCGTTGCCCCGGGGACGGGGATCGGCGGCCCGGACGAGCCGGCGCAGCGCCCCGTAGTAGACCTCGTGGTCGACCGTGGGGGGCAGGATCTCGGCGAGATGCCCGGTGAGCACGGGGAACTCCGCCGGATCGAGCGCCGCCAGCGCGGTCCGGGTCAGCGCCACGGACGCCTTCGGGTCGCGGTGGTCGACGAAGGTCGCGCTGCCGAGGGTGAGCAGATAGAGCTGGCGGTACGAGACCATCGCCTCCCGTGCCGTCATCCCGGCCGCGACGCTCGCCGCGAGCTGCGGCTCCACCAGACGCCCGAGCAGCCGCGGGCCCAGCCAGGGCCGTCCGCCGCGCAGCGCGAGCAGCCCGGGATGGGCGGTGAGCGCCTCGTACAGCCCGCGGAACCGGGCCTCGGTGGCCTGCGCCCAGTCCGTGCCGGGCGGGATGTCGGGGAGCCCGGCGGCGAGCTGGTCGGCGCAGAGGTCCAGCAGCCCGGCGAGATCGGTGCAGCGGCGCTGGACGGTGGCGTGCGCGACCCCGAGCCGGGCGGCGACCGTACGGAAGCTGAGGGCGCCGGGGCCCTCCGCGTCGACGAGGGCGAGGGCGGCGGCGGCGATGCGGTCGGCGGAGGCGACCTTGTGCTCGGTCATGCGAGCCAGCGTACGATACAGCGTATCTACTCACCGCTCATACTCCCGCATCCCGACGCAGAAAGAGGCGCGTACCGGTGCTCACCTATGGCGACATCAAGCAGGCGGCGGACCGTACGGCAGGCGCGCTGCGCCGCGTACCGGTCGCGCCGACGGACAGCCCGGACCTCTGGCTGGCGCTGGAGTACCTCCAGCACACGGGCTGCTTCAAGGCACGGGGCGCGCTGAACTTCCTGCGCGCCCACACGGAGGCCGGCTCCCTCCCGGCGGCCGGTGTCACCATCGCCTCCGGCGGCAACGCGGGCCTCGCCTGCGCATGGGCCGCGCGCGGGCTCGGTGTACGGGCCACGGTCTTCCTCCCGGAGACGGCGCCGCCGGTCAAGGTCGCGCGGCTGCGTTCGTACGGGGCCGATGTACGGCTGGCCGGGACCGTCTACGCCGAGGCGCTGGCCGCCTGCCAGGACTTCGCCGCCACGTCGGGGGCGCTCGCCTCGCACGCGTACGACCATCCGCTCGTCGCGGCCGGCGCGGGCACCCTCCTGGACGAGATCCGCGAGCAACTCCCGTCCCTGGACACGGTGGTGGTCGCGGTGGGCGGCGGCGGTCTCTTCGCGGGCGTCGCCACGGCGGCGCGGCACCACGGCGTACGGGTGGTCGCCGTCGAGCCGGAGAACTGCCGGGCCCTGAACGCGGCGCTCGAAGCGGGCCGCCCGGTGGACACCCCGGTCGACTCGGTCGCCGGGGACTCCCTGGCCGCCACCCGCGCCTCGGCGGACGCCCTGTACGCCGCCCAGCAGGACGGCGCGCACAGCGTGCTGGTCCCCGACGCGGCGATCGTCGCAGCGCGCCGGACCCTCTGGGCCGACCACCGCATCGCCGTGGAACACGGCGCCGCGACCGCGCTGGCGGCGCTCACCGCGGGGGCGTACACCCCGGCCGAGGGCGAGAAGGTCTGCGTCGTGCTCTGCGGCGCGAACACGGACGTCACGACACTGACGGAAGAGTGACCCCCGCCTTTTGCTGACTCGGCAAGCTTTCTTGCCGGTTCACCTCCTCCGGGCGCACGATCGGGCCGTCGAACGCGAACGGAGGTACCGCGCATGAGGGACATGGGCGAGCGAGGGAACCGCCACTACGACGTGGTGGTCGTCGGTGGCGGGGCCGCCGGGCTGAGTGGCGCGATGGTGCTGGCGCGGGCCCGGCGGTCCGTGCTGGTGGTGGACGCGGGCGAGCCCCGCAACGCGCCGGCCGCCGGGGTGCACGGCTATCTGGGGCTGGACGGGACCGCGCCCGCGGAGCTGCTGGCGACCGGGCGCGAAGAGGTCGCGGCGTACGGCGGCACGGTCGTGGACGGCCGGGTCGTCGCGGCCGAGGCGGTGAAGGACGGCGGCGCGGCGGGCGGCGGGTTCCGGGTCGTGCTCGACGACGGCTCGTCCGTCACGGCGGCGCGGCTGCTCGTGACGACCGGCCTGGCCGATGAACTGCCCGAGGTGGCGGGCCTGGCCGAGCACTGGGGCCGGGATGTACTGCACTGCCCGTACTGCCACGGCTGGGAGGTCCGCGACGAGAAGATCGCCGTGCTGGCGACCGGGCCGTTCGCCGTGCACCAGGCGCTGCTGTGGCGGCAGTGGAGCAAGGACGTCACCCTGCTGCTGCACACCGCCGACGAGCCGACGGACGAGGAGTACGAGCAGCTCGCCGCCCGCGATATCGCCGTGGTGGACGGCGTGGTGGACGCGGTGACCACGGACTCCGGCGACCGGCTCGCCGGGGTACGGCTGGCAGACGGCCGGATTCTGCCCTGCCGGGCCCTGGTGATCGCGCCCCGCTTCACCGCCCGCGCCGGCTTCCTCGCCGGTCTCGGCCTCACCGGCACCGAGGTGGAGCGGTCCGGGCACGTGGTCGGCTCCGCCGTCGCCGCCGATCCCACCGGCGCCACGGAGGTCCCCGGGGTGTGGGTGGCGGGCAACATCACCAACCTCTTCGCCCAGGTCGGCGCCGCCGCCGCGGCGGGTGTCACGGCGGCTGCCGCGATCAACGCCGATCTCGTCAACGCGGACATCCACCGCGCCGTCACCGAGCGCCGGACGCCGTTCTCCGCCCAGCGCGAGCGGGAGGCCGCCGAGCGCACCATGACCCCGCACCGGCACGGCATCCTCGACACCCACACCACTCACACCGCCCACTCCGTCGTCCAGGAGGACACTCCCGTGCAGAAGACCGACGACGACTCCTCCGCCGCCCACGCGCGGCACTGGGACGACCGTTACCGCGAGCAGAACCGCATCTGGAGCGGCAAGCCCAACCCCACCCTGGTCGCCGAAACCGCCGGTCTGACGCCGGGCACCGCGCTGGATCTGGGCTGCGGCGAGGGCGGCGACGCGATCTGGCTCGCGCGGCAGGGCTGGCGCGTCACCGGTACGGACATCTCCACCGTCGCCCTCGGCCGGACCGCCGAGCACGCGGCGGAGGCGGGTGTGACCGGTCTGGTCACGCTGGAGCGGCACAACTTCGCGGAGTCCTTCCCCGCCGGCGCGTTCGACCTGGTCTCGGCGCACTTCCTGCACTCCGAGTACGACATGCCGCGCGAGGAGATCCTGCGCAGGGCGGCGGGCGCCGTCGCTCCCGGCGGGGTGCTGCTGATCGTCGGCCACTACACCCTGCCCGACTGGGCGGACCACCTCCACCACATCTCGTTCCCCTCGGGCCAGGAGGTCCTCGACTCCCTCGAACTGCCCGACGGGGAGTGGGAGGTGCTCGCCGACACCGAGCACGAGCGGGAGGCCACCAGCCCCGACGGCCGCACCGGCACCCGCTCGGACTGCGTCCTCAAGGTCCGGCGCCGCTGAGCGCCCGGGCCGGGGCCGGTCCGTACGTACGCGCGGGGCCGGTCCCTGGCGTACGTACGGACCGGCCCCGCGCGCTCAGCGCATCAGCACCCCCGCGCCCTCCCCCGTCGCCTCCGTCGGCAGCGCCACCAGCCCCAGGTCCGCGCTGGTGGCCAGCAGCGGATGGGCGGGCAGGACACGGACGGTGTAGCCGTACGGGCCCGTACGGTCGAGGGCGAGCGGGCCCTCGTACACCCAGCGGCCGTCCAGATCCGGGCCGGCCGCGGGCTTGAGCGGGAAGGTCCGGGCCTCCGCGATCGTGTCGTCGTCGCCGACCCGGCCCGCGACGGCCTGCACCTCCACGTCCTCCGGGCGGAGTTCGCCCAGGGCGACGCTCACCCGCAGGGAGAGCGTGGAGCCCAGCTCCGCGCCGCTGCCCGCCCCGCCCTCGCCGCCCGCACCGCTGGCCGCGACCGCCTCCACATGGTCGACCGAGACATACGGCCACAGGGTGCGCGTGCGGTACTTCCACGCCGCCAGCTCCGTCGCCGTGGCGCCGTCGAGGGCGCGGTGGGCATCGGCCGCGGGCGCGTACAGCCGGGTCACGTACTCCCGGACCATCCGGTCAGCGAGCACCTTCGGCCCCAGCTCGGTCAGGGTGCGGCGGACCATCGCGATCCAGCGCCCGGGCAGCCCGCCCGGCTCGCCCCGGTCGTAGAAACGCGGCGCGATCCGGTCCTCCAGGAGTTCGTAGAGGGCGTTCGCCTCCAGGTCGTCGCGGCGGTCCTCGTCGGCGTACGCGCCGTCGGCCGTCGGGATGGCCCAGCCGAAGTCCGGGTCGAACCACTCGTCCCACCAGCCGTCCAGCACCGACAGGTTGAGACAGCCGTTCAGCGCGGCCTTCATCCCGCTCGTGCCGCACGCCTCCAGCGGGCGCAGCGGGTTGTTGAGCCAGACGTCGCAGCCGGGGTAGAGGTTCTGCGCCATCCCCATCCCGTAGTCGGGCAGGAAGACGATGCGGTGCCGGACGCGCGGATCGTCGGCGAACCGCACCAGCTCGCGCACCAGCCGCTTGCCGCCGTCGTCCGCCGGGTGGGCCTTGCCCGCGACGACGATCTGGACCGGCCGTTCGGGGTGGAGCAGCAGATTCGTCAGCCGCTCGCGGTCGCGCAGCATGAGGGTGAGGCGCTTGTACGAGGGGACGCGGCGGGCGAAGCCGATGGTGAGGACGTCGGGGTCGAGGACGCCGTCGATCCAGCCGAGTTCGGCGGCCTCGGCGCCGCGTCCGAGCCAGGAGGCGTGCAGCCGGGTCCGTACCTCACCGACGAGCCGTTCGCGCAGGGTGCGCCGGACGTCCCAGAGGGCGGCGTCGGGGATCTCGCCGGCCGGGCCGAGCCGGGTGACCTCGGGCGCGGTCCAGGTCGGCGCGTGCACCCCGTTGGTGATGGAGGTGAGGGGCACTTCCGCCGGGTCGAAGTGGGGCCAGAGCCCGGCGAACATCTCGCGGCTGACGGCGCCGTGCAGGGTGGAGACGCCGTTGGCGCGCTGGGCGAGCCGCAGACCCATGACGGCCATGTTGAACAGGTGCGGCTCGCCGCCGGGGTAGGTCTCCAGGCCGAGGCCGAGGACGCGTTCGGCGGCGACGCCGGGGAGTTCGCCGTCGTCGCCGAAGTGGCGGGCGATCAGCTCGCGGTCGAAGCGGTCGATACCGGCGGGCACGGGCGTGTGGGTGGTGAAGACCGTACCGGCGCGGACGGCTTCCAGCGCGGCTTCGAAACCGAGCCCGCCGCCGCCCTCCTCGCCGCCCTTGCCCGGATCACCCGCCATCAGCTCCCGGATCCGCTCCAGGCCGAGGAAGCCGGCGTGCCCCTCGTTGGTGTGGAACACCTCGGGCGCCGGGTGGCCGGTGAGCCGGCAGTACGCCCGGACGGCCCGGACGCCGCCGATGCCCAGCAGCATTTCCTGGAGCAGCCGGTGTTCGCTGCCGCCGCCGTAGAGCCGGTCGGTGATCCCGCGCTCGCCGGGGCCGTTCTCCTCGACGTCCGAGTCGAGCAGCAGCAGCGGTACGCGGCCCACCCGCGCCTGCCAGACGGCGGCGCGCAGCGAGCGGTGGCCGGGCAGGGTGAGGGCGACCCGGACGGGGGTGCCGTCGGCCTCGCGGAGCGGGGTCAGGGGCAGTTCGTCGGGGTCGAGGACCGGGTACTGCTCCTGCTGCCAGCCGTCGCGGGAGAGCGACTGGCGGAAGTAGCCGTGCCGGTAGAGCAGTCCGACGCCGATGAGCGGCACGCCGAGGTCGCTGGCGGCCTTGAGGTGGTCCCCGGCGAGGATGCCGAGGCCGCCGGAGTACTGCGGCAGGGCCGCCGTCACCCCGAACTCCGGCGAGAAGTAGCCGATGGCGGCGGGCAGCGCGGCGCCGCCCCCCTCGGCGCCCGGGCCCGCGCCGCCGCCTCCGCCGTCCTGGTCCTGGTACCAGCGGTCACCGCGCAGGTAGGTGTCGAGATCGGCGGCGGCGGCGTTGAGCCGGTCGAGGAAGGGCTGGTCCCGGGCCAGCTCGTCGAGGCGCGCCGCGGACACCGACCCGAGCAGCCGTACGGGATCGGCACCGGCCCCCCGCCGGCCGGCCGGGTCGACGGCCTCGAAGAGTTCTCGGGTCTCGGTGTGCCAGGACCAGCGCAGATTCCGGGCGAGGTCGCTGAGCGGTTGGAGTGGTTCGGGCAGGACGGGGCGGACGGTGAACCGACGGATTGCCTTCACGTGTTCCACCTTCGCAGGGGGCGTGCGAGCCGGGGGACGGGCGAGCCGGGGGACGCACGACGCTGTGCGCCCCGCCGTCGCTTTCGACGGTAGCCCCACCGTGCCCTCTGCGACCACGGCGCACTCGCGCACTCACCCGTGCGCCTCCGCGCCCCGCCCGGGGCGTCGCATTTCGTGTCCGTGTTTCGGATGAGGCGCGCCGGGGGCCTGTCCGTACGCCCCAGTAGTTAACAATCCGCCGGATTGCTCACCCAAGAGGAGTGGGAAGGCTCCTGCGGTACGCACGGCCCGGACGCCCGGCCGGCACGCACGGGGCGTACTTACCGCACACGAGCGCGTCTCCACACGATTCCAGCGCTATTCGAGTGAACGCGGACAGGAGCGGCCATGCTCGCAGCCTCCCAGTCGTCCATCGAGCAGCTACAAAGAACTTTCAAACCGTCAAAATTCAGCCAAACCTCTCATTCCCACCCCGTCGTATCCAATCCGTCCGAACCATCCGCTCTATCCGCTCCACCCGCTCCATCCGCTCCACCCGCCCTGCCTGTCACGCCCGCACAGCACTCAGGTGATCCCGTGAAACCGCTGATTGGCCGTATCCCCGTCCTGGACGTACGCCCGCTCGTCGACTGCGGCAGACGCCCCGCGAAGGCGGTGAGCGGTGAGTCCTTCCAGGTCACCGCGACCGTCTTCCGCGAGGGCCATGACGCCGTCGCGGCCAATGTCGTCCTCCTGGACCCCGGTGGCCGCCCCGGCCCCTGGACCCCGATGACCGAACTCGCCCCCGGCAGCGACCGCTGGGGCGCCGAGGTCACCCCGACCGAGGAAGGCCGCTGGTCCTACACCGTCGAGGCGTGGAGCGACCCCGTCGCCACCTGGCGCCACGCCGCCACCGTCAAGATTCCGGCGGGTGACGACCCGAAGGACATCGCGCTCGTCCT
The DNA here is from genome assembly GCF_003344965.1 of Streptomyces paludis. Lineage (NCBI taxonomy): Bacteria > Bacillati > Actinomycetota > Actinomycetes > Kitasatosporales > Streptomycetaceae > Streptomyces > Streptomyces paludis. The sequence goes on along the minus strand of NZ_CP031194.1, from coordinate 5,657,339 downwards.
CGCCGAGGGCGCCGCGCTGTACGACCGGGCCGCCGCCGGGGTGCCGAAGCGGGACGGGCGGGAGACCGTCCTGGCCGCCGCCGACACCCTGCGCGACACCGCGCTGCCCGCGCGGGCGCGGCTGGAAGCGGCGCTCGCGCCGGAGGTCGACGCGGTGCTCGCGCGCCATCCGCTGCGCGATCTGGTCACCGCCTCCCGCCCGGCGCCGCTGCTGGTGGAGCGCCGGCGCGCGCTGTACGGCTCGTGGTACGAGCTGTTCCCGCGCTCCGAGGGCGCGGTGGTCGGAAAGGGCGTGCCACCGGTCGGCGGCACGTTCCGGACGGCCGCCGAACGGCTGCCCGCGGTGGCCGCGATGGGCTTCGACGTGGTGTATCTGCCGCCCATCCACCCCATCGGCACCACCCACCGCAAGGGTGCCAACAACAGCCTGACCGCCGGGCCCGACGATGTCGGTGTGCCCTGGGCGATCGGCTCGGCCGACGGCGGCCATGACGCGGTCCACCCCGCGCTGGGCACGATCGAGGACTTCGACCACTTCGTCGAGACGGCCCGCACCCTGCGGATGGAGATCGCGCTCGACTTCGCGCTCCAGTGCTCGCCGGACCACCCGTGGGTCGCCAAGCACCCCGAGTGGTTCCACCACCGCGCGGACGGCTCGATCGCGTACGCCGAGAACCCGCCGAAGAAGTACCAGGACATCGTCCCGATCGCCTTCGACAGCGATCTGCGCGGTCTGGTCCGGGAGACCGTACGGGTGCTGCGGTACTGGATGGGGCACGGCGTACGGATCTTCCGCGTCGACAATCCGCATACGAAACCGGTCCTCTTCTGGGAGAAGGTGATCGCGAACATCAACCGGACCGATCCCGATGTGATCTTCCTGGCCGAGGCGTTCACCCGCCCGGCGATGATGCGCACACTCGCCGCGGTCGGCTTCCAGCAGTCGTATACGTACTTCACCTGGCGGAACGGCAAGGGGGAGCTGACGGAGTACCTGACGGAGCTGTCCGGGGAGTCCGCCGCGACGATGCGGCCGAACTTCTTCGTCAACACGCCCGACATCCTGCACTCCTACCTCCAGAACGGCGGCCGTCCGGCGTTCGAGGTCAGAGCCGTACTCGCCGCGACCATGTCCCCGTCATGGGGCGTGTACGCGGGATATGAACTCTGCGAGAACTCCCCCGCCAAACCGGGCAGCGAGGAGTACCTTGACTCGGAGAAGTATCAGCTGAGGCCCCGGGACTGGGAAGCGGCCGAGCGTGAGGGCCGTACGATCGCCCCCCTGATCACCACGCTGAACCGGATCAGACGGCGGCACCCGGCCCTCCAGCAGCTGCGTGACATCCACTTCCACCACGCCGACAACGACGCGGTCATCGCGTACAGCAAGAGGTCGGGCACGGACATCGTTCTGGTGGTCGTCAACCTCGACCCTCACCACACCCAGGAGGCGACGGTCTCGTTGGACATGGAGCGGCTCGGCCTCTCCCGGCACGAGACCGTTCCGGTACGCGACGAGCTGACCGGCCAGACCTATCACTGGGGCAGCTCCACCTATGTGCGACTGGAGCCGGGCGTCACGCCCGCGCACATCGTGGTGCTGCGACCGTCCCCGCCGATCGGAGGGTCACCCACATCATGATCGTCAACGAGCCCGTCCACGACACATTCGAGGACACCCCGGTCAAGGACCGCCATCCCGACTGGTTCAAGCGAGCCGTCTTCTACGAGGTCCTGGTGCGTTCGTTCCAGGACAGCAACGGCGACGGAATCGGCGACCTCAAGGGAATCACCGCCAAGCTGGACTATCTCCAGTGGCTCGGTGTCGACTGTCTCTGGCTGCCGCCCTTCTTCAAGTCGCCGCTGCGCGACGGCGGCTACGACGTCTCCGACTACACGGCCGTCCTCCCGGAATTCGGTGATCTCGCCGATTTCGTGGAGTTCGTCGACGCCACGCACCAGCGCGGTATGCGTGTGGTCATCGACTTCGTCATGAACCACACGAGCGATCAGCACGAGTGGTTCCAGGAGTCCAGAAAGGACCCCGAGGGCCCGTACGGCGACTACTACGTCTGGGCCGACGACGACAAGCAGTACCAGGACGCCCGGATCATCTTCGTCGACACGGAGACGTCCAACTGGACCTTCGACCCGGTGCGCAAGCAGTACTACTGGCACCGGTTCTTCTCCCACCAGCCGGATCTCAACTACGAGAACCCGAAGGTGCAGGAGGAGATCATCTCCGCGCTGCGGTTCTGGCTCGACCTGGGCATCGACGGCTTCCGGCTGGACGCCGTGCCGTATCTGTACCAGCGGGAGAACACCAACTGCGAGAACCTGCCGGCCACCCACGCGTTCCTCAAGCGGGTCCGCGCGGAGATCGACGCGCACTACCCGGACACGGTGCTGCTCGCCGAGGCCAACCAGTGGCCGGAGGACGTCGTCGACTACTTCGGCGACTTCCAGAAGGGCGGCGACGAATGCCATATGGCGTTCCACTTCCCGGTGATGCCGCGCATCTTCATGGCGGTACGGCGCGAATCGCGCTATCCGGTGTCGGAAATCCTGGCGAAGACCCCGGCGATCCCGACCGGCTGCCAGTGGGGAATCTTCCTGCGCAACCATGACGAGCTGACCCTCGAAATGGTCACGGACGAAGAACGCGACTACATGTACGCGGAGTACGCGAAAGACCCGCGGATGCGCGCCAATATCGGCATCCGGCGGCGGCTGGCCCCCCTGCTGGACAACGACCGCAACCAGATCGAGCTGTTCACCGCGCTGCTGCTGTCGCTGCCCGGCTCCCCGATCCTCTACTACGGGGACGAGATCGGGATGGGCGACAACATCTGGCTGGGCGACCGGGACGCCGTACGGACCCCGATGCAGTGGACGCCCGACCGGAACGCGGGCTTCTCGTCCAGCGACCCGGGCCGGCTCTATCTGCCGACGATCATGGACCCGGTCTACGGGTACCAGGTCACCAATGTGGAGGCGGCGATGGCGTCGCCGTCCTCGCTGCTGCACTGGACACGCCGGATGATCGAGATCCGGAAGCAGAACCCGGCCTTCGGGCTCGGCTCGTACACCGAGCTGCCGTCGTCGAACCCGGCGGTGCTGGCGTTCCTGCGCGAGGCGCCCTCGGAGCAGGGGGACGGCGATGACCTGGTGCTCTGCGTCCACAACTTCTCGCGGTTCGCGCAGCCCACGGAGCTGGACCTGAAGTCGTTCAGCGGGCGGCATCCGGTGGAGCTGATCGGCGGGGTGCGGTTCCCGGCCATCGGTGAGTGGCCGTATCTGCTGACGCTCGCGGGTCACGGCTTCTACTGGTTCCGGCTGCGGAAGGACGGTACTCCGGTCACACCGGTCACACCGGCCTGATCCGGCGGTAACACGGGTCTGGTTCGATGGATACCGCGGCCTGATCCGGTGGGTGCCGCGGCCCGGTCCGACGGTCCCCGCGGCCCGGCCCGGTGGTCCCGTGCGTGGCGGTTTCTTCCGCTTCGCACGGGGCACGCTCCTCTGCACATCCCGTTCGATTCCACATCCAGTTCGATCGATTCGATCAAATTCGTATCAGGTTCGTACGGAATCGATCCGTACGGATCATCCTCACCCGACACGTCCCGCACAGCCGGACAGCCATTGCCGCAATCCGGGACACTCTGCGCATCCTGTGGTGTGCCCGGGGAAAGGACGCGATGCCATGTCGAAGGCTGCATCCACCCGGATTACCCCGCGCCTTCTCAACGCTTCGCCCGCTGAGGTGCCCGCCGTGTCGCCCGCCCCGCCGTCCGCCGACGCGCGCACGCTGGTCGGCTCGCTCGCGCCGCTGCTCCACGACTGGCTGCCGCGCAGGCGCTGGTTCGCGGGCAAGGGCCGCCCGATCACCGGGTTCGTACCGGTGGCGGTCACGGAGCTGCTGCCGATGGCCGCGGGTGGTCCGGGGCTGCTGCATCTGCTCGTACGGGTCGAACAGCGCGGCGGACCGGGGTCCGCGCCATCGATCCCCACCTCCGCCGTCCCCCCGGGCGCGGCCTCGTCGCCACCCGGTGGGACGACGGCCGGTGACTGCTATCAACTGCTGATCGGCGTCAGGGCGTCGCTGCCGCCCCAGCTGGCCCCCGCGCTGATCGGCCGCGTGGACCGGGGACCGCTGGCCGGCCACACCGTGTACGAGGGCCTGCACGATCCCCTGCTGGCCGAACTCCTGCTGGAACGGCTGCGGACGCCCGGCGTGCCCGGGCCGCTGCGCTTCGAACGGACGGACCCGATCCCGGCCGGACTCACCGGGCGGCTGCTCGACGCGGAGCAGTCGAACACGTCGCTGGTGTACGGGGACGGGACGGCCGGGGGCGCGGGTGACGGGGGTGGCAGCTCCGGGGGCGACGGCTCCGGGGGTGACGGCTCCGGGGGTGACGGCTCCGGGGGTGACGCGTACATCCTGAAGATCCTGCGCCGGGTCTTCCCCGGCCCGCATCCGGATCTGGAACTGCCGCTCGCGCTGGCCGCCGAGGGCTGCGGGCGGGTGCCCGCGCCGGTCGGCTGGTTCGAGGCGGCCGACCCGGCGGGCGGCGGCGACACACTGACGCTCGGTGTGCTCCAGCCGTATCTGCGCGGTTCGCGGGACGGCTGGCAACTGGCGCTCAGCGCGCTCACGCACGGCGGGGAGTTCACCGCGGAGGCCCGCGCGCTCGGCCGGGCCACCGCCGAGGTGCACACCGCGCTGGCCCGCGCGCTGCCCACCGTCACCCTCGGCCGGCGGCAGTCGGGGCTGGTCGCCACCGGCATGCACGAGCGGCTGACGGCGGCGGCGCAGGCGGTGCCCGCGCTCCGGCCGTATGTCCCCGGGCTGCGCGCCGCCTTCGACGCGCTCGCCGGGCCGGCCGAGGCCGGCCGCGGGCGGCTCGCGCAGCGGGTCCACGGCGATCTGCATCTGGGGCAGACACTGCGGACCCCGGACGGCCGCTGGTCGGTCATCGACTTCGAGGGCGAGCCGGCCCGGCCGCTCGCGGAGCGGCGCCGTCCGCAGCCACCGGTCCGCGATGTCGCGGGCATGCTGCGCTCCTTCGACTACGCGGCCCGCTCGCACGAACCGTGGCGCCCGGACTGGGCGGCGCGCTGCCGGGCCGCCTACTGCGAGGGCTACGCGGCGGCCTCCGGCACCGACCCGCGCGCGGAACCGGAGCTGCTGCGCGCGTACGAGACCGACAAGGCGGTGTACGAGGTCCTGTACGAGGCCAGGCACCGCCCCGACTGGCTCCCCGTCCCGATGGCGGCGATCCGCAGACTGGCCGCGGGCGCCTGACCCGGAACGCCGGCCGCCCCTCCCCGCCCCCGTAACCGAATCCACCCACACTCCCTTGCGGCTCCAACTCCCGCACTCCTCTTGCCCCTCCATGCCCCTCCATGCCCCGTGACCCCCTGTGACCCCTGCCGAGGAGGCCCACCCCCGTGAGCGCCCGCACGCCGTCCGACCGCCCGCCCCAGCCGGAGAGCCCCGCCGCCGCCCGGTCCGTGCCGGCGCCCGCCACCTCACCGAAGGCGCGGAAGAAACCCGCGCGCGCCGCCGCCAAACGGGGACAGTCCAAGGCGCAGACACCGACGACTCCCCGCCCGCGCGCGAAGCCGGCCGCCGTTACCGCCACCACCGCTGCCACGGACACCGCATCCGCCACCACCGCCGTATCCCCGGCGACGCGGACCGCGCCGCCGCTCGACGGGGGTGACCGGGAGCGGCTGCTCGCCGGCGCGCACCACGATCCACACGGGCTGCTGGGGGCGCATCCGGTGGCGGACGGCTCGGGTGCCTGCGCCGGGGTGCTGTTCCGCGCGCTGCGCCCGTACGCCCGCGCCGTCACAGTCGTCGTCGACGGCGCGGGAACGGCGCTCGACGACGACGGGGACGGGCTCTTCTCCGGGGTGCTGCCGCTGGCCCGCGTACCGGAGTACACGCTGCTCGTGCGGTACGGGGACACCGCCGAGAACCCCGACGAGCTGGAGATCCAGGACCCGTACCGCTTCCTGCCCGCGCTCGGCGATCTCGATCTGCATCTGATCGGCGAGGGCCGGCACGAGGAGCTGTGGCAGGCGCTGGGCGCGCGGGTCATGACACACCAGGGGGTGACCGGCACCCGCTTCACGGTCTGGGCGCCCAACGCCCGGGGCGTACGGGTCACCGGGGACTTCACCTACTGGGACGGCACGAGCCTGCCGATGCGGTCGCTCGGCTCCACCGGTGTGTGGGAGCTGTTCGTGCCGGGGATCGGTGACGGCGCGCTGTACAAGTTCGACATCGCGCGGGCCGACGGCACCCACACCGTGCGCGCCGACCCGATGGCCCGGCGTACGGAGGTACCGCCCGCGACGGCGTCCGTCGTGACCGAGTCGCGCTACGAGTGGGGCGACGCGCGGTGGCTGGCGCACCGCGGTGACCGGCCGGTGCACGAGGCGCCGTTCTCCGTCTACGAGGTCCATCTCGGCTCCTGGCGACCGGGACTGACGTACCGTCAACTGGCGGCCCAACTCCCCGCGTACGTGAAGGATCTGGGTTTCACGCATGTCGAGCTGATGCCGGTCGCCGAGCATCCCTTCGGGGGGTCCTGGGGCTATCAGGTCACCGGCTTCTACGCGCCGACCTCCCGGATGGGCACACCGGACGACTTCCGCTTCCTGGTGGACGCGCTGCACCGGGCGGGGATCGGGGTGATCGTCGACTGGGTGCCCGCACACTTCCCGAAGGACGAGTGGGCGCTGGCGCGGTTCGACGGCAGACCGCTGTACGAGCCCGAGGACCCGCGCCGGGCCGAGCACCCGGACTGGGGCACGCTGGAGTTCGACTACGGCCGTACGGAAGTGCGCAACTTCCTTGTGGCGAACGCCGTTTACTGGTGCGAGGAGTTCCATGTCGACGGGCTGCGGGTTGACGCGGTCGCCTCGATGCTCTACCTCGACTACTCGCGCGAGGAGGGCCAGTGGTCGCCCAACGAGCGCGGTGGCCGGGAGAATCTGGACGCGGTCGCCTTCCTCCAGGAGATGAACGCGACCGTCTACCGCCGCTGCCCGGGGGTGGTGACGATCGCCGAGGAGTCCACCGCGTGGAACGGTGTCACGCGCGCCACCCACCATGTGGGGCCCGACGGTTTCGGCGGGCTGGGCTTCGGGCTGAAGTGGAACATGGGGTGGATGCACGACTCGCTGGAGTACATGGCCAAGGAGCCGGTGCACCGCAAGTACCACCACGGCGAGATGACGTTCTCCATGGTGTACGCGTACAGCGAGAACTACGTCCTGCCCATCTCGCACGACGAGGTGGTGCACGGCAAGCGCGCGCTGGTCTCCAAGATGCCCGGCGACTGGTGGCAGCAGCGCGCCGACGAACGCGCCTATCTGGGCTTCATGTGGGCCCACCCCGGCAAGCAACTCCTCTTCATGGGGCAGGAGTTCGCCCAGGGCGCCGAGTGGTCCGAGGGCCACGGCCCGGACTGGTGGCTGCTCGACCCCTCGTACGCGGCGGAGAGCGACCACCGGGGCGTACGGGACCTGGTCCGCGATCTGAACAGGGCGTACGGCGCGACGCCCGCGCTCTGGGAGCGCGACACCGTGCCGGAGGGGTTCGCCTGGGTCGACGGGGACGCGGGCGAGGACAACGTCTTCGCGTTCCTGCGCTTCGACGCGACGGGCTCGCCGCTGCTGGCGGTCTCCCACTTCTCGCCGGTGGTCCGCGAGGGCTACCGGCTGGGCGTACCCGAGGAGTTCGGCGCCTGGACGGAGATCCTCAACACCGACGCCACCCGCTACGGCGGCAGTGGCGTGACCAACCCGGACCCCGTGAAGCCCGACCCGGTGTCCGCCCACGGCCGCCCGGTCTCGCTCCAGCTGACCCTGCCACCCCTGGCGACGCTGTGGCTCCGCCCGGCGTGACGGTCTGACGACGTATCGCGGGAGCCCCGCCGGAGCGGATCCGGCGGGGCTAGTTAGTTCGGGGCGGTCTGAGCCCGGTCGCCGCCGCGTTCCGGCTCAGCGGCGCGCACTACCGCCCGTGTGGCTCCCGGGCCATGATGATCGTCGTCAGGTACACGATCATCAACGGGGAGTCACTTTTGAAGCCGCACCGGCCACACCACGCGTTCCGGAACGGACGGGGATCCCGGATGCCCCGGATATCCCGTCTGCTCACCCCGCTTCTCGCCGTGTCCGCCCTCCTCGCCGCCGGGGCGGGCCCCGCGTACGCCGGTGACGAGGACACCGACCGGATCTGGATCGACGCGCCGTACGAGCTGTCGCTGCCGGGGCCCGCGGCCGACGGCACCGTGCCGGCGAAGACACTGAACATCGGCGTCTACCACGACAACGAGCGGGTCGAGGTGCCCGGAGGCACGCTCACCGTCGATGTCACGGATCTGGCGGCCGTCGCCGACATCACCTGGCCCGCCAACTGCGCCGAGAAAGTCAGCGGAACGGGCGGGGACCGCAAGGTCGTCGGTGAGTGCGCGTTCGCCGAGACCCCGCTGACCCCGACGGTCCCGGCGGCCCGGGTCACCCTGCGCGCCAGGGCGGGCGCGGCCAACGGGACGGCCGGGACCGTCAACTACACGGCCCGGGCAGGCGAGTTCAGCACCTCCTGGGCGGAGACCACTGTCACCGTGGTCGACGGTCCCGAGCTGGGCGTCGGCCAGCTGCGGGAGCGTACGGGGCTGGTGGCGGGCGCGGACATCGAGCTGCCGCTCGTCGTGACCAACCACGGCAACAAGCCCACGGGCCGCACCCTGCTGTGGCTGTACGCGTCCAAGGGACTGGACTTCGCCACCCGGTACGGCAACTGCGAGTACGCCGACAGCTCCCCCACCGGCGATTCGGTCGCCGGACGCGCGGTGTGCGTACTGGACGAGCCGCTGGCCGCAGGCGGGGTGTACGCGCTCGACGCCGGACGGCTGACCTCCAAGAGCTTCATGATGTACGACCGCTTCGACTACTGGGTGGAGCCGTACTCCGCCGAGGCGCTGGCGGAGGCGCGCGCGATGTGGACGTTCGTCCGGGGCACCGGAGCCCCGCTCGCCGCCCGCGCGCTCCCGGGACAGACGCCCGGCGCCGAGACACCGAGCGCATACGGCTCGGCGTCCCTCAAGGCCGTCAACACCGCCGATCTGCGGCTGACCGGCAGCGCGGTGTCCGGCGCCGCCGGTGAGACCGTCACCGCGTCCGTCACGGTGACGAACGACGGCCCGGCGTGGATCTCCTCGCTGTACGCGGGCGAGCCCATGACCGTCGTCGTGAACATCCCCGAGGGCGCGACCGTCACCCAGAAGCCCGACAGCTGCTCCGCGCAGAACGCGGCCGGCGAGTGGCAGCGCCCGCAGCTCGGGGCGCCCCGCTACGCCTGCGCCACGCCCACGTACCTGGACAACAGCGGCAGCCTGAGCTTCTCCTTCTCGCTCCGGATCGACCGGGTCGTGCCGGGCGCCACGGGGAGCGCGGTCACGCTCAACGAGAACCCCGATCTGCGGATCAGCGCCTTCGATCCCGATCTGAGCAACAACGAGACCGCCATCGTCGTCAACTGAGGCGCGCGTCGGACGGTGGGCTCCGGCAGGTGGTGTACGTACGCCACCTGCCGGGCCCCTGCCGTCTCACCCCCGCAGTGACGGCAGCCGTGACGGCACACTCGCGTCCCGTACGACACCCAGCCGCTGTGTGGCCCGTGTCAGCGCCACATACAGGTCGTTGGTGCCGCGCGGCGAGCCGGCCATGATGGCCTCGGGAGCGACCACGACCACCGTGTCGAACTCCAGCCCCTTCGCCTGCCGGGCGTCCAGCAGCACCACCGGCCGGGTGAGATCGGGCGCCGATCCCCAGGAGGCGTCCGGGAGTTCGGCGGCCAGACCCGGCAGCAGGGCGGGCGGCGCGATCACCGCGAGCCGGCCCCCGCCCGGCCGGACCGTCGTCATCCCGGCCGCCGTCCGCAGGAGCTGGGAGGTCTCCACAGACCGTACGTCCGGTTCCTGACCGGTGGCGCGTACGGACGTCGGTGGCTCGAAGTCGGGGTCGGCGGTGCGCCGTACCTCCGCAGCGACCGCCATGATCTCGGCGGGCGTACGGTAGTTGACGCCGATCCTGGACAGCTCCCAGCGGTCCCCGACGTACGGGCCGAGGATCTGCCGCCACGAGTCACAGCCCGCCGCGTCGCCGGTCTGGGCCGGGTCGCCCACCAGCGTCATGGAGCGGCTGGGGCAGCGGCGCATCAGCAGCCGCCAGGCCATCGCGGAGAGTTCCTGTGCCTCGTCCACGACGATATGGCCGAAGGCCCAGGTGCGGTCGGCGGCGGCGCGCTCGGCGGCGCTGCGGGTGTCGGCCTCCTCGTGGCGGTCCGCGAACCGTTCGGCGTCGATGACGTCGTGGGCGCCGAGCACCTCCGAGTCCTCGTCCTCCTTGTCCTCGAACTCCTGGGTGCGGGAGCCGTACGACAGCTCCAGCACGCCCTGCGCGTAGGCGATCCGCTCCTGGCGCTCGCGCGCGGCGGCGGCGCGGGCCACCGAGTCGTCCTCGCCGAGGAGTTCGGCGGCCTCGTCGAGCAGCGGTACGTCGGCGGGGGTCCAGTCGTCGATGGCGTCGGCGCCGGTACGCGGCCCGGACCGGCGTACGGCGGCGGCGTCGCGCGCGGAGAGCCGGTCCCCGGGCTCGGCCAGGAAGCCGGCCACCAGCTCCTGCGGGGTGAGCGTCGGCCAGAGCGTGTCGATCGCGGCCTGGACCTCCGGGCTGGTGGCGATCTCCTTGCCGAGCTGGGCGATGTCGGTGGGGTCGAGGAGGTTGGGGCCGCCGAGCGGGTCGGCGCCGATCCGCTCGGCGAGCTGCGCCGTCAGCGCGTCGATGATCCGGAAGGCGAAGGCCGGCCGGGCGAGGTTGTGCGGCTCACCGGTGTCACGGGCGCGCTGCCGGGCCTCGGCCGCGGTGTCCCGGTCGAGCGTGAGGGTGCCGTACTCCTCGTGGGCGATCTCCAGTACGGGATCGGGCAGGGTCTGCCGGGCGGCCAGCTCCTCGGCGAGTATCCGCGCCATCTCCGCGCGGCCCTTGACCTCGGCGGACGCGGGGGTGTCCGTGCCGGTGGCGACCACTCCGGGGAACAGCTCGCCGACCGTCGCCAGCAGCACTCCGGTCTCGCCGAGGGAGGGCAGCACCTCCCCGATGTAGCCGAGGAAGGCCGGGTTCGGCCCGACGATCAGCACCGCGCGGCGGGCCAGCTGCTCGCGGTGGGCGTAGAGCAGATAAGCGGCCCGGTGCAGCGCGACGGCGGTCTTGCCGGTGCCGGGGCCGCCCTCGACCACCCGGACGCCCTGGTAGGGGGCGCGGATGATGCGGTCCTGCTCGGCCTGGATGGTCTGGACGATGTCGCTCATCCGGCCCGTACGCGCGGAGTTGAGCGCGGCGAGCAGCACGGCGTCCGCGTCCGGGTCCTCGTGGCCGGTGCGGGTGGTGTCACCGAGGTCCATGATCTCGTCGTGGAGCGCCGTGACCTCGCGGCCCCGGGTGGTGAGATGGCGCCGGCGGCGCAGCCCCATCGGGGTGTGGCCGGTGGCGAGGTAGAAGGGGCGGGCCACCGGGGCCCGCCAGTCGATCAGCAGCGGGGTGCGCTCGCGGTCGTCCGCGCGCATCCCGATCCGGCCGATGTGGTGTGTCGCGCCGCCGGCTCCGGTGCCGTCGGCCCCGGCGTCCGCCGGCCCGAGGTCGATCCGGCCGAAGCAGAGGCCGGACTCCACGGCGTTCAGCGCGGCGAGCAGTCCGGAGTCCTCCGCCACCCGGATGTCCCGCTCGACACGGCTCTGGCGAACGGTGGTGACCTGCCCGGTCGTCGCCTCGACCGCGGCCCCGGCCCGCTCCCTGAGGGCATCGAGGCGCGCGTAGAGGAGGGAGACGAACCGCTGTTCGTCCTGCAAGTCCTCGGTTGACAATTCAGCCCCTGTTCGATACGCTGTTGCTTAACGCTATGAGTTTGCACCTGACTTGATCAGGGCATGAATCACTCAGCATACCCGGATACGTCTTCTCCGGCTACGCACGACGCTCACCCCGGCCGCCCTCGGTCCGGGGTTTTTCTGTGCGCCCGCACGCACGCCCATATGTACGAACGGCGCCCGTATACTCGTTGTATGCAATGGTCGCGACCGCGGGAGACATCATGACGTCGGGGCGGGAGAAGGCGTACGCGTTCCTCAAGGAGCACGTCCTGACCGACCCGGACCGGCAGGGCGAGTTCCTCTCCGAACAGGAGCTGGCCGACCGGATCGGCGTCTCCCGCACCCCCATCCGGGAGGCGCTTCTGCTGCTCGCCGCCGAGGATCTCGTCCGGCTGGTCCCGAAGCGCGGGGCGCAGATCGTCCCCCTGTCGGGGCGCGAGATCACCGAACTGATGGAGCTGCGCGGGCTGGTCGAGCGGTACGCGGCCGAGCGGATCATCCCCGAGGGCCGGGCCCCGCTGGCCGAGCTGGCCGAACTCCTGGAGCGGCAGCGCGCGTTGTGCCGGCCCGACCAGGCCAAGGAGTTCATCGCGGTGGACCATCTCTTCCACGCGACGATGGTGGCGGCGGTCGGCAACGAGCTGCTGAGCCGGCACTACGACGGGCTGCGCAGCCGGCAGATCCGGGCCGGGGTGGTCGCCCTCTACAACCAGCAGGGCCGGCAGGAAGCGGTGCTGACGGAGCACCGGGCGATCCTGGAGGCGATCGCCTCCGGTGACCGGCCGGCCGCGTGCGCCGCGATCGACGGTCACCTGGAGACGACCCTCAAGGTGCTGCTGGCGGGCTGACGCCCAAAGAGGCTCCCGGGCGGCCCGGGAGCCCCCGGGAGGTTCAGGTCAGGGGCAGTCTGCGGTTGGCCAGGACCGGTACGGTCCGGCGGACGGCGGCGACCTCGTCGAGGTCCAGATCCGCGAGCAGCAGACCGGGCTCCGCGCCGAGCCGCTGCCGTACGGTGCCGTCGGGGCCGATGACCGCGCTGTGGCCGATCCCGGTGGGCGCGTTGCCCGGGGGCGGGGCAACGGCTTCCGAGGCCGCCGGGTCGGCCTGGCCGACCGCGACCAGCCAGCTGGTGGCGTCGAGCGCCCGCGCCCGGGTCAGCAGCTCCCACTGCTCGCGCTTGCCCGGACCCGCGCCCCAGGAGGCGAGGAGCAGCGAGACGGCCGCCCCGGCGTCGGCGTGGGCCCTGAACAGCTCGGGAAAGCGGACGTCGTAGCAGGTGGCGAGGCCGATCCGGACGCCGTCGACCTCGATGGTGACGATCTCGCGGCCCGGCGCGACGCTGTCGGACTCGGCGTAGCCGAAGGCGTCGTAGAGGTGGATCTTGTCGTACGACGCCTCCACTCCGGGGCCGGTGGCGAGCAGGGTGTTGGCGACCTTGCCGTCGGGGGCCGGGGTGAACATGCCGGCGACGACGACCAGCCCGGTCTCTGCGGCGATCCCGCGCACCGCCGTGGCCCACGGTCCGTCGAGCGGTTCGGCCAGCGGGGCGAGCGGCGTCCCGAAGCAGGCCATCGCGGCCTCGGGGAAGACGACGGCGCGGGCGCCGCCGTCGGCCGCGCGCCGGGCGTCCGCCCGGAGGAGTGCGAGGTTCCGCCCGGGGTCGGGACCGGTGGTGAGCTGGCTCAGGGCGATGCGCATGGGGCCGTTCCTTACTCGGATGCGGGTGCGGGGGCGGACACGGGAGTGGGCTCGGTGGCGGGGGCCGGGGCGGTGGACTCCTCCTCCGGGTCGGCGTCGCGGCCCAGGGACAGTCCGATGATCGTGACCACGGCCGTGATCACAAGATAGAGGCCCAGCGGCAGCCACGAGTCGTACGCGTCGAGCAGCGCGGTGAACAGCAGCGGCGCCACCGCGCCGCCGATGACACCGGCCAGGGTGTACGCGAGCGAGGAGCCCGTGTAGCGCAGCCGCGGGGAGAACTGCTCGGCGATGAAGGCCGCCTGCGGCCCGTACATCAGCGAGTGGATGGCCAGGGCCACCACGACACCGAACGCCAGCAGCGGCCAGCTCCCGCCGCCGACCATCGGGAAGAACACGAACGGCCAGACACCGGCGGCGATGGCCGAACACCCGTACAGCAGGCGCCGGTTGATCCGGTCGGAGAGGGCGCCGGCGAGCGGGATCAGAAAGACCTGGAAGGAGGAGCCGAGGAGCACGGCACCGAGGGCCGAGCCGCGCGACATGCCCAGCTCGGTGGTGGCGTACGTCAGGACGAAGACGGTGAACAGCGCGTACAGCACATCGGGGGCGACCCGGCTGAGGATCGCGGCCGTCAGTGCGCGGGGGTGGGTGGTGAAGACCTCGCGGATCGGGGCCTCGGGGCGGGTCTGCTCGGCCTCCATCGCCTGGAAGACGGGGGTCTCTTCGAGCTTCGCGCGGATCCACAGCCCGAAGACGACGAGGACACCGGAGAGCAGGAACGCCACCCGCCATCCCCAGGACACGAACTGAGCGTCCGTCAGAACGGCGCCGAGCAGGGCGAGTACGCCGTTGGCCATGAGGTTGCCGGCGGGCGGGCCGATCTGGGCGGCCGAGGCGTAGAACCCGCGCTTGCGCGGATCGCCGAACTCGCTGGAGAGCAGCACGGCGCCGCCCCACTCACCGCCGACACCGACGCCCTGCGCGAAACGGAGGATGACCAGTGCGATGGGCGCGGCGACGCCGATCGTGGCGTATCCGGGCAGCAGCCCGATGAGGAGGGTGGCGACACCGATCAGGACGAGGGTCGCGATGAGGACCTTCTTGCGGCCGATCTTGTCCCCGAGGCGGCCGAAGACGAATCCGCCGAGCGGGCGGGAGACATAGCCGACGGCGTAGGTGGAGAAGGCCAGCAGGGTGCCGGTGGCGGGGTCCTCGGAGGGGAAGAAGACCTCCCCGAAGACGAGCGCGGCGGCCACGGAGTAGATGGCGAAGTCGTACCACTCCAGCGCCGTGCCGGTGAGGCTGGCGAAGAAGGCGCGGCGGACGGCCGACCGGCCGCCGCCCGTGCCCGCCGTACTCAGGTCCGCGCCCGTACTTCCGTCCGTACCCGCGTCGTCCTTGCCCGCGTCGTCCGTGTCCGCGGCTGTTCCTGTGCTGTTCTTCACGATGTCCGTCCTTGGGGAGGCGCACTGTCGACCTTCCGGCATACTTCTTGTATACAGGTCGTATGCGCAAGCCTTCCGCGCAAAGTTAACCTCGCCGATACCGCGACCGATGTGGAGAACACCCATGGCGCTGCTGACTTTTGAACTCCCCGACGGCACCACCCGGTCCGTCGATGTCGTCCAGGTGCTCAACGCCGGTTACGCCGGACGCGGCCAGGCCGATGTCGCCGCGCATGTGGCCGAACTCGCCGAGCTGGGGGTGCCCGCGCCGGCCGTGACGCCCGCCCTCTACCCGGTCTCGCCGTATCTCGCGCAGCACACGGACCGGGTCAGCGTCCAGCACGGCCGTACCTCGGGCGAGGCGGAGTGGGCGCTGGTGGTGGACGGGGACGGGGAGCTGCTGCTGACGGCCGCGTGCGACCACACCGACCGGGAACTGGAGGTGCACGGGGTGGCGTGGAGCAAGAACGCGGGCCCCGATGTGCTCGCCCGGCGGGCCTGGCGGCTGGCCGAGGTGCAGGACCGGCTGGACGAGCTGACGCTCCGGGCCTGGGTGACCCACGACGGCGCGGAGACCGTCATCCAGGACGGCACCCTGGCGGAGCTGCTCACCCCGGGCTACTGGGCCGATGTCCTGCGCGAGCGCGGCGATCTGGTGCCGGGCACGGTGCTGATCTCGGGCACGATCCCGATGACCGAGGGCGTCGACCAGTTCGCCGGCCGGTGGCGGGTCGAGCTGGGCGACCCGGCCACCGGCGACACGATCGGGCTCGCCTACGACGTGGTGCGGATGCCGGCGCCCATCGGCTGAGCCTCCCGCCGGCACGGGAAAGGGGCCGGTGGCGAGTGCCACCGGCCCCTTTTCGTGTCCCGGTCAGAGTCCGATACGGATCGGACCGCCCTTCGGGTCGACATTCCGCAGCAGATTCCAGGGAACACGGAACACCCGGCCCGGCGCGGCTGGCCAGGGGATCACCCGGCGGTTCAGCAGCCGACCGTCCTGACGTACCGTCACCCGGGGTACCCGGACCAGTCGTTCGGTCCACAGCAGCAGCCGGTCGCGCGGCGGTGCGGGGTCGCCGACGCGCAGCAGCCCCGGGGCGACCCAGCGGAACGGCTCGTCCGCGACGATCGGTACGGCGGTCTCGTGCGGCTGGTGTCCGTCGAGCCAGAGCCGTACGTGCCGTGCCACATGCCGCCCGTCCAGCGCGGCGATGTCGGCCGTGTCGACCGCGTGCAGCAGGTTCCCGGCGGCGAAGACGCCGGGGCGGCTGGTGCGCAGCGCGGTGTCCACCAGCGGTCCCTTGGTGCCCGGGTCCAGATCGAGCCCGGCGGTGCGGGCCAGTTCGTGGTCGGGGATCCAGCTGCCGGTGAGGATCAGCGTGTCGCAGGCGACGGTGCGGCGCACCCCGGTGGCGGTCTCCTCCACCTCGACGGCCTCCAGCCGGCCGTGCCCGATGATCCGGGTGATCCGGGTGCCGGTGGCCACCGCCTCCTTCAGCAGGGCGCGGCCCGGTACGTGGAAGGCCGCGTACGCGTCGGGGGTGTCGTACTCGGTGGTCATCAGGACCGTACGGCACCCCGCCTCGCGCAGGGTGAGGACGGCGGACCAGCTGACCAGCTCCGCGCCGACGACGACGGCCCGCCGGCCGACCTCGCGGTGGTGGAGGTGGACGAGGTTCTGGAGCTGGCCCGTGGTGTAGACGCCGGCCGGCCGGTCGCCGGGGATCAGCCGGGCGGCCCGGGGGCGTTCCCGGGCGCCGGTGGCGAGGACGACCGCGCGGGCGTCGACGCGCAGCCGCCCGGAGGGGGTGGTGACTTCGAGGGAGCGCTCGCCGGACCAGCCGGTGACGGTGGCCTCCGTACGGATGTCGGCGCCCGCGGCGCGGGCCCGGTCCACGAGCGTACGGGCGTACGCCGGGCCGGTGACGACCCGCTTGAGGTCGCGGATTCCGTAACCGGTGTGGTCGCTGTGGCGCGGGATGCCGCCCGCCGCCGCCTCCCGGTCGAGGACCAGGACACGGCCCGTGCCGCACCGCGGCGCGAGTTCGGCGGCGGCGGTGAGCCCGGCGGGGCCCGCGCCGACGATCACGACGTCGGGCGTCAGCAGCTCGGGGGCGGACGCCTCGGCGGCCGTGACGGCCAGCTCCGCGGCGAGCGCCTCGTAGTCGGCGGCCCCGGGGGTGGGGGACGTGCTCACTTGGCTGCCTCCTGACAGGTGCCGCCCTTGGTGGCCATGAGGGCGTCGACCGTGGCTCCGCAGTAGAAGCCCTGGCAGCGCCCGTTCATCGCCCGGGTGCGGCGGCGCAGCCCGTCGAGTCCGGCGGGCGGCAGCGGGGAGCGGTACGCGTCGCGGATCTCGCCCTCGGTGACCCGCTCGCAGAAGCAGACGATCCGCCCGTAGGCGCTGTCCTCGGCGATCAGCGCGGCGTCCTGGTACGGCCGGAGGTACGCCTCGCCCAGGTTGGGCATGCGCGGCGGCTCCGGCAGGTCGAGGCGCGGCTCCAGCTTGAGGCCGGCCTCGGCGAGGACGCCCCGGACGTGTTCGGCGATCGCGAGCGACGCGGTGAGCCCGGTGGAGCGGATGCCGCCGACCAGCAGATAGCGCTGCTCGGGGCTGGGCTCGATCAGATAGTCGCCGTGGTCGATCGCGGCGCGCAGTCCGGCGTACGAGGCGGTGACCTCCTCCTCCAGCAGCGTGGGCATCAGCCGGGTGCCCTTGGTGCGGAGGAATTCGAAGCCGGACTCCGAAGTGCCGGTGTCCGTACGGTCGGTGAGATCCTCGGCGGTGGGGCCGAGCATCACGTTCCCGTAGATGGTGGGGCTGATCAGCACGCCCTTGCCGAGCGAGCTGGGCACGGGCAGCACGATACGGTCCGCGAGCGGCCGGGCGAGCTTGTCGAAGACGAGCAGTTCGCCGCGGCGCGGGGTGACGGTGAAGCGCCGGTGGCCGAAGAGGCCGTCCAGCGCGTCGGCGCCGAGCCCGGCCGCGTTGACGACCCAGCGGGCGGTGACGGAGCCGCGCGAGGTGCGCAGGGTGGTGGTGTCACCGCCGGGGGCCGCTTCCGTACCCGCCGTGCTTTCGCCGGCCGCCGTACCTTCCGTACCCGCTTCCGCGCCCTCGACGGCGTCCACCCGGTGGCCGAGCAGCACGGTCGTGCCGCGGGCCGTGGCGTCGGTGGCCAGCGCCAGGGTGGTGGTCCAGGTGCAGATGATCGACTCGTCGGGGACGGTGAGGCCGCCGAGGGCGCCCGGCCCGAGGGCCGGGACCTGCCGGTAGACCTCCTCGGCGGTGACGGGTTCGCAGTGCTCGTAGCCGTTGGCGACGGCCTTCTCGCGCAGCCCGGGGAGGGCGTCCTGCTCCTCCGGGGTCCAGGCGACGAGGAGGGCGCCGGTGCGCTCCACGGGGATGCCGGTGTCGTCGGCGTACGCGGAGAGCAGCTCGTAACCCCGCCGGACCAGCCGGGATTCGAGGGTGCCGGGCTTGGCGTCGAATCCGGTGTGCAGGATGGCGGTGTTGGCCTTGCTGGTGCCGTCGCCGACGTCGTCGCGGGCGTCGAGGAGGACCACGGACAGGTCGTGTCCCGACAGGTCCCTGGCGATCGCCGAGCCCACGACCCCGGCGCCGATCACGGCCACGTCGTACACCTTGTCGTACACGCTCTCGTTCACCTGCTCATTCGCCTGCTCGTTCACCTCCCCCCGGGCTCCGGGGCCGGCGGGCGGGCTGTGCTCAGTCATGCGGCTCCTCCTGCGGGAGTGTGGCGTCCACCGCCGCCCGCCAGCGGGCGCGGTGGTCCTGGGCCCGGTCCTCGGACCAGACCGGTTCGAAGGTGACGCCGGGCGTCCACGCCGGTACCGCCTCTTCGAGGCCCAGCTCCGGCTCGATCGCGAGCCGCGCGAGGGCGGCGGCGCCGAGCGCGGTGGCGTGCTGCGACGGGTAGACGTCCACCGGGATCTGCGCCAGGTCGGCCTGCGCCTGCATCAGCACCCGGCTGCGGGTGAGTCCGCCGTCGGCGCGCAGCCGGGTCAGCGGCGCGCCGAGGTCGGCCGCGACCAGCCCGGCCAGCTCGGCGACCTGGGCGGCGATGCCCTGGAGCACCGCGAGCACCAGGTGCTCGCGGCGGGTGGAGAGCGTCATACCCGTGAGCGCCGCCGTGGCGTCCGGCCGCCACCAGGGGGCCGCGAGACCGGCCAGCGCCGGGACGAACAGCACGCCCTCCGGGTCGCTCGCGGCCGTACGGTCCAGATCGGCGGCGGTGTCGACGAAGCCGAGGTCCTGGAGCCACCGTACGGCGGAGGCGGCCGTGTAGACCTGGCCGTCCACGCAGTACGGGGTCTCGCCGCGGGCCCGCCAGGCCACCGACGAGGTGAGTCCTGAGGTGGAGCGCAGCGCCTTGTCCCCGGTGTTGGCGAGGAGGAACGCCCCTGTGCCGTACGTGCACTTGGCGGTGCCGGGGGTGAAGCAGCCCTCGGCGAGGAGGGCCGCCTGCTGGTCGACGACCAGCCCGGCGACGGGCAGCACGCCGCCGAACGCGGTGGTCGTGCCGACGATCTCGTCGCAGGCGACGATCCTGGGCAGCTCCTCGCCGTCCAGCCCGAACAGCGCGGTCAGCTCCGGGTCCCAGTCGACGGAGTCGAGGGAGAGCAGCAGCGAGCGGCTGGCGGTGGACGCGTCCGTGACGAAGGCGCCGGTGAGCTGCTGGACGAGCCAGGTGTCGGTGGTGGTGACCACCCCGCCGCGGGTGACGTTCGCGCGCAGCCAGGCCATCTTGGGCGCGGAGAAGTACGGGTCGAGGACCAGCCCCGTGCGCTGCGCGACCCACTCCTTGTCGTCGGCCAGGCCCGTACAGAGCGCCTCCGACCTGCGGTCCTGCCAGACGATCGCCTGCGAGAGGGGCCGGCCGGTGCGCCGGTCCCAGGCGAGGACGGTCTCGCCCTGGTTGGCGAGGGCCACGGCCTGTACGGTCCGGCCGCCGGCCCTCTCCAGGGCCAGCCGGCCGGCCTCCAGGACGGAGGCCAGCAGCTGTTCGGGGTCCTGTTCGACCCCGCCGCCCGGCAGATACACCGGGGTGACGGGCACCTCGGCGACGGCGACCACGCCGTCCACCGGGTCGACGACGAGGGCCTTGGTCCCCGAGGTGCCCTGGTCGATGGTGAGGACGGTCACAGCTCTTCGGCTTCCAGGCTGGGCTGCGACACGAGCTGCTCCTTGCGCGTGAACCAGACGATGGCGAAGAGGACACCGCCGATGACCAGGGTGCCCAGCGCGTACTGCTGGGCGCCGCGGAAGTCCGACGGGATCATGAAGATGCAGAGTTCGGTGATCAGCCAGAGCGAGGCGCCGATGACCACGGGCTTCTCCCACTTGCCGAGCTGGAAGTCGTCCTCGGCGGGGGTGTACTTGCTGCGGGTGGCGATGAAGAGGACGACCGTGCCCGCGTACAGGATGGCGGGCATCAGGGTGCCGGCGCCGAGCAGCTGCGGCAGCGCGTCCTCGTTGCCCGCGAAGAGGGTGACGATCCCGATGGACGCGAGGGCGACGGTCAGCGTGGCGAAGGTCGGGCCGCCGGTGGGACGCGGCACCTTGCTGAGGGTCTCGGCGAAGGGCACGCGGCCGTCGCGGGCCATGGAGTGCACGAGCCGGCTGTTGCTGACCATGATGACCAGGCCGCAGGCGAAGATGGCGATGCAGACGACGACCAGCATGGCGGTGGCGACGGCGCTGCCGACGGTCGACTCGATGATGGAGGCGACGGGCGCCGAGTCCTGGGTGAGCGCGGCGACGTTCTTGCCGGCGCCCGCGGTGATCACGATGAGGAAGAGCATCCCGATACCGCCGCTGAGCAGGATCGCGCGGACCATGGCCTGCGGGACGACCTTCTTCGGGTTGTGGGTCTCCTCGGCGAGGTTGGCGGCCGACTCCCAGCCGACCAGGGTGAAGGCGCCGAGCAGGGCGGAGAGCATGAACGGGCCGAGGAATCCGTAGTACCCGTCACCGGAGATCGTGCCGTACGAACCGAGGTTGCTCCAGTCGCCCTTGCCGAAGAAGACCACGGCGCCGGCGATCAGCACGGTGAGGCCGATCATGACGATGATCTCGGCGCCCACCGCCAGGTTGTTGATCTTGGTGGTGATGGGGGTGGACCAGATGATCAGGGTCATCTGGAGCAGCAGCACGATGACGGTGCCGATGGCGCCGCCGGTCGCGGTGTACGTGATGTCGAGCAGCGGGAAGAGCGCGACCTGTGTGAGCCCGTAGTCGACGGCGACCACGACGATCGCGAGGAACGCGAACGACACCCAGCCGAACCACCAGCCGAGCACGGGCGAGGCAAGCCGGCTGGCCCACTGGTAGCTGTAGCCGGAGATCGGGATACGGCTGGCGAGCATGCCGTAGACGAGCGCCACCAGGACCGTACCGAGGGTGACCAGCGGCCAGGTCCAGATACCGGCGGGGCCGGCGGAGCCGAGCACGGTGCCGTAGGTGGTGAAGAGGCCGGTGGTGATGGAGATGAAGGAGAACGCGACCGCGAAGGACTCGAAGCGGCTGAGCGTCCGGGCGAACTGGGGCTTGTAGCCGGCGGCGACGGTGGCGGTGGCGCCTCCGTCGGCGCCGCTACTTGGCGGTATGTCTGAAACGGGTGGGTTGACCGTCGTATTTTCGGACGGTGTGGAAGACTGGGTCACGATCGACTCCTATGCGGTGAATTGCAGGGTTTTTCGATCATGGTCAGGTGACGTAGCCGCGTCGCCTGACCACTTTTCGCTTACCGAGGTCCCGAGTGGGGTTTGATGGGGTGCGGTGGGGCTCTACGCGACGACGACCACGCCGCCCGAGCGCTCCACACCCGACTCCAGCGTCGGGGACGGACGGGCATCGGTGATCAGCCCGTCGACCTCCTCCAGGCCGCACACGCGATGCGGGGCGACCCGGCCGAATTTGGTGGCGTCCGCCAGGATGTAGGAGCGGACGGTGTTGGAGAGGATCAGCCGCCGGGTGGCCACCTCGTCCAGATGGAAATCGGTCAGTCCGGCCGAGGCGTCCACTCCCCCGGAGCCGAGGAACGCCACATCGGCGCGGAGATCCGCGAAGAACGCCATGGTCTGCGCGTTCGAGAGCACCAGATCGCCGGAGCGCAGCCGGCCACCGCTGACCAGGACCTCCACCCGGGGCCGGGTGGAGAGTTCGGCGGCGACCAGCAGGGAGCAGGTCGCGACGGTGCCGCGGTAGTCGGCGGGCAGCGCGCGGGCCACCTCCACCGCGGTCGTACCGACATCGATCACCACGGTCTGACCGGGCCGCACCAGCGCCGCCGCGGCCACCCCGATGGCGACCTTCGCGCCCCGGTCCATCCCGGAGCGCTCGTCGAACGGGGCTTCCTCCCCGAAGCCGCCCGGCGTGTTGGTGGCCCCGCCGTGCACCCGTACGAGCAGTCCGCGGCGCTCCAGGGTCACCAGGTCGCGGCGGACGGTTTCCTGGGAGACGTCGAGCATCCGGGAGAAGTCCTCGGTAGAGACGATCCGCTGCTCGCGCAGCGCCTCGCAGATCCGGCGATGCCGTTCAGCGGGGAGCATCGGCGCCCGGTTCTGTGGATTCTTGACCGTTCATGAGGAGGAGTGTGGATGCTTGTAGGGGGCGCGTCAAGAGTCACAGGAGCCCCGTCAAACCTCGTAACCATGAATTAATAACGCACGGTGTGGTGGCGGGACCTCTCAGAGATCCCGCCACCAGGCAAAAGCGGACGTATGACCCGTCCGGCGGCGCGTGTCAGCGCGGCCCGCCCTCCGGCCCGCCCTCCAGCACGTCCGCCAGCTCCCGCAGCAGCGTGCGCTTCGCCCGCGCGCCGACCATCGACTTCACGGGCTCGCCCGCGCGGAACACCATCAGCGTGGGCATCGACAGGACGCCGTAGCGCGCGGTGGTCGCCGGGTTGGTGTCCACGTCGAGCTGGACGATACGGATCCGGTCGCGCTCCTCGGCGGCGACGGCGCTCAGTACGGGCGCGATCTGCCGGCACGGCGGGCACCAGTCGGCGGTGAACTCCACCAGGACCGGCAGCCCGCCGGAGCGCAGCACCCGCTCCTCGAAATCGGCGTCCGTCACGGAGTCGACGCCCTCGATCTTGATCACTTCGCTTCCCCTTCCTTCTTTCCCTTGTCCTTCGTCCCCCGCTGATCCCTGACGACGGCGGCGGTCATCTCACACAGTGGTTCCGCCGCCGTGTCGAGCGCGTCCACGCCGGGTGCCGCCGACCTGAACGCCTCCGCCTGCGCGAGCTGTTCGGCGACCTGGGTCCGTACCGAACGGAGCTGGTCGATCAGACCGTCCAGCTCGGTCAGCTTGCGGCGGTAGACGGCGAGCGAGGCGGGGCAGGCGTCGCCGGCCGGGTGCCCGGCGCGCAGGCACTCCACGAAGGGCCGGGTCTCCTCCAGATCGAACCCGAAGTCCTGAAGGGTCCTGATCTGCCGGAGCAGCCGCAGATCGCTCTCGTCGTACGTGCGGTGGCCGTTGCCCGTACGCCGTGCGGGCAGCAGCCCCCGTGACTCGTAGTACCGCAGCGTGCGGGTGGTGGTCCCGGCCCGCTCCGCCAGTTCGCCGATGCGCATGTCTCCGACGGTAGGACTTGACGTGGGCGTCAAGGCAAGCGGACCCCTCGGGCCCATTGACGGGGTGGGCGCGCTGCCACTACAAGACTGGTTGAGAGCGCTCTCAACGGCTCACCGGCAGTCTCCCCCACCGCACCATCCCCACTGCGCCATCCCCACCGCACCATCCGCACCGCACCGGAGGTGTTCCCCCATGAGAACGACCCGCACGAAACGCCCGCGCCCCACCCCCCACCGTTCAGCCCACCGCACCCCCTTCCTCGCCGCCGCCCTCGCCCTGACCGTCGCCCTCGCCGGGCTCGTCGGACTCGGCGGCGCCGGGACCGCGCAGGGGGCCGTACCGACCGTGCCCGGCTGGGACCTCCAGTGGAGCGACGACTTCAACGGCGCGAACCGCGCCCTCCCCTCCGCCGCCAACTGGCAGACGGACACCGGCCACAGCTACCCCGGCGGCCCCGCCAACTGGGGTACGGGGGAGATCCAGAACTACACCGCGAGCCCCGACAACCTCAGCCTCGACGGCAACGGCAACCTCCGTATCACCGCGCTCCGCGACAGCGCCGGGAACTGGACCTCCGGCCGGATCGAGTCCAAGCGCGCCGACTTCAAGGCCCCGGCCGGCGGCACACTCCGTATCGAGAGCCGGCTCCAGATGCCGAACGTCACCGGCGCGGCGGCGGCCGGCTACTGGCCGGCCTTCTGGGCCCTGGGCGCGCCGTACCGGGGCAACTACTGGAACTGGCCCGCGATAGGCGAGTTCGACATCATGGAGAACGTCAACGGTCTCAACTCCGTCTGGGGCGTGCTGCACTGCGGCGTCAACCCGGGCGGCCCGTGCAACGAGACCACCGGCATCGGCGCCAGCCGCGTCTGTCCCGGGGCGAGCTGCCAGTCGGCGTTCCACACCTACCGCTTCGAGTGGGACCGCTCGGTCACCCCGAACGAGCTGCGCTGGTACGTGGACGACCAGCAGTACCACACCGTCCGCCAGAACCAGATGGACGCGACGTCCTGGGCCAGCATGACGGATCACGCCGGGTACTTCCTCCTCCTCAACCTGGCGATCGGCGGCGCCTTCCCCGACGCGCTCGGCGGCCCGACACCGACCGCCGCGACCGTCCCCGGCCACTCCATGCTGGTCGACTACGTCGGCGTGTGGACCCGTGGCGGCGGCACCACCACTCCGCCGCCGTCGACCGGATCGTCCACCCTCTACGCGCTGCCCGGCGCCGCGCTCGGCAACTCCTCGGGCTCGGCCTCGTCCGCGACCCTCACCTCCGCGGGCGGCGTCAACTCCGACGGCACCCCGCGCAACCCGCAGGTCTTCACCTCCAGCGGCATCACCCGCACGTACAACGGCGGCGCCACCCAGTTCGACCTCTTCGTCGACGCGGGCACGACGGTCGGCAACGGCGTTCAGGTCAGGGTGAGTTACGACCGTACGGGCAGCGGCGTCTGGGACCGTACGGAGACCTACCAGTACTTCGCCACCGACCCCCTCCCCGGCTACGAGCACTACACCCAGGCCCAGGGCCTCAAATCAGCCACCGGAACCCTCGGCAACCTCGTCAACGGCAAGGTCCGCATCGAGATCTGGAACGCCATCGGCGGCGGCGCGAGCACGGTGGGCACCGGCAACCAGTCAGTGGTACGCATCCCGTACAGCTGACCGGCTGCCCCTGTCCCGGGCCGGCTGACGCCCGCCGCACCACGGTGGCGGGCGTCAGCCGAAGATGCCCAGGAGCCTGATGAGGCTGACGAGGCCCACCAGCCAGATCCCCACCAGCACGCACACCAGCAGAAAGCACCCGGCGTCCTCCATGAACCGCAGGAGCGGCCCGGCCGGCTGTGCGCCGTTGTCGTACACGCGGTCGCCGGTACGCGGTACGGCGCCCCACTCGACGGGGCGCCCGACCGCCGCCGAGCAGGCGGCCCGGACCGCCGCCAGCCGCTCGGCGGCGACGGCGGATCCGGCGAGCGACTCGGGCCCGGCCCAGGCGAGGGCCCGCATCCGGCGCGCCGGGTCTTCGTACCGGGCCTCGAAGGCGGCGGTCTCGGCCTCGTCGCGGTCCTCTTCGAGATACATCCACCGGCCGGCCTCCGCCGGGTCGTCGTACAGCCGGTAGACCTCGGCCAGCGCGCGGCGCGGTGCCGGATCGGTGGGGTAGGAGGCGACGAGCCCGCGCAACCGCTGGCGCGCCATGGGGATCCGTCCGGCGGCCAGGTCCGCGTCGGCCCGGGCCAGGGTGCGTATCAGTGCCATGCGGCCATGATCGGGTACGGAGACGGGCCGGGCCCAGGGGGTTCGCCGCCGCCGGTTCTTTACGAGTGGCTTCCGGCGAGGCCCCACTCCGTGAGGGCTCGGCGCAGGCCGGAGGGGTCGGGGTGGTTGGAGGCCCAGGCGATGTGGCCGTCGGGTCGGATCAGCAGTGTGCGGTGGGAGTTGCGGGCGGACTCGGCGTACAGCACCGGCCCGTCGGGCCGTACGGACTCCCGGGCCGACTCCCGTACGGCGGCGTTCCCGGCGGGGCCCACCAGGACGAACCGGCCGGCGCGCAGCGCCTCGTAGAGCCGGCCGGGGGTTCCGCGCAGCACCAGATCCGGGGCGCGGCGGCCGGTCAGCGGGTGGGCGCCGCGGGGGGCCGGGTACGCGATGCCGATGCCGGAGACCCTGGTCAGCGCGCGGTCGGTGACCGGGTGGGCGTGGGCGACCAGCCGGGCGCCGGCCGTCAGCAGTCCGCGCAGTGGCCGCGACCCGGTCAGGGCAAGCCGGATGAGGGTCCCGCTGGCGCGGAGCGCCGCCGCGCCGACGGGGTGGCGCTCGCTGTCGTACGTGTCGAGCAGCGCGTCGCCGAGGACCCTGCCGCCCGCGCGCCCGCCGAGCACGGCGGAGAGCTTCCAGCTCAGGTTCGCGGAGTCCTGGAGGCCGGTGTTCATGCCCAGGCCGCCCGCCGGGGAGTGCACGTGCGCCGCGTCCCCGGCGAGGAAGACGCGCCCCACGCGGTAGTGCGGGACCTGCCGTTCGTCGCTGTGGAAGCGGGAGATCCAGCGCGGGCTGTGCATGCCGTAGTCGGAGCCGAGGGCCCGCCGGGCGTTCTCCCGTACCTCGTCGAGACCCGCGGGCGCGCTGTCGGGCAGCTGGCGGTCACGGCTCCAGCTCATGACGCGGTACCAGCCGTCCCCGAACGTGGCGATCAGCGCGAATGTGCCGCCCTCGGCGTCCGCGTCGGCGAGGATCGGCGCGGGCGGCTCCTCGGCCAGCCGGACATCGGCCAGCACCATGGAGCTGATCACGGCGGAGCCGGGGAAGGGCAGCCCGAGGGTGCGCCGGACGATGCTGGAGGCCCCGTCGGCGCCGACTGCGTAGGAGGCGAGGAGCGTACGGCGGTGGCGCCCCGGCCTCGCGCCCGCGCCCTCATCGGGCTCGGCAGCGTCGGCCGCCGCGTCCACATCGACCTCCACCCCGTCGGCGTCCTGCCGGAGCCCGGTCACCTCCGTCCCGTACAGAAAGCCCACCCCGGCCTCGCGCGCCCGCCGTTCGAGGAGCCGCTCCACCTCGTACTGACCGACGACCAGGATGAACGGGAACCGGCTGCGCAGCCGCGACAGATCGAGCGACCCGCCCGCCGGCAGCCGCGCCTTCCGTACCGGATTCCCGCACGCCACCAGCTCGTCGGCCAGCCCTCGCGCGTCCAGCAGCTCCAGCGTCCGCGCGTGGACCACCAGAGCCCGCGTCAGATTGCCCACGCGCTCGGCGCGGCGCTCGACCAGCGTCACGGAGTGCCCGGCCGCCGCGAGATCCCCCGCGAGCAGCAGCCCGCTGGGCCCGGCACCCACGACGATCACATCGGCCACGACAGCCACCTCCCGCGCACACGTCTCCGATACGGGATCGCCCCGCCCACGCCACCCTAGAACGCTTCCCTGCGACAGCGCCCCCGACGCCGGCGCGGAGCAATAGCATCGACGGATGACCAGTCAGGAGACACCCCTCCGCCGGGCCGCCCGTGTCGTACTGCTCGACGCGGCGGACCGGGTCCTGCTCCTCAAGTTCCTCGTCGCGGCGGGCGCCCCCGAGCGGGGCCACGGCTGGTGCACCCCGGGCGGCGGTGTCGAGGACGGCGAGACCCTGGCCGAGGCGGCGGCGCGCGAGCTGCGCGAGGAGACGGGCCTGTCCGTCGCGCCCGGCGCGCTCGGGCCGGTGGTCGCGGAGACCTCCGGCTTCGCGGACATGGGCTGGGCCGCGGGAACGTGCCAGGACAGCTTCTTCCACTACCGGGTCACCACCCACCGGGTCGACATCAGCGGGCAGCTCGCGGACGAACGCGCGCTCCACGCGGGCCACCACTGGTGGTCCCTGGACGAACTCGCCGCGGGCCGGGGCGACGAGCCCGTCCACCCGTTCGGCCTGCACGGTCTGGTGGCCACCCTGCTCACCGGCCGGGTGCCCGCCACCCCCGTACGGCTGCCCTGGCACCACTGACCGGAGCCCGGCCCGGAGCCCCGCCCGGAGCATCGCCCTGAGGGACACTGGTCGGGTGATCGTCGAACGCGCGTATGCCCATCTCTCCCCGCACCACCCGCACACCGAGGACACCTGGCCCTGGTCGGTGCCGTGCGTCCGGCAGCTACTGGAAGAGGGGCTGCGGTTCACCGCGCCCGTGACCTTCCTGGTCGGTGAGAACGGCTCCGGGAAGTCGACCCTGGTCGAGGCGCTGGCCGAGGGGTTCGGGCTCGATTCGTACGGCGGCTCCCACGACTGGCGTTACGCCTCCGCGCGCGACAAGTCGGCGCTCGGCGAGCGGATGAAGTTCGACGCGACGCCGCGCGGGCGCCGTATGGTCACCAGCTGGTCGGCCCGCAAGGGCTTCTTCCTGCGCGCCGAGACCGCGATGGACGCCCTCGACCGGGAGGGCTTCGCGCCGGACTCGGTCAGCCACGGCGAGGGCTTCCTCGCCGCGTTCCGGGGGAAGTTCCTGGACGCCGGGCTCTACGTCATGGACGAGCCGGAGGCGGCGCTCTCCTTCTCCTCCTGCCTCGAACTGATCGGCCATATCGACCGGTTGGCCAAGGAGGGCGGCCAGATCATCTGCGCGACACACTCCCCCCTGCTGACCGCGCTCCCGGGCGCGGACATCATCGAGGTCGGCGAACACGGCATGCGCCGGGTGGCCTGGGGGGAGCTGGGCCTGGTGGACCACTGGCGCCGCTATCTCGCCGAACCGCAGGCGTATCTGCGGCACATCCTGGAGCCGTAGGACGTGTTACGGGGCCCGCGCCCCCTCCGGCTTCGGGGAGGGAGCGCGGGCGCGCGCCAGAACTCAGCCGTCGAGAAGGGCGAGGTGGAGCCGGCCGAGCCGGTCGGGTTCCGCGATGACGTCGATCTCGGTGATCAGGTCGTCCATGATCGTGAAGACGAGCACCAGGAACAACCGTCCACGACGGACCATCGCCAGTCCGACCGCTCCGTCGATCAGTACGGTTCCGGTGGACCGGGCCCGCTCCATGGCGGCCATCGCGCCCTTCGCGACGGTGTGGGCGCCGCTGAGGGAAAGGGCGGTGGGGGTGGGTACGACCGCCTTGTCGGCCCGCAGCACCACGCCGGGGTGGAGCAGGGCGACCAGGGCGTCGAAGTCACCGCCGCGGGTGGCGGCCAGGAAGGCGTCGACGGCTTTACGTTGGCGAGCGAGATCGGCGCCGGAGGCACCGCCCGTAGCGCCCTTGCCGCCCGTGCCGCCTTCGCCGCCCGCGCTGCCCGTACCGCCCGCGCTGCCCGTACCGCCCTCGCCGCCCGTACCGCCCGTACCACCCTCGCCGCCCTTCCCGATCCGGCGGCGGGCGCGGCTGGCGAGCTGTCTGGTCGCGGCCGGGGACCGCTCGATCATCGGGGCGATCTCGTCGAAGGGCACGGCGAACATGTCGTGCAGGACGAAGGCGAGGCGCTCGGCCGGCGTCAGTGTGTCGAGCACGACGAGCAGCGCCGGCCCGACCGAGTCGGCCAGCAGCGTCTCCCGCTCGGGGTCGCCCCCGGAATCCGGTTCGCCGACCGGATCGGACACCCGTACGTCGAGAGACTCCTCGCGCCGGTTCTGGCGCGAGCGCAGCATGTTCAGGCATACGCGCGCCACCACCGTGGTCAGCCACCCACCGAGGTTCTCGACCCCGTCGGTGCCGGCGCGGTCGGCGCGCAACCAGCCCTCCTGGACGGCGTCATCGGCCTCGCTGACCGAGCCGAGCATCCGGTAGGCCACCGCGTGCAGATGGGGCCGATGCTCCTCGAAACGCGCTGCCAGCAAATCCTGTGCGTCCACGTGTCACATTCCTTCGTCGCCGGGGGTCATAGCGGCAGATCCGGAAATCCCGACCACAGACAAGCCTTGGAGCAGCCATGACGTCAACAACCATCCTGGTCACCGGCGGCACGGGAACACTGGGCGGCCATGTCGTCCCCCTCCTGCGGGCGGCCGGCCACAACCTGCGGATCCTCACCCGGCACAGCCACGAGTCCGCGGACGGCGTCGAGTACGTGGTCGGCGACCTGCTCAAGGACGAGGGCATCGAGGCCGCGGTGGCCGGCGTCGAGACCGTACTGCACCTCGCGGGCGGCCCCAAGGGCGATGCGGAGGCGACCCGTAACCTGGTGCGGGCCGCGTCGCGCGCCGGGGTGCGGCACGTGGTGTACATCTCCGTCATCGGCGCGGACGCCGTACCCCTCGGTTACTTCAAGGCCAAGTCCGACGCCGAGCGGGCCATCGCCGAGTCCGGCCTGCCCTGGACCACACTGCGCGCCGCCCAGTTCCACGACCTGGTCCTGACCGTGGTGCGGACGATGGGAAAGCTGCCGGTGGTGCCGTCGCCCGGCGGACTGCGCTTCCAGCCGGTCGACTCGCGCGAGGTGGCGGCCCGGCTGGTGGAGCTGAGCCTCGGCGAGCCGTCCGGCCGGGTGCCCGACCTGGCCGGGCCGACGGTGTACGGGATGGCCGAGCTGACCCGCGGATACCTGCGGGCGCGGGGCAGGGGCAAGCGCCGGATGACGGTGCCGGTCCGTATCCCCGGAAAGGCCGGCCGCGCCTACCGGGCCGGCGGCAACCTGTCGCTCCGGGACGCCGCCGTGGGGAAGCGGACCTGGGAGGACTTCCTGACGGAGCGGTTGGGGCGGTAGGAGCGGTAGGACGTGCGGCGTTCGTGTGTGTGATCCGGACGGCGTCCCTGGGGCGTCTTTGGGGCGCCTCCGGATCGACACGCGTCATTGCCTGCATCACTCTACTTGTTATAGCGTTACCCTAACAAAGGGAGTTGTGATGCAGAGAACCCGTACGCCCCGCGCCGGACACACTCCGTACCGCGGACGCACCCTCGTGACCCTGAGCACCCTCGCCGTTCTGGCATTAGCCTCCGGCTGCTCCGGAAGCGGCAATGACAGCGAACTGGCCGAAGAGCACTTCAAGTTCGCGGCCAAGTCCAAGTGGACCGAAGCCTGCGCGCTGGAGTCGAACGAACTCCGGGGCGGCGGGATCGGCGTGTGCGCGGGCGGAAAGAAGGCGAGCGCCCCCGACGCCATGAAGGATCTCTCCACGGCCGAACTGAAGGCCGAGGATGTCACCCCCGCCTCCGGCAACAACGCGTCGGCCGACGGGCAGTGGGTACTGCTGTCGTTCAGCACGGGAGACTCGACCGCGTACCGCGCGGTCCAGGTCGTCGACGGCAAGGTCAACCAGTTCTCCGTCACGGACAACACCCAGTGGCAGAAGGCCGGTTGAGAGGTCAGACCGAGATAGCCGGTCGAGACAGCTGGTCGAGATGACTGGTTGAGACGGCTGTATGTGTTGTTCTCATTGGAGGGGAATGATATGTACAACCCGGGAGGTGATGAACCGTCATGAGTACCCAACCCGACCGGAACAGCGTCTGGGCCCTGTCCGGAGCGGCACGCGCCTCGGTCGTCGTCGCTCCGTTCCTTCTCGCCGCGGTCGTCCACACCGCGCTGACCGGAGGGCTCGCCCCGGCCACGGGTGCCCTGTTCCTGGTGGAGGCCCTGTTCTTCGGCTATCCCGTGTATCTCATGGCGGGCACCTTGCGCGGCCGGCAGGCACACTGCGTACTCGCCTGGGCCCTGGCCGGTCTCACCGGTTATCTCTCCACCGCACAGCGACTGTCCGAACAGCCCCTGCCCGGCTGGCAGTTGGCCGGGCAGCTGCCCGCCGCCGCCGTCACCGCCGCCTGCGCGTCGGGAATCGGCTACGTACTGGCAAGGAGGACCCAGGTGTGAACACAGACAGAACCCCCGAGAGGGAGACCCCCCACCCCCTCGTTCTCGCGGACGGCGAGAGAGCCGTCTGGGCGCGGATCGCGGGCCCCCGGTGGATGACCGGGGCCGGCACCGTCCTGGCCCTTGTGGGGGTCACCGGCGGGATCATGAACCCCGGCGGGGCGAGCGCGTCGTGGTTCTTCTCGTCGCTCCCGTTCGCCGTGGCGCTGATCCTGATGGGCACCGTACGGGTGTCGGTGGACGACAACGGCGTGGTGATCGCCCCCGCCGTGCTGCCGGTCCTCCGCCGCCGTATCCGGCTGGACCGGATCCGTACGGCTTCCGCCCGCTGGGCGAATCTCGTGGAGCTGGGCGGGCTCGGGTACCGTGTCATGCCCGGGCGGCACGCCATCGCGCTGCGGACCGGCGACTCGCTGTGGCTCAGGCTCGACAACGGCCGGGACTTCGTCATCACGGTCGACAACGCGACCGGCGCCGCGGCCCTCGTCAATGCCCTTTTAGCGCGCGCACAACGACGGAGCTGAAGATGCTCGTGAAGATCGATCCCACGTCCCGGGTGCCGCTGTCGGACCAGGTGGCAAGCTCCGTACGGCGCGCCATGGCCGAAGGCCAGCTCCGTTCGGGCGACCGGCTCCCGGCGGCGCGCGAGGTGGCGAAGTCGCTCGGTGTGAATGTCCACACCGTTCTCCGCGGCTACCAGGCGCTGAAGGCGGAAGGACTGATCGATCTGCGGCCCGGCCGGGGTGCGGTGGTGATCACCACCGCACCCCGCTCGCACGCCCTGCTCATCGAGACCTTCAATCAGGCCGTCGCACTCGCCCGTGAGCTGGGATTCTCCGACGAGGAGACACTCTCGGCCTTCACCAACTGCCTCTCCACCACACCCACCTCCGTCTCGCCCGCACACTGACCGCCCGCCCGGCCGCCCGGTCCGGTAACGCGACGGCGCAGCACGCCCCCGAGCGGGCAGCACAGCACGACAATGCCCGCGGCCATCGCGAACGCGAAGCTCCACAGCCCCATCACCACCGCGATCGACAGGTGAAAGGCGAGACCGGCGCCCATCACCGGCCACCGCAGGCGCTGCGGCAGCAGCAGCGCGACGGCCAGGCTCATCTCCACAACGAGGGGCAGCCAGGTGAGCAGCGCGACTCCCAGCGGCAGCCGGAGAATGGGCGTCATCAGGGGCTCCAGCCAGGGCGGCGCGCCGAAGGAGAGGCTGGTCCCCCAGTACCACATGGCCGTGCCGTCGGCCCACTCCGTGTGCGGCAGCTTCGCCACCGCGGCCTGGAAGTACAGGAACGACATCTGCACGCGCAGCAGCACCAGACCCGTCACACCGACGAGTGCCCACGCCCCGCGGTACGCCGTGCCCGCGTTCTCCCGCGCGTCCGGCTCACGCCCCGCGGTCTGCCAGTGCCACCGGCGTCCGTCGCCCAGCGCGGGCAGGACCAGCAGCAGGGTGACCACACTGGTGATCTGATCGCCGCCGTCCCCGATGGCGATTCCCGTGTACACACTGAAGGAGATGTACGCGTGCGGCAGCGCCGTGAGCCGGGGCCGCCATCCCGAGGCGACCGCCAGAAGCAGCAGCACACAGAGCCACTTGGCCCAGGTAAGACCCGTGTGGCCGTCCGGAGCGAGACAGAAGACACCGGCCGCCGAGATGCCCTCGCACAGCGGATACTCACCGGTCAGCGCCACCGGCCGGAAGAGAGTACGCGCGGAGGAGAAGGCAAGGGTCCCGGCGGTGCCGAGAGCGGCGAGGGTACGGGCGACTCCGTACACATTCGTCCACGGCAAGGGGATCGTACGTATCAGCACGTCACGCATCAGCACGTCACCTCCCACACGGCCGCGCGTCCGGGCGTGTGCGTGGCATCCATCAGATCCCGCCAGGCCCACGGCACCGGTTCGGCCTGCACGATGGCCACGGTCCCGCAGAGTGTCGGTTCCGGGGACCGGTTACGGATACGGGCGGGGCCGTCGGCGGAGGCGGAGGTGATGGATTCCAGGCAGGTCTCCACGTCGGGATGGTCCTCGCACTCGGTCCACTTCAGCTCCGGCGCCTCGTTGAGCAGCAGGGCCATCTCGATGCCCTGCGACCTGGACGCGCGGTCGAGCCCGAACGCGTTGGACGGTCTGGAATGCGGCCCCATGGAGACGGTCTTCCAGGACGTGCCGGCGTACCGGTAGGGGACCAGTTCGGGGTCCCGGGGTGACTTGGTGAAGAAGGCCCACCCCTGGGGGGCCACCGCGTGCACCCCACCGGCGACCTGTTGCTGTCCCGGCAGGGTGAGTACGTTCTTCGGAACATGAGCCTGAGCGGTGTAGAGGACGGCGACGGCGCCCACCGCGACGACGGCGGTGAGCCATGCGCGGGGGACCCCTGTGGTCTGCGGCTCTTCGGTCCGAAGGGGAAATCTCTCGCTGATTCGTGAAGTCATCCGTATCCCATGAGAAGAATTTCAGCGAAAAGGCGCGGAGGGGCGCCACATCCCTTTTTGTGAAGGCCGAAAGGGTGCGCCGGCCCGGCGGCTTCCGCGATAATGGAACGGCCGGGCCACCCTCATGCACCGAGGGTGGCCCGGCCTTGTGTCGCGCACCGGCGTGGGGGGGGCTGCCTGGGCGCCGACACCGATTCACGGCTGGCCGGACAGGCGCCTGCCCGGTCGGCTGGTCAGAGCTGAACGCCCAGCGTCAGGCGGCGAGAAGCTGGGTCAGGTCGCGGATCGTCTCTTCCTTGCTCAGGTCCTGGTCGGCGGGGGCCACCCACAGGTTGACCTTGTTGATGACGTTGGCGACGTTGACGACATTCAGCGCGAGGACGACGTTGCCGGCCACCGCGACGTTCAGCACACAGCGCCCCTGACCCCGGCCGTCACCGGCGGCGACGTCCTTGAGCCCGCCCTCGGTCTTGGCCACGTACTCCGCCAGAACAGCGCCGGCCTCGTCCAGAGCGCTCTCGACCTTGCGCGGGTCGCCGGAGCGCATCCTGTCCCCGAACTCGCCGAAGAATCCCGGCTGTCCCGCCTGGATCTCCTCGATCAGCGCCCCGACCTCGCTCCGCGCCTCGTCCGTGTCGTTCTCGGCCATCCACCCCGCCGGGTCCGAGAAGGCCGGGGACTTCGACAGTTCCGCGCCGACCTCGCCCTGGAGGAAGAAGATCCCGGCGAAGACCGCGCGCCCGTCATCGGCCACGCTCGAAGCGGAGACCGCGATCGACGAAACACCGGCCGGCGCGGCGACCGCCTGCGCTGCGGTCACCCCCGCGACGCCGAGGGCGGCCACTGCGGCGATCGCGGTGATCATGCGCTTGTGCATCATAAAGATCCCCTAGTTGTTCTGGTTGGATGGGCTCAACAAGAAGAGATCTTCATCGGGCACGCTCGGGCGGGGAAAGCACGGAGCAGGCCATTCCGATCATGAACATGGCCGGAATTGAACTTATGCCTGCATGCGGCATTAATTGGAGTAAGACATTCCGGAGCACGTGATAAACGGACGAATGCATTCCATCCGCCCGCCGACCGCACTGCGGGCCGCCTCCGCCAAGCCGTGGAAGTGCCGGAACGCCGAAACGCCGGAGTGCCCACAGGGAACCACCCTGCGGGCACTCCGGCGCCAAGTTCGCCAGGACTGTACCTAGTTGAGCAGGTACGCCTTCTCGATCGTCACGTCGTAGGCGTTGCCGCTCGTGTCCGTGAGCTTCGCCTTGAGGGAGACCGAGGTGGCGGTCGTCGGGTGGGTCAGGGTGATGTGGTGCCTGCCGTCCGTGCCCGTGCCGTAGGTGACCGGTGTGTTGGTCCACACCTTGCCGCCGTCGTAGGAGACCTGGACGGTCAGCGACCCGAGGTTGTGCTGTGCCGGACCCCGCACATGGAGCGGGAACGTGACCGTCTCACCGGCCTTCGCGGTGCTGGTCAGATCCAGACTCGGCGTGAAGCGGACGAAGTTGATCGGCAGATTCGCGGGGGCGCTGCCCGTGACCTCCTTCGAGGTGAACGTCCAGGCCGCGACGAGCCGGGTCGAGACACCCGCGACCGATGTGGGGCGGGTCGCTTCCGTACTCATCCTGATCGTGGCGGACTCGGCGGGAAGCCCCTCGGCGGTCCCGCACAGCACGTACGGATCGTCGAAGACGGTCGTCTTCCCGTTGACCACGACCGTGGAGCGCTGGTTGGAGACCGTCGAGGTGCCGAGATGGCCGACCCCGTCGGTGAACTCGGATACGCAGAACTCCATGCCGTTACGGAACCGCTTGACGCCCGTGTCGAGCACCTTCGGGCTGAACACACCGACGTTGAACGTCTCCCCGTACGACTTCTCCGCCTCGTAGACCTTGGGCACCACGGACTGGAGCTCCAGCTCGGTGTCGGCGTCCTTGCTGTCGAGCTGGCGGGCCCCGAAGTGCCAGGTGAAGCCATCGGGCGTGGTGACATACGCCTTGACCGTGGCGGGCAGGGCGAACGTGCTGGTCATCGTACCGACGCTCCGGCTCACCGACGGTGAGGTCCAGGTCGGTGAGAGATCGCCCCTGCGGTTCTTGGCGGAGGAGCCGAACTTGACGTTCACCAGGGCCAGTTCACTCATGGTGGCCTTGTGGCTGAACCCCTTGAAGAACGAACCGGTGCGGTTGTAGACCAGGTTGTAGCTGGTGCCGCCCTTCTGCCAGGTGCCACCGACCTGCGCGTTGAGCAGCGCCTTCGGGACCTGGGGGCCGACATGGCCGACGCGCACCCCGTCGAAGCTGTCCATGAGCCAGAAGTTGAACGCGCCGTTGTTCGTGTTCACATCGAAGCTCACATACGCCTCGCGCAGCTCGGCGGAGTCCGGCGCGGTGATGCTCACCGGCTTGGCCTCGCGGGCGTCGAAGGTGACGGTGGTGCTCTCGGTGACGATCAGCTTGGGCTGGACCAGCAGGGCGAGATCCGCGCCGGTCTCCACCGAGGCGTTGAGCGTGTAGGAGCCCTTGGGAAGCCTGACCGTGACCGTACCGTCGCCGCGGGTGGCCGTCGCCTCGGTCCGGAAGAGGTCGTTGTGACCGTAGACCGAGGCCGACGACTTGGAGGGCTTGCCGTTGTTGTCGATGAACTTCAGCGTGATGTCGTACGACTCGACCTCGCGTACGGCGCCGAAGGTCGTGCGGACGCTCTGGGAGCCGTCGGTGGCCTTGGCGACGACGGTACCGGTGAGGGCGCCGTCGACGGCGCCGATGTTGATGTTCGCCCGGAGAGGGACGGCCACCCTGCCGTTGGCCGGGACGGTGATCTTCGTGGCGCCGAGCATGAAGAAGCCGTCCGGGACCGCCCTGCCGCCCGGACCGGCCGTCTCCAGCGACAGATCGAGCGTGACGGGCGCCGTCCCGGTGTTGTTGTACGTGATGTCCTTGGTGACCGGCAGGGCGTAGGTGTGCGGCCATGTGTGGGTGCCGAAGTTCACGCCGGTCTGCTCGCTGAGGACGGTCTGCGTGATCGCCGCCGTCAGGTCGGCGCGGCCGGTGCCCTGCTGGTACACACTCTGTCCCGCGCCGGGCCTGGCCGAGGAGACCAGCGCCTTCTTGATGCGCTGGCCGCTCCAGTCCGGGTGCTGCTGCGCGAGGATCGCGGCGGCGCCCGCGACATGCGGAGCGGCCATCGACGTACCGGACAGGGACACGTAACCGTCGACGGTCGAGCCGCCCATGTCGGCCTTGGTGGACTTCGCGGCGACGATGTCCACACCGGGCGCCGTGATGTCCGGCTTCAGCGAGCCGTCGGCCGTCGGGCCCGTACTGGAGAAGTCCGCGATCCGGTCCTCTCTGTCCACCGCGCCCACCGTGAGCGCGGCGGCGGCGCTGCCGGGACTACGGACGGTTCCCCCGTCCGGACCTTCGTTGCCGGCGGCGACGACGAAGAGGACGTTCTTCTCGGCGGACAGCTTGTTGACCGCCGCCTCCAGCGGGTCGATCCCCGGGGCGTCCGGAAAGCCGAGGGAGAGGTTGACGATACGGGCGCCCTGGTCGGCGGCCCACTGCATACCCGCGATGATCCCGGAGTCCTCGCCCACCCCGCCGTCGTCGAGGACCTTGGCGTCGATGATCTTCGCGCCGGGCGCGACCCCGAGGTACTTCCAGCCGGACTTGGCACCCGAACCCGCGATGGTCGACGCGACATGCGTACCGTGACCGAAGTGGTCGACGGTGTTGCCCGAGCCCGAGAAGTCCTTGCGGGCGATCGAGACACCCGCGAGATCCGGGTGCGTCTGGTCGACCCCGGAGTCCAGGACGGCGACCTTGACGCCCACACCGGTGTAGCCGGCCTGATAGGCGCTCCATGTGCCGATCTGCGCGCCGCTCTTGTCCAGCAACGCCGTGCGCTTGCCGTCCAGCCACACCCGCTCGATACCGGGCACGGTCTCCCGGGCCTCGTTCGG
This sequence comes from Streptomyces paludis, assembly GCF_003344965.1. Lineage (NCBI taxonomy): Bacteria > Bacillati > Actinomycetota > Actinomycetes > Kitasatosporales > Streptomycetaceae > Streptomyces > Streptomyces paludis. Next base: position 5,618,949 of record NZ_CP031194.1, on the reverse strand, counting down.
CACGTCGGTGGGCTCGGTCAGCGCGTCCCAGACCTCGGCCGCCTCCTCCTTCGGCGCGGTCAGCGCCTCGCCGCCGATCGCCGGGAGCGTACGGCGTACGGCGACATCCGCGTCGGCGATGGCGGCCTTGGCCTCCGCCTTGCGGGCCGCGTTCTTCCCGTACGACACGATCAGCGGGAGCGAGGCCCGCCGCTCGTCGCCGTACCCGGCCTCCAGCAGCGCCGTCACATTGAACAGCCGTTGATCCAGCGTCCCTTGGGCCACCAGCCGGGCGGCGTCGGCCGGCAGGACGTACGTCTCGTCCCCAACGGCCTTGATGTGCATCCGCGTGCCCTCGCGGCCCTTGCCGGGCTCCACCCGTGTGACCCGGCCCTTGCCGTCCATCCGGACCTGATCACCGGTGATCAGGGTGACGGACCCACCGGCCGCCGCCCGCGGCCCCGCCACTCCGGCCGTCCCGGCGTCGCCGGTCCCGGACGCGGTTGCGGTGTGCGTGGTGGCACCCGATACCAGCCCGGCGGTGAGCAGGGCGGCCACCATGGCCGCGCCCGCTCTCTTTCTGTGAGTACGCAACACTTCCCCAACTGTTGAAGCACCGACCCGAACAGGGCTCCCGACACGCCAACCACCGGGCCCGCGCGCGACACACAGCGCTGGCAACTCTCTTGTACGCGAGCACAGTTGGGACGGAGCCCGGTCCTTGGCGAACTTCGGGCGGTAAGACGACCGCCAACCCGAACCGGTTCTCCCACGCGATCACTTTCTTTCGCGCGCGCCTACCGGACGCGGTCGGGGTGCGGTAGCGATCACCACCGCACCCCGCCGTGCGGAGCCGTGCGGCGCGGGACCTACGGGTGCGCCCCGCCGGCGAGCGCGTCGATGCCACCGACGAAGGCGGCCCAGGCGGGGGCGGCGAAGACGAAGGCGGGGCCTTCGGGGCGCTTGGAGTCGCGGACGGCGATGGCGCCGCGGTCAAGGTAAGCGCCTTCGAGGCACTCGTTTCCCTGCGCGTTGCTGTAGCTGGACTTGAACCAGCCGGCACCGGTCATCGCGCGCCCAACTCGCCAGCACCGAGCGCGCCCACGAAGGTGGCCCATGGCCTCCCGGCCAGGATCAGGGCGGGCCCCCGGGGAGTTTTGGAGTCGCGGACAGCTATGGCGCCGCCGACGAGGTGGGCGCCTTCGACGCAAGCGTTGCCCTGGTCGTTGCTGTAGCTGGACTTGAACCAGTCGGCGCCGGTGAGCATGTCAGCCGTGTAGGTCATCGAGATCAAAGCTCCTTCATTGCCTTCTTAATCATGTCCAGTGACTCCTGCGGCCCCGGAGCGAAGGCTTGTAGGTCGTTAAAGGCGTCCTCATGCCGCTCCACGTCCCTCTCGTGCCGACTCACCCAGGCATCAGCCAGGTTCTCGAAGTAGACGATCGGCTTGAGAGTCACCTGATCGCGGAACTGCAAGATCATGAAAGCACCGTTCATCCCGGGGTGGTGCCCCAACTTGAAGGGAACAACCTGCACACGAACGTTGGGCGCTGAGGCGACCTCGGCAATGTGTGCAAGCTGCGCCCGCATCACAGCGCGACCACCCACCTGCCTGTACAGCACGGCCTCATTGATGATCGCCGTAAGCTTGAGCGGCGATTTCCGTTGCAGCACCGCTTGTCGCGTCATACGCAGGTCGACCATGCGGTCGATGTCCTCCCTGCTGAGGCCCTGATGCGCACGCCCATAGATCACACGGACGTACTCCTCTGTCTGAAGCAGTCCGGGGACGTACTCGGACTCGTAGGCATGCAGTCCTGTGGCCGTGGCCTCCAAGCCGAGAAACGCTTTGAAGCCCGGGTTGATGACCGGTCGATACTCGGCCGACTGCCACCAGTCACGCTTGGTCTTGGTGACAGCCGCATAGCCTTTCAGCAGCTCGCATGTCTCGGGCTCCGCGGCGTAGATCTGACAGAGCGCCATGATGTCGGAGGGTTCAACAGCGGCGTTCTCCCCCGTCTCCAGCCTGGTCAGCTTTGATGGGCTCCACAGCAGCTTCCTCACGACTTGCCGCGATGTCAGCCCCGCTTCCAAGCGCAGTCTGCGTAATTCGCTTCCGAGTTGCAGGCGGCACAGAGCAGGTGTTGCCGACTCAATGTCCGTGATCATCCGCTGTCCTCCCCGGTATTGCCCAGTGTGTCGGTGTCGCTTCGGGGTCCGCAAGGAACGTTCTGCGTCAGAGCGGAAAGCTCTGCCCGCTGCCGTGAACACCCCTGCCAAGGAGGGAAGTTCACGGACAAACTTGATCGCAGAATTCCACCAGAATGCTCCCGCGAACCCCGGTACTGGTGCGAGGCTATACCCGTAACTCACCCAATGCGTCCGAATGACCGCATTCAGTGAGCCGAGAGATCGACGGTAAGGACCTGCGATGCCCCTCCCGACACACACCACAACACCCGTCCCACCCACCCCCGTCGGGATACGGGACATCGCCCTGCGCCTCACCATGTCCTTCGCACCGCACGCCCGCCGTGTCGAGCAAACTCGCCGCGCGGCAGGGGCGTTGTTGCGGCAGGGGGACATGGGGGACGAGGCCGTCGAGACCGTACAGCTGCTGATCAGCGAGATCGTCACGAACGCCGTGGTGCACGGGGGCGGTGACCGTGTCCGGTTCTCACTGTCGTACGACCGGCCCGACACCGTACGGATCGAGGTGGACGACCGGTCGCCCGCACGCGTGGCCGTCCGGCGGGCCGGGGTGGACGAGGAGAGCGGGCGGGGGATGTTCCTGGTGGCCGCGCTCGCGCGGAGCTGGGGGCGGCGGGGGACGCGTACGTGGTGCACGGTCGCGGTGAACACACCGCGGGAAGCACGGACGACATGACCGCCAACCGCCGCGTACCCGGCTCGCATTGGTCCCGCCGCCCCCTCCGCTTCGCCACGGACGCGGGGACGCTGCGCCGCCTCCTCGCCGCGCTGGGCCGACGGCCGTCCGCCACGCAGGGCGCGGACGCGGGCACGGGCACCGGTACCGGCACCGGCACCGGCACCGGCACGCCGAGTGCGACGTACGCGCCGGATTCCACCGCCCCGGACCACGCCCACCCCATCGACTTCCTGACCCTCACGCACACCGTCACCGCCGCGCTCGCGCTCCGGATCGATCTGCCCGAGCGGGCCTGGGTCGACGCCACCACGTCCAAACTCCGGCGCCACCTGCAACTCCTGCTCCGCCACCACGACAGCGCCACCCCCGAAGGCAACGCGCTCCACCGGGACGCCCACCGGCTGCTCGCCCTCTGCCAGGACTGGGACGGCCAGAACACACCGCCCCCGCCCCTTCACGCGTACGAGCTGATGCGCGCGCTGGCCGTCACGACCCGCGACATCGCCGCGCCGCTCCAGCTCGGACCGACGCCTCCCCCGCACCCCAGGACACAGGAGCCGCCCCAGTGACCCCCTTCAAGGCCCAGGCCCTCCACGTCCTGGCCATCACCGCGGTCGGCGGCTCCCTCGTCCTGGCCCTGTGGCGCCGCCACTGACGTGACCTCGCGCGCCCCACAGGCCGCGAATATCGCGCCCGCGCACCGCCCCGAATCGCAATCCCGCGCAATTCCTGTGCCGGGCAACGTCATCCAGCGCAACCTGATGGCTGACGTTCCACCGACTGCACCACGTATGCCAAGTACCCCGACAAGGAGTCAGGACATGGCCCGCAGCCTGAAGCTGCTCGGCACCACCTCCGACGACGGCAAGTGCCCCACGCTGTACGAGGACCTCGACAGCGGCGACATCATCGTCCAGGGCTACACCCTCGTCGACCCCGACGACGTCGCTCAGCTGGACAACGTCCTCGACGGCGAGTCCTTCGTCGTCGTCCCCCGCGACCTGCTCACCCGCTTCGCTCCCAAGGAGTAGCTCCCATGCCGCAGTTCATCGATGACTCCACTTTCGGTGACTACTTCACCGACTTCGAACACACTGCCTGGCGGCTGGAGACACGGCGCGGGTACGCCTCCGACCGCGCCGTCGAGAAGTACGCCCGCTTCGTCGCAGGGGAACCCCTGCCCGACGACAGCAACCGCCCCTGGGGTACCAACATCCGCGTTCAGACGGGCTTGGGCAAGCGCGTCGAGCGGGTCCGCGTCGTCGACCGGCCGCCCACACAGGGGCAGTTGTTCCTGCTGGCCGCGGCAGCGAGCAACAATGCCGCGGGCGAGGACATCCGGAACATGTGGCGCCCTCGGGCCGAGGCCCTCGCACTGCCGACGGAGGACTTCTGGCTCTTCGACTCGCGCCGGGCGCTTCTGCTCCACTTCGACGACGAAGACGAGTATCTCGGCTCCGAGTTGATCGAGGACCCGGCGCACATTGTGCGGTACTGCCGGTTCAGGGACGCCGCCTGGCACCACGCGACGCGGCGTGAAGGGTTTTTGGCCGAGGTAGCTTCGCTTGTGTGAGCACCGATTTTCAGCAGGCCCGTGAGGCGCTCGGTGCGCGGCTGCGGGAACTGCGCGTCGAGGCCGGGCTCAACGGCAAGCAGATGGCGCTCCGGCTGGCCTGGCAGCCTTCCAAGGTCAGCCGGCTGGAGAACGGGAAGCAGACCGCCACCGAGGTCGATGTCGAGGCGTGGGCGCGCGCGGTGGCCCCTGGTGCGGCCGGAGAGTTACGAGGCCGGCTGCGCGGGTTGGAGACGACGTACCGCAGCTGGCGGCGGCAGCTCGCGGCGGGGCACCGCGCGGTTCAGGAGGCCCATGTCCTCCAGGAGTCCCGGGCCGAGACGATTCACCTCTTCGAGTCCGCCATCGTCCCCGGCATCTTCCAGACCCCCGAGTACGCCCGAGGCGTGCTGACCGACGTGTCGGACCGGCTCGGCACTCCGAGGGACATCGAGGACGGCGTACGGGCACGTATGAAACGCCAGGAAGCCCTGTACCAGCCCGGTCGTGCTTTCCACGCGATCGTCTGGGAGGCGGCACTGCACGTTGCGCGGTGCGGCCCGGAGGGGATGGCCGCGCAGTTGGACCGGCTGGTCGGTCTGATCGGCCTGAAGACGGTCTCTCTGGGCGTGATCCCGTTCGGCGCCCGTACGCCGTTCTCCCCGAAGCACGGGTTCTGGAACATCGATAAGCGACTGGTCGTCGCCGACACCTGGAACGCGGAGTTGTGGCTCGACTCCCCGGAGGAGGTCGCCTTCTACACGAAGCTCTGGCGCCTGCTCCAGGGATCAGCCCTGTACGGCCACCAGGCGCACCGCCTTATCGTGCGGGCACGCGCGCAGGTGGCCGTGCCGTGAGCGATCCGCGCCAACTCGCCTGCCTCTGGGCGCAATCCGGCGCAATCGCCCAGCCGCTGCCCGGCGACGCTCCCTAACGTCGTGGTGACAGCGGATCGCACCGGCGATCCGCTTCCACGACAGGGAGACCGACATGGGTGGTCAGCACAGCGGCGGCGCCGGCGACGGCCAGGGCGGGAGCCAGCAGGACGACTCGAACAGCGGCGCGAAGCACGGTGGGGGCGGGTCGGACGAAGGCGGTAACAGCAGTGACGGTTCCGGTCCGGCGACCGGCAAGTAGGGGGCGGAGCGCCACCCGCACCGGAACCACGGGCGCAGAAGCGAGGAAGTCATGACGTCACGTACACAAGAGATGGGCTCCCAAGGCCCCGGGGCCCCCCACGCGCTCGCCTCCGTGCTCGTGGACGCCGGCGCGCTGGCCGAGGACTGGTTGGCGGCGTTCCGGGCAGTTCCCCGGGAGTTGTTCGTGCCGGACAGGATCTGGCCGGGTGTCGCGGACGGGAGCCGGCAGACCGCGCTCGTCGACCGCGCCAAGGACCCCGTCGCCTGGCGGGCCGCCGTGTATTCCGATGTCCCGCTGACGACGCAGTGGGACGACGGGCGGCACCGGGGTGATGGGCTCGGGACCAGGCCCACCAGTTCCAGTTCCATGCCGCGCATGGTGTTCTCCATGCTTGCGGACCTCGAAGTGACCGCCGTACGGGACGGCGGCAGGGCCCTGGAGATCGGCACCGGCACCGGCTGGAACGCCGGGCTGCTCGCCCACCGCCTCGGCGGCGGGAACGTGGTCAGTGTCGAGTACGACGCGACGGTCGCCCGCGCCGCCGTCGCGAATCTGCGCCGGGCCGGGCTGGAGGCGGCCGTCGTGGTCGGTGACGGCAGGCTCGGGCATGGCGCCGGGGGCCCGTACAGCCGGACCGTCGCGACCTGTTCGGTCGGGGACGTGCCGTACGACTGGGTCCGGCAGACGGAGGACGGCGGGATCATCGTCGCGCCCTGGGGAACGGAATACGGCGGCGAGGCGGTCGTCCGGCTGATCGTGGCGGACGGGGTGGCCTCGGGGTCCTTCACGCGCTCGTCCGCCTTTATGCGGCTGCGTCAACAGCGCCTGCCGAGGCCGCCGTTCGCCGCGTATCTGAGGGGCCGGGCCTGGCCCGCCGACGGGGTGCGGAGTACCACCTCGCTCTCGCCCGCCGAGACCGGCGGGTGGCTCGCCCAGTTCGTCATCGGGCTCCGGGTGCCGGGCGTTTTCTGGCGTGCCGAGCGGTACGGCGAGAAGGCGGACGGCGCGGGCGAGGCGGACGGCACCGGCGGGGCCGACGGCGGTGGCGCGTACACCCTGTGGCTGTACAGCGCCGACACCGCGTCGTGGGCCACCGCCGATGTCGTCCCGGGCGCGGTCGAGTTCGCGGTCGTCCAGTCGGGGCCGCGTGCGCTGTGGACGGAGGTCGAGGCGGCGTTCCGGTGGTGGGACCGGGCGGGGCGGCCGGGGTTCGAACGGTTCGGGCTGACGGTCGGCGCGGACGGGCAACGGGCCTGGCTGGACCGGCCGGGCGAGGGGTCCTGGCGGGTGTGAGGCCCCCCGCTCTCAGGCGATGCCCTTCAGGCGAGCGGACGGCAGGACGGCAGGACATTCTCCGGGCCGTCCAGCCACGGTCGCGTGGTGCCGTCACCGTCCACCGTGAGTCCGAACCGGTCGAACTCCGGTCTGCCGACGCCGATCCACCAGGTCAGCGCCCGCTCGACCTCGTCCCAGAGACGGCGCGGTCCCGACTGGTGGACGGTGGCCTCCGGGTCGCCCGGGGTGAAGACGACGGCCGCCCAGGAGAGGCTGCCGAAGTCGAAGAACCACGCTTTCGCGTCGCCGGGTTCGCCGGAGGGGCCGTCGTTGAGGACGTGGGCGCAGTCGGGGACGAGGAGGCCGGCCACGAAGTTCGGGGTGTCGTAGCGGTCGCCGAGATCCGCCGGTGTCAGGGATGTCCTGGAGACGTCCGCGTCGCCGGGGAAGTCCCGTACGTGTCCACCGAACCGGTTCCAGTCGAGCCGCTGATCCCTCAGCTTCATGAATTCGACCATCGAGAGGAACGGTCCGTGAGCACGGCCGTCCTCGCCAACCGTCAGCCGGACCACAGCGTCCTGGTTGCTGTAATGGGTCCCCCAGGGCGCGAGGACGATCCCACCGGGGCGTGTCTGTTCCAGCCAGCGCGGCGGGAGGTCCCGTACGCCGGCGGTGGCGATCACCCGGTCGTACGGCGCACCGGGCGCCCAGCCGTCGCGGCCGTCGCCTTCGATCACGAGCGGGTCGAGTCCCGCGCGTTTCAGCGCGGCCGAGGCGCGGGCGGCGACGGCCGGGTCGATCTCGACACTGACGACGTTCTCGCCGCCGAGACGATGGGCGAGGAGACCGGCGTTCCAGCCGGTGCCGGTGCCAACCTCCAGTACGCGCATACCGTCGCGGACGTCGAGGTCGCGCAGCATGGCGGCGACCACCGAGGGCATGCTCGCCGAACTGGTTGCCCGCGCGCCCGACTCCGTGCCTGAGTGCTGCCCGTCGTCCCACTGCGTGACCAGCGGTACGTTCGCGTACGCGGCCCGCGCCCAGGCGTCTTCCCCCGCCGCGCGCCGCACCGAGTCGCTACGGCCGCTCTCCATGTCGTACGCCCAGAACGGGTCCGGGAGGAATCGCGAGCGGGGCACGGCCCGGAACGCCTCGGCCCACTCCTTGGTGAGGACGTCGATGTCGATCAGGTGCCGCGCCATTTCCTCGCGGGCGCGGCGTTCGACTGGGGACGCTGAAGTCACGTGCATCGATTTCCGTCACCTTCGGGAGATCCACTCCCAGGAGATCCGCCCTTCGGATCCGGCTCGATTGAAGCAGCGCGCCCAGCCAGGTCGCTACAGCTTGGCGAGTAGTCGCCAAGCGTGACTTTGGCCATCAATCCCTTCTCCCCGGCCGCCACAGCCGTAGGATCGTGCACCGCTCGGCGCTTTGCACCGCAGGCGCTCAAGGCCCTCAAGGCGCTCAAGGGACTCACAGGAGACGTCAGCCATGCGAAACGTCAGGACACCGGCCCTGTTCCTGGGTGGTGCTCTGTTCCTCTTTCTGCCGTTCCCGGCCGCTCATGCCACTCCGTCCGGCCACCACTCCTCATCGTCCGACGGGTCCACCGACCGTTACTGGACCGCCTCCCGTATGCGGGCCGCCCAGCCCGTGCCAACCGGGGATACGGAGCAGGCGGAAGCCCGCAACGCGGAAGCCCGTAACCCGGCGGCCCGGTCACCCAGTCGGCCGTTCGAGGGGCTGCCGATCGTGGGGACGTTCTTCTGGAGTGACGCGAAGGGATCGGGGCATTTCTGCGGCGGGACCGTGGTCAACAGTCCGGGAAAGAACCTCGTCATGAGCGCGGCCCACTGTTTCGACGGGACATCCGCCCGGCCGAACCTCGCCTTCGTTCCGCAGTACGACGACGGAAAGAAGCCCTACGGCTCCTTTTCCGTCAAGCCGGGCGGCGTTTTCCTCAACCAGCGGTATCTGACCAAGGGCCGCAACGCCGCCGCCACGCTGGATTTCAATTTCGCGCGATTGGAGCCGCGTGACGGAAAGAACGTCCAAGACGTGGTTGGCGGCGCGGACTTGATGATCGACGCCGGATACGCGCACTATCCCGTACGGCTCGTCGGCTATCCGGCCAACCAGCGGCATCCGCTCGACTGCACCGACAGAACCGAACGGTTCGACAGCCCGACGCCCGGCATTCCGGGGTCCTTCCTCCGGATCGAGTGCGCGGCCTACTCGGGCGGCTCCTCCGGCGGGCCGTTCCTCGTCAAGCGGGTGTCCGGGTGGGGAATCGTCGGGGTGATCGGCGGCTGGAAGACCGGCGGGGACACCGACGACGTGTCGTACAGCCCCTACTTCGGCCGGGACGTGAAGGCGCTGTACGACCGGGCCACGAGCGGCCAGGACTCGGTGTTCAACAGCGGCGACGTCCTCGCCACCGCGGGCACCTGGAAGCACTCCGAAGCGCTGGCCATGGAGATCCTCCGCCGGGGGTGACGGCCACGGCGGAGGCACCGCGCGGCAGGAACGGAACGGAGCGGAGCCGGGCGCGTGCAGACAAGCGCCCCCGGCCCCGCCCGCTCTCACTCCCCCGTCTTCTCGATCGCCGCGATGATCGTCCTCAGCTCCGCCTCGATCCACTCCTCCGCCGCCGCCTTGCCGACGCCCAGGCCGGCCAGCACCCCCGTGCCGTCCTCCAGTTCCAGCAGGGCCAGCAGGATGTGCTCCGTACCGATGTAGTTGTGGCCCAGCCGCAGGGCCTCCCGGAAGGTGAGTTCGAGCGCCTTCTTCCCGCCGGCGTCGTACGGGATCAGCTCGGGCACATCGCCCTCGGCCCGTGCCGGGAGCGCCTGGGTCGCGGCCTGACGTACGGCGTCCAGGGTGATGCCCTGGTCGACGATCGCCTTCGCGGCGAGCCCCTCCGGCTCGGCCAGCAGGCCGAGCACCAGGTGCTCGGGGGTGATCTCCTGGTTGTGCGCCTTGCGGGCCTCGATCTGCGAGGCGACCACGATGTTGCGGGCGCGGTCGGTGAAGCGGCTGAAGCCCTGGCCGGCGTTCAGGTCGGCCGTGCCGTCCTTGGCGACGAAGCGCTTCTGGGCGGCCTGCTTGGTGACTCCCATGCTGCGGCCGATCTCGGTCCAGGAGGCACCGGAACGACGGGCCTGGTCCACGAAATGGCCGATGAGATGATCGGCCACATCACCCAGGTGATCTGCGGCGATAACCGCACCGGAGAGCTGCTCAAGCGCATCGGTATGGACCTTCTTGATTGCCTGGATGAGGTCGTCGAGGCGTACGGAGTGAGGATCCTGCAAGGGGTTCGTCATGCGTCAACCATAGGTTGACGGTCACTCAATCGTCAACCCTGGGTTGTCGATCTACCGTGGCTGTCGCCTCCCTCCGTACCCATTTGAAGCGCTTCATCCGCCTTCGCGCATGGACCTCGCGCGGGAGAGGTACGCATCCCCCCATGACCGACACCCAGGCCGACACCACCACCGACGACCCGACACCCCCCACCTGCCCCTTCGACTTCAACCAGTCCCTGGACTTCGACCCCGCCCTCGCCGACCTCATGGCGCGGGGGTCCGTGACCCGGATCCGGCTGTCGTACGGTGCCGCGGACGCCTGGCTGGTCACCGGGTTCGACGCCGTACGGCAGGTGACGACCGATGCCCGTACGTTCAGCCGCGCGGCGATCATCGGCAAGGACTTCCCGCGGATGACGCCGGAGCCGATCGTCTCCCCCGAGTCGATCAACGTCATCGACCCGCCCCGGATCAGCAGACTGCGCCGGCTCACCTCCCAGGCGTTCACCAAGCGCCGCGTGGACGCGATGCGGCCCGCCATCGAGGCCATCGCCCACCGGCTGCTGGACGAGATGGCCGCGCACGGGCAGCCCGCCGACCTCGTCCACCACCTCTCCGAGCGGCTCCCGCAGGAGACCATCTGCGAGCTGCTGGGCATCCCGGCGCCCGACCGGCCCTGGCTCCAGGCGTCCGCGCTCCGGATGCTGGCCATGACGCCCGACAGCCGCCAGGACGCGGCGGCGGCGAAGGCCGAGATCATCGGCTACTTCCACGAGCTGGCGACCGCGCGCCGGCGCACGGTCGGTCAGGGGCAGCGGGCGGACGATCTGCTCAGCGTCCTGGCCGCCGCCCGCGACGGCGAGGACATGTTCGACGACCAGGAGCTGGCCGTCATGGCCGAGACCCTGATGCTCAGCGGCCACGACACCGCCACCTGCCAGATCAGCGACATCTCGTATCTGCTGCTCACCCGCCCCGAGCTGGCCGGCCGCCTCAGGGGCGCGCCGCCCGAGGCGCTCTCCCGGGCGCTGGACGAGCTGCTGCGCTACATCCCGTTCCGCAACGGGGTCGGCATTCCGCGCGTCGCCCTGAAGGACGCCGAGATCGACGGCGTACGGATCCGGGCGGGCGACTTCGTCCATGTCTCGTATCTGACGGCCAACCGCGACCCCGAGCGCTTCCCGGACCCGGACACCATCGACCTCGACCGGCCGCCCACCCCGCACATGACCTTCGGGTGGGGCGGGCACCGCTGTATCGCCGTCCCGCTCGCCATGGCGGAGCTGGAGACGGCGATCGGCCTGCTGCTGGCGCGCTTCCCGGGGCTGCGGCTCGCGGTGGCGCCCGAGGAGGTCCGCTGGGACACGCGGACCATCCGGCGCTTCCCGCTGGAGCTGCCGGTGGCCTGGTAACGCCTGCCCGTTCCAGGGCGGTTACAGCCCGTCGCCGCCGTGGACCATGTAGTGATCGAGCAGTTTGGTACGGGCCGCCTCCAGCCGGAGGCCGAGGATCTGGGCGACCGTACGGGTCAGCGCGTAACCGAGGACCGGATCGTCCTCGCACAGCGACCGTACGGCCGCCGCGTCGAACTCATGGGCCCGTACGGGACTGAACGCCTCGGCCCCGAAGTGCCACTGATGCGGTGGGAACAGCCAGGACCAGCCCAGCAGATCCCCGACGCCGAGGGTCTCCACGGTCACCCGGCGCCGGCCCGGTATGTACAGGTCGAGCGCCACCGTGCCCGTGTGGATGATCCAGAACGTGTCCGCCTGGCTGCCTTCCTCGAAGATCCGTTCGTCCTGGGGGAAGAAGACATGGCGCGACAGCCTCATCAGCATGTCGCCGCGGTCGGCCGGAAGTCCTGTCAGCAAGCGCGTAGCGGAAGTCATGGTGAGGAACCTCCCTGACGGGTGCCGACGAGTGACCCCGGGAGAACGCTAGGTAACGGGGGCCGCGACGGCTGTACATACGATCGTATCCCCACCGCCCCATATCGCCCCCGCCTCACCACACACCCCCGCGGACCCCGTACATACGCGAGCCCGCACCCCCGTTGCCCCCGCGCCCGCACCCCGCGCCCCCGCGCAACACAGCCGACCGGCCCGTACGGAAGGCGTCTCCGTACGGGCCGGTCGGGGGAAGGGCCGGGATCAGGGCCTGGCGGGCCCTGGGGTGGGGGGTGTCAGACCCCGGCCTGGGCCTTTTCGGTGGATACGGGAGCGGCGGGCGCGGCGGCCGGCTCCGGGGTGTCCTCCACCGGGCCGTGGCCGTGGCCGTCGTCCACGAGCGTCTTCTCGTCGAACGGGATCTTCCCGGCGAGGACTTCGTCCACGCGGGACCTGTCGATCTCCTTGGTCCACGTACCGATCAGCACCGTCGCGACCGCGTTGCCCGCGAAGTTCGTCATGGCACGCGCCTCGCTCATGAAGCGGTCGATACCGACGATCAGGCCGACACCGTCGACCAGTTCGGGCCGGTGCGACTGGAGACCGCCGGCCAGCGTCGCCAGACCGGCGCCCGTGACGCCCGCCGCGCCCTTGGAGGCGACGATCATGAAGAGCAGCAGCGAGATCTGCTCGCCGATGGCCAGCGGGTCGCCCATGGACTCGGCGATGAAGAGGGACGCCATCGTCAGATAGATGGCCGTGCCGTCGAGGTTGAAGGAGTAGCCGGTCGGGACGGTGATGCCGACGACGGGCTTGCTGATGCCCAGGTGCTCCATCTTCGCGATGAGGCGCGGCAGCGCCGACTCGGACGACGAGGTGGAGAGGATCAGCAGGAACTCGCGGCCGAGGTACTTGAGCAGCGAGAAGATGTTGACGCCCGAGACCAGCCGCAGCAGCGCGCCCAGGATCAGGAAGACGAAGAGCGCGCAGGTGACGTAGAAGCCGATCATGATCATCGCGAGCGACTTCAGCGCGTCGAGACCGGTCTCGCCGACGACCGCCGCGATGGCGCCGAAGGCACCGACCGGCGCGGCCCACATGATCATGCCGAGGATACGGAAGACGAGGCGCTGGATATGGCCGATGCCTCTGATGATCGGCTCGCCCGACTTGCCCATCGCCTGGATGGCGAAGCCCGCGAGCAGCGCGATCAGCAGGGTCTGGAGGACCGAGCCCTCGGTGAAGGACGACACCATCGTCTTCGGGATGATCCCGAGGAGGAAGTCCGTGGTGGACTCGCTCGCACCCGCCGCCTGGGCCGCGCCCGCGCCCTTGGTGGCCTCGGTGAGGTGGAGACCGGCGCCCGGCTGGAGGATGTTGCCGACGACCAGGCCGATGCCCAGCGCGGCGGTGGACATCACCATGAAGTAGCCGAGGGCGAGCCCGCCGACCGCGCCGACCTTGGCGGCCTTCCGGACGGAACCGACGCCCAGCACGATGGTGCAGAAGATGACCGGCGAGATCATCATCTTGATGAGGTTCACGAAGCCGGTACCGAGCGGCTTCAGTTCGACGGCCACACCAGGAGCCGCGAAGCCCACCAGAATGCCCAGCACGACGGCTGCGATCACCGCGATGTACAGATAGTGGGTACGGTCCCGCCTTGCGGCCACGGGTCCTCCTTGACTCGTCACTGCGAATCCCCCCGTCCCTGTCCCGGGGGGTCCCGAGGACTATCCATCAGGCTGTGACGCCGGTCACCCTTACGTTCATTTCGTTCATGTGAATCAGGCCAGGCATTCTTGTTTCATGCACCTGCCGCACCGTCCCCGTTCTCTCGCCACACAGCTCTTCGCCATGCAGGTCGTGCTGGTCGCGGCCGTCGTCGCGGGCTGTGGGGTGTTCGCGTATGTCACCGGGCGCGCGCACACGGACGACACCGCGCGCAAGCAGGTGCTGGCCACGGCGCACGCGCTGGCCGACTCGCCTTCCGTGCGGGAGGCGATCCACACTCCGGATCCGAGTGCCGAACTCCAGCCGTACGCGGAACAGGTCCGGCACGACACCGGCATCGACTTCATCACGATCATGAATCCGGAGGGGATCCGCTGGACGCACCCCGACCCGGCCCAGATCGGTATGCGCTTCCTGGGCCGCCGGGACCCCGCGCTGCGCGGCAAGACGTTCACCGAGACGTACACCGGCACCCTCGGGCCGTCCGTCCGGGCGGTGACCCCGATCAAGGACCCGGCGGCCGGCGGCCGGATCATCGGGCTGGTCAGCGTGGGGATCACCGTGGACCGGATCTCGACCGAGGTGACCCAGCAGGTCAAGGTGCTGGCGCTGGCCTCGGGCGCGGCGCTGGTGCTCGGCGGGCTCGGTACGTACGTGATCAACGCGCGGCTGCGCCGGCACACCCATGGGATGAACGCGGCGGAGCTGAGCCGGATGCACGACTACCACCAGGCCGCGCTGCACGCCGTGCGCGAGGGGTTGCTGATGCTCGACGGCGCGCGCAGGATCGCCCTCATGAACGACGGCGGCCGGGAGCTGCTCGGCCTCGACGAGTCCGCGGTGGGCCGGCCGGTCGCCGAGCTCGGCCTGCCCGCACCGCTCACCGGGGCGCTGCTCGCCTCCGAGCCGCGGGTGGACGAGGTGCATATGACCGATGACCGGATCGTGGTCGTGAACACCCGCCCGGTGGTCGGCGGTGAGCGGCGCGGTACGGTGATCACCCTGCGCGACCACACCGAACTTCAGGCATTGTCGGGCGAGTTGGACTCGGAGCGCGGCTTCACCCAGGCCCTGCGCTCGCAGGCGCACGAGGCGGCCAACCGGCTGCACACGGTGGTCTCGCTGATCGAGCTGGGCCGGGTGGCGGAGGCGGTGGAGTTCGCGACGGCCGAACTGGAGCTGGCCCAGGACCTCACCGACCGGGTGGTGGGCGCGGTCGGTGAACCGGTCCTGGCCGCACTGCTGCTGGGCAAGGCGGCGCAGGCGAACGAACGCGGGGTGGAGCTGGTGCTGGCCGAGGACAGCCGGATCGACGACGGTGTGCTGCCGCCGACCCTGCCCGCGCGCGATCTGGTCACCATCCTCGGCAATCTCATCGACAACGCGGTGGACGCGGCGCAGGGCGGTGAGGGCGCGCGGGTCACCGTGACGGCGCTGGCGGACGGCGGTGAACTGCTCCTGGCCGTACGGGACACGGGGGCCGGCGTCGACCCGGGCGACCGGGAGGAGGTCTTCCTGCGCGGCTGGTCGACCCGGGGGCCGGGGCGCGGTCTGGGCCTCGCCCTGGTCCGGCAGGCGGTCCACCGGGCGCACGGGACAGTGGAGTTGACGCGCGATCAGGAACCGCCGGGCGGTGCCGAGTTCGTCGTACGGCTGCCACTGGGCGACCGTACGGGCCGTACCGCCACCGCCGAGGTGTCCTCATGAACGCGGTGCGTCCCACCGGGCCGGCCATCCGGGTCCTGGTCGTCGAGGACGACCCGGTCGCGGCCGACGCGCACCAGCTGTACGTGGGCCGGGTCAAGGGCTTCACCGTGGCGGGTGTGGCGCACTCGCGCGTCGAGGCGGGCCGGCTGCTGGACCGTACGGAGATCGATCTGATCCTGCTCGACCTCTATCTCCCCGACGGCCACGGCCTCCAGCTGCTGCGCAGCCTGCGCGCGGCCGGGCACCAGGCGGATGTCATCGCCGTCACCTCGGCGCGGGATCTCGCGGTCGTACGGGAGGGGGTGTCGCTGGGCGTCGTCCAGTACGTGCTGAAGCCCTTCACCTTCGCGACCCTGCGCGACCGGCTCGACCGCTACGCGGAGTTCCGCGGTGCGGCGGGCGAGGCGAGCGGGCAGGAGGAGGTGGACCGTGCCCTGGGCGCGCTGCGTGCCCCGCAGCCGTCCTCCCTGCCGAAAGGGCTGAGCGCGCCGACGCTGGAGGCGGTCACCCGTACCCTGCGCGACGCGGCCGGCGGGCTGACGGCGGCCGAGGCCGGCAGCCGGGTCGGTATCTCCCGCATCACGGCGCGCCGCTATCTGGAACACCTGGTCACCAACGGCCGCGCGGCCCGCAGCCCGCAGTACGGCCAGGTGGGCCGCCCGGAACTCCAGTACCGCTGGCTGCCCGCGGCCCGCTGAGCAGGGCCGACTCCAGCGGTCGCGGAGCATCACCGGCTCCCGCGGCCCGCTGAGGCGTCACCGCCGGGCCGGCCGCAGCTCCCCGCGCAGCGCGAACGCGCTCCAGAACACCGCCGCCACCAGCACCACCGCGGCCAGGGCGCCGAGCGCGGGCGGCTCCGGCCGCCAGCCCAGCGAGAGGCGCGTGCCCATGAGGGTGAGGCCCAGCGCGACCCGCCCCGGGGCGTAGACGGGGACCCGGGCCGCGGCGGCCCGCAGCACGGCTGCCGCCGTCAGCCCGATCACGGTCCAGGCGGCGAGATAGCCCCAGACGGGTCCGGGCGCGGCGGCGGGCAGCCCGTACTCCTCGGGTCCGATACGGAACAGCGCGCCGGCCCATCCCAGGCCCACGCCGGCCACGGCCATCCCGACCGCCCACAGCGCGTGGCGCCACAGCGGGCCGGGCCGTACCTCCTCGCTGTCGCTCTCGAAAGGATCTTCATACACCGTCATACCTCCGAGGACGCGGGCCGGTGAGCGGGCGTTCCCCGAGGGGCGCTTCGTGGTCGGATCGAGACATCCGCCCCGGAAGCGCCCGCCTCAGAGAGTAAAAAGCACCCGCCTCAGAAGACCGACTCCGCCTCGAACATCCGGTCCTCCGGCACCGTCTTCAGCTGCGTCACGGCCTCGGCCAGCGGCACCATCTCGATCGCCGTGCCCCGCAGCGCCGTCATCCGCCCGAACTCGCCCCGGTGCGCCGCCTCCACCGCGTGCCAGCCGAAGCGGGTCGCGAGGACGCGGTCGTACGCCGTCGGGGTGCCGCCGCGCTGGACGTGGCCGAGGATGACCGGCCTGGCCTCCTTGCCGAGGCGGCGCTCCAGCTCCGCCGCGAGGACGTTGCCGATGCCCCGGAAGCGCTCGTGGCCGAACTGGTCGATCTCGCCCTTGCCGTACTCCATGGAGCCCGGCGCCGGGTGCGCGCCCTCGGCGACGCAGATGACGGCGAACTTCTTGCCGCGGGAGAAGCGCTCCTCGACCATCTTGACGAGGCTCTCGACCTCGAAGGGCCGCTCCGGCAGACAGATGCCGTGCGCGCCGCCGGCCATGCCGGACTCCAGCGCGATCCAGCCCGCGTGCCGGCCCATGACCTCGACGACCATTACGCGCTGGTGGGACTCGGCGGTGGTCTTGAGGCGGTCGATGGCCTCGGTCGCGACGGTGACCGCGGTGTCGAATCCGAACGTGCGGTCGGTGGAGTAGATATCGTTGTCGATGGTCTTCGGGACGCCCACCACGGGCATTCCGGCGTCGGAGAGGAGCCGCGCGGCGGTCAGCGTGCCCTCGCCGCCGATCGGGATGAGCGCGTCTATCCCGTACCGGTGGGCCAGCTCCGCGCAGTTCTCGGCGGCTTCGCGCAGCCGCCCGCGCTCCAGCCGGGCCGAGCCGAGGATCGTGCCGCCGCGCGCGAGGATGCCGCTGACGGCGTCGAGGTCGAGCGGGCGGAAGTGGCCGTCGAGGAGGCCCTTGAAACCGTCCTCGAAGCCGACGACTTCGTCTCCGTGCCCGGTCATGGCGCGATGCACGACCGAGCGGATCACCGCGTTCAGGCCGGGGCAGTCGCCGCCTGCCGTGAGAACTCCGATACGCATCGTGCTGTGTCTCCTGCTCGCTCGTGTGCTCGCTCGTGCTCGCCAGTGTGCACGTACGGGTGTCGGCGGGTACGGGCCGCCGGGGTCTGCGCCCCGCCCGTACGCCGGCTCCGATCCTCCCACGCTTCCCTCCGGGCGTGACCCCGGCCACTTGTCGGTCCTCCGTCCCGTTCCCCTGCCCACTCCCCGGGCGCATTAACTATCTCCGGAGGTATTGTCAAGGGGGCATTGGCGCGCTTTGCCGCGCATTGCCACCCTCACGGGATTCGTCGTTCATCAGATGCGGGACATCCCACGGGCCACCGGGCCGCGGGGGACCCCCGTCGCCCCGGTCCCGTCGTGCGATGTCCCACGAGCAGGGACAGGAGTGCACACGTGACGCGCAGCGTGTACGTGACCGGGATCGACCGCGGGGACGGCCGGCAGGTCGTGGAGCTGGGGGTCATGGAGCTGCTGACCCGCCAGGTGGACCGGGTGGGGGTCTTCCGTCCGCTGGTGCACGACGGTCCCGACCGGCTCTTCGATCTGCTGCGCGCCCGCTACCGGCTGTCGCAGGATCCGGCGACGGTGTACGGGCTGGACTACCACGAGGCGTCCGCGCTCCAGGCCGAGCGGGGCACCGACGAGCTGGTGTCGCGGCTGGTGGAGCGGTTCCACCGGGTGGCGCGGGAGTACGAGGTGGTGCTCGTGCTCGGGACGGACTTCGCGGCGACGCAGCTGCCCGACGAGCTGTCGCTGAACGCGCGGCTGGCGAACGAGTTCGGCGCCTCCGTCATAGCCGTGGTGGGCGGCAAGGGCCAGCCCGCCGAGTCCGTACGGGCCGAGACCCGCAACGCCCACCGCGCCTACGAGGTGCTGGGCTGCGAGGTGCTGGCCATGGTCGTCAACCGGGTCGCCGCCGAGGACCGTACGGCGATCGCCGAGCGGCTCTCGGCGCAGCTCCCGGTGGACTGCTACGTGCTGCCCGACGAGCCGGCGCTGGCCGCCCCGACCGTCGCGCAGATCACCCAGACGCTGGGCGGCACGGTGCTGCTCGGTGACGATTCGGGGCTGGCCAGGGACGCGC
Source organism: Streptomyces paludis (assembly GCF_003344965.1). Lineage (NCBI taxonomy): Bacteria > Bacillati > Actinomycetota > Actinomycetes > Kitasatosporales > Streptomycetaceae > Streptomyces > Streptomyces paludis. The sequence goes on along the minus strand of NZ_CP031194.1, from coordinate 5,600,086 downwards.
TGGACTTCGTCTTCGGCGGGGCGATGCTGCCGAACTTCCTGAACGCGCTGACCCCCGGCTGCATGGTGGTCACCCCCGGCGACCGGGCCGATCTCGTGGTGGGCGCGCTGGCCGCGCACTCCGCCGGTACGCCGCCCATCGCGGGCGTCCTGCTGACGCTGGACGAACGGCCGGACGACGCGGTGCTCACGCTGGCCGCGCGGCTCGCACCGGGTACGCCGGTCATCTCCGTACCGGGCCGCTCCTTCCCGACCGCGACCGAACTCCTCGGGATGGAAGGGAAGTTGAACGCGGCGACCCCGCGCAAGGCGGAGACGGCGCTCGGTCTCTTCGAGCGGTACGTGGACACCGCGGTGCTGCTGGGACGGCTCTCGGTGGCGCGCAGCGGCCGGGTGACCCCGATGATGTTCGAGCACGAGCTGCTGGAGCAGGCGCGGGCGCACCGGCGCCGGGTGGTGCTGCCCGAGGGCACCGAGGAGCGGGTGCTGCGCGCCGCCGATGTGCTGCTGCGCCGCGATGTGTGCGATCTGACGCTGCTCGGGAACACCGATGTCATCCGTAAGAAGGCGGCGGATCTCGGTATCGATCTGTCGTCGTCCACGACCCAGCTGATCGACCCGGCCGTCTCCGAGCTGCGCCAGGGCTTCGCCGAGCGGTACGCGAAGCTGCGCGCGCACAAGGGCGTGACGGTGGAGCTGGCGTACGACGTGGTGGCGGACGCGAACTACTTCGGCACGCTGATGGTGGAGGAGGGCCTGGCCGACGGCATGGTGTCGGGCTCGGTCCACTCGACGGCCGCGACGATCCGTCCGGCGTTCGAGATCATCAAGACGCGGGCGGACGCGTCGATCGTCTCGTCGGTCTTCTTCATGTGCCTCGCCGAGAAGGTGCTGGTGTACGGGGACTGCGCGGTCAACCCGGATCCGGACGCGGAGCAGCTCGCCGACATCGCCGTGCAGTCCGCCGCGACCGCCGCGCGCTTCGGGGTGGAGCCGCGGATCGCGATGCTCTCGTACTCGACCGGTACCTCGGGCTCGGGCGCGGACGTCGACAAGGTGCGTGAGGCGACCGAGCGGGTGCGGGCGGCCCGGCCGGATCTGCGGATCGAGGGCCCGATCCAGTACGACGCGGCCGTGGAGCCGTCGGTGGCCGCGACGAAGCTGCCGGACTCGGAGGTCGCCGGGCAGGCGACCGTGCTGATCTTCCCGGACCTGAACACCGGTAACAACACCTACAAGGCCGTGCAGCGCTCGGCCAACGCCGTGGCCGTGGGCCCGGTGCTCCAGGGGCTGCGGAAGCCGGTCAACGACCTGTCGCGCGGCGCCTTGGTGCAGGACATCGTCAACACGGTCGCGATCACCGCGATCCAGGCGCAGGGCGAGTCCGCGTGACGGCCGCCCTCCCACCCACCTCAGCAGAGAGCAAGCAGCCAGTGACTTCGCATGCCACCCGTGTCCTCGTCCTCAACTCCGGTTCCTCGTCGGTGAAGTACCAGCTGCTGGACATGCGGGACGGCGCCCGGCTCGCGGCCGGGCTGGTCGAGCGCATCGGCGAGGCGTCGTCGCGGCTGGTGCACACCCCGCTCGCGGGCCCGGACGCCGCGACCGCCGGCAAGAAGCGTGAGCGTACGGAGCCGATCGCCGACCACGCGGCGGCGCTGGAGGCGGTCGCCGCCGAGCTGGCGCGCGACGGGCTCGGTCTCGACTCCCCCGAGCTGGCGGCGATCGGCCACCGGGTGGTCCACGGCGGGCTGCGGTTCAGCGAGCCGACCGTGGTGGACGACGAGGTGCTGGCCGAGATCGAGCGGCTGGTGCCGGTGGCGCCGCTGCACAACCCGGCGAACCTGACCGGGATCCGTACCGCGCAGGCGCTGCGCCCCGATCTGCCGCAGGTCGCGGTCTTCGACACGGCGTTCCACACGACGATGCCGGAGCACGCGGCCCGGTACGCGATCGATGTGGCGACGGCGGACGCGCACCGGATCCGGCGTTACGGCTTCCACGGCACGTCGCACGCGTATGTCTCGCGCCGGACGGCCGAGCTGCTGGGCAAGGACCCGTCCGAGGTCAATGTGATCGTGCTGCATCTGGGCAACGGCGCGTCGGCGTCGGCCGTCGAGGGCGGGCGCTGTGTGGACACGTCGATGGGGCTGACCCCGCTGGAGGGGCTGGTGATGGGGACGCGGTCGGGGGACATCGATCCGGCGGTGACGTTCCATCTCAAGCGGGTGGCCGGGATGTCCGTGGACGAGATCGATGAACTTCTGAACAAGAAGAGCGGTCTGGTCGGCCTCTGCGGGGACAACGACATGCGCGAGATCCGCCGCCGGGTGGACGAGGGCGACCCGGCGGCGCGGCTGGCGTTCGACATCTATATCCACCGGCTGCGGAAGTACATCGGCGCGTACAGCGCGGTGCTCGGGCGGGTGGACGCGGTGGTCTTCACGGCGGGTGTGGGCGAGAACGCGGCGCCGGTACGGGAAGCTGCCGTGGCGGGGCTGGAAACGCTGGGCCTGGCGGTGGACGCGGGGCTCAATGCCGTACGTTCCGACGAGCCGCGGGTCATCTCGCCGGCGGACTCCCGGGTGGTGGTGGCCGTCGTACCGACCGATGAGGAGCTGGAGATCGCGCAGCAGACCTTCGCACTCGTGGGCGACGTTCGAACACCTATCGCCTGAGCGGCACCCCGCCCATTTGTACTTTCCACCAGACGGAAAATTCCGCACGGAAACAAACCGATAGGATGCGCCTCATGCGCCGTTCCAAAATCGTCTGCACACTGGGCCCCGCCGTCGACTCCTACGAGCAGCTGAAGTCGCTCATCGAGGCCGGCATGAACGTGGCCCGGCTCAACATGAGCCACGGAAGCCACTCGGAGCACGAGGAGCGGTACCACCGCGTCCGGAAGGCGGCGGCCGACACCGGCCGCGCCATCGGCGTGCTCGTGGACCTCCAGGGCCCCAAGATCCGTCTGGAGACCTTCGCCGAGGGACCCGTCGAGCTGGTCCGCGGTGACGAGTTCACCATCACCACCGAGGATGTCCCCGGCGACAAGTCGATCTGCGGCACCACCTACAAGGGTCTGCCCGGCGATGTCTCCAAGGGCGACCAGATCCTGATCAACGACGGCAACGTCGAGTTGCGCGTCGTCGCGGTCGAGGGCCCCCGGGTCCGGTCCATCGTCATCGAGGGCGGGGTGATCTCCGACCACAAGGGCATCAACCTGCCGGGCGCGGCGGTCAATGTCCCGGCCCTGTCCGAGAAGGACATCGAGGACCTGCGCTTCGGGCTGCGGATGGGCGCCGACATGGTCGCGCTCTCCTTCGTCCGCGACGCGCACGACGTGCTGGACGTCCACAAGATCATGGACGAGGAGGGCCGCCGGGTCCCCGTCATCGCCAAGGTCGAGAAGCCGCAGGCGGTGGCGAACATGGAGGCCGTCGTCGCGGCCTTCGACAGCGTCATGGTGGCCCGCGGTGACCTGGCCGTCGAGTATCCGCTCGAAAAGGTCCCGATGGTCCAGAAGCGGCTGATCGAGCTGTGCCGCCGCAACGCCAAGCCGGTGATCGTGGCGACCCAGATGATGGAGTCGATGATCACCAACTCCCGGCCGACCCGCGCCGAGGCGTCCGACGTCGCGAACGCGATCCTGGACGGCGCGGACGCGGTCATGCTCTCCGCCGAGTCGTCGGTCGGCGCGTACCCGATCGAGACCGTCAAGACGATGTCGAAGATCGTGGTCGCGGCCGAGGAGGAACTGCTCGCCAAGGGCCTCCAGCCGCTGGTCCCGGGCAAGAAGCCGCGTACGCAGGGCGGTTCGGTCGCCCGCGCCGCCTGCGAGATCGCGGACTTCCTGAGCGCCAAGGCGCTGGTCGCCTTCACCCAGTCCGGCGACACGGCCCGCCGGCTCTCCCGCTACCGCGCGGCCCAGCCGATCCTGGCCTTCACCACCGACGAGTCGACCCGCAACCAGCTCGCGCTGAGCTGGGGCGTGGAGCCGTTCGTGGTGCCGCTGGTGGACAGCACGGACGCGATGGTCGACCTGGTCGACGAGGAGCTGCTCAAGCTCCAGCGGTACGGCGAGGGCGACTCGATGATCATCACCGCCGGCTCCCCGCCCGGAGTCCCCGGTACGACGAACATGGTCCGCGTCCACCACCTGGGCGGCAAGGACCGCGCCTGACCCCGCCGCGCTTCCCGTACACGGAACGCGCGCGCGGGACGGCCCGTACCACCCTCGCCGGGGAGGTACGGGCCGTCCCGTTTCTCGCGGGCCGGGCGGTGACGCCGCCGCCGGGTCCTCAGCCGGTGAGGTAGTTCCGGAGGCCGGGGATGGTGAGGGTGCCGCCGAACTGGCCGGCCTGGATCACATGCGCCTGGGTGAAGAAGACGAAGGGGAGGTTCAGCGGCGGCGGGGTCGCCGGGCTGAAGGTGACGGGGATGATGCCGTAGAGATTGCCCTTCAGCTCCTCCGTGTACATCGTCACCTCGCCACCGCGGATCGTGGAGGTGGAGCCGGTACGTCCCTGGACATGGGCCGTCATGCCGAGCGGATAGCCGGCGGTCTGGTGCAGGTCCTTGATGTCGAGCGAGGTCGCGGTGAACTTGAGCGCCTTCTTGGTCTTGCCGCCGCCCGTCCTGACCTCGACGATGCCGTGGTAGTACAGGCCGCTGAGCGTGAGCAGACTGCTGTCGAGCTGCCAGGGTTCGTCGGGCAGCAGCGGGATGCCCCGCTCGCGCTCGGCGGCGGCCAGGGCGGCCGGGTCGGGGGTGGGGCAGGGGAAGGGCTCCTTGCCGGAGGTGGTGCCCGTCCCCGTGGCGCCGGCCGTGGTGCCGGCCGTCGAGGTGCCGGTGGCGGCGGCCGGGATGTCGTCGTCGGCGCGGGTGCCGAGTCCCTTGGCCTCCTCGGCCAGTTCCTCGACGGTGGCGCCGACCCTCTCCGCCGCCTTCCTGATCGCGTCCTCGGCGGCCTTGGCGGCGGCATCGTCGGCCTTCTTGGCGTCCTCGGCGGCGGACTCCTCGGCGGACTCCTCGGCGGCGGACTCCTTCCTCTTCTCCGCCGCCGGGGCGATGGCCTCCGTACCGCTGCTGTCCTCGGCCTCGCCACCGCCGAGGAGTCCGTTCAGCGCGACCCCGAGTCCCAGCGGGTCGAGCGGATTGTCCGACGAGGCGGTCGGCTCGGGCTCGGGCGGCGCCGAAGCGTCCGCCGATCCGGACGGCAGCGGGGCCTGCTCCCTGTCCTCGTCCGGGTCCGGTGCCGAGGCGGACGGCGACGGCGCGGCGGAGGACGAGGGCGGAGCGGGACTGGACGTGGGAGCCGTGGGAGAAGAGGTGGGAGACGCCGAGGAGGTGGACGTCGGCGTGGGAGCGGGGCTGGAGGACGCCGAGGCGTCCGGCTCGTCCGAGCGCGTCACACACGGTCCGGGCGCGAAGGGGATCTCCTTGTCGTCGGCCATCGCGAGCCGGGGCGTGAGGCCCATGCCCACCATGACCGCCGTGGGCATCGCCGCCAGGGCCATCGCCTTGCCCGCGGGTATCTGGAGCTTGGTCAGGAGCGACTTTCTGGGGGCCGCGTGCCGCGGCCCTTTCTTCACCCGGGTGGCATCGCCTCCGGCCGCGCTGCGCTGCGCGTCGTCACCCCGCACTGTTCCTCCCGCCGTTGGCTTGAGCAGTCGTCGTATCCGTCACGTTCAGGCTCTCCCTGTCGCGCGGACCGGGAAGGTACGAGGCGCCGGGCCCGTCTGGGTCCAGCTCGTCGTGGGGGGTGCCGTGCTCGGAGTCCGGCTCCACGGGTGTGCCGGGCATCCAGGAGATGGAGAGCGCTCCGCCGACCAGGGCGAGCAGGAAGCCCAGCAGGAAGCCGCCGATATTGGAGACCGGGATCGACACGAGCGCCAGCAGGATCGCGGCGACTCCCGCGAAGACGCGGACGACGCTCTGGAACCACATCGTCAGCCCCAGTGTCACCAGCAGGACACCGATGATCAGCGAACCGGCGCCGGCCGTGGTGGACATGGCCAGCGTGAGGTTGCCGAGTTGCAGCTGTGCGTAGGGAAAGTAGGCGATCGGCAGCCCGCCGAGAAGAGTGAACAGCCCCGCCCAGAACGGCCGGGTACCCCGCCAGGCTCGGAACCGGAGCCGCCAGTAGGAGAATCCGCGGGAACCTGTGGACTCGGCGCTCATGGAAAACAGCTCCCTGGTAAAACGGTAAGCGGTATTACGGTCGGAAGGCGGGGCCGGGCGGGCCGAGTGGTCCGAGGACTCTTCGGCCCGCCCACCGCGAGCGCCTAATAGCACTCGTACTTCTTCGGGTCACCGACCTTGAGCGAGAGGTTCAGGTCGGGAAGCCGGAAGGTGCCCGCCGTGGTGGCCCACGCGGTCTGCTTCACCTTGGTCAGCGTGGCGACTCTCGACTCCTGACCGAAGCCGAACTTGCCCGCGTCCGAACCCTTGTAGAGCTTGTTCGAACCCGCCGCGATACCGATGTTGATGTCCTCGAAGACCGCGTCGCCCTCAAGGGACTCGACGTCGAGGTACAGGTTGTCGGCGGTGATGTTCTTGCCCTTGTTACCGGCGTTGAGCACCAGCGTCACGCTCGTACCGAGTATCGGCACCGGGGTGACCACCGACTGGCACATCGAGGTGATCTCGGCCGACTTGAATCCGGAGACCGCGACCGGGTGGGCCGCCCTGTCGCCCTTGGCGTCGACCCCCTCGGCGACGGCTCCGTACTGGACGAAGTCGTGGCCGACCAGCTTCGCCGCGGTGACCTTGAAGTTCTGACCCGACACACTGAAGGACGCCGCCAGCGCCCCCTGTGCCAGTGATACGCCTATCGCGGCCGTCGCGGCCACGCTGGGCACCATGACTACGGCGAACCGCTTCCATCTGGTCCCGCCACGAACTTGGGACTCCATGAATGTCCTCCTTCTCGGACGTACATCTCCGGATCGGGTGGAAACCGGTCCCGGGATGGGAGAAGTGCTACGTCCTCGGGAAGGAGAGCGCCCGTTCCGGAGGCGCTGACCGCGTTCCGAAGCACTGGCGATCACCCCCGAGCGACAACCACTGGGCCACGCGTTCGCGCAACCTCTGGACAGGCCCCGCCAGTACGGCGGGAACCCCCCTGTCCGGACCGGCGGCACTGCCGCCGGACCACTCGGTGGGGCACCGGATCCGACGGGCGCGACAGGCTGTCGTGCCGGTGCGGAACTGGACCGAGCGTCGCTGATCGTGGTGCATTCACGCCGATGACACAAGGGGGTTCGTTACTGGCTAGTAACGGCCCGATAACCGGCCGGCGACCCGTTGGCATCACGCCGCCACACAGGGTGCCGCCGGCCGGTGCGACACAAGCGGTGAAGGTCGCCCATAGCGGGACAGAACTGGGGAGTTGATTTACTGCGAGTAACAGCAGCCGCGTTTGCCAAGTTTTGGCAAAAACGGCCGCTGCCGGTATGACTTCGCCAGACCCGTGCTGGAGCCACGGATCCGGCGGCGCCGGCAAGACCGGCGCGACCGACACCCTAGCGATGCGAAGATCCGCAGCGCCCGACGGGTCCGGTCCGAGAACCTCGCCGCGCCTAGAAGAGCACCCGCGCCAGCGCCGAACGCGCCGCGGTCACCCGGGGATCGTCACCGCCGATGACCTCGAACAGCTCCAGCAGCCGTACCCGCGCCGCCTCCCGGTCGTCCCCGAACGTCCGGCGCACGACCTCGACCAGCCGGCCGAAGGCGTCCTCCACATGTCCGCCGACCAGGTCGAGATCGGCGGCGGCGAACTGCGCCGCGACATCGTCCGGCCGCTCGGCGCCGTCCTTCCGTACCGCCACCGGGTCCAAGCCCTGGACGCGCGCGAGGAGTTCGGCCTGGGCGAGGCCGAGCTTGGCCTCCGTGTTGCCGGGGTCGGCGGAGAGCACCTCGCGGTACGCCGCCGAGGCGCCGGCGAAGTCGTTGGCGTCCAGCGCGTCCACGGCCGCGGACAGCAGCGCGTCGTAAGGACCTTCCGGTACGGGCGCCGGCACGGGCTCCGAACCGCCGTCCGCCTCGCCCGCGTCCGCGTCGACCGCGATCCCGGTGAGGCCGAAGCGCTCCTCACCGACCTGGATCAACTGATCGAGTGTGGCCCGGATCTGGGCCTCGGGCGCCGCGCCCTGGAAGAGCGGCAGCGCCTGGCCGGCCACCACCGCGAAGACCGCGGGGATGCCCTGGATCCCGAACTGCTGCATCAGCATCTGGTTGGCGTCGACATCGATCTTGGCGAGGACGAAACGGCCGGCGTACTCCCGCGCCAGCCGCTCCAGTACGGGGCTCAGCTGCTTGCACGGCTCGCACCACTCGGCCCAGAAGTCGATGACGACCGGGACCTCGGTGGACCGCTGGAGGACATCGCGCTCGAAGCCCGCCTCATCGACGTCGATCACCAGGCTGGACGGGGGTACGGCGGCGGCACCGCCCGTGCGGGCCGCCTCGGCACGGGCCTGCTCCGCCTTCGCCTTGGCCTCACCGGCCGCCTTCACCGCGGCGAGGTCGACGACGCCGCTCATGGACATGTTCCTAGGCTGCATGAGTACATCCTCCCCCCTCCGCGCTCGCTTGAGAAAAGCGGTCCGCGCGCCACCGGCCGGCCCGGACCCGGCACGGGCCGAACACCGGCTTACGCTACGGGTCGTAGCGTAACTTCCGGGTCCGGAACCCGGGCGGTTTCTCCCCGGTGAACTGGCTCACACAAGCCCGCACCGAATGGGGCGCACCGGACGTACCGAGCGGTATGGTCACCGTCATGGACGCACCGCGCCGTACGGGCCGCCCGCGCAGCGCCGGAGCCGACTCCGCGATCCTGGCCGCGACCCGGGAGACGCTGGGCGAGCTGGGCTGGTCGAAGCTGACGATGGGCGAGGTGGCCGCCCGCGCGGGAGTCGCCAAGACGACGCTCTACCGGCGCTGGGCGGGCAAGAACGAACTCGTCGTGGACGCGGTCGCGGTCCTCTTCGACACCCTGGAACTGCCGGACCGCGGCAGCCTGTCCGCCGATGTGGAGGGCGTGGTGCTCCAGCTCGCGGCGGTGCTGGAGCACCCGGAGGCCAAGACCTCGCTGATGGCGGTGATCGCCGAGTCCACCCGGGACCCGGCGCTGCGCGGCCGGATCCGTGACTCGATCGTCGACCGGCAGAAGCGGCTGGTCCTGCTGGGCCGCGAGCGCGCCCAGCGCCGCGGTGAACTCCCGCGCGAGCCCGACCCGGTGACGGCGGCCCGCGCCGCCGACCTGATCTTCGACGTCATCGCCGGCGCGGTCGTCCACCGCACGCTGGTCAGCGCGGAACCGGTGGACGAGAACTGGGCCCGCGCCTTCACGTCCCTGCTGCTGGGCGGTCTGCGGGCGCTCACCCCGCCCGGACGGCCGACCTGACCCGGGCGAAGCCGCCGCCCAACCCCGGCCGCCGGGCAACGACTTCCGACGGGATCAGCGCGCCAGCCTGCCCAGCAGGGACGAGGCGGCCACGATCCCCAGCACCGCCGCCACCAGCAGCACCCCGAAGTCCAGCGCCAGATGCGCGGGCGTACCGAGCAGCAGCCCGCGCAGCGCGTCGACCTGATAGCTCAGCGGGTTGACCCGGCTGACGACCTGGAGCCAGCCCGGCATGATCGCCACCGGATAGAGCGCGTTGGAAGCGAAGAAGAGCGGCATGGTGATGGCCTGTCCGATGCCCATCAGCCGGTCGCGGGTGAGCACGATGCCCGCGACCGTCATGGACAGACAGGAGAAGAAGGCCGAGCCGAGGACGACCGCGACGGCCACCCCGAGCAGCCGCAGCGGATTCCAGGTCAGCCCCACCCCGAGGGCCGCGGCGATGACGATCACCACGACCGCCTGGATCAGCGCCTTGACCCCCGAGGCGAATGCCTTGCCGCTGATCAGGGCCGCTCTGGGGGTGGGGGTGACCAGCAGTTTGGTCAGGATCCCGGCATCCCGCTCCCAGATGATCATGATGCCGTAGAAGATCGCGATGAACATCGCGGACTGGGCGATGATGCCGGGCGCGAGATAATCGATATAGGGGATACCGCCCGTGGGGATGGCCTTGATCCTGGTGAAGGTCTCGCCGAAGATCAGCAGCCAGAGCGCGGGCTGCACGGCCCGGGTGTACAGCTCGGTACGGTCGTGGCGCAGCTTCTGCAGCTCCACCACGCACATCGCCACGACCCGGGCGGGCAGCACGCGCCAGCCCGTACGGGCCTGCGGCGGTACGAGCAGCAGATTCGTCTCAGCCGACGCGGGTCGCGGTCCTGCGGGTGCTCCGGACATCGCGGAAGACGCCTCCTTCCTCCTCCAGACCGCTGCCGGCGACGTCCCGGAAGACGTCCTCCAGCGTCGGTACGGGGTCCTTCTCGCCGGCGGTGCCGGCGGCCAGCCGCCGCTCGCGCAGCGCGGCCCGCAGCTCGTCCGGCGTGCCGAGGGCGTGGACCCGGCCGCGGTGCATCAGCGCGACCCGGTCGCAGTACTGCTCGGCCTCGTCCATGTAGTGCGTGGTGACCAGAACGGTCATGCCCGTGGCGCGCCGTACGGCGGTGATGTGCTCCCACACGCTGGTACGGGCGATGGGGTCCAGACCGATCGTCGGCTCGTCCAGCATCAGCAGCCGGGGCGCGCTGACGAGCGCCTGCGCGAGTTCGAGCCGGCGGATCATGCCGCCGGAGTACGTGGTGGTCATCCGGTCGGCGGCGCCGGTCAGATCCACGGCGGCCAGCGCCTGCGCGACGCGTTCGGCGCGCTCGCGGCGGGCGACGTCGAAGACCCGGGCGAAGAGCGAGACGTTCTCGCGGCCGGTCAGCGCGGCGTCGGCGGAGAGCTGCTGGGGTACGTAGCCGAGCAGCCGGCGCACGGCCATCTTCTCCTTCGCCGCGTCGTGCCCGAACACACGGACGACGCCGGCGGGGACGGGCAGCAGGGTGGTGACACAGCGGATCGCGGTGGTCTTGCCGGCGCCGTTCGGCCCGAGCAGTCCGAAGACCTCGCCCGCGCCGACCGAGAGATCGAGGCCGTCGACGGCCCTGGTCTCGCCGAAGGTGTAGGTCAGTCCGCGGCAGCCGACGGCCTCGGCGGGCTCGTCCGGCGCGGTGGTCCCCCCGGTGATGGCGGTCATGGGTTCTCCGTTTCCTCACGCATGTTCCGGACGAGCCGGCGCAGCGCGGGCAGCGCCGCGGCGAGGGCCGTCCGGTCCTCCTCGGTGAGCCGCGCCAGCTGCTCCCGTACGAGGGCGGAGCGGCGCGCCTCCCACTGGGCCAGCCGCGCCACGGCCTCCTCGGTGGGCAGCAGCCGGGCGGAGCGCCGGTCGGCGGGGTCCGTCTCGCGGCGCAGATACCCGGCCCGGCCGAGCTGATTGACCAGGGTGGAGACCGAGTTGCCGGCGAGGTACAGCTCCGCCGCCGCGTCCGACACCCGGATCCCCGGCCGGTCCGCCACCAGCCGCAGCAGCTCGGCCTGCGCGCCCCGCAGGGGCGGGGCTGCCAGGCCGGAGCGCAGCCGCCGCCGTACGGTGCGCTGGAAACCCGCCAGCACGGCGGCGAGCGAGTCGGGGAAATCCTCGATGGCCACGCCGTCCAGTTTAGCTCTGCGTGAGAGCTATTGCCCGATATGCCGCAGAGTGACCTAGAAGCCGGGCGGCTCCGTGTAGACGCCCCACTCGTCGCGCAGGACGCCGCAGATCTCGCCCAGCGTCGCCTCCGCCCGGACCGCCGCCAGCATCGGGGCGATCATGTTGGCGCCCGTACGGGCCGCCGTCAGCATCTCCGCGAGCGCCGTACGGACCCGGGCGTCGTCGCGGGCGGCCCTGCGCTCGCCCAGCACCCGTACCTGGTCGCGCTCGACCTCGTGGCTGACGCGCAGGATCTCCAGGTCGCCGGTGACCGAGCCGTGGTGGGCGTTGACGCCGACGACCCGCTTGTCCCCCTTCTCCAGCGCGCGCTGGTACTGGAACGCCGACTCGGCGATCTCGCCGGTGAACCAGCCGTCCTCGATACCGCGCAGGATCCCGGAGGTGACGGGGCCGATGGGGTGCAGCCCGTCCGGGTGGGCGCGCCGGCCGCGCTCCTTGATCTGCTCGAAGATCTTCTCGGCGTCGGCCTCGATCCGGTCCGTGAGCTGCTCCACGTACCAGGAGCCGCCGAGCGGGTCGGCCACGTTCGCGACGCCGGTCTCCTCCATCAGCACCTGCTGGGTGCGGAGCGCGATCTCGGCGGCCTGCTCGCTGGGCAGGGCGAGGGTCTCGTCGAGCGCGTTGGTGTGCAGCGAGTTCGTGCCGCCCAGGACCGCCGACAGGGCCTCCACGGCCGTCCGTACGACGTTGTTGTACGGCTGCTGCGCGGTGAGCGAGACACCGGCGGTCTGGGTGTGGAAGCGGAGCCACTGCGCCTTGTCGGTCCGGGCGCCGTACACGTCCCGCATCCAGCGCGCCCAGATCCGGCGGGCCGCGCGGAACTTGGCGATCTCCTCGAAGAAGTCGAGGTGCGCGTCGAAGAAGAAGGAGAGGCCGGGCGCGAAGACATCCACGTCCAGGCCCCGGCTCAGCCCCAGCTCCACATAGCCGAAGCCGTCCGCGAGGGTGTACGCCAGCTCCTGCGCGGCCGTCGCGCCCGCCTCGCGGATGTGGTAGCCGGAGACGGAGAGCGGCTTGTAGGCGGGGATGGCGACGGCGCAGTGCTCCATCAGGTCCCCGATCAGCCGCAGATGGGGCTCGGGCTGGAAGAGCCACTCCTTCTGGGCGATGTACTCCTTGAAGATGTCGGTCTGGAGCGTGCCGTTGAGGACGGCCGGGTCGACGCCCTGGCGCTCCGCCGCGACGAGGTACATGCAGAAGACCGGGACCGCCGGGCCGCTGATCGTCATGGAGGTGGTGACGTCCCCGAGCGGGATGTCGCCGAAGAGGATCTCCATGTCGGCGGCCGAGTCGATGGCGACCCCGCAGTGGCCGACCTCGCCGAGGGCGCGCGGGTCGTCGGAGTCGCGGCCCATGAGCGTGGGCATGTCGAAGGCGACGGAGAGTCCGCCGCCGCCGTTGGCGAGGATCTTCTTGTACCGCTCGTTGGTCTGGAGGGCGTTGCCGAAGCCGGCGAACTGGCGGATGGTCCACGTCCGGCCGCGGTAGCCGGTCGGGTGGAGACCGCGGGTGAACGGGTACTCGCCGGGCCAGCCGATCCGCTCGAATCCCTCGTACGTGTCACCGGGCCGGGGCCCGTAGACCGGCTCCACCGGATCGCCGGAGAGCGTCGTGAAGTCCGCGTCGCGCTTGCGGGCCTTGTCGTAGCGGGCCTGCCAGCGGCGGCGGCCCTCCTCGATCGCGTCGATCGCGTCGGTGATGTCGGCCGCGCCGGTCGCTTCGGTGTTCATGCTTTCAAATTTACTAGGACGTCCTAGTAAATGTCGATGGGAAACCGCCCACGCGTTCACCGCGCGGGCGGAGGGAGGGGGAAGGGGCCGCGCGCCCTACGCCTCGGCCGCCACCGGAGCGCGGTCGGTCAGCAGGGGCCGGATCTCCCGGGTGATCTTCGGCTCGACGAAGAACGACGCGGCGGGGATACAGCCCACGGCGAGCACCCAGAGCAGCTTCCCAAACGACCACTTGGCCTTGGAGCCCAGATCGAACGCGAAGACCACGTAGACGATGTACAGGACGCCGTGGATCTGGGAGATCAGCATCGTGTCACCGGTGTCGAACCCGTACTTCAGGATGATCGCCACGGTGAAGACCAGCAGCCATACGGCGGTGACGTACGCCATCACCCGGTAGCGCGACAGCACATTTGACTTCATGGGGCGAGCCTAACGGGGCACATGGGACGATCTTCGCCCGCCCCTGCCACCGCTCTCCCGCTCCCCTGCCGCTGCTTCCGCGCTCGCCTACTCCTCGAAGTCCCGCGCCGCGACCCGCAGCGGACGGAGCATCGCGAAGATCTCCGCGCACTCCTCCGCGTCGTACGCCCCCAGCCCGAAGTCCATCTCCATCAGATCCCGGGTGGCCGACTCGACCACCTCGCGCCCCTTGTCGGTGATCGAGGCGAGGGTGCCGCGGCCGTCGGCGGGGTTGGGGCGCTTGTCGACGAGACCGGCCGTGACCAGCCGGTCCACGGTGTTGGTGACCGACGTCGGATGCACCATCAGCCGCTCGCCGATCTTCGACATCGGCAGTTCGCCCGCCTTGGAGAAGGTCAGCAGCACCAGCGCCTCGTACCGCGCGAAGGTCAGTCCGTACGGTTTGACGACCGCGTCGACCCCGGCGAGCAGGATCTGGTGCGCGCGCATGACCGAGGTGATCGCGGCCATCGAGGGGACGGGTCCCCAGCGCTGCCGCCAGAGTTCGTCGGCGCGCGCGATCGGGTCGAAGGGGAGACTGAGCGGCTTTGACACGCCGTCGACCTTACCCACTGGCCACAGAGTGATCAGCCCCGTCTCGCCCTTCGGCCACCCCGGCCGCGGACGCCCCGGACCCGGATACCACGGCCCCCGCCCCGGCGGTCCGCCGTACCTGCCGTACCTCGCGTACGAGCACGAGGCAGCAGAGCGTCCCGAGCACGCCGGCCCCGGCCACCACCTGATGGACCGGGAAGAACTCGGCGGCGAGACCGGCCAGCGCCATACCGAGGCCCTGGATCGTCATCAGACCCGCCGTGAGCAGGGTCATCGCCCGGCCGCGCAGCTCCTCGGGGACCGCGTCCACGAACCACCGGTCGAGACCGACGACATACGCGGCCCCCACCCCGGACAGCGCGAGCGCCGCCAGCGCCCAGCCGAGGCCGGGCTCGGCCGCGTACACCAGCAGGGGCAGCAGCCCGGTGGCGGCGATCGGCAGGACGATCCGGCCCCGGGCCCGCGGCGAGAGCCGCGCCCCGACGTACAGCTCCGCCCCGATGTGCCCCACCGGAATCGCGCACATCAGCAGCCCCAGCGCCGCGGGACCCACCCCCAGGGAGTCGGCGTACGGCGCGACAAGGGCCTCCGGGGCGACCGCGAACATGGCCGGGACCCAGAAGAGCAGCAGCAGCGCCCGCGTCCGGCGGTCACCGAGCAGCAGCCGGGCAGCGCCCAGCGAATCCCCCAGCAGCGCACCGCCGTTGCCCGTACTCCTGGCCGGCCGGGCCCGCGTCCCGAAGCGCAGCAGCGCGGCCGAGCAGAGGAACGTGCCGAACGTGATGGCGATCGCCCCGCGCGCGGGCACCACGGCCAGCAGCACCCCGCCCACCCCGAACCCGGCGAGCATCGCGCCCTGCGAGACGAGCCGCAGGAGCGAACGCCCCAGTACGTACGGGTCGCCGTCGCCGAGGATGTCGGTGAGCGCGGCCATCCTGGTCCCGGTGAAGACCGGCGCGACGGCGGCGACCACACAGCGCAGCGCCAGCAGCCCCGCGATCGGGGTGCCGGGCAGCACCATCAGCCCGACACAGACGGCGCAGAGCAGATCGCAGACCACCAGCACCCGCCGGGCCGGATAGCGGTCGGCCACCCCGGCGAAGAGGGTCCCGCCGATGAGGTACGGCAGCATGCCGAGGGCGAAGGTGAGCGCGCTGAGCAGCGGGGAGCGGGTGAGCACGTAGACGAGATAGGTCAGCGCGATCTCGCTCACGACCACCCCGAGCAGCGAGAGCAGATGCGCGGCGAAGACATAACGGAACTCGCGCACGGCGAAGACGGCCCGGTACCCGCCGGGGGATGCGTTCTTGGACATGGCCACAGACTGAGGGAGCGACCGCGCCCGGCCATAGACTTTCGGCCCGAACCGAATCTTCCGGCCCGCAACGGCCTTCCCCTTCTCCCCCGTCCGAGAGCGTCCGCCACCGTGCCCTTCCATCTCCACTTCGCCGAGAGCGATCTGCTCCGCTGCCGCTTCGCCGTCTCACCGCTCTGGGAGACCCAGGAGGCCGTACGCACCCTCGCCCGGCCCGAACGGCACGGCTACCACCTGCCCTGGCTGCGCCGGATCCGGGCCGCCGCCGACAGTCTGGAGCTGCGCCCGCTGCATCTGCTGATGCCGGAGTTCGGCCACAACCCCGACTTCCTCAGCCAGGTCCCGCCGGGGCCCGGGGCCCTCTTCGAGGACGAGATCGCGGCCGTCCGCGCCACCGACCCGGAGACGGCCCGGGCCGATATCGCCCTGGCGCTCGCCGACACCCCGGGCGCCACGGACAGCCCCGCCGGGCGGGCGATGCTGGCGGATCCGGCGCGGGCCGTGGCCGAGCTGGCCGGGCTGCTGGAGCGGGCGTGGCGGGTGCTCGTCGAGCCGGAGTGGCCCCGGCTGCGCACCCTGCTGGAGGCCGATGTGGCCTACCGTTCGCGGCGGTGGGCGGAAGGCGGCTTCGAGCGGCTGATCGGGGAGCTGAGCCCGCAGCTGAGCTGGACCGGCGGGTCCACCCTGACCATCACCGGGGTGAACGGCAGCCACGCGCGCGTGCTCGGCGGCGACGGGCTCGTGCTGATGCCGAGCGTCTTCTGCTGGCCCCGGGTGGTGAGCGGGTTCCGGCCGCCGTGGCAGCCGGCCGTGGTCTATCCGGTGCGCGGCGTCGGCGGCCTGTGGACGGAGCCGTCCGACCGTACGCCCGAGGCGCTCGCCCGGCTGCTGGGCCGCGCGCGGGCCCAGGTGCTGTGCGCGCTCGACGCGCCGGCCTCCACCACCGCGCTCGCGCGGCTGCTCGGGCTCGCGGCCTCCTCCGTGTCGGAGCATCTGTCGGTGCTGCGCGAGGCGGGGCTGCTGACCTCGCGGCGGTACGGACACCAGGTGCTGTACGAGCGGACGCCGCTGGGGATCGCCCTCGCGGTGTCGCATCCCGGAACCGACTGAGCGTTATGTAACGATATGCCGGTCTTGCCATTCCCGTGCGCGCCCCAGCCCCATGTGCGCTCCCCGTCGCTCCCCAGCCTTCTTTGAGGGGTATGGATGTCCGGCCGCAGACCGCACCGCTCCCGCACCGCGACCGCCCTCGTGGCGGCCCTCCTCGGGCTGGCCCTGGCCGGCTGTTCCGCCGTCTCCCCGGACCCGTCGCCCGTCGGCGACCGCCGGGAGCCGTCCGGGCGGACCGGCTCCGCCGGGGTGCTGGGCGAGGCCGCTCCGGCCGTCGCGTCGCCCTTCTGGGTGGACCCGGACAGCGACGCGGCCCGCCAGGTCAAGGCATGGGAGAAGCAGGGGCGCGGGGACGACGCCAGGATCCTGCGGCGCGTCGCGGAGCGCGCGGTCGCCGCCTGGCCCGCCGGGGACGACCCGGAGCCGCGTATCCACAAGGCGGTACGGGGCGCGAAGGCCGCCCGGCGCACGGCGGTCCTCGTCGCGTACAACATCCCGCACCGCGACTGCGGCCTCTACTCGGCGGGCGGCGCGCACGACGCCGACGCGTACCGCGGGTGGATCGGCGCCTTCGCCGACGCGATCGGGGACGCGGACGCCATCGTGATCCTGGAGCCCGACGCCGTACCGCATCTGACGGACGGCTGCACCCCGGACGAGAACCAGGGCGAGCGGTACGAGCTGCTCTCCGGGGCGATCGACCGGCTCAAGCGGCAGCCGCACACCCGGGTCTATCTGGACGCCGGCAACCCCGCCTGGGTCACCGACCCGGACAAGCTCGCCGGGGCGCTGCGGCGGGCGGGCGTCGGCGCGGCCGACGGCTTCTCCCTCAATGTGTCGAACTTCCAGACGAACGACACGGTCAAGACGTACGGCACCCAGCTCTCCTCGCTGCTGGACGACGCGCACTTCACGATCGACACCAGCCGCAACGGCGCGGGCCCGCTCTCCGGCGAACGCGACCAGGCGTGGTGCAATCCGCCGGGGCGGGCCCTGGGCTCGCCGCCCACCACCAACACCGGCAACGAGCTGGTGGACGCCTTCCTCTGGATCAAGCGCCCCGGCGATTCGGACGGCCCGTGCCGGGGCGGCCCGGCGGCCGGGACCTGGTGGCCGGAGTACGCGCTCGGCCTGGCCCGCCGGGCGAAGGGCTGACGGCGGGCGGCGCGGGCGGCGCCGCCCGCGCCCGTACGTCCCGTACGTCCCATGCATCCCGTACGTGCCTCATGTGACCTGGATCCACTTCGCCTCCGACGGGACGCCCGCCGTGTCCGTGGCGAAGAGCATGTACCAGCCCGGGGGCACCATCGCCCGGTCATTGGGCGCCTCGATGGTCACCGCGCCCTTGGCCTTGCCGATCTTGAGGTCAACGGAGCGCTGTTCCACGTCCGTCGTGTGGGTGACGGCGCTGGGGCGCATCAGACGGGCCTTCGCGATGCGCTCCGGGTGGGGGGTGCGGAAGGTGGCGCGGCCCTTGGCGTCGAGCCGGTCGGGACCGGAGCCGAGGGACGGGCGGTTCTCCTTCTTGCCCTTGTCGCCCTGGAGATAGGGCGGGGTGTAGATCTCCACCCGCTGTTCGAAGGTGCCGAGTTTGGTGTTGTCGGCGTCGTTGAAGAGCGGGTCGGAGCCGAAGGTGACGACCCGGCCGTCCGGGAGCAGCAGCGCCTCGGAGTGGTAGTTGCGGCCGACGGTGGGGTCGGCGGCCGGCCGGAAGACGTTGGCCTTGGGGTCGTAGAACTGCGCCTTGAGGATGTCGCTGGCGCTGCGGCCCCGGTAGCCGGAGGAGCCGCCGGTGGTGAAGACCGTGTCGTCGGGGAGGAGCACGCTGCTGAGGTAGCGGGTGCCCTGCGGCAGCTTCGGGCCGGCCGTGAAGGCGGGGCTGTCGCGGTTGAGGTCGACGATGGCCGTACGGGCGGTGGACCGGGGCGACTCGCCGACCCCGCCGCCGCCCAGCAGCATCACCCGCTGGTCCTGGACCGGGGGCAGCATCAGGGAGGCGGAGGTCTCGGTCTGGTCGGCGTCGGTGAGCCCGTCGACCTTGGTGAAGGTGTTCCGCTTCAGGTCCCAGAGCCCCGGCTGCCGGCCCTTGTCGGCGGGCCCGTAACCGGCGTTGGAGCCGGAGTAGAAGAGTTTGCCGCCCTTGGTGAGGAAGAGCGCGGGGTAGGTGGGGAAGTAGCGGGCGGGGCCCGGGGACCACTTCTTGGTCGCCGGGTCGTACAGCTCGTTGTCGCCGGTGACCACGGCGCCGACATCGTCCAGGCCGGAGACGGCGAGGACCTTGCCGTCGTCCAGGGTGACGAGGGTGGGGTACCAGCGGGCTTCGCGCATCGGGTCGACGGGGACGTACTTCTCGGCCCTGGGGTCGAACTCGTAGGCCGACTTGATGCCCTGGAAGTCCTGCTTCTCGGTGGTGAGTTTCTGCGCGAGGCCGTAGAGGTTGTCGGCGTCCTTGCCCTTGAGGCCGAGGATCTCGTACTGGGCGGCCTGGGTGGTGAGCGCCTGGGGGCCCTTGTCGACGGCTTCCACGAAGACCCGGGCCTCGCCGGCCGTGATCTTGGTCCGCCAGGGCAGCATCCGGCCGCTCTTGCCGTAGCCGACCTGGAACTCCTTCTTGGCCTTGGGGACGGTGACGTCGGTGGTGGAGACGTACTCGATGCCCGACGGGGAGCGGAAGCGGGTGCCCTTCTTGAACGTGTGGGCCCGGTCCGGGCTCTCGTTCTTGACGCGCATACCGCCGCCGGCCCGGCTGACCTCGCCGTCGAGGACCTCGTAGCGCGCGGTGCCGCCCGCCACCAGCAGCCGTCCGTCGGGGAGCTGGGAGTGGCCGGCGCAGAAGAAGTCCTCGGGGGTGGGGATCCGCTTGAAGGAGTTGTCGGCCGGGTTCCAGAGGATGGTGTCGAAGGAGCCCTCGTCGAACTTCCGCTGGTTGTTGCCGGAGCCCGCGACGATCAGCACCTTGCCGCTGTGCAGCAGGGCCGCGTGGATCGCGTTCGTACGGAACTTCTTGGGGACGTCGAGCATCGACCAGGAGCCGTAGCGCTGCTTGTAGCCGGGCTGGGCGATCTTGTACGCGTGGTACTTCTCGGCGGCGAAGGAGTAGGCGGCGGGGGCGTTGAGGCCGAGGAGCACCACGAGGGCGCCACCGCCCAGCAGCGTCTTCCGCAGCTTCCCCGACGGCCGGTACCGCGGCTTGTTCCGCCGCGCGTTCCGCTGCTGCATGGGTCAGTTCCCTCCTGACGTCGATACGGTCACCGGGACCGCGGCCGGCGCGGACGCGCGGGTGGGGGCGGGCGCGCTCTGAGCGGCGGGCGCGCTCTGAGCGGGCGCGCTCTGAGCGGGCGCGCTCTGAGCGGGCGCGGGCGCCGGGGCGCGTGGGGGCGCGGCGGCCGTACGGGCGGCGATGCGCTCGGCGCGCAGCGTCAGGAGCCAGACGGCGACCGGGGCGAGCGCGATCACGAGCGCGAGCCCGGCCCAGGTGCGCATGGCCGCGTGGGTGTGGCCGAGGAAGACGGACGCGACGAGCGAGCCGGCGAGCACGGCGGCCCAGAAGAGATGGATCCGGAAGGTCGCCGTCCGGTCGGCGCTGGTCCGGCCGCCCTTGGGGGTGACCACGAAGCGGCCCTGGGTGCGCAGCAGCGCCGCGCAGAGCGACTTGAGGTAGATGGGCGCGGAGAGCGCCGACATCGCCATACCGGCGAGCCCGCCGGAGCCCTGGGGTTCGTGGGGCGAGACGTTGTGGCGCCGGTTCCAGAGGTAGAGGCCGATCTGGAGGGCGGCGGCGTCGCTGTAGAGCATCAGCAGAACCGAGGACGAGACCTGGGTGCCGGAGGCGCCGAGCCAGAGGAAGAGAACGCAGCTGAGGACGCCGAGGAACCAGTTGACGGCGGTCATCGGGTAGTAGACGAGCATCAGCGTGTAGCTGAGCAGCCGGCCCGGCGGCACCCGGAAGGGCGCCTTCCAGTACTGCTTGATGAGCGTCTCGTAGGTGCCCCGGGACCAGCGCAGCTGCTGGGTGAAGAAGTCGGTCCAGGACGCGGGCCCCTCACCGACCGCCAGCACGTCGGGGGTGTAGACGGAGCGCCAGAAGCGGCCGGTGAGCGGGTTGCGGGTGCGGTGGATCTCGAAGCCGGTGGCCATGTCCTCGGTGATCGAGTCGTACAGCCCGCCGATCTGCTGGAGCGCCTTGATCCGGACGACGTTGTTCGTGCCGACGAACATCGGGGCGTGGTAGCGGTTGCCGGCCCGCTGGATCAGCGCGTGGAAGAGGAACTGCTGGGACTCGGCGGCCTTGGTGACGGGCGAGGTGTAGTTGCCGTACACCTGGGGGCCGACGACGAAGGCGATGTCCGGGTCGCGGAAGTAACCCATCATCCGCTCCAGGAAGTTGGGGAGCGGGATGTGGTCGGTGTCGACGGAGGCGAAGAAGTCGTAGTCGTCGCCGTGCATCGCGAGCCAGGCGTTGTAGTTGCCGTGTTTGGTGCGCGCCTTGTGGACGCCTCTGCGGCGGTTCCACTCGGGGACTCCCCTACGGGTGAAGTGCCGTACGCCCAGCTCCGCGCAGAGCGCCCGGGCGGCGGGGTCGTCGCCCTCGTCGAGCAGCCAGATGTCGAGGGGGCCGCTGTGCCGCAGCCGTACCGCCCCTTCGAGCGTGCCCCGCACCATGGCGAGCGGCTCGGTGCCGGGGACGTACGTGGTGAGGAAGGCGACCCGGGTGCCCAGCTCGGCGGGGACGGGTATCGGGTCCCGGGCGACCATGGTGGCGTGTGCCACCGAGGCGACGTTGACCAGCATGAACAGGGCGATGCACCCGATCGAGCCGAGCATCACGTGGTCGAAGACGATCAGCCAGCGGTCGCCGCCCTCGCGCTCGGTCCGGTGGCTGGGCCAGACCAGGTAGACCAGCAGGGCGCCGGAGAGGAGCGGCGCCAGGGCCATCAGCAGGACGGCGCGTATTCGGCGGGGCTCGCGCGCGAGCAGACTCCGGTAGCCCACGCGGTAGGGGGCGGTCCGGTCCGGCTCCATGAGGGGGCCGGCCAGACAGCTGTGGACGTCGTAGTCGTAGCCGAGTACGTCGTCGTGGTCGGGGTCGAGGTCGGTGTCGTCACCCTCGGGCCGCACGGTGCCTCCAGCTGATTCGCGAGGTCGATATCCCCACAGAAAGGGACATTGACCGGCGTGTCGACTGGAGGCGTCCGTGCGGGCGGTTTTACGCTCGCGGGTTACTGCGTCCGGGGGTTACGGGCCGGGTCACGGGGCCGGGGCCGCGGGCGGCTGCTGGGCGAGGTGGCGCTCCACGGTCTCGACCTTCGAGGTGAGACCGTCCGTGACCCCGGGCCTGATGTCGGCCTTGAGGACGAGCGAGACCCGGCCGGCGCGGGCCTCGACGGCGGCGACGGCGCGCTTGACGACGTCCATCACCTCGTCCCACTCGCCCTCGACGGAGGTGAACATCGCGTCCGTACGGTTGGGGAGGCCGGACTCGCGGACGACCCGGACGGCGTCGGCGACGTACTCGCCGACGTCCTCCCCGACACCGAGCGGAGAGACGGAGAAGGCGACGATCATGCGTTCACGGTACCTTCGCGGCGGGCGCGGGAGGCGATGGCGGCGTCGTCCAGCTCGCGCTTGATCCTGCGGTCCGCGAAGAAGCCGCCGGCGGGCAGTACGGAGAGCACGAAGTAGAGGGCGGCCGTCCCGAAGGACCAGCGGACGCGGATCCAGGCGAGGGCCCAGAAGATCACGTACAGGATGAAGAGGACGCCGTGGATGGCTCCCATCACCGGTACCGCGTTGAAGTCCGTCGTCCGCTTGAGCACCGAGCAGACCATGAGGAGGAGGAACGATACGGCCTCCGGCACGGAGACCAGGCGGAGGCGGTGGAGCGGGGCGGCGTTGCTGATGTCCACGAGGCAGGCACCTTCGTCATCGGGGGCTACGTGATCTCGTGCGGCGCCAACCCGATCTTGTGAAAGCGCGCACAAGCGCTAGGACATTGTGGCAGCCCCACTTCGGCCCGTTTCGGCCAGGGGTGTGTCCGGGACGGCTCGGGCAGGCTCGGGGGCCGGCTCAGGGACGGCTCGGGGACGGCTCGGGGGACGATCAGGGGACGATCAGGGGCAGAAGCCCTGTCGGTGGCGGGCGGGGCCGGGATACCTTCGGTCCGTGGCTCAGTTCCGACTGCAAGGCAGCAAGGTGCTCGCCGTCGAGTTGACCGGCGACGCTGTCAAGGCGAAGAACGGCTCGATGGTCGCGTACGACGGCCGGATGACGTTCAAGAAACTGACGGGCGGCGGTGAGGGGCTGCGGGGGATGGTGACGCGCCGGCTCACCGGCGAACAGATGACCGTGATGGAGGTGAAGGGCCAGGGCACCTGCTATTTCGCCGATCGCGCGAGCGATATCAACCTCGTCTCGCTGCACGGCGACAAGCTCCATGTCGAGTCGAGCAATCTGCTCTGCACGGACGCGGGGCTGCGCACCGGCACGACGTTCACCGGGCTGCGCGGCGGCGCTTCGGGGAACGGCCTGTTCACGACCACCGTCGAGGGCACGGGCCAGGCGGCGATCATGTCGGACGGCGAGGCGGTGCTGCTGCGGGTGACCTCCCAGTACCCGCTGTATGTCGACCCGGGCGCCTACATCGCGCATCAGGGGAAGCTTCAGCAGAAGCTCCAGTCCGGGGTGAACTTCCGGACGTTCCTGGGCGAGGGGTCGGGCGAGTCCTTCCAGATCCGCTTCGAGGGCGAGGGGCTCGTCTACGTACAGCCGAGCGAGCGGAACACGATCGGGGGCGATCTCTAGTGCCGTTCCGGGAGATCAACGCGAAGATGGTCGAGGCGACGGTGGCGCCCGGACAGACCATGTACAGCCAGCGGGGCGCGATGCTGGCGTACCGGGGCGAGGTCAGTTTCACGCCCAACATCCAGGGCGGCCAGGGCGGTGTGATGTCGATGATCGGCCGCCGGGTGGCCAACGAGGCCACCCCGCTGATGACGGTGGAGGGGAACGGCACGGTGATGTTCGGCCATGGCGGCCACCACATCCAGGTCATCAATCTCGCCGGCGACACCCTGTACGTGGAGGCGGACCGGCTGCTCGCCTTCGACGGGACGCTCCAGCAGGGCACGATGTTCATGGGTTCACAGGGCGGCGTCATGGGCATGGTGCGCGGCCAGGTCACCGGCCAGGGGCTGTTCACCACCACGCTCAAGGGCCATGGCGCGGTCGCGGTGATGGCGCACGGCGGGGTGATCGAGCTGCCCATCACCCCGGGCGCGGACATCCGGGTCGACCCGCAGGCGTACGTGGCCCACCACGGCGACGTACGGAACAGGCTCTCGGCGGCGGTCGGCTGGCGCGAGATGGTGGGGCGCGGTTCGGGCGAGGCGTTCCAGCTGGAGCTGAGCGGCACCGGCGCGGTCTACGTCCAGGCATCGGAGGACAAGCTGTGAGCGGTGGGGTATCGAGCGCGCCGGTGGTATTCGACCCGGCGACACTGCCGAGCGACGACAACGTCAACGCGTACACCTTCTGTGTGGAGCTGGCGGGGAGTCAGTGGTTCCTCCAGAAGGGCAAGATGATCGCCTATTACGGGCAGATCGAGTTCGACGGGATCGGCCACGGCCGGTTCGAGGGGCTGATCCGCAGCAGCTTCCACTCACCGCTGCATGTGGCCGACTGGGTGGTGGCGGCGGGCAGCGGCAAGATGCTGCTGGCGGACCGGGCGTTCGACGTCAACTCCTTCGATCTGGAGGACGGGAATCTGACGATCCGGTCGGGGAATCTGCTGGCGTTCCAGCCGTCACTGGCGCTCAAGCAGTCGATCGTGCCCGGGTTTCTGACGCTGATCGGCACGGGGAAGTTCGTCGCGGCGTCGAACGGGCCGGTGGTGTTCATGGAGCCACCGGTGCGGGTGGATCCGCAGGCGCTGGTGGGCTGGGCGGACTGCCCGTCGCCCTGTCACCACTACGATCATGGCTATATGTCCGGCGTGCTCGGCGGCTTCCGCTCCCTGACGGGGTTCGGGGGCACCTCGGGCGAGGAGCACCAGTTCGAGTTCGTCGGCGCGGGGACGGTGCTGCTCCAGTCGTCGGAGAAGCTGATGGCGGAACAGCCGACGGGTACACCACCGCCCGAGGCGGGTGCCGGGGTGCCCGGCGCCGACCACCTGCGCCGCTTCGCTCAGTGAGCGGTAGTCTGCGGAGTGTGACGTCGAACGCGTGAACCCTTCCGCGGGCCTCCGTGAAAAGACCCCGCCAAACGCTCCGTGCGCGGCGTCACACTCCTCACCCGGAGGAATTTCGTCCAGATTTCAACTTCTTAGGTAGAATAGATACATGGAGACCGAGACGGCCACCCGCTGGCTGAGCGACGCCGAGCAGTGCGCGTGGCGCACCCATCTGGATGTCAACAAGCTGCTGACACACCAGCTGGAGAAGGACCTTCAGCCGTTCGGCCTGACCATGAACGACTACGAGATCCTGGTGAATCTCTCCGAGTCCGAGGGCCGCCGGATGCGGATGAGCGACCTCGCCGCCACCACCCTCCAGTCCAAGAGCCGCCTCTCCCACCAGATCACCCGGATGGAGGCGGCCGGACTGGTCCGCAGGGAGCACTGCGAATCGGACCGGCGCGGACTCTTCGCGGTCCTGACGGACACCGGCATGGCGACCATGCAGGAAGTCGCCCCGCACCATGTCGAGTCCGTCCGGAAGCACTTCATCGACCTGCTCTCCCCCGAGGCCCTCGCCGAGCTGCGGGCGTCCCTGACGCCGGTCGCGGAGCACCTCCACGGCCACCGCGGCAGGCCCTGACCCCGAGGGGGCCATGGCCCTCGCGACCGCCCTGGCGGGCCCTCAGGGCCCGTCGGGCGCCGGACCGCCGCCGGACGGGGGCAGGCGCAGCTCGAACAGGGCGCCGCCGCCCTCCGCGCGGCCGGCCGTGAGCGTACCGCCGTGCCGCGCGGCCACGTCCCGGGCGATGGCCAGACCCAGTCCGGCGCCGCCGTCGTCGCGGCTGCGGGCGTCGTCGAGCCGGACAAACCGTTCGAAGATCCGCTCACGCTCCGCTTCCGGCACCCCCGGGCCGTCGTCGGTGACCGTGAGGACGACCGAGGAGCCCGACCGCCGTACGGACACGGCGACCGAACCTGCGGCGTGGCGCTGCGCGTTGTCCAGCAGATTACCGAGCACCCGGGCCAACTGCCCACGGGATCCGGCCACTTCCGTCCCCGGCCGGACATCGAGAACGACCGGAAATCGGTCCTGGGTCCGCTGCGCGATCTCGTCGCGCACCAGCGCGCCCAGATCGAACGGGGCGGCACCGGCCGGCCGTTCCCCCGCGTCGAGCCGGGCCAGCAGCAGCAGATCGGCCGCGAGGCGCTGAAGCCGTACGGTGTCCGCGACCGCGCCGGGAACATCCAGCAGCGCCGGATGGGCCTCGCCCACCTCCAACTGCGTACGGAGCGAGGCGATGGGGCTGCGCAGCTCGTGCGAGGCGTCCGCGACAAAGCACCGCTGCCGCTCCACGGACCTCTCCAGCGCGGTGAGCGTCTCGTTGGTCGTACGGGCCAGCCGGGCCACCTCGTCGCGCGTGGCGGGCTCTGGCACCCGCCGGGAGAGATCCTGGGAGGCCGTGATGGCCGCCAGCTCCCGCCGGATGCCCTCCACGGGTCTCAGCGCCCGGCGGGTCACCAGCCAGGTCACTCCGCCGACGACCAGCAGCAGCACGGGCAGACCGGCCAGCATGGCGGCGGTGGTGCCGGCCACCGCGCTCTGCCGGTCCGCGAGCGAGGCGCCCGCGTGGACCAGGACCGTACGCCCGGCGCGGTCGGTCACCTCGACCGCCGCGAAGCGGTAGTCGGCGGTGTCCCCGTCCACCGTGGCGCGGCCCGAGGTGTAGGAGGTGGTGTCGCCGATCTCGCCGACGGCGGGCCCGTCGTCGTCATCGGAGGCGTCGTCATCGGAGTCGTCGTCCGCGTCGTCGTCATCGGAGGCGGCGGCATCCGCGGGGGCGGCTGCCCCGGTCGTCGCCCGTACCTCGCGGACTCCCGTACCGCTGATCCGTTCCAGCCCCTCGCTCGCCACCAGCAGCCGGCCCGCCCCGTCGGTCACCTGCACGGGATGGTCCTCCTCGTCGGGCAGGTCGAGCTGCGCGTACGCGATCCGGTCCGGGACCCGGGAGGCGATGTCCAGCGCCACCTCGCGCGCCGCCCGGTCGGCCTGCCGGCCGGCCTGCTCCGTAAGGTTCGACCGCAGCGAGAGCAGCACCGCGACACCCGCCGCCAGCAGCGCGACCGCCACCACGGCCGTCGCGCCGAGGGACGCCCTGGCCCGTACGGAGCCGAACCGGCGGCGTCTCACGACGCGACCAGCCGGTATCCGGCGCCGCGCACCGTCTGGATCGCGGCGGCGCCGAGTTTGCGCCGCAGCGCGCTGATGTAAACCTCGATGATGTTCGGGTCGCCGTCATAGGCGAAGTCCCAGACATGCTCCAGGATCCACTGCTTGCCGATCACCTCGCCCGCCCGCACCGCCAGTTGCTCCAGAACGGCGAACTCCTTCGCCGTCAGGGCCACTTCGGTCTCGTCCCGGAAGACCCGGCGGGCCGCCGTGTCGACGCTCAGCGCCCCGATCCGCAGCACCGGCGAGGCACCGGCCGAACCGCGCCTGCGCAGCAGCGCCTTGACCCGGGCGACCAGCACGACGTACGAGAACGGCTTGGTCAGATAGTCGTCCGCGCCCGTGTCGAGCCCCTCCGCCTCGTCGTACTCGCCGTCCTTCGCGGTGAGCATCAGGATCGGTACGTCGTTCCCGGCGGCGCGCAGGGCCGCGCAGACCCGGTAGCCGTTCATGCCCGGCAGCATGATGTCGAGCACGACCAGGTCATGAACGCCCTCGCTCGCGCGGTGCAGCCCTTCGAGGCCGTCGTGCACGACATCGACGGCGAAGCCCTCGGCCCGCAGTCCCGCGGCGAGCGAGACCGCGAGCCGCCTTTCGTCCTCCACGATCAGCAAGCGCATGGCCCCACCCTGCCAAACCGAAGCTGAAGATCCCTTCAGGGTGGTTCAGGCTGCCTTCAGCTTCCGCCGGACACAGTGGGAACCGGATCGACACGGATCCGCACCGGCCACTCGGGAGACTCTCATGAAGCTGAAGCTCGCCTTCTCCGCGCTCACCGCCACGGCGCTGATCGGCGGCGGCGCCTACGCGGCACTCGCCGCCCCGAACAGCCCTGAAGCGGCACCGGTTACAGCGACGGGCACATCGACAGCGGTATCGGCGGCGACACCGACCGCCGCACCGACGCCCGGAGACCGTACGGAACTCACCGCGAGCGAGGCGGTGGCCGCGGCCCTCAAGGCGTATCCCGGTGCGGCCGTGGCCGCCGTCGAGCGGGACGACGACCGCGCCGGCCGCTGGGAGATCGACCTGCTCAGCACGGACGAGGTCCGGCATGAGCTGACGGTGGACACGGCCACCGGCGCGGTACGGGTGGACCGCGCGGACGGCGACGACGGCAGGGACGACGACCGGGACGACGACGCCGAGGACCGTGCCGCGCTGCGCGCCGCCTCGGTGGACGTCCGGCAGGCGGTGGCCGCCGCCCTCGCCTCCGTACCGGGCGCCGTGGAGTCCGCCGAGATCGACGACGACGGCGGCCCGGGCGCCCGCTGGGAGGTCGAGGTGCGCGGCGAGGACGGCCGCGCGCACGAGCTGCACGTCGACGCGCGGACCGCCGCGGTCACGCCGGACCGCGACGACGACGACCGGTACGACGACTGAGACCGCGGCAGGGCAGCGGCGGAGACAGCGGCCGGAACGGCGGACGATACGGCGGCAGGGACGGCGGAAGGGCGGTCAGTGCCCGTCCGTGAGGCCCGCCACCAGTTCGTCCGCCGCCGTGTACGGGTCCAGGGCGCCCGCCACGATACGTTCCGCCAGGGCGCCCAGCCTGCGGTCGCCGTGGAGGTCACCGATGCGTTCGCGCAGCGTGGTGACGGCGATGGTCTCGACCTCGTGGGCCGCGCGGCGGGCGCGGCGTTCCGCGAGGACGCCGTGCTCCTCCATCCAGGCACGGTGCTTCTCCAGCGCCTCGACCACCTCGTCGATCCCCTCGCCCCGGGCCGCCACCGTCCGCACGATGGGCGGGCGCCAGTCGCCGGGGCCGCGCGCCTCCCCGAGGCCGAGCATGTGGTTCAGCTCGCGGGCCGTGGCGTCCGCGCCGTCCCGGTCCGCCTTGTTGACCACGTACACATCACCGATCTCCAGGATCCCCGCCTTGGCCGCCTGGATGCCGTCGCCCATCCCCGGCGCGAGCAGGACCACGGACGTGTCCGCCTGGGAGGCGATCTCGACCTCCGACTGGCCGACCCCCACGGTCTCCACCAGGATCACGTCGCAGCCTGCCGCGTCCAGCACCCGGATCGCCTGCGGCGCCGCCCACGCCAGACCGCCGAGATGGCCGCGGGTGGCCATCGAGCGGATGTAGACGCCGGGGTCGGAGGCGTGCTCGGACATCCGGACCCGGTCCCCCAGCAGCGCGCCGCCGGAGAACGGCGACGACGGGTCGACGGCCAGCACCGCCACCCGCCGGCCCGCCCGGCGGTACGCGGAGACCAGCGCGGACGTCGAGGTCGACTTGCCGACCCCCGGCGGTCCGGTGAGCCCGACGACATACGCGTTGCCCGCGAGGGGCGCCAGCGCCGCCATCACCTCACGGAGCTGCGGGGACGCCCCCTCGACCAGCGAGATCAGCCGGGCCACGGCCCGCGGCCGGCCCTCCCGCGCCCGGGCCACCAGCTCGGGGACGTCCTGCGTCACAGCTGCGTTCCTCTCCTCGTCGGTGACGGCCGCGCGGACCGCGTGGGGCCGCGTACGTCGTACGGGGCCACGTCGTACGGGCCACCTCGGCCGCGTACGTACGAGTCCTACTCGGCCGCGCGGGCCGGCACCCGGATGATCAGCGCGTCGCCCTGGCCGCCGCCCCCGCACAGCGCCGCCGCCCCGGTCCCGCCGCCGCGCCGGCCCAGCTCCAGCGCCAAATGCAGGACGACCCGGGCGCCGGACATGCCGATCGGGTGGCCCAGGGCGATGGCGCCGCCGTTCACGTTCACCCGTTCCGGGGACACCCCCAGGTCCTCCATCGACTGGAGGGCGACCGCCGCGAACGCCTCGTTGATCTCGATCAGATCGAGGTCCTCGACGCCCAGGCCCGCCTTGGCCAGCGCGTTGCGGATCGCGTTCGACGGCTGGGAGTGGAGCGAGTTGTCCGGGCCCGCCACATTGCCGTGCGCGCCGATCTCGGCGATCCAGTCGAGCCCCAGCTCCTCCGCCCTGGCCCGGCTCATCACCACGACCGCCGCCGCGCCGTCGGAGATCGGCGAGGACGTGCCGGCCGTGATCGTGCCGTCCTTGGCGAACGCGGGCCGCAGCCCCGCCAGCGACTCGGCGGTCGTCTCGGGGCGGATGCCCTCGTCCTGGGCGAAGACGACCGGGTCGCCCTTGCGCTGCGGGACCTCCACGGGGACGATCTCCGCGTCGAAGACGCCGTTCTTGCGGGCCGCCGCCGCCCGCTGGTGGGAGAGCGCGCCGAACTCGTCCTGCGGGCCGCGCGCGATGCCCAGGCGCGTGTTGTGCTTCTCCGTGGAGGCGCCCATCGCGATGCCCTCGAAGGAGTCGGTCAGCCCGTCGTGCGCCATCGAGTCGAGCATCTCGATCGCGCCGTACTTGTACCCCTCGCGGGACTTGGGCAGCAGATGCGGGGCGTTCGTCATCGACTCCTGGCCGCCCGCCACGATCACGTCGAACTCGCCCGCGCGGATCAGCTGGTCGGCCAGCGCGATCGCGTCGAGCCCGGAGAGACAGACCTTGTTGACCGTGAGCGCGGGCACGCTCATCGGGATGCCGGCCAGGACGGCGGCCTGGCGGGCCGGGATCTGGCCCGTACCGGCCTGGAGCACCTGGCCCATGATCACGTACTGCACCTGGTCGCCGCCGATCCCGGCCCGCTCCAGCGCGGCCTTGATGGCGAAGCCGCCCAGCTCGGCGCCGGAGAAGGACTTCAGCGAGCCGAGCAGCCGCCCCATCGGGGTACGGGCGCCCGCGACGATCACGGAGGTGGTGGTGTTCGAAGCTGTCATGAGACGCGACCCCTTACTACGGCGTGGGACAGGGTGTGAACGATGGTTCACTTCAAATGTACTGAGCGGTACGGTCCCGGGTCACCCGGCGGTGCGTGTGACGGCGCGCACGTTGCGTAATCAACCCCGTGCCGCTGCACTGTTCCCATGCTGACGCGAATCGACCACATCGGAATCGCCTGCTTCGACCTCGACGCGACCGTCGAGTTCTACCGGGCCACCTACGGCTTCGAGGTCTTCCACACCGAGGTCAACGAGGAACAGGGGGTGCGCGAGGCCATGCTGAAGATCAACGAGACGTCGGACGGCGGGGCTTCGTACCTCCAGCTCCTCGAATCCGTACGGGAGGATTCGGCCGTCGGGAAGTGGCTGGCGAAGAACGGCGAGGGAGTTCATCACATCGCGTTCGGGACGGCGGACGTGGACGGGGACGCCCAGGCGGTGCGCGAGAAGGGCGTGCGGGTACTGTACGACCAGCCGCGGACCGGGTCGATGGGCTCCCGCATCACCTTCCTGCACCCCAAGGACTGCCACGGCGTACTGACAGAACTCGTCACCTCCCGCCCAGAGCACTGAGCTTAAGGATTCCCGGCCCGGTAGAGTGGGCGGCTCCGGGCCGGGGCCGGGCCGGGGCCGCGCCCCTGTCATTGATCTGTCACCATTCCCCGGGGGGCCGTTCGCCGAGAGCGGTGCCCAATTGGGCAGTTGCGACCATGGGACGGATGGGACCGCGCAGTGCGGGGCTACGAACGCCAGGAGAGCCACCGAGCTGACGACGACCACCTTTCGCGGTTCGAAGCCGAGATGGACCGGCTGAAGACCGCGCGGGAGAAGGCCGTCCAGCACGCCGAGGACCTCGGTTACCAGGTCGAGGTATTGCGCGCCAAGCTCCACGAGGCGCGCCGCAGTCTGGCGACCCGCCCGTCCTACGACAGCGGCGACCTCGGCTATCAGGCCGAACAGCAGTTGCGCAACGCCCAGATGCAGGCCGAGCAGATGCGCGCCGACGCCGAGCGCGAGCTGCGGGAGGCGCGCGCGCAGACGCAGCGGATCCTCCAGGAGCACGCGGAGCATCAGGCGCGGCTCCAGGCCGAGCTGCACGGGGAGGCCGTCCAGCGGCGCCAGCGGCTCGACCAGGAGCTGGCGGAGCGTCGGCAGACCGTCGAGTCGCATGTCAACGAGAACGTGGCGTGGGCGGAGCAGCTCCGGGCCCGTACGGAGTCCCAGGCGCGGCGGCTGCTCGACGAGTCGCGCGCCGAGGCCGAGCAGGCGCTGTCGGCCGCCCGCGCGGAGGCCGCCCGGATCGCCGAGGAGGCGCGCAGGCGGCTCGGCTCGGAGGCCGAGGCTTCGCGCGGCGAAGCAGAAGCGATGCTGCTGCGGGCCCGCCGGGACGCTGAGCGGCTGCTGAACGCGGCGCAGGTGCAGGCGCAGGAGGCCGCCGGCCATGCCGAGCAGCTGCGTTCGTCGACGGCCGCGGAGTCCGACCAGGCGCGTCAGCAGGCCGCCGAGCTGAGCCGCGCCGCCGAGCAGCGGATGCAGCAGGCGTCGGAGCGGCTGCGCGAGGCGCGCGCCGAGGCCGAGAAGGTCGTCGGGGAGGCGAAGGAGACCGCGGCCAAGCGGCTCTCCGGCGTCGAGTCGCAGAACGACCAGCGCACCCGTACGGCCAAGTCCGAGATCGCCCGGATGGTCGGCGAGGCGACGAAGGAGGCCGAGGCCACCCGGTCCGAGGCCGAGCAGGTGCTCGCCGATGCCCGCGCCGAGGGCGAGAAGCTGGTCGCGGAGGCCGCGGAGAAGGCCCGTACGGTCGCGGCGGAGGACACCGCCGCCCAGCTGGCGAAGGCCGCCCGTACCGCCGAGGAGGTGCTGACCAAGGCGTCCGACGACGCCCAGGCCACCACCAGGTCCGCGAGCGAGGAGGCCGAGCGGATCCGCCGCGAGGCCGAGGCCGAGGCGGACCGGCTGCGCGGCGAGGCCGCCGAGCAGGCCGACCAGCTCAAGGGCGCGGCGAAGGACGACACGAAGGAGTACCGCGCCAAGACCGTCGAGCTTCAGGAGGAGGCCCGCAGGCTGCGGGGCGAGGCCGAGCAGCTGCGCTCCGAGGCGGTCGCCGAGGGCGAGCGGATCCGCGGCGAGGCCCGGCGCGAGGCCGTCCAGAAGATCGAGGAGTCGGCCAGCTCCGCCGAGGAGCTGCTCGGCAAGGCCCGGGCGGACGCCGACGAGCTGCGCTCGGGCGCGGCGGCCGAGAGCGAGCGGGTGCGCACGGAGGCCATCGAGCGCGCGACGACGCTGCGCCGGCAGGCCGAGGAGGCGCTGGAGCGTGCCCGCGGCGAGGCCGAGACGCTGCGGGTCGAGGGCGAGGATCTGGCCCAGACGATGCGGGAGGCGTCCGAGCAGGCCGCCGTCGAGATGCGCGAGGAGACCGAGCGCGGGATCGAGGCCCGCAAGGCCGAGGCGGCCGACGAGCTGACGCGGCTGCACACGGAGGCGGAGCAGCGGCTGACCGCCGCCGAGGAGGCGCTCGGCGAGGCCCGTACGGAGAGCGAGCGGCTGCGCCGGGAGGCCGCCGAGGAGGCCGAGCGGGTACGTACGGAAGCCACCGAGCGGGCCCGCGCGCTCCAGGCTGCGGCCGAGGAGGAGGCGCAGCGGCTGCGTGACGAGGCCGCGGCCGACGCGTCGCAGTCGCGCGCGGAGGCGGAGAACGCCGCGGTCCGGATGCGGTCGGAGGCCGCGGCCGAGGCGGAGCGGCTCAAGACGGAGGCGCAGGAGAGCGCCGACCGCACCCGGTCCGAGGCGGCGTCCGCCGCCGAGCGGGTCGGTACGGAGGCCGCGGAGGCGCTGGCCGCCGCGCAGGAGGAGGCCGTACGCCGCCGCCGCGAGGCGGAGGAGACGCTGACCGGCGCCCGTGCGGAGGCCGACCAGGAGCGCGAGCGCGCCCGCGAGCAGAGCGAGGAGCTGCTGGCGTCGGCCCGTAAACGGGTCGAGGACGCGGGGACCGAGGCGCAGCGTCTGGTCTCCGAGGCGGACTACCGGGCGACCGAGCTGGTGGCGGCGGCCGAGCAGACCGCCCTTCAGGTACGGGATTCGGTCGCCGGGCTGCACGACCAGGCCGAGCAGGAGATCAGCGCGCAGCGGGCCGCCGCCGAGATGTCGGCGGACCGGGTGCGGGGCGAGGCGCAGGAGGAGTCCGACCGGGTACGGGCGGACGCGTTCGCCGAGCGGGAGCGGGCCGCCGAGGACGCGAACCGGCTGCTGGTACGTGCCCAGGAGGAGTCGGACGCGGCGCAGGCGCTGGCCGAACGGACCGTCAACGACGCGATCCAGGAGGCGGAGCGGCTGCGCTCCGACACCGCGGAGTACGCGCAGCGGGTACGGACGGAGGCGTCGGACTCGCTGGCCTCGGCCGAGCAGGACGCGTCCCGGGCCCGTGCGGAGGCCCGTACGGACGCGAACCGGATCCGGGGCGAGGCGGCGGCGCAGGCCGACCGGCTCATCTCGGAGGCCGCGGGCGAGTCCGAGCGGATGCGGGCGGAGGCCGCCGAGACGGTGGGCGCCGCGCAGCAGGCCGCGGAGCGGCTGCGGACGGAGGCCGCGCGGTTCAAGGCGGAGACGGAGGCGGCGGCCGAGCGGCAGCGCAACGAGGCCCAGGAGGAGACGGACTGGCTGCTCGACGAGGCGCGCAAGGACGCGGCCAAGCGCCGTTCCGACGCGGCCGAGCAGGCCGACCAGCTCATCAACAAGGCCCAGGAGGAGGCGATCAACGTCGCCACCGAGGCCGAGACGCAGTCCGACCGGATGGTGGCGGCGGCCCGCAAGGAGGCCGGCCGGATCACCGGGGACGCGACGGTGGAGGGCAACTCCCTGGTGGAGAAGGCCCGTACGGACGCGGACGAGCTGCTGCTGGGGGCCCGCCGCGACGCGACGGCCATACGGGAGCGGACCGAGGAACTGCGGGTCCGCACCGAGAACGAGATCGAGCAGCTGCACGAGCGGGCCCGGCGCGAGACGGCCGAGCAGATCAGGACGACGGGCGACCGTGTCGACAATCTGCTCAAGGCGGCCATGGAGCAGCGGTCGGACGCCGAGACGAAGTCCAAGGAGCTGATCGCCGACGCCAATTCGGAGGCGAGCAAGGTCCGTATCGCCGCGGTGCGCAAGGCGGAGGGGCTGCTCAAGGAAGCCGAGCTGAAGAAGGCCGATCTCACGCGGCAGGGCGAGAAGTTGCGCGCCGATGCCGATCTTGAGGCGAAACGGATGGTCGAGGAGGGCAAGCGCGAACTCGACATCCTGGTGCGCAGACGGGAGGACATCCAGGCCGAGATTTCCCGTGTCCAGGACGTACTGGAGGCGTTGGAGTCGTTCGAATCGCCGTCAGCAGCGGGGAAGGACAACCCCGTCAAGGCGGGCGTCACGGCTGGAATCACCCGTTCGAGTGGCAAGTCTTCCGAGAGTTAGCCACTCAAAAGGCTGGACATTCTCCAGATCAAACCGACATCCGCTCGATGACACGCCGCTTAGGCCCCTAGGATTCCCCCTATCACCTCACCGGTCTCATTCGACAGGAACCCCATGAGCGACACTTCCTCCCCATTCGGCTTCGAGCTCGTGCGGCGTGGTTACGACCGCGGTCAGGTGGACGACCGCATTACCAAACTCGTCGCCGACCGTGACAGCGCACTGGCCCGCATCACCGCTCTCGAAAAGCGCATCGAGGAACTCCACCTCGAAACGCAGAACGCTCAGGCCCAGGTCAGCGACGCGGAGCCGTCGTACGCCGGGCTCGGCGCCCGCGTCGAGAAGATCCTCCGCCTCGCCGAGGAGGAGGCGAAGGACCTGCGCGAGGAGGCCCGTCGCGCCGCCGAACAGCACCGTGAGCTGGCCGAGTCGGCGGCTCAGCAGGTGCGCAACGACGCCGAGGCGTTCGCCACCGACCGCAAGGCGAAGGCCGAGGACGAGGGCGTCCGTATCGTCGACAAGGCGAAGGGCGACGCCGCTACGCTCCGCTCGGAGGCGCAGAAGGACGCGCAGTCGAAGCGCGAGGAGGCGGACGCGCTCTTCGAGGAGACCCGTGCCAAGGCCGCCCAGGCCGCCGCGGACTTCGAGACGAACCTCGCCAAGCGTCGCGAGCAGTCGGAGCGGGACCTGGCGTCGCGTCAGGCCAAGGCCGAGAAGCGTCTCGCCGAGATCGAGCACCGCGCCGAGCAGCTCCGCCTGGAGGCGGAGAAGCTGCGTACGGACGCGGAGCGCCGGGCCCGGCAGACCGTCGAGACGGCCCAGCGTCAGTCCGAGGACATCGTGGCCGACGCGAACGCCAAGGCCGACCGTATCCGCAGCGAATCGGAGCGCGAGCTGGCGGCGCTCACGAACCGCCGCGACTCGATCAACGCGCAGCTCACCAACGTCCGCGAGATGCTGGCGACGCTGACGGGG
This sequence comes from Streptomyces paludis, assembly GCF_003344965.1. Classification (NCBI taxonomy): domain Bacteria; kingdom Bacillati; phylum Actinomycetota; class Actinomycetes; order Kitasatosporales; family Streptomycetaceae; genus Streptomyces; species Streptomyces paludis. The sequence goes on along the minus strand of NZ_CP031194.1, from coordinate 5,563,691 downwards.
GCCGCCGTGGCCGCCGCCGGCAGCCCGGTCGACGACGAGCCGATCTCCCGCGGTGTCCCGGCTCAGCAGTCCCGCTGAAGCTGAACCGAAGGCTCCGCTCGTTACCGGCGCCCGCGGTCCGGACCACCCGGAACACTACGGTCCGGCATCGGATCGTACGATTGGGTAACGATCACAAAAGCCCCTCGCCACTCCAGTGGCGGGGGGCTTTGCGCGCCTTTAGGTTGGGCCGCATGATCGAGGTTGAGGGGCTCACCAAACGCTTCGGCCAGAAGATCGCCGTCGACCACCTCACCTTTCAGGTGAGACCGGGAGTGGTGACGGGCTTTCTGGGACCCAACGGCGCGGGCAAGTCGACCACGATGCGGATGATGCTCGATCTGGACAATCCGACCAGCGGTACGGTCAGGATCGACGGCAAGCACTACCGCGAGCTGCCGGAGCCGCTCACACACATGGGCGCGCTGCTGGAGGCCAAGGCCATGCACGGCGGACGCAGCGCCTACAACAATCTCCTCTGTCTGGCGCAGAGCAACCGCATTCCGGCGAGCCGGATCTCCGAGGTGCTCGATGTGGTCGGGCTCTCCTCGGTGGCGAAGCGGAAGCCGAAGGGCTTCTCGATGGGGATGGGACAGCGGCTCGGTATCGCGACGGCGCTGCTCGGTGATCCACCGATCCTGATGTTCGACGAGCCGGTGAACGGACTGGATCCCGAGGGAATCCACTGGATCCGCAATCTGATGAAATCGCTGGCCCGGGAAGGCCGGACGATCTTCGTCTCCTCTCATCTGATGAGTGAAATGGCCCTGACCGCCGATCACTTGATCGTGATCGGGCGCGGCCGGCTGCTGGCGAACACCTCGATGGCCGACTTCATCCACGAGAATTCCCGCAGTTTCACCCGGCTCCGCTCGCCGGATCGCGAGCGGCTCAAGGACGCGCTGTCCGAAGCGGGCCACACCTCGGTCGAGGGGACGGACGGCACGCTGGAGATCGACGGGGCGGAGACCGCCGAACTGGGCGAGCTGGCGGCCCGGCACGGCATCGTGCTGCACGAGCTGAGCGCCCAGCGCGCCTCGCTCGAAGAGGCGTTCATGCAGATGACGGCGGAGACGGTCGAGTACCACGCACAGGCGGCGCCCGGCTGGGAGTCGTCACCGGCCTGGGGCACGAACCGCCCGGGACCGCAGGGCGGCCAGGACACCCAGGGCAGCCGGGGCGACCAGGGCAAGGGAGCCTGACCATGGCAGCGTCACCGGTACCCGCGGTCCTCCGCTCCGAGTGGACCAAGATCCGTACGGTCTCCTCCACCACCTGGACACTGATCAGCGCCCTCGTGGTGACCGTGGCCCTCGGCGCGGCCCTCTCCGCCGTGGTGAACGCGCAGTTCGGCGATCTGGGCCCGGCGGAACGGGCGACCTTCGACCCCACGTACACCAGCTTCTCCGGGATGGTCCTCGGCCAGCTGGCGATGGTGGTCTTCGGGGTGCTGGTGGTCGGCTCCGAGTACAGCTCGGGCATGATCCGCACCTCGCTGGCCGCCGTACCGCGACGCGGCGTCTTCCTCTTCGGCAAGGTCCTGGTGGCCGGGGTGCTGGCGCTGGTGACCGGGCTGGTGACCGGCTTCCTGGCGTTCTTCCTCGGCCAGGCGCTGCTGGGGAGCCACCGTACGGGCATCGGTGAGCCCGATGTGCTGCGCGCGGTGATCGGCAGCGGTCTCTACATGGCGCTGATCGCGCTCTTCTCGATGGGGGTGGCGGCGATGCTGCGCAGCTCGATGCTGTCGCTGGGCATCCTGATGCCGTTCTTCTTCCTCGTCTCGCAGATCCTGGCGGCCGTCCCCGGCACCAGGACGGTGGCCCGCTACTTCCCCGACCAGGCCGGCCGGCAGATCATGCAGGTGGTCCCGGACGCCCTGAACTCCACCCCGGCCCCGTACGGGCCCTGGCAGGGCCTGGGCATCATGGTGCTCTGGGTCGCGGCGGCGCTGCTCGGCGGCTACGCGGTGCTGCGTCACCGGGACGCCTGAGGCCACCCCGCCGGGGCGTGCCCGGGGGCGCGTACCGGCGTACGCCCCGGGGCACGCCCGCCCGTAACCCTTCGCCGGAACCGTCAACGCCCGGATATCCTCCTTACTCTTACGGGGGCTTTCGGCCGCGGCGGCCACTGCCCCGACGACTGATCTGTCGATGGGGCTGGAGAATGATCGAGGCGATCGGCCTGACGAAGCGCTATGGCGCCAAGACGGCCGTGCACAACCTTTCCTTCCAGGTACGACCCGGACATGTCACCGGGTTCCTGGGCCCCAACGGCTCCGGCAAGTCGACCACGATGCGCATGATCGTCGGGCTGGACCGGCCCACCGAGGGGCATGTGCACGTCGGCGGGCACCCCTTCCGACAGCTGCCCAACGCGCCGCGCCAGGTCGGCGCGCTGCTCGACGCGAAGGCCGTGCACGGCGGTCGCAGCGCGCGCAACCACCTGCTGTCGCTGGCCCAGCTCTCCGGTATCCCGGCCACCCGGGTCGACGAGGTGCTCGGGGTCGTCGGCCTCCAGGACGTCGCCAAGAAGCGCTCCAGCGGCTTCTCGCTGGGCATGGGCCAGCGGCTGGGCATCGCGGCGGCGCTGCTCGGCGACCCGCAGGTGCTGCTCTTCGACGAGCCCGTCAACGGTCTCGACCCCGAGGGCATCCTCTGGGTGCGCAATCTGATGCGGCAGCTGGCGAGCGAGGGCCGGACGGTCTTCGTCTCCTCCCATCTGATGAGCGAGATGGCGCTGACCGCCGACCATCTGATCGTGATCGGCCGCGGCCAGCTGCTGGCCGACATGAGCGTCAAGGACTTCATCTCCGCGAACTCGGCGGACTTCGCCCGGGTCCGTACGCCGGGGACCGAGCCGGAGCAGCGCGAGAAGCTGACATCGGCGCTGGTCGAGGCCGGTGGCCAGGTGCTGCCGGAGACGGACGGCGCGCTGCGGGTCACGGGGCTGCCGCTGTCGCGGATCAGCGATCTGGCGCACGCCGCGGACGTACGGCTCTGGGAGCTGTCCCCGCACCAGGCGTCCCTGGAGGAGGCATACATGCGGATGACGCAGAGCGTTGTGGACTACCGTTCCACCGCCGATGAACTGTCCGGATTTCAGCCCCCGCAGCAGGGTTACGGGCCCGGACCGCAGGGGTACGTGACGCCTGTCGTCCCCGAGGTGCCGACGCAGGGCTGGTACGCCCCGCCGCCGCCCGGACAGAACCCGTACGCCACCGCGCCCGCGCCCGGCCCCGCGCCTGCCGCTGCCGCAGCACCCGTGCCCGCGCCCGCCGCCGCGCCGGCCCCCGCACCCGCCTCCGCCGTACCGACGAAGAGCGACACCGACGAGGACGCCCGATGACGACCCCGTACCAGCAGATCCCCGCGCAGCACCCCCAGCCCCCGCAGCCGCCGCAGGCCCCGGGGGGCGGCTACGGATACGTGTCGCCGATCCCGGCGCGGCGGGCGCATCTCGGCGACGCCCTGACCTCCGAGTGGACCAAGATCCGTTCCGTACGCTCCACGATGTGGACGCTCGGCGTCATGGTCGCGCTCATGGTCGGCATCGGGCTGCTGGCCGCCTGGCTGGTCGCCCTCGCGTCGTCGTACGACCCCGAGACCGACGCCAGCGGCGAGAACATGCTGATGCTCGGCTTCTACGGGATGCTGCTCGGCTCGATGTGTGTGATCACGCTCGGGGCCCTGACCATGACCTCCGAGTTCGGCACGGGCATGATCCGCTCGACCCTGACCGCGTGCCCGAGCCGGGGCCGAGTGCTCGCGGCGAAGTCGATGGTCTTCTTCGGGCTGGTCTTCTCCGTGTCGACGGTGACCACCCTGGTCGTGGGCGCGCTCCAGGTCGCCATCCTGGACGGCCGTACGCCCACCTACGGGGAGTGGTTCCGGGCGACCGCCGGCGCGAGCTTCTATCTGGCGACGCTGGGGCTGCTCTCGCTGGCCGTCGGCGCGATGGTGCGGCACTCGGCGGGCGCGGTCACCACGATGCTCGGGGTCGTGCTGCTGCCGCTGATCCTGGCGATCTTCATGTTCTCGGAGTCGCTGACGAGCATCCGCGAGTTCCTGCTCGAATACAACATCCCGATCCAGATGGCCGTGTTCTACGGCATGACCGACGCCGTGTCCGGCACCTCGTCACCGAGCGCCTGGCAGCCGCTGTGGATCCTGCTGGGCGTGACGGTGGTCGCGATGGCGGGCGCGTACGCCTCGCTCCACCGGCGCGACGTGTAGGACTGCCCGGGGCCGGGTCCGGCCTCAGTACTTCGGCGCGTTACGGGACCGCTGCACCCGCGAGGTGCGGCGGTCCTTCGCGTTCCAGCACGCCTGGTGCCAGTGGCGCCGGTCGTCCACGCCCCCGTACTCGGGCCACGCCACCACATGCGGCTGCGCCGAGGGGATCTCCTGATCGCACCCCGGGCAGCGGTACCGCTTGCCCGCGGCACTTGCCCCGGCCACGTGGCGGACTGACCAATTCTCGCCCTGCCATGTTTCGGACCGCTGGAACCCGCCGTACCGCTCCCCCGCCTCACCGGCACGCTCGGTCGGATTCTCGCCGCCTCGGGGGCGGTTACGACGCGGGGACACAGGACACCTCACGGGGCCGACGGCACGGAATCTCCCCCAGCCTACGGCCCGGGCCACGGGGTACACGTCCCGCGCGGCACCGGCCCACCCCTTCCGAGGACCGTACTTAGCGGACAATCGCAAGATTTTTCCGCCGGGCCGTGCCTTTGGCACGTGTCAGGCGTTGTTGCCGGTAGGGGGAGTCGCGTCGGCCGCGAGGAGGCAGAAGGCGATGCGTGTTGGAGCTTTTGTACTGGCCGCCCAGTTCCCGGGCCAGGGACCGGGGGAAGCGCTGCACCGGGCGGTGCGCACCACCGAACTGGCCGAGGAATCCGGGCTCGACGCCGTCTGGCTCGCCGAGCACCATTTCGTGCCGTACGGCGTCTGCCCGTCGGCCGTCACCCTGGCCGGCGTGCTGCTCGGCCGGACCCGCCACATCCGGGTGGGTACGGCGGTCAGCGTGTTGCCGAACGTACATCCGGTGGCGCTCGGCGAACAGGCGGCGCTGCTGCACCTCCTGTCCGGCGGCCGGTTCACGCTCGGCGTGGGCCGCGGCGGACCCTGGGTCGACCTGGAGGTGTTCGGGACGGGCCTGAGGGCCTACGAGCGGGACTTTCCGGAATCCCTCGGCCTGCTCCTGCGCTGGCTCCGCGAGCCGCGCGTCTCGGCCGACGGGGACCGTTTCGTCTTCCGCGAGGTCCCGGTCGTACCGAGCCCGGACGAACTGCTCGGCACGGGCGCCGGCGGCCCCGAGACGATCATGGCCTGTACGTCACCGCGCAGTGTGAAGCTCGCCGCGGAGAGCGGACTGCCGATGCTGCTGGGCATGCACTGCGGCGACGACGAGAAGGCGGAGATGGTCGCCCTGTGGCGCGCCCACGCACGCGAGGCGGGCCGCCCGGCCGCGGAGATCGCGCACGCCGCGCATGTCTCCGCCGGGGTGGCGCAGATCGCCGACCACCGGGCCGAGGCCGTCGAGACCCTGGTCAAGGCGATGCCGGGCTGGCTGCGGCAGGGCCTGGGCGCGCATGTGACGGTCGACGGCCGGCAGCGGCCCATGCGGGACCCCGTCGGCTACACCGAACTCCTCTGCGGCCTGCACCCGGTGGGCCCGGCCCGGCTCGCCGCGGACCGCCTCGCGGCCACCGCCGAACGTACGGGCATCACCCGGTTCGCCCTGCTCGTGGAGGGGTCGGGCGATCTCTCGTCGACCGAGGAGAACGTACGGCGCCTGGGCACCGACGTCCTGCCGCTCCTCGTCTGATCCGTTTCCGACGGCTGCCGCTCCGGCGCCATGACACCTCCACAGCGCGGAGCGGCAGCAAGAGGCGTCAGCAATCCCGGAGTTCGGGAGACTGATTGAGCAGCTGGGCCCTCACCGAGGTGAAGCGGGCCAGCCGCTCGTCCACCGCGGGGTCCAACGGAAACACCGCGACACGGTGGCAGTTCTGGAATGCGAGCCGCACTCCGAAATGTCGCTGAAGGGCGCCACGAATGGCATCACTGGCGAGCGCGCGCAGCAGCTGACCGCGAGCCTGCTCGTCCGGCGGGGGCGTCTGGTTGTCGGCGAACGGGGTGCCGTCCACCTTCTGCTGTGCCACCAGAGAACTGATCATCTCCCATGCGTAGGGCAGGGAGGTCCGGACGCAGTCGACGAATTCCGCTTCGTCGACCTCGCCTCGCTCGGCCTGTTCCAACAGCGCCGGTGAGACGTCGAGCGACATGGGTTCTCCTCTCGCGACCCCGGGATGCGGGGCCTTACGGGCAGGGAAGGAGGCGACGACGACGCAGCGTGCACGACCGGCGACCTCCTGCTTCCACGTTAGGCGCGCCGCCCGGCCCGCACCAGGAGAATGGGACCACAACCGGCCAATAACGAACGGGGCTTCCGGGGCGAATCGCGCGGGGCCCGGGCGGTCGGATAGCGTTGCCGACCATGCGTCTCGTCATCGCCCGCTGCTCCGTCGACTACGCGGGCCGGCTCACCGCCCACCTGCCCTCTTCGCCCCGTCTCATCCTGGTCAAAGCCGACGGCAGTGTGTCCATCCACGCCGACGACCGGGCATACAAACCGCTCAACTGGATGTCGCCACCCTGCACGCTCAAGGAAGGTGTGGACGACGACGCCGGTGTATGGACCGTCGTCAACAAAGCGGGCGAGAAATTGATCATCACCATGGAGGAAGTCCTCCACGACTCCTCCCATGAACTGGGCGTCGACCCCGGCCTCATCAAGGACGGCGTGGAAGCGCACCTCCAGGAGCTGCTCGCCGACCGCATCGAGACACTCGGCGAGGGCTACACCCTGATCCGCCGCGAGTACCCCACGGCGATCGGCCCCGTCGACATCCTCTGCCGCGACGCGGACGGGGCGACCGTGGCGGTCGAGATCAAGCGCCGCGGCGAGATCGACGGCGTCGAGCAGCTCACCCGCTACCTCGAACTCCTCAACCGCGACCCGCACTTGGCGCCGGTCCGGGGGGTCTTCGCGGCGCAGGAGATCAAGCCGCAGGCGCGGGTGCTGGCTACGGACCGGGGTATTGGGTGCGTGGTGCTGGACTACAACGGGCTGAGGGGCATCGAGGACGACAAGCTGCGCTTGTTTTAGGGCGGGTGCGCCTCCCGGCGAGGGGCCGTGGTCCGTCTTGGGCTGAGCCCGGTGCACACGTGCGGGTTGTCGCCGGGGCCCCCTCCGGTGGCACGCGCCCGGACTGCACGATTTACGCCGCGTGCGGGCCGGTAGAGACCCGCGGGTTTCGCTCAGCGGCACAAATCGCGCTTTACGTCCGGACACGCACCCCCTGCGGTGCCCCCTTCCCCGCCCGCACAGACCCACCGGGCCCGGGGCCCGGAGGGTTCGTGGCCCGGCCGTCCACCGACGGAGGGGGCCGGGGTCGCAGGAGGTGACGTCCCCGGATGTAGAGCGTGATTTGTGCCGCTGTACGGTCCGCAGTCGGCCGACGGAGCCGCACGCGGCGTAAATCATGCATCCGGGGATGCGCCTCCGGAGTGCCCCGGCCCCCGGCACCGAGGCAACCAGCCGCACCACGCCCCCCGGCCCCTACACCACGTCGTCCGGGGTCGGTTCTGAGGTCATGGGGGCGCTCAGGGTGTTCTCCGGGGTTGTCGGAGGGGGTTCCGTGTCCGTGTCGGTGGGGTTGGTGGTGGGTTCCTCCGAGGTCGGAGGGGACGCGGGGGGTTCCGACGTGGGGGTGGGCGGTGACGTGGACGAGTGTGTGGGGGTGGGCGTGGGGGTGGGCTCCGGGGGCTGGGACGGGTCCGTGCCGTCGTCCGACGGGTCCGTGCCGTCGTCGGACGGGCTGTCCGTGGGGGTCGCCGACTCGGACGGACCGTCGCTGGTCGTCCGTGTCGGGGCATCCGGGGTATTCGGCTCGATGAGCGGAGTGCCGGGGTCGTCGTTCGTGCTGCCGACGGGCTGGTCGTCGGTGCCGGGGTCGTCGCTGCTGTCCGGGTCGGCGGACTGTTCCGTACGGAGCTTGTCCACCGGGGCCTTCTCGTTGCCCGAGGTCGCGCCGATCGTGACGACCGTGCCGAGTACGGCCGCGAGCACCGCGCCCGCGCCCGCCGCGACCAGGTTGCGCCGGGCGCCGCCGAAGGCCGGGCGGCGGCCGGACGGCGCGGCGCCCTGCCGGGACACCAGCGTCGCGTTCTCGCCGGAGCCGGGACCGCCCGGACCGCCGGAACCACCCGGGCCGCCGCCGAGCGCGCCGGGCCCCGTGTAACCGCCGGGCCCCGCCGGCAGCGCCCGCATCGGCGCGTGTACCTCCGTGGGAGTGGCGTCCGCCGGGGACGGCGGCAGGGCCAGGGGTACGGGCGCCGCCGAGCGGGCCGGTGCCTCGTGCCGTACGAGCGACGACGAGAGCCCCCGGGGACCGCCCTCGCGGTCGGTGACCAGGGCGAGCGCCCGGCGGCCCGCGACCGTACCGACCTTGTCGGCGACGGCGCCGCGCAGGGCGATGGACGCCTCCAGCTCCGCGCGGGCGAGCGGCAGATTGCCCACGCAGAGCGCGAGGACGCCCAACTCGTGGTGGAAGTAGGCTTCTTCGGCGACCTCGCCGGCGAGCCGCGCGGCCTCGGAGCCGGTCCGCAGGACCCGTTCCAGCGCGCCCCAGTGCAGCCCGGCGAGGAACGCGGGCGCGGCGCTGCGGGCGAGCAGAACGGCGGCGCTCGGGTGGCCGGCCTCCCGGTCGGAGGTGCCCGGGGAGGCCATCGGCTCGCCCGCGACCAGCGGGCCCATCGCCGCGAGGATCGCGTCGGCCTCGGCGACGGCGCGCTCGGGGGTGACCGAGGGGTGCCCCGCCCACCAGGCGTAGTGCTGGGCGGCCGTGTGGGCGTGACCGGCGGCGTCGTCCGCGTACCCGCGGGCCGTGAGCTGCGCGGCGACGCCGGGGGCGAGCCGGTAGCGCGGGCCGACGGGGGTGAGCAGTCCGCAGCTCATCAGCTCGCCGAGGGCCGCGTCGGCGTGGGTGTCACCGACGAGGGCCGGCAGATGCGCCTGGTGCGGGACCTCGCCGCCGAGGGCGACGGCGAAGCGGAGGGTGGCGCGGGCGGCGTCGCTGAGCCGGGAGGCGAGGAGCGCGGCGGGCGCGGCGCCCTCGCCGAGGGTGGGCAGCGGGGTGTCGTACCCGTCGGCGGCGTCACCGGCGCCGGCCACGACCGGCAGCGCGTCGCCGGACACGCGTGCGAAGGGCTCGAACTCGTCGGAGAGATCGGCGCCGCCGCGCAGCAGATCGCGCTGGCGCAGCAGCGAGCCCGCCTGGACGAAGCGAAGCGGCAGGCCCTCGGACTCGAACCAGAGGTCGCCCGCCCAGTTCGCCTCCTCGTCGGTGAGGGCGCGGTCCACGATGCGTTCGAGGAGTTCGAGCGAGGAGCCGCGGCCGAGTCCGCCGAGCGGGACCTCGTCGAGGCGGGCGCCCGCGGAGGGCTGCTCGGTCTCCGGGGTGGCGGCGAGGAGGTAGGCGCATTCGGGGGTGGCCGCGAGGAGTTCGTCCAGCGCCTCGCCGCCGAGTTCGAGGTCGTCCAGGACGACGACGGCGCCGATGCCGCGGACGGCTTCGTGCAGTTCCGTACGGTCGGGCCGGTAGCGCGGTGCCTTGTGGACGGCGGCGTACAGCTCGTACAGCAGCTCGGTGGTGGTGCGGCGGTGGCCGGAGAGGCGTACGACTCCGTCGGGCGCGAGGTCCGCGCAGTCGGTGGCGACGGCTTCGAGCAGCGCGGTCCGGCCGGAGCCGGCCTGGCCGGTCAGCCGGACGGACCGGCCGCGGCCCAGCAGCTCCGCGAGCCGCTCGCGCTCCTCCCGCCGCTCCAGCAGCGGCAGCGGCTGCGCGGCGGGCCCCGGCGGTACGGGCGGGCGGCCCGCGCGCTGGAGGTCGGCGCGCTCCTCGGCGGTGCGGCGTTCGGGCGCGTCGGGCCGGCTGCCGGGCGGGCAGCGCTCGATCTCGCTGCCGTCAACGGGGTTGACGGTCAGCAGGAGGTCGCCGGAGATGAGCTGAACGGTGCGGACGGGCGGCGGGGTGACGCCGCCGCCCTTGATGTGCGCCACGGCCGAGCCGTGTTCACCGCCGGATACGGGGTGGTCGGCGCGGTCCGAGCTGTCGGAGGGACCGGGGCGGCCCGCGTCGTCGGCCGCCGTGCCCCGCACGTCGTCGCGCTCGTACTCGTCCGGTCCCCGGTGTATCGGGTCCATGGGAAAGCCCCCCAGATCGTGGCGTGCGGTGCCCCCGGCCTCACACGCCCATCTGTCGCTTCTGGTCCGGTGCCTGCTCTACGGGTCGGTCAATTCGCAGACGGGCGAACCCTAGACCTCGGGTCAGTATCCACGAACAGCCGGGGTGGTCAGCAGTCCAAGACATCACGGTCTTATGAGGATTGTGCGGTGTGCCCGGCTCGGTCCCGCAAGGACCGGGCCGTTCTGTCGCTCCAGGTCAGACCCGAGGAAGCGATTCAGCGGCGATGCCGCCCTCGATGGCGAGAATGCGATGGAGCCGGGTGGCCACCAGCAGACGCTGCATCTGCGGGGGGACACCCCTCAGCACAAGCCTGCGGCCGCACCGCCCCGCCCGTCGGTGGGCTCCCATGATGACGCCGAGTCCGGTGGCGTCCCAGGAGTCCAGTTCGGTGAGGTCGAGCACCAGATCGCCGGCTCCCTCGTCGACGGCCGCGTGCAGGACCGTACGGGCGTCCGCCGCGCTGCGGACGTCGAGGCGGCCCCCGACGACCAGCTCGGCGTGGTCGCCCCTGATGTGCATATGCGCTCCCCGAGAGTGCTTTTCCGTGCTCGGTGCCTGAATCTGTATCCGGTGTTTTTCCGTACCTTCAACAACTGACGGCCGGACGGCCGGAGAAGTTGCCGTTCGTGAGCGAACCGATACCGAATTCACCCTGCGGGGTGATGGGATTCGGCCGATCCGGCTCATGGGCGGCCGGTTCAGTGCGTGTAGAAGCCCTGCCCGCTCTTGCGCCCGATGTCACCCGCGTCCACCATCCGGCGCATCAGCTCAGGCGGGGCGAACTTCTCGTCCTGGGACTCGGTGTAGATGTTGTCGCTCGCGTGGAGCAGGATGTCGACCCCGGTCAGGTCGGCGGTGGCGAGCGGGCCCATGGCGTGGCCGAAGCCCAGCTTGCAGGCGATGTCGATGTCCTCGGCGGACGCCACGCCCGACTCGTAGAGCTTGGCGGCCTCGACCACGAGCGCGGAGATCAGCCGGGTGGTGACGAAGCCCGCGACATCGCGGTTGACGACGATGCAGGTCTTGCCGATGGACTCGGCGAACTCCCGCGCGGTGGCGAGCGTTTCGTCGCTGGTCTTGTAGCCGCGCACCAGCTCACAGAGCCGCATCATCGGCACGGGCGAGAAGAAGTGCGTACCGACGACGCGCTCCGGGCGGCCGGTCACCGCCGCGATCTTGGTGATCGGGATGGCGGAGGTGTTGGAGGCGAGCACGGCGTCGTCCCGGACGAGCTTGTCGAGCGCGCGGAAGATCTCGTGCTTGACGTCGAGCTTCTCGAAGACCGCTTCGACCACGACGTCCGCGTCGGCGACGGCGTCGAGGTCGGTGGTCGTGGTGATCCGGGAGAGGGCCGTGTCGGCGTCGGCCTCCTCCAGCTTCCCCTTGGCGACGAACCTGCCGTACGAGGCCCGGATGCCGTCCACTCCCCTGGCCAGCGCCGCGTCGGTGACATCGCGCAGGACGACATCCCAGCCCGCCTGGGCCGCGACCTGCGCGATTCCGGAACCCATGAGTCCGGCTCCGACTACGGCGAGCTTCCTGGCCACGGTGTTACCCCACGATTCTCGAATGGCTTCTGTTCAGCCTTGACGTCACTTTTACGCTTCCCGCTCTGCCGGAGGTTAGCGGTCACGGACGGCCGTGTAACGGCGAAGAGATGCGCGTCACGTCTCACATGACGGACATCACACCGGCCGGGTCCATCAGGCGCCGCGCGGCGCGTACTTGAGTACGGACCGCCGGGCGTGCCGCCGGGGGCGGGGCGGCTCATTAGGCTGGCCGCATGGTCAATCTGACGCGTATCTACACCCGCACCGGCGACAAGGGCACCACGGCGCTCGGCGACATGAGCCGTACCGCCAAGACCGACCTCCGGATCTCCGCGTACGCCGACGCCAACGAGGCCAACGCCGTCATCGGTACAGCGATCGCGCTCGGGCAGCTGGCGCCGGAGGTCGTCAAGGTCCTGGTCCGGGTGCAGAACGACCTCTTCGACGTGGGCGCGGACCTGTCCAACCCGGTCGTGGCGGATCCCAAGTACCCGCCGTTGCGCGTCGAGCAGTCGTACATCGACAAGCTGGAGGCGGACTGCGACCACTTCCTGGAGTCGCTGGACAAGCTCCGCAGCTTCATCCTCCCGGGTGGTACGCCCGGCGCGGCCCTGCTGCACCAGGCGTGCACGGTGGTACGGCGCGCGGAGCGCTCGACGTGGGCGGCGTTCGATGTGCACGGGGAGTCCATGAACGCCCTGACGGCGACGTATCTGAACCGGCTCTCGGACCTGCTGTTCATTCTGGCCCGGGTGGCGAACAAGGAGGTCGGGGACGTGCTGTGGGTGCCGGGCGGGGAGCGCTGACCTCTTGTCACCCGGCCGCCGGGCGGGCGGCGCTGGCGCGGACGACGAGCCGGGTGGGCAGTTCGCGGCGGCACGGCTCGTCGGTGGCGGTGGCGGCCGCGCCGGGCCCGGCGGGAGCGGGGTGGGTGCGGTCGAGCAGGAGGCGGGCCGCCGTCTCGCCCTTCTCGACGGTGGGCTGGTGAACGGTGGTCAGCGGGAGCGGCTCGGTGGCCGCCGCCGGGATGTCGTCGTACCCCACGACGGAGAGCTGGCCGGGGAGCGTGAGGCCGTACGCGCGGGCCGCGCGGGACGCGCCGATGGCGAGCGTGTCGGCCACGGCGAGCAGGGCGGTGGGGCGCGGCCCGGGACCGCTGAGCACCTGGTGGCAGGCCGTATGGCCGGCGTCGGCGTCGACGGAGCCGCATTCGACGACGCCGAGATCGCCGAGCGGCAGTCCGGCCTCCGTCCAGGCGTCGCGGTAGCCGGTCAGCCGGCGGCGTACGACGGCGCTGGTGGTGGCGAGCGCCTCGGGCCAGCCGACGGGTCCCAGCCGGGGCTGCGCGGTGAGCCGGTCGACGAGGATGACGGCGCGCCGGTGGCCGAGGGCGGTGAGATGGCGGGCGGCGGCGAGCGCCCCGCCGTGGTCGTCCACGGTGACGAAGCCGCCCCAGGCGGCGCCGAAGTGGGCGAGTCCGTTGTCCGGGCCCGGCGAGTCGACGGCCAGGACGGGCAGCGCGCGCCGGGCCAGGATGTCGAGCCCCGGGTGGTCCTCCTCGACGCTGTAGAGGAGCGCCGCGTCGATCACCGCCCGCTCCAGCGCGGCCAGTGGTGCGCGGGCCACCCGCTCGGCGGGGGCGGCGGCGTGCCGTTCGAGGGGACCGGCGGCGTGCGGCAGCGCGAGCAGGGTCAGCCCCGTCTCGCGCCGGTGGAACTCGCGGGAGACGCCCTGGAGGAAGGCCGTGGCGGCCGGGTCCGCGAAGGCCATCTCCAGCGGGAGCGGCAGGACGACGCCGAGGGTGCCGGTGCGTTTGCGGCGCAGTGAGGCGGCGGCCGGGTCGGGGCCCGCGTAGCCGACGCGCTCGGCGGCCCGGTGGACACGCTCGCGCATCTCGGGGGAGAACCGTCCGGTGCCGTTCAGGACGTTGGAGACGCTCATCACCGAGACTCCGGCCACCCGGGCCACGTCCTTCAGGGTCGCCATCTGTTCCTCCCGGATGTGCCCGTATATATGCCGTCCCTATATGTCTTGCCGCGCTCCCCGACCTTATGACAGCGTGCTGTAGCGACGATGCTGTATCGATACAGCATCGTCGTACATCACACGCGGGGTACATCACAGGAGAGGCAGCCGCAATGACGACCATCGAGGAGATCGCCGGCGCCCGGCGCGTACGGCGCTGGCGCGGCGGGCTGTTCGCCCTGTTCGGCGTCGTCGGGGTGTCCATGTCGTCCTGGGTGACCCGTACGCCCGCCATCCGCGACGAGATCGGCGCGTCGACCGCGGGCATGGGCATCGTCATCTTCGGGCTGTCCGTGGGCGCGATGGCCGGTGTGCTCGCCTCCGGCTATCTCGTCGCCCGCCGCGGCGGCCGGCCCGTGGCCGCGGCGGGGGTCTCCCTGGTCGTCCTCGGCATGGTGGTCCTGGGCGCCGGCGCGGCGGCCGGCAGCGCGGCCGGGGTCTTCTGCGCCCTGATGCTGTTCGGCTCCGGCAGCGGGCTGATGGAGATCGCCGTCAACGTCGAGGGCGCGGCGGTGGAACAGGCCCTGGACCGCCCCGTACTGCCCGCCCTGCACGGCTGTTTCAGCGCGGGTACGGTCGTGGGCGCGGCCCTCGGCATCCTGCTGGCGGCCGTCGACTTCCCCGTCGTATGGCATCTGTGGGCGGTGGCGGCGCTCTGCGCGCCGGTCGCGCTCTGGGCGGTGCTCCAGATGCCCGCGCACACCGGCCGGGAGACCGCCGGCTCCACCGACGCGCCGCGGCTGACCCCGGCCGAGCGGCTGGCGGTCTGGCGCGAGCCGCGGGTGCGGATGCTGGGGATCATCGTGCTGGGCATGGCGCTGGTCGAGGGCGCGGCCAACGACTGGCTGCCGCTGATCATGGTGGACGGTTACGGGCTGGGCTCGGCCGCGGGCTCGCTGGTCTACACGCTCTTCGCGGTGGCCATGACGGTCGGCCGGTTCTGCGGCGAGTACGTCCTCGCCCGCTTCGGCCGCACCACCGTGGTCCGTACGAGCGCGGTGTTCGCCGCCGGGGGGATCCTGGTCGTGGTGCTCTCGCCGCACCCGGCGCCGGCCGCCGTCGCCGTCGTGCTGTGGGGGCTCGGCGCCTCGCTCGGCTTCCCCGTCACCCTCTCGGCGGCCGGGGACACCCCGCACGGGGCCGCCGCCCGGGTCAGCGCCGTGGCCACCACCGGCTATCTCGCGTTCCTGGCGGGGCCGCCCGCGCTGGGCCTCCTCGGCGAGCATGTGGGGCTGCGCAACGCGATGCTCGCCGTCGCGGTGGCCGCGGTCGTCGCGGGCACGCTGTCCCGAGCGGCGGCCCGGCCGGCCACCGAAGCCGCCAACGGCTGAGCGCTCAGCGCCTCGTCACCGTCACCGGGACCGGCTCCTCCTCCCCCGCCAGGTCCTTCGGCGGCTTCCTGGGCCACAGCAGATACGTCAGCGCGATCACCCCGTGGATCCCGGCCGCCCGTACCGCCAGCGCCTGCCACTCCGTCAGCGGCCCGGTCCGGCTCGCGTCCCCCACGTACGCGATGGCCAGCTGGAGCAGGACCAGCGTGACGGTGGCGGCGATGGCGGTACGCAGCCACAGCCCGCCCTCGTAACGGGCCCGCGCCATGCCGTAGCGCGGCGGCCGGACCGGGGGCGGGCCGCCCGCGAAGCGGTGGGCGACCCAGCCGTCTATCCGCTTGATCGTGTAGTGGCCGTAGCCGACGGTGAAGCCGATGTAGAGCGCGGCAAGACCGTGCTTCCAGTCCGGCTCCGCGCCGTTCCTGAGGTCGATGACCGTGACGGTCAGCAGGACGGCCTCCAGCAGCGGTTCCAGCAGCAGGACCGCCCCGCCCAGACGCGGCAGCCGCGCCAGATAGCGCAGCGCCAGACCGGCGGCCAGCAGCACCCAGAAACCGATCTCGCAGATGATGATCAGTATGACGATCACTCCGGCACTCCCTCCCTCTCTCCGCTCTCCAGCCTCCCGGCCCCGGGCCCGCGCCGCGTCGTCGGCGGTGACGAGACGGGACTGCATCCTTCGATGCAGTCCGGCTCCTCCACGGCGATGAGGACCGGGGACCGGCCCCCGGTGTTGGATGGTGCGGTGTCCACCGCCGCCCTCCGGCCCTCGCTCCGGTCCGCCCTCCGGTCCAGCTCCCTCCGGCCGCACCGCGACGATGTGCTGATCGCCGCCGCCGGGCTGGTCGGCGGGCTCGCCCTGTGGGCCCTCGGGCTGAGCTTCCAGGGCGTACGGCTGCTGCCGGGGCCTTGGGTGCTGCTGCCGCTGACCGTCATGGCCGGTCTCGAACTGCTGCGCAGGACCGCGCCCCGGACCGCTCTGGCGATCGGCACGGCCGCGCTGGTCTGCGACCAGTTCACGACGGGCAGCGTCGCGACCGTCCTGATGTACACGGACCTGGTCTACGCGGCGGTGCTGTACGGTCCCCCGTCCGCCGCCCGCCGTATCCCCCGGGTCACGGGGGCGCTCACGGTGGCGGCGGCGATCGGGCTCACCGCCTGGTTCCAGCGGGCCGATGTGCTGCTGGTCAGCCTGGCCGTCGGCCTGGTCGCCTTCACCCCGGCCTCCACCGGGGCGCTGGTACGCAACCACCGCGACGCCGCCGAGGCCGCCCGGCTGCGGGCCGCGCAGATCGCGCTGCTCGCGGAGATGGACCGTACGCAGGCGGTCACCGCCGAGCGCGCGCGGATGGCCCGCGAGCTGCACGACCTGGTCGCGGGCCACCTCTCGGCGATCGCGATCCACTCCACCGCCGCGCTCTCGCTGGACGACGAGCGCACCAGCCGGGAGGCCCTCGCCGTCATCCGGGAGAACAGCGTCGACGGGCTGGCGGAGATGCGCCGGCTGATCGGCATCCTGCGCAGCCGCGACGGCGAAGGCGGCGGTGACAGCGGCGAGGCGCGGGTCCCGGCCGCCGCCCCGGCCCTGAGCGCGCTGGACACCCTGCTGGAGCAGGCCCGTACGAACGGCGCGTCCAGCGGGCTCGGCTTCGCGCTGGACGACGGGCGCCCGCCCGGCGCCGTACTCCCCGCGCCGGTGGAGCTGGCCGCGTACCGCATCGTCCAGGAGTCCCTGACCAACGCGCTCAAGCACGCCGCCCCCGGTACCGTCACCGTCCAACTGGCCATCGAGGGAGGCGCGCTGACGGTACGGATCAGCAGCCCGTACGAGGAGCGCCCCGGCCCGCGCGCCCCCGGCTCGGCCGCCGGGCTGATCGGGATGCGCGAGCGGGTGGCGCTGCTGGACGGGGTGTTCGAGGCCGGGCCCGACGCGGCGGGCCGGAGCTGGGTGGTACGGGCGGAGCTGCCCGTAGCGGAAGGAGGCCGTGCGGCATGACGATCCGGGTGCTGGTCGCGGAGGACCAGTCGGCGGTACGGGCGGGGCTGGTGCTGATCCTGCGCAGCGCCCCGGACATCGAGGTCGCCGGGGAGGCGGCGGACGGGCTGGCGGCGGTGGCGCTGGCCCGCGAACTCCGCCCCGATGTGGTGCTGATGGATGTGCAGATGCCCCGGCTTGACGGGGTGTCGGCGACCCGGCAGGTGGTCGCCGAGGGGCTGGCGGATGTGCTGGTGCTGACGACGTTCGATCTGGACGAGTATGTCTTCGGGGCGCTGCGCGCGGGCGCGGCCGGGTTTCTGCTCAAGAACGCGGAGGCCGGTGAACTGCTCGCGGCCGTACGGACGGTGGCGCGCGGCGAGGGGATGATCGCCCCGGCCGTGACCCGCCGGCTGATCGCGGAGTTCGCCGCACGGCCGCCCATGGGCGCGGCGGCCGGGACGGCCGGTCCCCCGGCGCTGGCCACGCTGACCCGGCGGGAGCGCGAGGTGCTGTCCTGCCTCGGTGAGGGGCTGCCGAACGCGCTGATCGCGGTCCGTCTCGATATGGCGGAGGCGACGGTGAAGACCCATGTGAGCAGGCTGCTGGGGAAGTTGGGGCTGCACAACCGGGTGCAGGCGGCGGTCCTCGCGCGGGAGTGGGGCGTCTGAGCGCCCTGCGGCCCGTTGGTCTGGACCTATTGACGGGTGGTCCAGACCTTTCTACTCTCACCGCACAGTGTGCGGTAGGAGCCACCGCACGATGAGCCCACCCAACTCATCAGAGGAGCACACGTGAACACCCAGCCGACCCCCCACATACGCCGCCTGCGGCACAGAACGGTCGCGGGACTGACCGCGCTGCTGCTGCCGCTCGGCGCCCTCGTCGGTCTCGCCACCCCCACCCAAGCCGCCGCCGCCCGAACCACCTCCGCCCAAGCAACCACCCAAGCCGCCTCCGCCGTCGCCGCCGGACCGACCGTCACCTACACCAAGGTCTCCGACTGGGGCTCGGGCTTCGAGGGCAAGTGGACGGTCACCAACTCCGGCTCCACCAGCCTCTCCTCCTGGACCGTGGAGTGGGACTTCCCCTCCGGCACCGCCGTCACCTCCGGCTGGGACGCCGACATCACCGGCGCCGCCACCCACTGGACCGCCAGGAACAAGTCCTGGAACGGCACCCTCGCCCCCGGCGCCTCCATCAGCTTCGGCTTCAACGGAAGCGGCACCGGCTCCCCCGCCGGCTGCAAGCTCAACGGCGCCGCCTGCGACGGTACGGGCACCCCGGACCCGGGCACACCCGACCCCGGCACCCCTGACCCGGGCACCCCGGACCCCGGTACACCCGGGACATCCGGCAAGGTCAAGCTCGGCTACTTCACCGAGTGGGGCATCTACGGCCGTAACTACCACGTCAAGAATCTGGTGACGTCCGGCTCGGCCGCCAAGATCACCCACATCAACTACTCGTTCGGCAATGTCGTCGGCGGCAAGTGCGTCATGGGCGACAGCTACGCGGCGATCGAGAAGGCATACACCGCCGACCAGTCCGTGGACGGCGTCGCCGACACCTGGGACCAGCCGCTGAGCGGCAACTTCAACCAGCTGCGCAAGCTCAAGGCGAAGTACCCGCACCTCAAGATCCTCTGGTCGTTCGGCGGCTGGACCTGGTCCGGCGGCTTCACCGAGGCCATGCGGAACCCGACCGCCTTCGCCCAGTCCTGTTACGACCTGGTGAAGGACCCCCGGTGGGCCGATGTCTTCGACGGCATCGACCTGGACTGGGAGTACCCGAACGGCTGCGGGCTCTCCTGCGACTCCAGCGGACCCGCCGTCTTCAAGACCATGGCCCAGGCCATGCGCGCCAAGTTCGGCACGAACAGCCTGGTCACCGCGGCGGTCACGGCCGACGCCTCGCCCGGCGGCAAGATCGACAAGGTCGACTACGCGGGCGCCATGCCGTCTCTCAACTGGCTCAGCGTCATGACGTACGACTTCTTCGGCGCCTTCAGCGCCCAGGGCCCGACCGCCCCGCACTCACCGCTCACCTCGTACTCCGGCATCCCCCAGGCGGGCTTCACCTCCGCCGACGCGATCGCCCGGTTCAAGGCGCAGGGCGTGCCGGCCGCGAAGCTGCTCCTCGGGATCGGCTTCTACGGGCGCGGCTGGACGGGAGTGACCCAGGCGACGCCCGGCGGCACCGCCACCGGCGCGGCTCCGGGCACGTACGAGGCGGGCATCGAGGACTACAAGGTGCTGAAGAACACCTGCCCGCCGACCGGCACGATCGCGGGCACCTCGTACGCCAAGTGCGGCTCGAACTGGTGGAGTTACGACACCCCGGCCACGATCACGTCGAAGATGGCGTGGGCGAAGCAGCAGAGTCTGGGCGGGGCGTTCTTCTGGGACTTCACCGGTGACACCGCCAATGGCGAGCTGGTGACGGCGCTCAGCAGCGGCCTCGGCTGACCGTCCTGACGTACGAGCGAGGGGGCGGCGCCCATGGGCACCGCCCCCTCAGTCATGTCACATCAGGCACATCACATCAGCCGCGTCAGCGTCCGCGTCACGCGACGTTGACCCGCTGTCCGGGCGGCGCCGCCTCCAGCCAGGCCAGGAAGCCGGTGAGCGCGTCGTCGCTCATCGCCAGCTCCAGCCGTACCCCCCGGTGTACGCAGCCGAGGATGACGGCGTCGGAGAGCAGCGCCAGCTCCTCCTCGCCCTCGGGGGCCCGCCTGGCCAGCACCTCGATCGCGGAGCGCTCCAGCGTACGGCGCGGGCGCGGGGCGTAGGAGAAGACCCGGAACCAGTTGATCCGGTCGCTGTTGTAACGGGCGACCCCGTACACCCAGCCCTTGCCCGACAGATCGGGCTCCTCGGAGACGTCCCACCGCAGACTGCAGTCGAACGTACCGCCGGAGCGCTGGATCAGCCGCCGGCGCAGTCCGAAGACGAAGAGCCCCAACGCAACCAGGACGACGACCAGTCCGCAGACAAGCAGAGCGAGGATCATCAACACCGACCTCCTCGCTCATCCAGTACCGGAACCACAGAACCGCACCCGCATCGCCTCAGCCGCGACCCGGTCCGGAGGGGTCCGGAGCGAGCCGCGGCTGAGGGTAAATCCGTGGTGACCGCCCCTATCGGGCCGCCACCGCGCGCAGACGGACGTCAGCACGACGCTCGGCGGCGGCGTCCTGACCCGACTTCGCGCGCTCCAGCGCCCGCTCCGCACGCTGGGGGTCGATCTCGTCCGCCAGCTCGGCGAACTCCGCCAGCAGCGAGAGCTTGTTGTCGGCGAACGAGAGGAAACCGCCGTGCACAGCGGCGACGACCGTCCCCCCGTCACTCGTACGGATGGTCACCGGGCCCGACTCCAGCACACCGAGCAGCGGCTGGTGACCGGGCATGACGCCGATGTCGCCGGACGTGATGCGCGCGACGACCAGGGTGGCCTCGCCGGACCAGACGCTGCGGTCCGCGGCGACCAGCTCGACATGCAGCTCAGCGGCCATGAGGGGCTCCTCGGGTCACCACCCGGCCGTATCGCCGGGTGTTGGCTTCAATTCTATGGGGTGGTCGGTGGTGCGTGCGCCGGAGGGGGGCGGGAGAGCGCCCGCCCCCCTCCGGACGGCACTCAGGAGACGCCCAGCTCCTTGGCGCTGGCCTTGAGGTCGTCCAGGCCACCGCACATGAAGAACGCCTGCTCGGGGAAGTGGTCGTAGTCCCCGTCGATGATCGCGTTGAACGCGGCGATCGACTCGTCGAGCGGGACGTCGGAACCGTCCAGGCCGGTGAACTGCTTGGCGGCGTGGGTGTTCTGCGAGAGGAAGCGCTCGACGCGACGGGCACGGTGGACAACGAGCTTGTCCTCCTCGCCCAGCTCGTCGATACCGAGGATCGCGATGATGTCCTGGAGGTCCTTGTACTTCTGCAGGGTCCCCTTGACGCGGCTGGCCGCGTTGTAGTGGTCCTGCGAGATGTAGCGCGGGTCCAGGATGCGGGACGTGGAGTCCAGCGGGTCCACCGCGGGGTAGATGCCCTTCTCCGAGATCGGACGCGACAGCACGGTCGTCGCGTCGAGGTGCGCGAAGGTCGTGGCCGGGGCCGGGTCGGTCAGGTCGTCCGCGGGGACGTAGATCGCCTGCATCGAGGTGATCGAGTGACCACGCGTCGAGGTGATGCGCTCCTGGAGCACACCCATCTCGTCCGCCAGGGTCGGCTGGTAACCCACCGCGGACGGCATACGGCCGAGCAGCGTGGAGACCTCGGAGCCGGCCTGGGTGAAACGGAAGATGTTGTCGATGAAGAGCAGCACGTCCTGCTTCTGCACATCGCGGAAGTACTCCGCCATGGTCAGGGCGGACAGGGCGACCCGCAGACGGGTGCCCGGCGGCTCGTCCATCTGGCCGAAGACCAGCGCGGTCTTGTCCAGCACGCCCGAGTCGGTCATCTCGTCGATGAGGTCGTTGCCCTCACGGGTGCGCTCACCGACACCGGCGAACACCGAGACACCGTCGTGCAGCTTGGCCACACGCATGATCATTTCCTGGATGAGGACCGTCTTGCCGACGCCCGCACCACCGAACAGACCGATCTTGCCGCCCTTGACGTACGGGGTCAGCAGGTCGACGACCTTCAGGCCGGTCTCGAACATCTCGGTCTTCGACTCGAGCTGGTCGAAGGCCGGGGCCTTGCGGTGGATCGGCCAGCGCTCGGTGATCTGCGCCTCGGCCTCCGGCTCGTTCAGGATCTGACCGAGGGTGTTGAACACCTTGCCCTTGGTCACATCACCGACCGGGACGGTGATGCCCGCGCCCGTGTCGGTCACCGCGGACTGGCGGACCAGACCGTCGGTGGGCTGCATGGAGATCGCGCGGACCACGCCCTCGCCCAGGTGCTGGGCGACTTCGAGGGTCAGCGTCTTGCGCTTGCCGTTCTCGGCCGGGTCGGCCACCTCGACGTGCAGTGCGTTGTAGATCTCGGGCATCGCGTCGACGGGGAATTCCACGTCGACGACCGGGCCGATGACCCGGGACACACGCCCCGTGGCTGCGGCCACAGCGTTCTCGGTAGTCGTCGTCATTTACCTGTCACTCCCCGCGGTCGCGTCGGCCAGAGCGCTCGCGCCACCGACGATCTCGCTGATTTCCTGGGTGATTTCGGCCTGGCGGGCCGCGTTGGCAAGCCGGGAGAGGCTCTTGATGAGTTCCCCGGCGTTGTCGGTCGCCGACTTCATCGCGCGGCGGGTGGCAGCGTGCTTGGAAGCGGCGGCCTGGAGCAGCGCGTTGTAGATACGGCTCTCGATGTAGCGCGGCAGCAGGGCGTCGAGGACGTCCTCCGCCGATGGCTCGAAGTCGAACAGCGGGCGGATCTCGCCACCGCGCTTGAAGACCTCGGCCGACTCCTCCGCGCTGCTCGGCGCGAGCGTCAGCGGCAGCAGCCGCCGCTCGACCGGCGTCTGCGTCATCATCGACACGAACTCGGTGAAGACGATGTGGACCTCGTCCACCCCGCCCTCCGCCGTGTCCTTGGTGATCGCCTCGATGAGCGGGGCGGCCACCACCTTCGCGTCGGCGTAGGTCGGGCTGTCCGTGAAGCCCGTCCAGGAGTCCGTGACCGGGCGGTCACGGAAGCCGTAGTAGGCCAGGCCCTTGCGACCCACGATGTAGGTCACGACGTCCTTGCGCTCACGGCTGAGCTGACTGGTGAGGTGCTCGGCCGCCTTGATCGCGTTCGAGGAGTAGCCCCCGGCCAGACCGCGGTCGCTCGTGATGAGCAGGACCGCGGCCCGGGTCGGGTTCTCGACCTCGGTGGTCAGGGCGTGCTTGGTGGTGGAACCGACCGCCACCGAGGTCACCGCGTGGGTGAGCTCGGTCGCGTACGGCTCGGACGCCGCCACCTGGCGCTGCGCCTTGACGATGCGCGAGGCGGCGATCATCTCCATCGCCTTGGTGATCTTCTTGGTCGCGGTGACGGATTTGATGCGACGCTTGTAGACCCGGAGCTGGGCTCCCATGAGTCAGGTCCCTTCCGTCGTCACTTGGAGACGTTAACGGCCGGCGCGTCGTCTCCGAGGAGCTTGCCGTCCGAGGTCTCGAACTGCCGCTTGAAGCCGGCGACGGCGTCCGCGATCGACTGGAGCGTGTCGTCGGACATCTTGGCGCCCTCGGCGATGCTGGTCAGCAGCTCCTTGCGCTCGCGGCGCAGGTGCTCCAGCAGCTCGCTCTCGAAGCGGCGGATGTCCTCGACCGGTACGTCGTCCATCTTGCCGGTGGTGCCGGCCCAGACGGAGACGACCTGCTCCTCCACCGGGTACGGGGCGTACTGCGGCTGCTTCAGCAGCTCGACGATGCGCTTGCCGCGCTCCAGGGAAGCCTTGGAGGTGGCGTCCAGGTCGGAACCGAAGGACGCGAACGCCTCCAGCTCGCGGTACTGGGCGAGGTCCACGCGCAGTCGGCCGGAGACCTGGCGCATCGCCTTGTGCTGGGCGGAGCCGCCGACTCGGGAGACCGAGATACCGACGTTCAGCGCGGGCCGCTGGCCGGCGTTGAACAGGTCGGACTCCAGGAAGCACTGGCCGTCGGTGATGGAGATGACGTTGGTCGGGATGAACGCCGACACGTCGTTGGCCTTCGTCTCGACGATCGGCAGACCCGTCATCGAGCCGGCACCCAGCTCGTCGGAGAGCTTGGCGCAGCGCTCCAGCAGACGCGAGTGCAGGTAGAAGACGTCGCCCGGGTACGCCTCACGGCCCGGCGGACGGCGCAGCAGCAGGGACACGGCGCGGTAGGCGTCGGCCTGCTTCGAGAGGTCGTCGAAGATGATCAGGACATGCTTGCCCTGGTACATCCAGTGCTGGCCGATGGCCGAACCGGTGTACGGCGCCAGGTACTTGAAGCCGGCCGGGTCGGACGCGGGGGCGGCGACGATCGTCGTGTACTCCAGCGCGCCGGCCTCCTCCAGCGCACCGCGTACGGACGCGATGGTGGAGCCCTTCTGGCCGATGGCGACGTAGATGCAGCGGACCTGCTTGTTCACGTCGCCCGAGCGCCAGTTGTCGCGCTGGTTGATGATCGTGTCGACGGCCAGCGCGGTCTTGCCGGTCTGCCGGTCACCGATGATCAGCTGACGCTGACCGCGGCCGATCGGCACCATCGCGTCGACGGCCTTGTAGCCGGTCTGCATCGGCTCGTGGACCGACTTGCGGACCATGACGCCGGGGGCCTGCAGCTCAAGGGCGCGGCGGTCCTCGGTCGCGATCTCGCCGAGACCGTCGATCGGGTTGCCGAGCGGGTCGACGACACGACCCAGGTAGCCCTCGCCGACCGCCACGGAGAGAACCTCGCCGGTACGGGTGACCGACTGTCCCTCCTCGATACCACTGAACTCGCCGAGGACGATCGAACCGATCTCGCGCTCTTCGAGGTTGAGGGCGAGACCAAGGGTGCCGTCCTCGAACTTCAGCAGCTCGTTCGCCATGGCCGAGGGCAGGCCCTCGATCTTGGCGATACCGTCTCCGGCCACGCTGACCGTACCGACCTCCTCGCGCGAGGCCGCGTCCGGCTTGTACGACTGGACAAAGTTCTCCAGCGCATCCCGGATCTCCTCCGGCCGGATCGTGAGCTCCGCCATCTGGGTTCCCTGCTCTCCTTGTTGGGCCCGAAGTTTCTTTGGGGGTCTGCGTTTCCGCTCTGGGGGCGACCCCCAGGAAATCTTCTGCAGTCTCTGCACGGCCCAACCGGGCCGCTGGTCTTGCCTGTCTTCGTTTGTGTGCCGGTGATCAAGCCGTGCCGGTGATCAGCCGGCGAGCCGCCGCTCGGCCTCTTCGAGCCGGTCCGCGACCGTTCCGTTGATGACCTCGTCGCCGACCCGCACCGTCACTCCGCCGAGGACCGCGGGGTCCACGTCCAGGTTCAGATGCATCGGGTGGCCGTACAGCTTGGCCAGGGCGGCGCCGAGACGCTGCTTCTGTCCGTCCGTGAGCGGCACCGCCGAGGTGACGACGGCGACCAGGCGTTCCCGGCGGGCCGCGGCGAGCCGGGAGAGGGTCTGGAGACCCGCTTCCAGGCTACGTCCCCGGGGCCGGGTCACCAGACGTACCACCAGGCGCTCGGTGACCGGGTTGGCCCGGCCGCCCAGCAGGCTGTGCAGCAGCGTGGTCTTGGCGGCGACGGTCGCCGACCGGTCGGTCAGCGCGGCGCGCAGCGACTGGTCGGACTCGACGATCCGGCCGAACCGGAACAGCTCGTCCTCCACGTCGTCCAGCCCGCCGGCCCGCTGCGCGGCGGTCAGCTCGGCGGTGGAGGCAAGCTCCTCCACCGCGTCGACCAGATCGCGCGGACCAGACCAGCGGCTGCGGACCATGCCGGCGAAGAGATCGGCGGTCGTCCCGCCCACCTGTCCGCCCAGCAGCTGACCGGCCAGCTCGGCCTTGGCCTCGCCGGAACGCGCCGGGTCGGTCAGGACCCGGCGCAGCGAGACCTCGCGGTCGAGCAGCGCGGTGACCGCGCTCAGCTCCTCCGACAGCTCCGCCACGTCGACCGCGGTGGAGTCGGTGAGCGTATCGAGGCGCTCGCGCGCGGCGGACAGCGCCGTACGGCTCGCTCCCTGCGTCATCACCGGGCGGCCTCGGCCTTCGCGGCACCGTCCTCAAGCTCGTCGAGGAAGCGGTCGATGGTGCGGCTCTGCCGGGCGCTGTCCTCAAGGGACTCGCCGACCAGCTTGCCTGCCAGGTCGGTGGCGAGCTTGCCCACGTCCTGACGGAGCGCGCCGGCCGCGGCCTTGCGGTCGGCCTCGATCTGAGCGTGACCGGCGGCGATGATCTCTTCGCGCTGCCGCTGGCCTTCCGCCTTCATCTCCTGGATGATCGCGGTGCCCTGCTCGGTCGCCTCCTGGCGGAGACGGGCGGCCTCGTGCCGGGCCTCGGCGAGCTGGGCCTTGTACTGCTCAAGGACGCTCTGCGCCTCGATCTGAGCCGCTTCGGCCTTCTCGATACCGCCTTCGATCGCCTCGTGACGCTCTTCCAGGGCCTTGTTGATGGCCGGGAGGAGCTTCTTGGCGAAGACGAAGTAGATAATGCCGAAACAGATCAGACCGATGACGACCTCGGGCCAGACCGGGAGCAGCGGGTTCTGCGGCTCCGAGGATGCCAGGTACATCATGGTGGACCTTTCGTCGAAAACGGCTGTCGGGACCGTCAGAGGATGAACGGAACGACGAAGCCGATCAGGGCGAGGGCCTCGACGACCGCGAAGCCGAGGAGCATGTTCTGGCGGATCAGGCCGGCCGCCTCGGGCTGACGGGCGATCGCCTGGACACCGTTACCGAAGATGATGCCGACGCCGATGCCGGGGCCGATCGCGGCGAGGCCGTAACCGATGGTGCCGATGTTGCCGTCAACGGCCGCGATGGTCTCGAGAGCAGACATTGCGTGGTTCCTTCTCTTGGTGGGCCGGTGGGTGGTTGGTCCACCGGACGTATGGGGTTCCGCGGGGTGACGTCCCGACGGGCTCAGTGAGCCTCTTCGAGCGCCTGGGAGAGGTAGGTGGCGGCCAGCACGGTGAACACGTACGCCTGGAGCGCCTGGATGAACATCTCGAACACCGTGATGACCAGGGCCATCACGAAGGAGACGGAGGCGTAGGCGGTGCCGAGGAACGTGCCGAGCATGTACCAGGTGGCGATCGTGAAGATCAGGATCAGCGCGTGACCGGCGAACATGTTCGCGAACAGTCGCACGGCCAGTGTGAACGGCCGCAGGAAGATGTTCGAGATGAACTCGATCGGGGTCAGGATGAGGTAGATCGGCTTCGGCAGCCCGGACGGGACGCAGAGGTTCTTGATGCCGCCGACGAAGCCGTTGACCTTGAAGGTCACCGTCATGTACGTGACCCAGACGACCAGCGCGAGCGCCGCCGGGAAGGCGATCACCGAGCTGACCGGGAACTGGGCGAGCGGGATCAGGGCCCAGAGGTTCAGCATCCAGACGAAGAAGAACAGCGAGACCAGCAGCGGGATGAAGGGCTCGGCCTTCTTGCCGATGACCTCACGGCCGATGCCGCGCCGGACGAAGTCGTAGAGCACCTCGGCGACCATCTGCGTCTTGCCGGGCACGACCTTCGGCTTGGCGAAGGCCAGCCAGAAGAAGACCATGATCAGGATCGAACCGATGATCGCCAGCAGCATCGGCTTGTTGAATTCCACCGGGCCGACTTTGGCGATCGGTTCGAAGATGAACGACCACACGCTCGGTCCCTCGAAACCACACCCCTTGAACAGGTGGCAGTCGGTCTCGAAAGCGAGCACCTGCGTCGGGTCAGCACTCACCGGGGGCTCCTTCAGCGTGGCGCATAGGTACGGCAACCTCATGGTGTCGGCGCGACGCGCAGCCGCGATTCGGCACTGGACTGGTGAAACGGATGTGGGGACGGCGGTCGGGCGTGGAGCCTCGCGTGAGAACAGGCGTCAGCTCGGATGCCCGCGTCCGCAATGCCGCAGTTGGCACCGGACGATAGCAGGATCCCGAACAAGCCCTTATCCCGGCCCTACCACTCACGTCGCGGAGCCTGTCTTCTCGGCAGGGTCGGCGGCCGAGGAATCGGGCTCGACATACAGGGTCTTGGATGTCACGTTCGCGCGGGCCTGGGCCGCGATCCACACCAGGGCCGTCGCGACCAGCGTGAACGCGAAAGCCTTGGGGTTGAACAGGGTGGTGTTCTTGATGGCCGCCATGAAGACGAAAAGCACCAGAAGCTGTGTCATGTAGACCAACAGCCCCATGGACTGGAACATGTGTGGCATTGACTTGGCCACCCGTTCGAGCACCACGAGGCCGACCCCCATGAACACGATCACTACGACGGTGCCGACGACGGCCCCCAGGGCCCCCTTGCCAGCCGCGGCCACAGCACTCACCACCGCGGCGACAGCACCGACGGCGGCGGTGGGCACGGCGGTGTGAAGGAGGGTCCGGGCGTCATTGGACGGCATGGCGGCAGCTCCGCTGAACTGGATCGGGGACGGTGTCGTCATGGACGAGCGTAGGCCCGGTCCGGGAGAAGGTTTCCCGTACCAACGAACCGTCGCGCTGCGGCCCTTCGGCTGTGTTGCCGGGTCTCGTGAACAGTATCACAAACTATTTGATGAGTTCTTTACCATGACGTGTGCCACCCGTCACACGTGAGAGTTAACGCGCGCGTGTGTGCGGGACGGCGGGGCACCTTGTCTGTTAATGGGCGCCGAAGAGAAGAATAGCCGCTCGCTCAGCGCCGCGAGCCGGCCTTGGGACGATCTTGGGAATGCGAATGGGCGCTCAGCGCGGTCGCCCCGTTGACGCCGGCCGGTACGGGCTCGGGTTCCGGCGCCCCGGCGGCATCCGCCCCGCCCTCCGGCCCGGTGGCGTCCCGAGCGGTGTCCGTCCCGCCCGCCCCCGTGCGCTCCTTCTGCCGCCAACTGCGGCGCCGGTAGCGCGGGGGTACGAACGCCTGTGCCCACAGCGGCGCCCGCGGCGTGAAGCGCGGCAGCAGGAGCAGCACCAGCCCCACCGCGCTCAGCCCGACGACCAGCAGCAGGATCCACATCGACGCCGAGTGCACCGAGTACGCGACCACACCGAACGCGATCAGCGCCGACCAGAAGTACATGATCAGCACCGAGCGGCTGTGCGAGTGCCCGATGTCCAGCAGCCGGTGGTGCAGATGCCCCCGGTCGGCGGCGAACGGCGACTTCCCGTTCCAGGTACGGCGTACGACGGCCAGCACCAGGTCCGCGAACGGGATCGCGATGATCGTCAGCGGCAGCAGCAGCGGGATGAAGACCGGCAGCGCCGCGTGTGTGGCCTGGCGGGCGGAGCCCTCGAAGATCTTCAGGGCGTCCATGTCGACCTGTCCGGTCACCGAGATCGCGCCCGCCGCAAGGACGAGCCCGATCAGCATCGATCCCGAGTCGCCCATGAAGATCCGCGCCGGGTGCATGTTGTGCGGCAGGAAGCCGACACACATACCGATCAGGATGGCGGCGAAGAGCGTGGCGGGGGCGGCGGCCTCGATCCCGTACCCGTACCAGATCCGGTACGCGTAAAGGAAGAACGCGGCGGAGGCGATGCAGACCATGCCGGCCGCCAGCCCGTCCAGACCGTCCACGAAGTTCACCGCGTTGATCGTGATCACGACCAGTGCCACCGTGAGCAGGGTGCCCTGCCAGGACGTCAGCGAGACCATGCCGGCCCCCGGCACCGGGATCCACAGGATCGTCAGACCCTGCATCACCATCACACCCGCGGCGATCATCTGTGCGCCGAGCTTGATCAGCGCGTCCAGTTCGAACTTGTCGTCCAGGACGCCGATCAGCCAGATCAGCGCCGCCCCGGAGAGCAGCGCGCGCGGTTCGTTCGATCGCTCGAACACCGCGTTGAGGTTCTGGAGGTTGTCCGCGACGAGCAGTCCGGCGCACAGACCGAAGAACATGGCGATGCCGCCGAGCCTCGGCGTCGGTTCGCGGTGGACGTCACGGGCCCGGATCTCCGGCATCGCTCCGGTCGCGATGGCGAACTTCCGCACCGGGCCGGTGAGCAGATAGGTCACCGCGGCCGTCACGCAGAGCGTCAGCAGGTAATCACGCACGGGCTGCCCCAGAGGAATCGCTGGCCATCTCAGCCCCACACACTAGCCCGCGCGGAGACGTCCGATGGAAACGGAGTCGGCATATGAGCAAGGACACCGGGGTAGACCGGATGGTTGCGCTCCACGCCGCCCACCGGCCTTTCCCTCAGGAAAGCGTCGCATACGGCGGAAACCGCCCCACCAGCTCGCGCACATCATCGCGAGCCCCACGCGCCCCGTCAGCGCCCTCCCGTACCACCGAGGCCACCAGGTGCCCGATCCGCTCCATCTCCGCCTCCCGCATGCCCTGGGTGGTCACGGCGGCGGTACCGAGCCTGATCCCCCGCTCCTCCCCGTACGGCAGCACGCAGGTGTCCAGCACCACGCCCGCGGCGGCCAGCCGGCCGCGGGCGGTCGCGCCGTCCACACCGAGCGGCGCGGTGTCGGCCGTGATCAGATGCGTGTCCGTGCCCTCGGTGGTGACATGGACGCCTTCCGCGGCCAACGTCCTTGCCAGCGCACGGGCGTTGGCGACGACCTGGTGGGCGTAGACGGCGAAACCCGGAGCCGCCGCCTCACCGAAGGCGACCCCCTTCGCGGCGATGGTGTGCATCTGGGCGCCGCCCTGCGTGAACGGGAACACCGCCCGGTCGATCCGCTCCGCGTACCGCTCCCCGCACAGGATCATCCCGCCGCGCGGCCCCCGCAGCACCTTGTGCGTCGTCGCACAAACGACATCGGCGTACGGCACCGGCGTCGGCGCCGCTCCCCCGGCGACCAGCCCGATCGGATGGGCCGCGTCCGCGATCAGATAGGCACCCACGTCGTCGGCGATGTCCCGGAACGCGGCGTAGTCGATATGGCGCGGATACGAGATCGACCCGCAGACGATCGCCTTGGGCCGGTACACACCCGCCAGCTCCTCCACGCGCCCGTAATCGATCAGCCCGGTCTCCGGATCCACCCCGTACCCGACGAAGTCGAACCACCGCCCGGAGAAGTTCACAGGCGCGCCATGGGTGAGATGCCCCCCGTACCGCAGCCCCATCGCCAGCACCGTGTCCCCGGGCCGCAGCAGCGCCGCGTACGCCGCGAGGACGGCGGAGGACCCGGAGTGCGGCTGTACGTTGGCATGCTCAGCCCCAAAAAGCCCCTCGGCCCGGCCGATCGCGATCCGCTCGGCGGTATCGACCAGCTCACAGCCACCGTGGTGCCGGGCGCCGGGATACCCCTCGGCGTACTTATTGGCGAGCGGCGACCCGAGGGCGGCGAGAACGGCGGGCGAGGTGAAGTTCTCCGCCGCGATGAGCTGAAGACTGTCCGCCTGCCGGCGCAGCTCCGCGAGGATCACCTCAGCCATCTCCGGATCCTGCCGACGCAGCGCATCGAGCTGGGACGGATAGGCGGTGGCTACGGACATGACGATCTCCTCGGAGGCGACGTCCCTCCTCCAATGTAGGCGTCCGAGCCGGGTCCGGCGCGGGGGCCGGTCAGGGCGTGGGGCAGGTGTGGTGTGGTCGTAGGGGGTGGGGTGTGCAGGCGATGAGGTTGAGGGAGAGGAAGCGTCCGCCGGTGAGCCACCAGCCTCCGACGATGTCGTGTCGGTTTTCGAGGCGGCGGATGAGGTGGACCGCGTCGGCCGGGCGGGCGTAGCTGCCGGTGACGGCGGAGGCGTGCTGGGTGAACTGTTCGACGTACCAGTGGGCGGCGTCTCGGGGAGGGGCAAATGTGCCCCGTACGTGTGCGGGGGTCTTGAGGAGCCAGTCGGCGCTTTCGAGGGGCATGACGGGGGTGGAGGGGAATTCGGGGTGGCCGGGGCGGCGGTGGGCGTCGCCGGGTTTGACGAGGAGGTCGCCGTGGCCGAGCCAGAGGTAGGCGTGGTGGTGGGGTGTGGGCACGTGTGTCCTTGTGCGGGTGGGGGGTGGGGCGGCCCCGCCCGGATGGGGCGAGGCCGCTTGATAAATGGGGGGTGATGGATGCCTACTGGCGCCCGCAGCCCTGGCCGTCTCCGCAGCCGCCGGGCGGGGTGGAGTCCTGGCCGTCGTCTCCGTCGCCGTCGTTGTCGCCGCCGTACTTGACCGGGTCGATGCGGTATCGCATGGTGACCTCCTGTGCCGTGCCCGGCCTCCGGTCCGTCCGGGGCCGGGTGGTGCGGTGGGGCCCTTTGATGGCCCCGGCCCGTTCCGGCCGGCGAATCCTTCGCCGGGAGTCCGGCCGGAACGGGAGTTCAGGGAGTTCAGGGAGTTCAGGGCGGCGCCCGTGCGCCGAGCTGATCGCTGACGAGCGTGATGACGAGGACGACGAGCGCGGCGGTGGCCAGCGTTCGGATCAGTCGGTCAACGGGCCAGCTCCGCCCAGACGCTCTTGCCGAACGGCCGGTCTTCCACGCCCCACCGCTCCGCCAGCGCCGCGACGATGAACAGCCCCCGCCCACGGGCCCGTTGATGCGAAACAGCCCGGCCCCGGGGCCGCCGCCGCACAGGATCGTGAACCTCCACCCGAACCAGCGCGGGCCGGACGTCCAGGACAACGAGCACACTGTCCCCGGGCTCGCTCCCGTACCGGATCCCATTGGTGACCAACTCCGAGACCACCAACTCGATATCGGCCGCCCGCGCGCCGCTCGTCGCGGGCAACCGGCTCTCAACAAACTCCCGCACCCACCTCCGCGCCGCGTGCACCGACTGCGGCTCACTCACCAACATGAGCCGCGGCGGCGGCCCCTCCGGTGGCAGGCCGCAGAGGATTTCCAGCTTTTTTCGACGTGGGCTCACCGGATGGCACTCCTTGAACACATGTCGGCCCATACATACGCCCGATTGATCACTGGTCTCCTTGTCCGAGGGCCGGACACACGCTCCAGCGCGTGCGAGCCCTCAAGAGGTTC
This sequence comes from Streptomyces paludis, assembly GCF_003344965.1. NCBI lineage: Bacteria > Bacillati > Actinomycetota > Actinomycetes > Kitasatosporales > Streptomycetaceae > Streptomyces > Streptomyces paludis. Next base: position 5,530,968 of record NZ_CP031194.1, on the reverse strand, counting down.
ACGACCAGCCAACCCACTTGCCGTCAATCGGCCCAGGCAACTTGATGCCATCGAGCCCATCCAGCAAGCGGAAACTTTTACCCACTGCCGCGTGGCAGCTACCGTCCGGCATCGCTACCTTTGCGGCATGACCCGGAACGCGCTTCTCACCGCGCGGATGACTGCGGCGGGACTCACACAGCAGGAACTCGCCGAGGCCCTCAACCTGCGCATCGAGACCTTCACCGGAAAGGTCGGTACGGTGACCGACCGCCATGTAAGGAATTGGGTGGCCGGAAGGACCCGGGCTCCACACGCACGACAACGCCGTGCCCTTGAGGAAGAATTTGGCTGTTCGGCCGAGGAGTTAGGGTTCGTGAGTTCGGCCATGCGTTCCAGCACACCACTCGGATCAGTGTCATCGGAGGATGATGTGCGGCGTCGCACCTTCACCGGAACCGCGGTTGCGCTCGCCGCCTCGGTCGCTCTACCCGCACAACCCGGCCGTGCGGTGAGCCGTGTTGGAATGGCCGATGCCAATCGTCTGGAATCCTCATTCACCGAACTTGTCTCCGCGGACAACCAGCACGGAGGAACCGTCCGAGCGGAAACACGAGCTCTCGAATTCGCGAAGCACGCCATTGAACTCCATGCAGCAGGACATGCTCCTCAACGCGTACGCCGCCGACTCTATTATCTGGCCGCTGCGTTCACCGGTACCGCGTTGTGGGCCGCGCTCGACGCACATCAGCCGGATCGAGCGGAACGTCATCTCGACCGGGCCATGACCCTGGCCGGACTCGCGGGCAGCTCCGACATACAGCTTCGTCTATGGGGGCACGCCGCGGTCCTGTCCCAACAACAGCGGCGACCTAACGAAGCCCTCGCCGCCGCTGAAGCCGGCCGGGCTTCCCAGGCATCCCGTCGAAATCCCACGATGCGTTCACTGGCGGCGGTACGGCTCGCCGTGAACCAGGCGATCTCCGGCCAACAGCGTTCCGCGCTGGCCAACTTCGATCTGGCCGTCGACTCCTTCGCCCGGACCGATGCCGCGGAGCCACTTCCCGCCTGGCTCGGTTTCTACGACCGGTCCGAACTGTTCGGACTCGGCGCCCTCGCCATGTCCCACCTGGGACGGCATGATCAATCCGAGGCATACCTTCACCGCACTCTTGCCACGCTCCGTCCCGGGTACACACGCAATCGCCTCTACTACACCGCCCATCTCGCGCTTGCCCAGCTCAGACAGCGGGACATGGAACACGCCTGCGACACGGCCGCATCTGTGCTGAAGGCCGCTGGAAATGCTTCGCTGACCGGGCGTACCGGCCTGTTGATGGATACGTTCAGCCGTGAGCTGTCCGCTGTCGCGCCCGGAGCACGGGGTGCCGCTCAATGGGCGGAGCGGTACGCCGGCACACAAGGAGACCGCGCATGACTGTCAATGTCCGCCACTGCACCGCCGAACAGCTACCCGAGATCAGGCAGACGATCCTCGATATTCACGCCGAGGTCCGGCACCGGGACTTCGGGCTCACCGGCCCCTTCTACGACATCGAGCGATTCGACGAACGGCTGACCAGCTATGCGTCACGACCGGGCTGGACAGCTGCCCTCGGCCAGGAGGACGGTGAGACCGTGGGCTTCTGTTTCGGCACCCCTCTCGGTGCCAACACCCTCTGGTGGAGCGCGATGACCACGCCCCTGCCCGACGGATACACCCGGGAAAATGGCGAGCGGACCGTCGCCCTCAACGAAATCGTCGTCCGGAGACAGTGGCGCGGACGAGGCGTGGCCCGGCAACTCCACGAGGAGTGGCTCGCTCGCCGTCCAGAGGAACGGGTCACACTCCTCGTGAACCCGGCCGCGGGCCATGGCGCGGTACAGGCCGTCTACGAGGCATGGGGTTACCAAAAAATCGGCGAACAACAGCCCTTTCACGACTCGCCCGTCTTCACGTCCATGACCAGACCCCTGACTGGGCCGTAGCCGACGTACGTCTACGAATTGTTCTACGCGTGACAGATGATCCAGTCGGCTACCGACTGGATCACATGAGCTTGCCACTCTTGCGTCTGCGGCTGCCGATACTGCGGATCGTCGTGAACCGCGAACCCGTGCTGTGCCCCGTCGATCTCCAGAAGCTTCACTTCTGACTTCAGAGCCCCGACGGCGGATCGTGAACTCTCCACCGGAATGAAAGTGTCCAACGTTCCGTGGATGAAGAGGGTCGGAGAAACGATGTCTCCAAGAGCCCTGTGCGGCTGAAGGTAGAAGAGTTCGTTGAGGAAGCCGCGCCCTACCCGAAACGTAGGCGAGTGCTCCAGGAATCCACGAGAGGTCAGCTCTCTCCCAGCGGATTCGTCGATCGTGACATTCTTCCAGTACGGCTTGTCCTCGATGAACCGCTTCTTGTAGTTCAGAAGAGGGTTCATAAGGGTCAGGCTCTTTACCTCCTGCGGGTGGCGTGCCGCGAAGAGGGCGCTGATTCCACCGCCGAAACTTGTTCCGATCAGGTGCACGGGACCACAGTCGAACAGCTGACGGACATGATCCGTAGCGGCCTGAATGTCGTTGAGGACTCCCGCGATCGTCAGCTCCTCCTGACGCCCTTCGCTCTCTCCGTGGCCCCGAAGGTCAAAGCGCAACGAACCGACCCCCACGCTCGACAAGCCGTCGGCAAGGCGACCGAAGAATCCACCTTCCTCACGCGTCACGCCGCCGCCATGAACCAATACCGCGACACCCTGCGCCGTGTCTGGCGGGTACCCAACACTCCCCCGAAGCAACAGACCATCAGGGCTGTGGAAGCTGGTTTCCCGAGTCATGCGGAGGCACTACCCCACCGCGCGGAAGAATACCCACGCCGCATGCACTGGTGGAGCGCCTCAGTTCCACCCCGCGCTCACGCGACGATGTCGACGGCACCGCCACCCGGTTTGCGACAACCGCAACGGCCTCCCCACGGGACAAGCCTTTGAGTGTCGCGCCCCCGGGGGGAAAGGGAACCCAAGAGGTCTGGCTGCACTGCCACTCGGCTTAGGGGCCGGTGGGCCGGGTGGGCCCTGCGGGGCTGCGCGGCAGAGGAATGGGGCTGCCGGGGCGTCTCGGCGGCTGACGGCCGTCTGTTGGGCGGGGCTCATGCCCCGCTGGGCGCGGTGGGGTTGTGGGGTGCGGGTCAGTGCCAAGAGGTAGACCGGGGTGTACGGGGGCGAGGTGCTGGGCGCTGGGCCGCCCCTCCTCCCTTCAGTGTCGCGCCTCCGGTGGAGGAGTAAAGGGCGCTCCTTCGTCGCGTCGGCTGCGCCGACTCCGCTGCGCTCCGCCCTTGACACCTCCCCCGGAGTCGCAAGTGCGGATGAGGGGGGGCGGCCGGGGGGAGGGGGCCCGAAGGGTCCGCTGTCCTGCCGCTCGGCTCAGGGTCCGACGGGCCGGTGGGCCCTGCGGGGCTGCGCAGCGGAGGAATGGGGCGGTCCGACACCGGCTCAGCGGCTGACGGTCCGCCGCGTGCTGAGACGCAAGCCCCGCTGGTCACCGTGGTGTGGGTTGTGGGATTGCTGGGACGCGGGTGGCGCCAAGTGGGCTTCTGAAGGCCGTCCATGCGTCCAGGAGGGCCGCTAACGCACCTGAGGACACATGTGCCGCCCGAGGAGACCTCCAACAGACCACCAAACCGTACCATATGGGACACATGGGCAGGGTGTCCGGCCCGCAGACCCGGCCGAGCAGCAGAACCCGTCCGCCTTCCGGGCACCACAACGCAACGGTGACCAGCGGGGCTTGAGTCGCAACCAACAGCGGACCGTTCGCCGCTGAGCCGGGGCCGCGTCACCCCATTCCTCTGCCGCGTGCCCCGCAGGGCCCACCCGCCCGCCGGACCCTGAACCGAGTGGCAGTACGGCGCCACCTCCTGGGCCCCCCTTCCCCCCGGCCGCCCCTCCCGAAAGCCGCACTTGCGCTGGAGGGACGGGTGTCAAGGGTGGAGCGCAGCGCAATCGGCGCAGCCGACGCGACGAAGGAGCGCCCTTTACACCCGGCCCGGAAGCGCGACACTCAAAGGCTGGAGGGGCGGCCCCACGCCCAACAACCCCCGCCACCGGCACACCCCCGACAGAGTTCCGCTCTGACCCGCACCCGACAACCCCACGGTGCCCAGCGGGGCATGAGTCCCGGCCGCCAAGACAAGACCGGCAAGACCGGCAGCCCTTGGGCCTCGGCCCGCCCCCACCGGACCCTCTCCCTACGCCGCCCGGTCTCCCCCGCCGTCCGGGACCCCCGTCAGGGCCGTTACCACTGGGTCCAGGGCCTGGTGGATTTCCTCGCCGATGGAGCGGAAGAACGTGATGGGCGCGCCGTACGGGTCGTAGACCTCGTCGGCCTCGGCTGTGGGGGCCAGTAGCCAGCCGCGTAGCGCGGCGGCGGCTCGTACCAGGGCGCGGGCTCGTTCTACGACGCCCTCGTCCAGTGGGTCGGGCAGGGTGGCCGGGTCTATGGCGCGTACCAGCCGGGTGAACTCCTTCAGCGTGAAGGTGCGCAGCCCCGCGGAGTGGCCCATGGAGATCACCTGGGCGCGGTGGTCGCGGGTCGCGGTGAGGACGAGATCGGCGCGTATGACGTGCTCGTCGAGCAGCTCCCGGCCGACGAAACCGGTGGCGTCCGCGCCGAAGTCGGCGAGGACGGCCTCGGCGTTGGCCTCCATGGGGGCGCCCTCGTGTCCCCAGGTGCCCGCGCTCTCCACGATCAGCCCGCCGGGGAGCCGCTCCCCCAGGCGGACGCTGAGGGCGTGCCGGTTCAGCCGCTCGGTGATGGGCGAGCGGCAGACGTTGCCGGTACTGACGTGGAGGATGCGGAAGGGAGTGCCGGTGTGTGCGGTCTCCGCTATGCCACGCCCCTCAGGGGCGGTCAATTGGCCACCTCAAGGTCGGGTACCACCTTGCGCAGCTCCTCCGCATCGAGGGCGCCGGCCCGCAACAGCACCGGGACCCGGCCGGTGACATCGACGATGGAGGAGGGGATGTTGGCGGGCGTGGGGCCGCCGTCGAGGTAGACGGAGACGGAGTCCCCCAGCATCTCCTGGGCGGCGTCGCAGTCCTCGGGAGCGGGGTGTCCCGTGAGATTGGCGCTGGAGACGGCCATCGGGCCGACCTCGGTGAGCAGCTCGATCGCGACGGGGTGCAGCGGCATCCGGATGGCGACGGTGCCCCGGGTGTCCCCGAGGTCCCACTGGAGGGACGGCTGGTGCTTGGCGACCAGGGTCAGGGCGCCCGGCCAGAACGCGTCGACCAGCTCCCACGCCTGCTCGGAGAAGTCCGTGACCAGGCCGTGCAGCGTGTTCGGGGAGCCGATCAGCACGGGGGTGGGCATGCTGCGTCCGCGCCCCTTCGCGGTCAGCAGATCGGCGACCGCGTCCGAGCTGAAGGCGTCGGCGCCGATGCCGTAGACCGTATCCGTGGGGAGCACGACCAGCTCGCCGCGGCGGACGGCGGACGCGGCCTCGCGCAGACCCGTGGTGCGGTCAGTAGCGTCGTTGCAGTCGTATCGCCGAGCCATTTAACGGGCCTCCTCGTGCACATACACGGACGGGGTGTTCGAAGCGGAGAGAGTGGAGAGGGCTGAGAAAGTGGAGAAAGTGGGGAACGTCGAGAAACCTGGGATCCGGGACACGGCTGGACCGGGCCCGGAGGCAGAGCAGGAGAGACGGAAGACCGGCCTGCTCACGGCAGAGCCTTGCGCGCGGTCGCGAAGCGCGGGCGCTTGTTCAGGTCGGGGTGGTCGGCCGCGTCGGCCCAGCCCGCCTCCTCGCTGAAGATCCACGGCACCTGGCCGCCCTGCGTGTCCGCGTGCTCGATGACGACGAGCCCGCCGGGCCGCAGCAGCCGGTGCGCGGTGCGCTCGATCCCGCGGATGGTGTCGAGGCCGTCCTCGCCGGAGAAGAGCGCCATCTCGGGGTCGTGGTCGCGGGCCTCGGGGGCGACGTACTCCCACTCGGTGAGCGGGATGTACGGCGGGTTGGAGATGACCAGGTCGACCTGGCCGTCCAGCTCGGGCAGCGCGCTCAGCGCGTCGCCCTGGTGTACGGCGACCCGCGACCCCGCCGCGTTCTTCCGGGTCCAGGCGAGGGCGTCCTCGGACAGCTCCACGGCGTGCACGCGCGAGCGCGGCACCTCCTGGGCCATCGCGAGGGCGATCGCGCCGGAGCCGGAGCACAGGTCGACGACGATCGGCTCGACGACATCCATCGCGCGGACGGCGTCTATGGCCCAGCCGACGACCGATTCGGTCTCCGGGCGCGGTACGAACACCCCCGGCCCGACCTGGAGTTCCAGATAGCGGAAGAAGGCGCGGCCGGTGATGTGCTGGAGCGGCTCGCGGGCCTCGCGGCGGGCGATGGCTTCCCAGTACCGGGCGTCGAAGTCCGCGTCCTTGACGCGGTGCAGCTCTCCCCGCTTGACGCCGTGCACGTACGCGGCGAGTTCCTCCGCGTCGAAGCGCGGCGAGGGCACGCCCGCGTCGGCCAGCCGCTGGGTGGCCTGGGCCACCTCCGCGAGCAGCAGGCTGCGCCGCTGGGAGTCGCTGGTCCCCCCAGAATGTGGCTGCACGCTGGTTCCTCCGGAGTGCGAGAGTCGGTTGCCGGGAGTCGGTTGCCGGTGGTGGTTACTGGGCGGCGGCGAGCTTCGCCGCCGAGTCGGCGTCCACACATGCCTGGATGACGGCGTCCAGCTCTCCGTCGAGCACCTGGTCCAAGTTGTACGCCTTGAAGCCGACGCGGTGGTCGGAGATCCGGTTTTCCGGGAAGTTGTACGTACGGATCTTCTCGGACCGGTCGACGGTACGGACCTGGCTGCGCCGGGCGTCCGCCGCGTTCTTCTCCGCCTCCTCCTGCGCGGCGGCGAGCAGCCGCGAACGCAGGATACGCATGGCCTGCTCCTTGTTCTGGAGCTGGCTCTTCTCGTTCTGGCAGGAGGCGACGACACCGGTCGGCAGATGGGTGATGCGGACGGCGGAGTCGGTGGTGTTGACGGACTGGCCGCCAGGTCCCGAGGAGCGGTAGACGTCGATACGGAGATCGTTGGCGTGGATCTCGACGTCGACCTCCTCGGCCTCGGGCGTGACGAGCACACCGGCGGCGGAGGTGTGGATCCGGCCCTGGGACTCGGTGGAGGGCACGCGCTGTACGCGGTGCACGCCGCCCTCGTACTTCAGCCGCGCCCAGACGCCCTGGCCGGGCTCGGTGGCGCCGTTGCCGCCCTTGGTCTTCACGGCGACCTGGACGTCCTTGTAGCCGCCCAGCTCGGACTCGGTGGCGTCGATGATCTCAGTCTTCCAGCCGACGCGCTCGGCGTACCGCAGATACATCCGCAGCAGGTCGCCGGCGAAGAGCGCCGACTCGTCGCCGCCCGCGCCCGCCTTGACCTCAAGGATCACGTCCTTGTCGTCGCTGGGGTCGCGCGGGACGAGCAGCAGGCGCAGCTTCTCGGTGACCTCTTCGCGCCGCTTCTCCAGCTCCTTGGCCTCGGCGAGGAAGTCCGGGTCGTCGGCGGCGAACTCGCGGGCGGTGGCGATGTCCTCGCCCAGCTGCTTCCAGGAGCGGTACGTGGCGACGATCGGGGTCAGCTCGGCGTAACGCTTGTTGAGCTTGCGCGCGTTGCCCTGGTCCGCGTGGACCGACGGGTCGGCGAGCTTCTTCTCCAGATCGGCGTGCTCGCCGATCAGTTCCTCGACCGCCTCGAACATTCGGGGGCTCCTGGTTTCGTACGTAAGAAGTGCTGCGAGAGTGCTGCGAAGGTGCTTCGGGACGCCAAAGCGCCGGTCCCGACGCCCCGGTCGATCGGGGCGCCGGGAACCGGCGCGGAAGGCTCGCTACTTCTTGGCGGCGGCAGCGGCCTTGCCGAAGCGGGCCTCGAAGCGGGCCACGCGGCCACCGGTGTCGAGGATCTTCTGCTTGCCCGTGTAGAACGGGTGGCACTCGGAGCACAGGTCGGCGCGGATGGAGCCGCTCTCGATGGTGCTGCGGGTGACGAACGACGCGCCACAGGTGCAGCTGACCTGGGTCTCGACGTACGTGGGGTGGATGTCGCGCTTCAAGGGGTTCTCCTAGTTTCGGGAGGGCGCCGGGTCGCACGCGCGGAGTTGCTCGTACGTGAACCGGGGCCGACGTACCAGTCTGCCAGGACCGGCCGCATCTGCCCAAACCGGGGTGCGGCGGAAAGTATTCCCGCGGGCCGGTCCGGCGGCCGGGTGGGCCGGCCCGGCGGCTGAGCGGCCCGCTCAGCCGCCGGTGACCACGCCGTGCGCCGGCCCCTTGTCCCCGGCGGAGTCCCTGGTCACGGAGGCGGGGATCGGTTTGTCCTGCTTGAGGGCCGTCCAGACCTGCTGGGAGGCGGCCGGGAGGGCGAGGACGCGGTTCGGGTCGGCGGGGTCGTACCGTACCGGCAGGGTGATCATGTGGACGTCCTTGGCGCCGAGGTGCTGGAGGCCGTCGGCGAAGCCGATCAGCGCGTTCACCGAGGCGAGCTGGGAGTCCGGGGTGATGGCCTTGGTGGCGGTGTCGGCGAGGTCGTACAGCTTTTTGGGGCTGCTCAAGACGCCGATGCTCTTGACCTGCTCGATGAGCGCCTTGACGAACGCCTGCTGGAGCTGGATACGGCCGAGGTCGCTGCCGTCCCCGACGCCGTGCCGGGTCCGTACCAGCGCGAGGGACTGCTCACCGTTGAGGGTGTGGGTGCCGGCGGCGAGCTTGAGATGGCTCTTGGGGTCGTCGATCGACTGGGCGGTGGTGATCTTCACGCCGCCCAGCTCGTCGATGAGCTTCTTGAAGCCGGTGAAATCGACCTCGATGTAGTGGTCCATGCGGATGCCGGACATCTGCTCGACGGTCTTGACCGCGCAGGCGGGGCCGCCGACCTCGTACGCCGCGTTGAACATCGACAGCTGCTGCCCGGGGATCGTGTTGCCCTTGCTGTCGGTGCAGTCGGGGCGGTCGACCAGGGTGTCGCGCGGTATGGAGACGATGCTGGCGGTCTTGTGGCCCTTGTAGACGTGGACGACCATCGCCGTGTCCGAGCGTCCGTTGCCGCCGTCGCTCCTGCCGTACGAGGCGTTCGCGCCGGCCCGGGAGTCCGAGCCGAGGACGAGGATGTCCTCCGAGCCGTTGTCGACGTTGGCGGGGCGGTCGCGGCCGAGCATGGCGTTGATGTCGACGCCCTTGATGTTGCCGTCGAGCTTGAAATAGACGTATCCGAGTCCGGACCCGCCGACGAGCACCAGTGCGGCGGCCGACCAGGCCACCGCGGTCGCCGCGCGGCGCCGCGTGGACGTCTGTTCGCGGCGGTGGCCGCCGCCGCGTATTCGGCCGCTGTTGCGGTCGCTCATGAGCCGTCCCTCTGTGTCTGTTGTCGTCCTGCGTCCCCGGCTGCCTCCTGCCGTGGTGGTGACGAGGCGCACTATGTCGCCACTTGTACAGACAGTGAAGCATCCGGAAGGGTTCCCCAGCACGCGCAGGAGGACACCGGATGTGGGAAAGGTCTCCGGCCCGGCGCCGGCCCCCGGACGCGGAAAATCCGCCCCGCGCCGGAGCGGCGGGACGGATTTTCCGTACGGTACGGCTGCTGAGGCCGCGGTCAGTCGTTTCCGTTGCCACCAGGGGTCGTCTTCTGGATCTGGAGCAGGAACTCGGCGTTCGACTTCGTCTTCTTCATCTTGTCGACGAGCAGCTCGATCGCCTGCTGCTGGTCGAGCGCGTGCAGCACCCGGCGCAGCTTCCAGACCACGGCCAGCTCGTCGCTGCCGAGGAGGATCTCTTCCTTGCGGGTGCTGGACGCGTCCACGTCCACCGCCGGGAAGATGCGCTTGTCCGAGAGCTTCCGGTCGAGCCGCAGCTCCATGTTGCCGGTGCCCTTGAACTCCTCGAAGATGACCTCGTCCATACGGGATCCGGTCTCGACCAGCGCGGTCGCCAGGATGGTCAGCGAGCCGCCGTCCTCGATGTTGCGCGCGGCACCGAAGAAGCGCTTCGGCGGGTAGAGCGCGGTCGAGTCGACACCACCGGAGAGGATGCGGCCCGAGGCGGGCGCCGCGAGGTTGTACGCGCGGCCCAGACGGGTGATCGAGTCCAGCAGGACGACCACGTCGTGACCCAGCTCCACAAGGCGCTTGGCGCGCTCGATGGCCAGCTCGGCGACGGTGGTGTGGTCCTCGGCGGGCCGGTCGAAGGTCGAGGAGATGACCTCGCCCTTGACCGACCGCTGCATGTCGGTGACTTCTTCCGGGCGCTCGTCGACGAGGACGACCATCAGATGGCACTCGGGGCTGTTGACCGTGATCGCGTTGGCGATGGCCTGGAGGATCATGGTCTTGCCGGTCTTCGGCGGGGCCACGATCAGACCGCGCTGGCCCTTGCCGATGGGGGCGACCAGGTCGATGATGCGCGTCGTCGTGACGCCCGGGTCGGTCTCCAGGCGGAGCCTGTCCTGCGGGTAGAGCGGCGTCAGCTTCTGGAACTCGGGACGGCCCCGGCCGGAGTCGGCGGCCATGCCGTTGGCGGAGTCGAGCCGGACCAGCGCGTTGAACTTCTCGCGGCGCTCGCCGTCCTTGGGCTGGCGCACGGCGCCGGTGACGTGGTCACCCTTGCGCAGGCCGTTCTTACGGACCTGGGCGAGCGACACGTACACGTCGTTCGGGCCCGGCAGGTAGCCGGAGGTCCGGATGAACGCGTAGTTGTCGAGGATGTCGAGGATGCCCGCGACGGGGATCAGCACATCGTCGTCCGCGACCTGCGGCTCGCCGGGGCCGAACTCGTCGCGCCCACGACGGCCGCGGCGGTCGCGGTAGCGCCCGCGCCGGCCGCGCCGGCCGCCCGCCTCGTCGTCGAAGTCGTCCTGCGGGCCGTTGTTCGGGGCGCTCTGGCCGACGTTCTGGCCACCGCGGTTGTCGCCGCGGCCCTCGCCCCGGCCCTCACGGTTGTCGCGCTGCTGACGGCCGGCGGAGCCCTGCTGCTGGCCGCCCTGCTGGTCGTCGCCCTTGCCGCGGCGGTCGCGCTGGCGGTCCCTGCGGTCGCCGCGCTCGCGGTCACCGCGCTCGCCGCGCTGAGCGCGGTCCTGGCGGTCGCCGCGGCGGCCGTCGGCCTCGCCCTGGGCTGCGGCGCCGCCGGAGACGGAGACGGCGGCCTCGGCCTTGGCGTCGGGCCCCGCGTCGGTCCTGACCTCGGCGGGCGCCTCGGTCTTGGCCTCCGCCTTGGTCTCGGGGCTGCCGGCCTGCGCGGTGGCCCGGCGGCGACGGCGCTCGCCCGCGGGCTGGTCGTCGCTGGCGGGCTGGCCCGGGATGTCGATCTGCTGCTGCGCCGTGGCCTGCTCGGCCTGGTCGGCCTTCGGCTCGGTGGCGGCAGCGGCGTCGCCCGTACGGGCCTTGGAGGTGGCGCGGCGCTTCGGCTTGGTCTCGGCGTCGGCGCCATTGCTGTCGGCGGCCCGGGCGGCGGACGGCGAGCCGGCCTGCGCTTCCTTGATGACCTCGATCAGCTGGCTCTTGCGCATCCGCGCGGTGCCCCTGATGCCGAGGCCCGACGCGACCTGCTGCAACTCGGCCAGAACCATGCCGTCGAGGCCGGTGCCGGAGCGGCGGCGCCGTGCGGTGGTGCCAGTGGCAGCACCTTCGGCGGGCGCGGTGGTGTCGACACTGCTGTCGGCAGTCACGCCCATCAGATCGGTGGTGTCGCTCACGAAGGGTCCTTCCCTGGAGCGGACGTCGGCCTTCTGGCTCGGCGACCGGTTGTGCTGTCCGGCTGCGGTCCCATCTTGTGGACCGGGCCGGGGCGGTGGTCCCGCCGGGTACGGCGGAGAAATCCTGCGAACGTGCAAAACGTGCGTACGTGCCATGGGTCCGGCCCTAGATCCCCTGCTCCGGCCCATCCATAGGGAGAACGAAGGGTGTCGCGCCGGTTCCGGTGCGTGCTCAAAACTGCTCAGGCAGGCTGCTCAGGCAGTTGGGGAGGCTCCCGGAAGAAGGGTGGTCCCGAATCGGGACACGAAGCACCGCGCCTGAAAGACGTCGGTTGCAGACTTGAGGTTAACACTACCGGCTCCAACAAACATTCCCCCTCTCACTCACCGGCAATCACTCGGCTCTACGAGCCGAGCGGCAGAACACTCGCTCCCGCGGCATCGAGGGAGAGCCGGTGGGCGGCCCATCCCTCCCCCGCCAGCCGTACGACCTTGTCGGCCGCGCCGTCCTCGACCAGCGCGAGGACCGTGGGGCCCGCGCCGGAGACCACGGCCGGGACACCGTCCGCGCGCAGCCGGTTGACCAGCGCCAGGCTCCGCGGCATGGCCGGCGTCCGGTAGTCCTGGTGCAGCCGGTCCTCGGTGGCGGGCAGCAGCAGTTCGGGGCGTCTGGTCATGGCCTCGACGAGCAGCGCCGCGCGGCCGGCGTTGGCGGCGGCGTCCACATGGGGGACGGTGCGCGGCAGCAGTCCGCGGGCGGTCTCGGTCAGTACGGCCTTGCCGGGCACGAAAACCACCGGAACGATGGAATCGACGGGATCCATCCTGATGGCGCGGGCCGCGCCGCCGTCCATCCAGGCCAGCGTGAAGCCGCCGAGCAGACAGGCGGCGACATTGTCGGGGTGGCCCTCGATCTCGGTCGCCAGCTCCAGCAGCGCCGCGTCGTCGAGCCGGGCGTCCCCGCCTATCGTGACGGCCCGCGCGGCGACGATGCCGGCGCAGATCGCCGCGGAGGAGGAGCCGAGTCCGCGGCCGTGCGGAATGCGGTTCGCGCAGACGACCTCCAGGCCGCGCGGCTGTCCGCCGAGCAGGTCGAAGGCGGTGCGCAGGGAGCGTACGAGCAGATGGTCCTCGTCACGGGGAAGCGTCTCGGCGCCCTCACCCGCGATGTCGACGTGCAGTCCGGAATCGGCGACGCGGACGACCACATCGTCGTAGAGCCCCAGCGACAGGCCCAGGGCGTCGAAGCCCGGGCCGAGATTGGCGCTGGTGGCGGGGGTGCGCACCCGTACGGCGGCGGCGCGGAACGCGGGACCGGCCATCGCTTCGACGACTCTCCTTGTGCTGCGGATGGGATTCCCGCGCGAGGTGCGGGACATAGAAACGCCCGAGGGCGAACAGCGGCATCAACACCACGCGGCATATGCGGCGGGCGGGATTGAGTACAGCCTATCCAAGGTTCGTTCCGCCGCGACATAGGGCGCACAGGAGGCGCACGATGCGTGTCGCGGGGCTCCTGTGCGCCTTTGTCGGGTCTTGCCGTACTTCGGGCGGCGCCGTATGTCAGCCGGTGCCGCCGTACGCCGTCGGGATCAGGACGTGAGCCCGAGGCGCTCCGCCGCGACGGCCGCGTCGATCGGGACCGTGACGGGCTGCGGGGCGCCGGCGACCGCCCAGTCGGGGTCCTTGAGGCCGTTTCCGGTGACGGTGCAGACGATGCGCTGGCCGGGGTCGACCAGGCCCGCGTCGGCGGCCTTGAGCAGACCGGCCACCGAGGCGGCCGAGGCGGGCTCCACGAAGACGCCCTCCTGCGCGGCCAACAGCCGGTAGGCGGACAGGATCTGGCGGTCCGTCACCTCGTCGATGAGACCGCCCGACTCGTCGCGGGCCGTCAGCGCGTACTGCCAGGACGCCGGGTTGCCGATACGGATCGCGGTGGCGACGGTGTGCGGGTCCTTGACGACCTCGCCGCGCACGATGGGCGCGGAACCGGACGCCTGGAAGCCCCACATGCGCGGGGTGCGCGACGCGGGCCCACCAGCGGCGTACTCGGTGTAACCCTTCCAGTAGGCCGTGATGTTGCCGGCGTTCCCGACGGGCAGGACATGGATGTCGGGGGCGTCGCCGAGGGCGTCCACGATCTCGAAGGCGGCCGTCTTCTGGCCCTCGATCCGTACCGGGTTGACCGAATTGACCAGCGCTACCGGGAAGTTGTCCGAAAGTGAGCGGGCCAGCGTCAGGCAGTCGTCGAAGTTCCCCTCGACCTGGAGGATCTTCGCCCCGTGCACGAGCGCCTGGCCCATCTTGCCGAGCGCGATCTTGCCCTGCGGTACGAGGACGGCGCAGACCATTCCGGCCCGTACGGCATAGGCGGCGGCCGAGGCGGAGGTGTTGCCGGTGGAGGCGCAGATGACCGCCTTGGCGCCCTCCTCCTTGGCCCGGGTGATGGCCATGGTCATGCCACGGTCCTTGAAGGAGCCGGTCGGGTTGGCGCCCTCGACCTTGAGATGCACCTCACAGCCGGTCCGCTCGGAGAGCACCTGCGCGGGCACGAGCGGCGTACCGCCCTCGCGGAGCGTGACCACGGGCGTCGTGTCCGTGACCGGCAGGCGGTGCCGGTACTCCTCGATGATGCCGCGCCACTGGTGGGTGCCCTCACGGGTGCCATTGCTGGTCATGGGTCCCTTACTCCCCTTCAACACGCATGATGCTGGCGACACCGCGTACGGTGTCGAGCTTGCGCAGCGCTTCGACGGTCCCCGAGAGGGCCGCGTCCGGCGCGCGGTGGGTGACGACGACGAGGGATGCCTCGCCGCCTCCGTCCGCCCGGCCTTTCTGCCGGACGGTGTCGATCGATACGCCGTGCTCGGCGAAGACCGTCGCGACCTGGGCGAGCACGCCCGGCTTGTCGGCCACGTCGAGGCTGATGTGGTACCGCGTCACCACGTCGCCCATGGGGCTCACCGGCAGCCGGGTGTACGCGGACTCGCCGGGGCCCGTCGCCCCGGCCAGCTTGTTGCGGCAGACCGCGACGAGGTCGCCGAGGACCGCGGAGGCCGTCGGGGAACCGCCGGCGCCGGGCCCGTAGAACATCAGCTGGCCGGCCGCCGCCGCCTCGACGAAGACCGCGTTGTACGCCTCGCGCACCGAGGCCAGCGGGTGGCTGAGCGGGATCATCGCCGGGTGGACGCGGGCGGTGACGGACCTGCCGTCGGCGGCGCGCTCGCAGATGGCGAGCAGCTTGACCGTGCAGCCCATCTGCTTGGCGGAGGCGAGATCGGCGGAGGTGACCTCCGTGATGCCCTCGCGGTGGACGTCGTCGAGCCGGACCCGGGTGTGGAAGGCGATCCCGGCGAGGATGGCGGCCTTGGCGGCGGCGTCGAAGCCCTCCACGTCGGCGGTCGGGTCGGCCTCCGCGTAACCGAGGGCGGTGGCCTCGTCGAGCGCCTCGGAGTAGCCGGCGCCCGCGGTGTCCATCCGGTCGAGGATGAAGTTCGTCGTGCCGTTGACGATGCCGAGGACCCGGTTGACGGTGTCCCCGGCGAGGGACTCGCGCAGCGGCCTGATCAGCGGGATCGCGCCCGCGACGGCCGCCTCGAAGTACAGGTCCCGGCCGTGCCGCTCGGCGGCCTCGTACAGCGTCGTGCCGTCCTCGGCGAGCAGCGCCTTGTTGGCGGAGACGACCGACGCGCCGTGCTCGAACGCGGTGGTGATCAGCGCGCGGGCGGGCTCGATGCCGCCGATGACCTCGATGACCACATCGATGTCACCGCGCTTGACCAGCGCGGTGGCGTCGGTGGTGATCAGCGCCGGGTCGATCCCCGCGCGCACCTTGGCGGGCCGGCGGACGGCGACCCCGGCCAGCTCGACCGGGGCGCCGATCCTCGCCGTGAGGTCGTCGGCGTGCGTCGTCATGATGCGCGCCACCTCTGAGCCGACCACACCACAGCCCAGCAGCGCCACCTTCAACGGACGCGTACGCATCATCCGACCTACGCCTTTCATCCAACACAGCCGTTTCGAGCATTTCGAGCATGTCGCGCATGAAGCAGTGCGAACCAGTCTCACTCACCGGACGGGACTTTCTGCCATTCGTCCAGATTACGAGACATGTATTTCATTCTCCGACGTCGAGCCGCAGCAGATCTTCCTCCGTCTCACGCCGGACGATCACCCGCGCCCCGCCGTCCTTGACAGCCACGACCGGCGGCCGGAGCGCGTGGTTGTAGTTGCTCGCCATCGAGCGGCAGTACGCGCCGGTGGCGGGCACGGCGACCAGGTCACCGGGCGCCAGGTCGGCGGGCAGGAACGCGTCCCGTACGACGATGTCACCGCTCTCGCAGTGCTTGCCGACGACCCGGGCCAGCATCGGCTCGGCGTCGGAGCGGCGGGAGACGAGCGCCACGCTGTACTCGGCGTCATACAGCGCCGTACGGATGTTGTCGGACATGCCACCGTCCACACTGACATACGTGCGGAGCCCTTCGAGCGGCTTGATCGTGCCGACCTCGTACAGCGTGAAGGCCGTGGGGCCGACGATGGCGCGGCCCGGCTCGACGGAGATCCGGGGGGTGGCGAGCCCGGCGGACTCGCACTCACGGGTGACGATGTCGCTGAGCGCCTTGGCGATGTCGTACGGCTCGCGCGGGTCGTCCTCCGAGGTGTACGCGATGCCGAGGCCGCCGCCGAGGTCGATCTCGGGCAGCTCGACGCCGTGCTCGTCGCGGACCTCGGCGAGCAGCTGGACGACGCGGCGGGCGGAGACCTCGAAGCCCGCCATGTCGAAGATCTGCGAGCCGATGTGCGAGTGGATTCCGGTCAGTTCGAGGTCGTCGAGGGCGAGCGTCCGGCGGACCGCCTCGGCGGCCTGCCCGCCGGCCAGCGCGATACCGAACTTCTGGTCCTCGTGCGCGGTCGCGATGAACTCGTGCGTGTGCGCCTCGACACCGACGGTGACCCGGATCTGCACGGGCTGGCGGCGGCCGAGACGGCGCGCGGTGTGCGCGACCCGGACGATCTCCTGGAAGGAGTCGAGGACGATCCGGCCGACCCCGGCGGAGACGGCGCGCTCGATCTCCTCGTCGGACTTGTTGTTGCCGTGGAAGGCGATGCGCTCGGCGGGCATCCCGGCGGCCAGCGCGGTCGCCAGCTCGCCCCCGGAGCACACGTCGAGGTTGAGCCCCTCCTCGTGCAGCCAGCGCACCACGGCGCGGGAGAGGAACGCCTTGCCCGCGTAGTACACATCGGCGTCGGCGCCGAAGGCGTCCGCCCAGGCGCGGCAGCGGGCGCGGAAGTCGGCCTCGTCGAGGAAGTACGCCGGGGTGCCGAACTCCTCGGCCAGCCGGGTCACTTGGATGCCGCCGACGGTGGCCACCCCGTCGTCGTCGCGGGCGACCGTACGCGCCCAGACCTTCGGGTCCAGGACGTTGAGGTCGGCGGCGGGCGCCGTGTAGTGGCCCTCGGGGAGTACGTCGCCGTGGCGGGGACCTGCGGGGTGTGCGGAACGGCTCATGTTCGTGGCTCTCTTGGCTCTCGTGGTTCGCGCGGTTTACACGTGGTTCGCATGGTTCACGTGGCCCGCTCAGAGGTGTTCGGGTGCGTCGATGCCGAGCAGGGACAGGCCGCCGGCCAGCACGGCCCCGGCGGCGGCGGCGAGCGCCAGCCGGGAGCGGTGGGCGGCCGAGGGTTTCTCGTCGCCGAACGGCAGCGGGGGAAGCGTCTCCTGGCAGCGCAGAAACGCCTCCGCGGTGTGTTCGAGATGGCGGGCGAGCCGGTCGGGCGCGCGGAGCCGGGCGGCGGCCTCCAGGGTGGCTGGATGGTCGCCGAGGGCGGTGAGCAGGGCGCTGTGGGCGTCCTCGCGCTCCTCGTAGCCGGGGGTGATGCCGAGGTGCGCGGCGTTCCGCGCGAGGGCGCGTGCGCGGGCGTGCGCGTAGCGCGTACGGAAGAGGGGGTTGGCGTCGCGCTGCACGAGCAGCGCGGGCGCCTCGGCCGGCCCGAGCGGCGGCCGGTCATGGGCGGCGGGCCGCAGGAGCGCCCAGCGCAGGGCGTCGGGCCCGAGCCGGGCGAGGTGGTCGAGGTGGTCGAGGTGGTCGCTGCCGCGGGGCGCGGGGACGGGCCGGAGGGTCTCGGCGCCCGGGACGGTCTCCGTGGTGACGGTGACGGTGGCGCCCTGGGTACGGAGCAGGTCGGCGACGGTACGGATCCAGACGCCGGCCCGCAGCTCGTCGGCGGGCGCGAGGGCCACGGCCGTACCGGCGAGGGCGGTGCCGTGTCCGTACCGCGGCCCCTCCCGCAGGACGGTGCGGACGAGGTCGGCGGCGGTGTCGCGGGCGGTGGAGCGGGCGAGGGTGAAGTTGAGGAACCCGGGCCCGGTGATCTCGATCCGCTCGACGGCCCGCCCGACCCCGGGATCGGCCACGAGCCGCTCGCGCAGCATCCCGGCGACGTCGCGCGGCGACCGCCCGGCCGGGCGCGCGAGCCGCAGGGCGACGCCGGTGGCGTAGTCCCCGCTGCCGCCGGGCCGCGACCGCTCGACGACGACCCGCTCGGGCACGGGCCCGGGCAGGGCATCGTCCGCGACCGCACGGCACACGGCGTGCCGCACGGTTCGGGACAGCTCTGCGGGGGTCACAGGACCAGCGTACGGGCGGAGGGGGGTCGCTCCGCCAGCCGGTTCCGCGATGCGGTCACGCCTCCCGGCGGGGGGCCGTGGTCTTTGGCGGTGAGGGTGGCGGCCGGCACGTTCGGTGCCGGGGGTGCCGGGGGTGCCGGGGGTGCCAGGGGTGCCAGGGGCCGGGGCACGTCCGGTGCCGGGGGCCGGGGCACTCCGGAGGCGCATCCCCGGATGCATGCTGTGCTTTCCCGGGGGACACCCCCGGACCCCCGAACGCCGCGTGCGGCATATCGGCCGACTGCATGCGCGTTCAGCGGCACAAATCACGCTCTACATCCGGGGACGTCACCTCCTGCGACCCCGGCCCCCTCCGCCCGGTGGACGGCCCGCGCCCAGACGTCCCGGGCTCGGCCCGGTGGGTCTGTGCGGGCGGGGAAGGGGGCACCGCAGGGGGTGCGTGTCCGGACGTAAAGCGCGATTTGTGCCGCTGAGCGAGACCCGCGGGTACGGTCCGGCCCGCACGCGGCGTAAATCGTGCAGTCCGGGCGCGTGCCACCGGAGGGGACCCCGGCAACAACCCGCACGTACCCACCGGGCTTAGCCCAAGACGGACGACGGCCCCTCGCCGGGAGACGGCCCCGTGCAGTCCGGGCATGCGCCACCGGAGGGGCACCCGGCGACAACCCGCACGTGTGCACCGGGCTTAGCCCAAGACGGACGACGGCCCCTCGCCGGGAGGCGCACCGCCGGGAGGCGGTCACGCGTGGGTGGAGCCCGCTCCTCGGCCCGCGCCGTATCTGCCGTCCCAGGACGACGACCCCTGCGGGGTCTCCCGGCGGGAGAGACGGTCGACGAGTCGGACCAGCTCCGCCGGTTCGAACGGCTTCGCCAGGAAGGCGTCGACCCCGGCCGTCAGACCGGCTTCCACCTCGTGCTGCGTACAGGCGCTGATGATCGCGATCGGCAGCGGACGGGTGCGCGGATCGGCGCGCAGCCGCGCGGCGGTGCGCATCCCGTCGAGCCGGGGCATCACCACGTCGAGGGTGATGACATCGGGCTGCACGTCGTGCACGACCTCCAGGCATTCGGCACCATCGGCCGCGGTCACGACCTCGAACCCCTCAAGCTCAAGGTTGACCCTGATCAGTTGCCGGATGACTCGGTTGTCATCGACAACGAGCACTCGGCCGGACGCCCCGGACACCACTTGAGAGTAGGTCCGATCCCACCGCCGCGTCCGGGTTTTGCCCACTTCCACCCGGCGCGGACCGCGGACACGCGCCCCTCCCGCCCCCGTACCTGCCTGGATACTCTCTCGGGCATGGAGCAGAACGAAGTCGTCCTCAGGGCCATCGGAATCCTCACCCAGTCCGCCGAGTGGGTCAGGAGCACCGGCCCGGAGGCGGAGCCCGGCACCGGAGACCGCGCCGCCGGGGAGCGGCCCGCCGTACCGGGGGCGGGTCAGATCGGCTCGCTGCTCGCGGAGGTCTTCCCGTCGTTCACGGTCTCCCCCGAGGCCACCCCGCTGGAGGCGGCCCACGCGGTGACGGAGGCGGCGCTGCCCGCCGTCATGCGGCTGATCGGCGCGTTCTCGTACGTGTACGCCGAGCTGGCCCGGGTGCACGACAGCGGCCGTACGGACATCACCTCGGAGGAGCTGCTGCGGGAGCTGGCGCTGCGGATGCAGCGTCCGGCCGACGGGGCGTGAGCCGGCGCGCGAGAAGCAGGCCCGCCACCGCGAGGGCCGCGGTGAACGCGAAGGTCCACAGCAGGGCGGCCCGGGTGGTGGCGCCGTGGTGGCCGGCGAGGGCGAGCGCGGCGCCGCCGAGGCCCGCGACAAGCGCGGTGGCGAGCGTCTGGGCGAGCTGAAGGGCGCCGCTGATCTCGCCCTGCCGGCCGGGCGGCGTCTGCTCCATCGTCTCCGTGGTGGACGCGTTGAACGCGACCCCCATGCCGGCGCCGCCGATCGCCCAGCCGAGTACGGCGATCCAGGCGGGTACGGAGTCGGCCAGCACCGCCGTCGCCGTCACGGCCACCCCGCCGAGCAGCAGCGCGAAGCCGAGCGTCACCCCGGCGGTACGGCTCCCGGGGCGCGCGAGGGGCCCGGCATCGCGGCGCGCCTGGAACAGCGAGCCGAGCACCCAGGTGATCGCGCCCGCCGAGAGGCCGAGCCCGGCGGCCGTGGGGCTCAGCCCGCGCAGCTCCTGGAGGCCCAGCGGCAGGAACGCCTCGCTCCCGAAGTAGACCCCGCACAGCAGCCCGCGCAGCGCGACACCCGCGCCGAGCCCCGGCCGGGCGGTGAGGGTGCCGCCGGGGGTGACGCGGCGCAGGGCGGGCACGGCGAGGGCGATCCCGGCCACGGAGAGCACGGCGAGGAGTACGAGGTCGCGCAGCAGCAGCGCCTGGAGGAGCAGTCCCGTACCGGCCGTGAGCAGGATGGAACTGGCCAACAGCCCCTTCCACCAAGGGATTTCGACGGTACGGGCCGGGGTGGTCCGGTCGGTTCCCGCCGCCTCTCCTGCTTCTGCCTCTGCCGCCCGTACGCGCCGTACCGCCGAGAGGGTCAGCGCGGCGGCGACGGCCACCAGCGGCAGCATCAGCAGGAACACCGCGCGCCAGCCCACCCGGTCGGCGAGGGAACCCGCGACGACCGGGCCGACCAGGGACGGAATCGTCCACGCGGAGGAGAGCAGCGCGAACATCCGCGCGCGCAGCCGCTCCGGGTAGGCGAGGCCGACCACCGTGTACGCCATGGCCATGATGACGCCGACGCCCAGCCCCTGCCCGACCCGGCCGAGGAGGAACAGCGGCCACGAGCCGGCGGTCCCGGCCAGCGCGCAGCCCGCCGCGAAGAGCAGCATGCCCAGCGCGAGCGGCCGGGCGGGCCCCAAGCGGTCGGCGGCGCGGCCCGCGAGCACGGTGGCGACGATGTTGGCGAGCATCAGCGCGGACAGCCCCCAGCCGTACGCGCCCAGGCCGTCGAGGCTCCGGGCGATACCGGGCAGGACGGTGGCCACCCCGAGCGACTCGAAGGCGACCATGCCGACGGAGAGGATCACCCCGAGGGTGAGGGCCCGGTGGGGCGGCGCGAAGACGCTCCCGGCGGGGGCGGGTGGATCGGCGGGCGGATCTGTTTGCGCGGGCATGGCGGCTCCTCGAATTACGTTCCGTTACGGCATGGAACGATTCGAGAATACCTATACTTCGGGCATGGTCAACACACGGGACTCCGCCACGGCACGCACGGGCCGGCCCCGGGACGGGCGTATCGACGCCTCCGTACCCGTAGCCGTGCTGGAGATCCTCGAAGAGTCGGGCTACGCGCGGCTCACCCTGGAGGCGGTGGCCGCACGCGCCGGTACGAGCAAGCCGGCGCTGCGCCGGCGGTGGCGCTCCCGGCAGCACCTGGTCGTCGAGGCGCTGGCGACCACGATCGGCACCTCCCCGACCCCCGACACCGGCTGTACGCACTGCGATCTGATCGCCGGGATCACCACCCTGGGTCAGGCGTTCGCCGCGCCCTCCCTCCGGCACACCCTGTCCGGGCTCGTCGCCGATCTGGCGGACGATCCCGAGCTGGCGGCCACGTTCCTGGACACGTTCTTCCACCCCCGGCGGGCCTCGACGGCCGAGGCGCTGCGGCGCGGGATCGCTCGGGGCGACATCGAGCCGGACGCGGATATCGACCTGCTGCTCGACATGCTGGCCTCGACGACGTACTACCGGGCGCTGTTCGGGCATCTGCCGGTGACGGAGGGGCTGGCCGAGGACGTGGTGCGGGTGGTGCTGTCCGGGGTGGGCACCGAGCAGTGGCGGGCGCGGTGGGCGACGCGGGACGCGCTGGGGCACGCGTAGAGGGATACGCCTACGCGCCCATGCCTACGTCCGCGCCGCGTCCACGGCCGCGTCTACCTCTGCGTCCTTCGGCTGTACGGCGTCGAGGTAGGCGTAGATGGCGTCCCGGTTGCGGGCGAGGCATTCGACGCGCTGGTGAATCCGTTCCGCCTCCTCGCGCAGCAGCGCGGCGGTCTCCGGGGTCAGGCACTCCGGATGGAGATGGATCTGGTCCGGCCGGTTCAGGAAGGGGAGGATCCGGCGGATGATCTCGGTGGTGAGCCCGGAGTCGAGCAGCCCACGGAGCTGCTGGACGCGGGATACGGCGGTCTCGTCGTAGACGCGGTAGCCGTTCTCGGCGCGTTCGGGGTGGAGGAGATCCTGCTCCTCGTAGTAGCGCAGCATGCGGGTGGGGACGCCGGTGCGCCGGGAGAGTTCACCGATGCGCATAGCACTCCGCTCGTAGGGGGGCGACGTTTACGGCTTCGCCTTCGGACCCTCGGGCCTTCGGGCCTTCGGGCCTTCGGGCCTTCGGCCGGGCTTGCCTTCACACTGATGTGAAGGTCTCACGATGGTCGCATGCCCACCGTATCGACCGGCAATGGCACCTCCATGCCCGCAGCCGGACCGTCGCCCGCCACCGGGACCTCCGGCCTGCCCCTGTGGGGGCTGCTGGCCCTCTTCACGGCGGCCTTCACCGCCGTCATGACCGAACTGCTGCCCGCCGGGCTGCTGCCCGGGATGAGCCAGAGCCTGGGGGTGTCCGAGGGGCGGGTGGGGTTCCTGGTGACCGGTTATGCCGCCGCGTCCTTCGTGGCGGCGATCCCGCTGACGGCGGCGCTGCGCGGGCTGCGGCGGCGACCGGTGCTGATCGGTGCGCTGGCCGGTTTCGCGGTGTGCAACGCCGTGACCGCCGTCTCGTCCGAGTACTGGCTGACGTTCGGGGCGCGGCTGCTGGCCGGTGTGATGGGCGGCACGATGTGGGCGATGCTCGCGGGGTACGCGGCGCGGATGGTCCCGGCGGAGCGGCGGGGGCGGGCCATCGCGATCGTGCTGGCCGGGATCACCGTGGCGCTCTCCCTGGGCATCCCGGCGGGCACGGCGCTGGCGTCGCTGTTCGGCTGGCGGGCGGCGTTCGGGACGGTGGCGGTGCTGGCGGGGCTGCTGGTGGGGTGGGTACGGCTGCGCGTGCCGGACTTCCCGGGCGAACCGGCCGCCGACCGGGCGCCGTTGCGGCGGATCGCCGCCGTACCAGGGATCCTCGCGGTGCTGTCGACGACGCTGCTGCTGCTCCTGGGCCACCAGACGATGTACACGTACCTGGCGCCGTTCTCCGAGCACGCGGGCTTCGGCCGTACGGGAGTGGTGCTGCTGGTCTTCGGCGCGGCCACGGTCGCCGGCATCTGGCTCACCGGCGCCCTCATCGACCGCCACCCGCGCGCCACGCTGCTGGGCGCGCTGGCCGTCATCGCGACGGCGCATCTGGCGCTGGCCCTCTTCGGCACCCACCCAGCGGTCCTGCTGCCCGCCGTCGCCGCCTGGGGCGCGGCCTTCGGCGGCGCGCCGACCCTGATCCAAACGGCACTGGTCCGCATCTCGGGCCCGTCCCGCGCGGACGTGGCGACGGCGATGCAGACGACGGTCTACAACGCGGGCATCGCGGCGGGCTCCCTGACAGGCGGCGTAGTCCTGGAAAGCACCGGCCCGGGGGCACTCCCCTGGACGGCACTACCCCTGATAGCGGCGGCCCTGACGGTGGCCTGGGCATCCCGCCGCCATGCGTACCCCGCGCACTGAGTGGACAACTTCGGCCGGCGGCCCCATGCCCCGGTGGTCACCGTGGGGTTGTCGGGTGCGGGTCAGAGCGGAGCTCTGTCGGGGGTGTGCCGGTGGCGGAGGTTGTCGGGCGTGGGGCCGCCCCTCCAGCCTTTGAGTGTCGCGCCTCCAGGGGAGGAGTAAAGGGCGCTCCTTCGTCGCGTCGGCTGCGCCGATTACGCTGCGCTCCACCCTTGACACCTCCCCTTCCGGCGCAAGTGCGGCTTTCGGGAGGGGCGGCCGGGGGGAAGGGGGGCCCAGGAGGTGGCGCCGTTCTGCCACTCGGCTCAGGGTCCGGCGGGCGGGTGGGCCCTGCGGGGCGCGCGGCAGAGGATTGGGGCTGCCGGGCTGGTCTCGGCGGCTGACGGCCGCCGGTTGGTTGAGACTCAAGCCCCGCTGGTCACCGAGTGTGGGCGGTGGGATTACTGGGACGTGTGCGGCACCGAGTGGGCCCCTGAAGGCCGTCCATGCGTCCCGGAGTGCCGCTAACGCACCTGAGGACACATGTACCGCCCGAGACACCCCGAACCGGCCACCAAACCACCCTATAAGAGACATGCGGGTGGGGGTGTCCGGCCCGGGGGGCGACCGGGCGGCGGGCCCCGCCCAGCAGCCCGGAAAGGCGCCTGCCGGGACGCGTGTGGCATCAAGTGGACCCCTGGGGGCCGCCCATGTGCCCCGGAGAGCCGCTAATGCACCTGAGGACACATGTGCCGCCCGAAGAGCCCCCCAACCGCCCACCAAAACACCCCATATGGGGCAGATTGCTGGAGGCGTCCGGCCCGCAGACCCGGCCGGACAGCAGAACCCACCCGCCTTCCGGGCACCACAACGCTACGGTGACCAGCGGGGCTTGAGTCTCAGCAAACAGCGGACCGTCAGCCGCCGAGCCGGTGTCGGACCGCCCCATTCCTCTGCCGCGCCGCCCCGCAGGGCCCACCGGCCCGCCAGCCCCTGAACCGACCGGCAGCACGGCACCACCCCCTGGGCCCCCCTTCCCCCCGGCCGCCCCTCCCGCACCTGCACTTGCGACTCCGGGGGAGGTGTCAAGGGTGGGCGCAGCCCATCGCGCAGCGACGCGACTTTAGGAGCGCCCTTTACACCTCCCCCGGAGACGCGACACTCAAAGACTGGAGGGGCGGCCCCACACCCAACAACCCCCGCCACCGGCACACCCCACTCAGCGTCGCTCTGACCCGCACCCGACAACCCACAGCGCCCACCGGCGCATGAGCCTCAACCAACAGACGGCCGTCAGCCGCCGAGACCAGCCCGGCAGCCCCTCCCACTGCCGCGCAGCCCCGCAGGGCCCACCCGCCGGCCAGCCCCTGAACCGACCGTCAGGAGAGCGGCCCCCCAGGCCCCCTCCCCCGGGCCGGTAGTACGCCTATCGCCGCTGCCGGCAGTGTCGCCAGGATCAGCCAGACCGCTGCTGGGGGCAGGCCCGCGTCCAGTAGGGAGCCTGTTGCCGCGCTGCCTGCCAGGACTATCAAGCCGGATACGGAGGACAGTGCGCCCGTGTAGAGGCCCAGGCGGCCGGGGGTGGCCAGGTCTGGGAGCCAGGCTCGGGTGGCTGGGGCTATGAGCATCTGGCCGAGGGTGAGCAGTGCCACGAAGCCGGCCGCCGGGAGGAGGCCGACCGTGCCCGTGCTCCCGGCCGGCAGTGCGGCGGCCACCAGGGCGAAGCCCGCCGACAGGATCAGCAGCCCGGCGGCCATCGAGCGGCGCAGGTCGAGACGGGCCGCCGCCCAGCGGGTGACCGGCAGTTGGGCCGTCACCACCAGCAGCGACGAGAGCGCGAACAGCCAGGCCAGCGGCGCCTGGGAGCCCGCCGCGCGCTCCACCTCCGCCGGGAGCGCGAGGTAGAGCTGGTTGTAGGCCAGCAGATACGTCCCGTACGCCGCGCACAGCGCGAGGAACGGCCGGTTGCCCAGCAGCGCCCGCACCGCGCCCCGGCCCTCGGGGCCGGGGCCGGAGCCGGAGTTGGAGTCGGCGACGGGTCCGCCGCCATCCGTCCCCGCGCGACCCGAAACGCGCCCCGGCAGCAGCCACGCGTGTCCCGCCAAAACCAGGACGAAGATCCCGGCCCCGGCCAGGCAGACCGTACGGAAGTCCACCGCCAGCAGCAGCGCCCCCAGCAGCGGGCCGACGAACGCGCCCGCCTGTCCGGCCACGGTGAAGAGCGCCAGCACATCCGTGCGCGGCCCGTCGCCCGCCTTCTCGCGGGCCACCGCCTGCCGGGCCACCTCCGACTCCACCGCAGGTGAGAACAGCGCCGCCGCGAAGCCGGTCAGCAGGACGGCGCCGATGACCGACGCCGTGCCGTCCGCGTACCCGAGCCAGGCGAACCCGCCGATCCGCAGCGCGCAGCCCGCCAGCACCACGGGCCGGACGCCGTAACGGTCGGTCAGCGCGCCGCCCACCACGAACATGCCCTGCTGGCTGAACGTCCGCAGCCCGAGCACCAGCCCGACCAGCCAGCCCGCCATGCCGAGCGCCGCGCCCAGGTGCTCGGAGAGAAACGGCAGCACGGCGAAGAAGCCGACGTTGAAGGCGAGTTGCGTCAGGATCAGCAGCCGCAGCAACGGTGACAGATCCCGCCATACGGCGAAGCGCCGCGCCCCGGATCTGCGCGGCGGCTCAGCCTCCCCCGCCGTCGCCGCTGCCGACTCCCCGGCCGTCTCCGCTGCCGCCCCGGGATCCGTCTCCCCCGCCGTCTCCCGTACTCGTCGCTCGCCGGTCACACTTCCCCCTTCGGCCCGGAGGCCGCGTACACAGGCTTACGGACACGGGACGCCTCGTCCGCCTCGTGCTCCTCCGGACGCGCCCGGCCGTTCCCGGGACCCAGGTCAGCAGTCCCCCGCCCCCGCCGCCCCGGCAGCCGTACCCCGCCCGCCGCCGAGACCGCCAGCGCGCCCAGCAGCGCCAGCGCCGCGGCCGGGGCCAGTACGGCCCAGGGGGCGCGTTCCGCGTACGGGAGGTTCTCGGCGAGCAGCAGGCCCCACTCCGGGTCCGGCGGCTGCGCGCCCAGGCCGAGGAAGCCCAGCGACGCCAGCGCCAGCGCCACCGCGGGCAGCCGCAGCAGCGCGTGCCGGGTGACGGGCGGGAGTACGGCGGGGAGCAGGTCGTGGCGGAGCAGATGCAGCGGTCCCGCGCCCAGCGCGCGCGTCGCGGCGAGATGCGTGGTGGCCCGTTCCTGCGTGAGCAGCGCGCCGGCGTGCGCTGCCAGTGGCGCCCACGCGACGGCGGCCACCGCCAGCGCCGGGGTGTACGGGCCACTGCCCGCGACCCCGACGACCAGCAGCCCGGCGAGCACCGGCGGGATGGCGTTGACCGTGTCGACCGCCGGGCCCGACACCTTCGGCAGCAGCCCCAGCACCACCCCGATCAGCAGCGCGGCGGCGCTCACGGCCAGCGCCAGGGCGAGCGTGGTGAGCGCGCCGTGCCCGACCCGGGCCAGCACGTCGCGCCCCAGCGCGTCCGTACCGAACGGGTGCGCCCAGGACGGCGCCCGCAGCCGCGCGGCCGTGTCCAGCGCCAGCGGATCGCGCGCCAGCCCGGCGCCGATGACGGCCAGCAGCGGCACCCCGTACACCAGGGGCATTACGGAGCGGCCGGGCCGCGGCCGGTGCGGGGACTGGAGCGCGCCGTCGCGCAGGACGGGGCCGAGCAGCAGCCGCGCCAAGCCCCGCGCCGCGCCGCCCGCGGCCGCCGCGAGCAGCAGGAGCGCGAGCGTACCGGCCTGGAGTACGGGCAGATCCTGCGCGATCGCGGCCTGGAGCGTGAGCCGGCCCAGCCCGGGTATGTCGAAGATCTGCTCGACGGCGACCGCCCCGCCGGTGAGCCCGACAACGAACAGCCCGAGGTTCGGCAGCAGTCCGGGGAAGCAGCGCCGTACCGCCTGGCGGGCGATGCGGCGCTCCGGTATGCCGCGCGCGGTCGCGGCCAGCGCCCATGGTTCGGCGAATGCGCCGGGGAGCGCGTCGTCGAGCAGCCGCCCGAGCAGTGCGCCGGCGGGTACGCCGAGCGCGAGCGCGGGCAGGATCAGCCACTTCGGCCCGTACCAGCCGAGCGCGGGCAGCCAGCCGAGCTGGACGCCGACCACGGTGGCCAGCACGGACGCGGTGAGGAACTCGGGGAGCGAGGCGACCATCGCCGCCGCGCCGCCCGCGCGCGCCGGGCGCCCCCGCCGGCCGGCTCCGCGCCGGAGTGTACGGGCGCACACGGCGCACGCCGTGACCAGCGCGACCGCCATCGCCGCGCCCATGAGCAGCAGCGACGCGCCCAGGGACTGGACGACGGCGGGCAGTACGGCGGCGCCGGAGATCCAGGAGTGGCCCGCGTCGCCGTGCGCGAGGCCGCCGAGCCACTGCCCGAGGAGATGGACGGGCCCGGCGCCGAGGCCGAGTTGGTCCCGTATCGCGTCGAGCACCTCGGGCGCGGGGTCGCGCTCGGCGGACCGCGCCTTGAGGACGGTCAGCGCGGGGTCGGTGCGCGAGAGCCAGGGCAGCAGCCCGATCGCGCACAGCAGACCGCCCGCGAGGACGGCCCGCCACAGGACGGCCAGCCCGGGAAGCGCGGTGAGCCTCAGATGACGCGGCACAGAACGCCCCGCAAAACGCCCCGGAACACGCGGCACAACACGTGACACGAAACGCGGCATGCTCGGATCAGCGCCGCGTGCCGGTGGCGACGAGAGCGCGCTCGTACGGGTCGAGGACCACGCCCCGTACGGCGTCGGCGACGCCCACGATGTTCCGCTGGTGTACGAGCGGAACGACCGCGTCCGCGCCCAGGATCCGCGCCTCGGCCGCCATCGCCGCGTCCTGCCGCTTCGCCGGGTCGGCGGTGGCGTCGGCCGCGGCGACGGCCTTGTCCACGGCCTTGTCGCAGAGGCGGGCCAGGTTGTAGGTGCCGTCACAGGTGTAGTCGGAGGCGAGGATGGAGACCGGGTCGCCGGTGTCGAGCATGGTGTTGCGCGCGGCGACGACGGCGTCGAACTTCCCGGCGAGCGCGTCGCTTTCGAGCCGCGAGTACTCCCGTACGGTCAGCTTGACCGTGAACCCGGCCTTCTCCAGCTGCTGTTGGAGCACCTGCGCGACCTCGGGCAGCTCGGGCCGGTTGTCGTACGTGGCGAGGCTGACCGTCGTCCCCTTGACCGCGCCCGCGCTCGCCGCCTTCGCCCGTCCGACCGGGGCGACGCGCTTGCCCGCGGCCCAGCTCAGCGCGGGTCCGAAGATGCCCTGGCCGGGGTCGGCGTGGCCTTCGAAGACGTTCTTGGCGAGTACGGAGGTGTCCAGCGCCGCGCGGGCGGCGGCCCGGACCGCCGGGTCGGCGAACGGCCCGGAACGGGTGTTGAGGAGGAGGCTGGTGGTGCGGGAGGTGGGCACTTCGCGCGCGGTGCCCTGGGCCAGGGACGCGGCCTGCGCGACGGGTACGGCCTCCGCGATGTCCTCCTCGCCGCTGCGCAGCGCGTTGGCGCGGGCCGTGCCGTCGGCGATGAACTTGGCGTCGATGCCGGACGCCTGGGCCCGGCCGCCCCAGTAGTCGTCGAAGCGGTCGAGGGTGGCGGAGGTGGAGCCGTTGACCTTGGTCAGTTCGAAGGGGCCGGTGGCGGTGGCGATCGGGGTGGCCTTGCCGTCCTTGCCGTACGCCTTCTGGGAGAGCACGGCGAGGCTGGGTCCGGCGAGCCGCAGCGGCAGTACGGGGTCGGGCTTGGCGGTCGTGACCCGTACCCGCCCCTCGCCTGCCGCCTCGGCGGTCAGCGTGACACCGGTGAGCGCGGACGGTATGGGGGTCGCCGCGGCGGCGTGGGTGAGGGAGGCGGCGGCGGCCTCGGCCGTGACGGCGGTGCCGTCCTGGAAGCGCGCGTCGCGGAGTGTGAACAGCCAGCTGCGGCTGTTCTCCCTGGTCCAGGACTCGGCGAGGGAGGGCGCGGCGGCTCCGTTCCCGTCGAGCCTCGTCAGCCCCTCGGTGACGCCGAGCCGGCTGAGGAGGGTCGCGTCGGCGCCGTACGGGGAGAGGTTCTCGGCGGGCGGGAAGGCGAGCGCGACGCGCAGCCGCTTGCCGTCGGCGGACCCCTTCGCGGAGTCCTTCGCGGACGAGGTGCCGGAGGAGTCCGGGCCCGAGGCGAAGCAGCCGGAGAGCAGGGGCGCGAGCAGGGGGGTGAGCAGCAGGCCGGCGGCCAACCGGCGGCGTCGGACGGAGCGCATGGTCCTCGTTCTCTGTTCTGCGGGGCTGTTCGGGTCGGACGAACGAGAGATTACATGACAATCATTTTCACAAGCACCCCGGGTCGCCGCCTCAGCCGAGACGACTCAGCCGAGACGACCCAGCCAAGACAACTCAGGCGAGCGAGACGCCTCAGCCGAGAGGTATCTCGAAATGAACGGTCTCGCCGCCGTCCTCGCGCTCATCGCACACCGCCTTGCCCATGGACCGCCAGAACGCCTCGGCCCCCGGAACGGCCGGGTCGGTGTGCAGATACACGGAGCGATACCCACCGTCCGCCGCGGCGAAGCCCATCAGCTCCCGCACCAGCTCGCGCGCGAGACCCCGGCGCCGATGGTCGGGCCGTACGTATACGCGGCGCAGCTGGGCGGTCTCGCCGGACGGGTAACGCTCCGCGAGCCAGGCGGGGTTGGGGGGATGGGCGGGCCCCCGCGAGTCGAGCGCGGCGACCCCGGCGACGGCGCCGCCGTCCTCCTCGTCGACGGCTACGAGGAGGGTGTGACGCGGCGGGGCGAGATAGAAGGCCGCCGGATCGATGATGTCGGCGTGCCAGCGCGGCACATAACCCGTACCGAAGTCCCGGTAGACGGTGTCGAGCATCACGGCGCGCGCGGCGTCGAGATCGGCGGGGGTCGCGGTACGGATGCGATAGCTGGGCACTTGCGCATCATACGCATTAAGGGTGGAGGGACTCCGCGTGAGGTGAGTCACCCGAGTCCGGGGCGGATGAGTCACCCCTTACCGGCGGGGCCCCCGCCACCGTCACCTGCGAGCCCCCCGCCACCGTCCCCAGGAACCGCACATGCGGCCGGCCGTCGGGCCCTTCGGGCGTGACGGTGGCGCGTACGCCGTAGACGTCCGCGATCAGCTCCTCGGTGAGGGTGTCACCGGGCGGCCCGGCGGCGACGACGCGGCCCGCGCGGAGGACCACGACCTGGTCGCAGTACATCGCCGCGAGGTTCAGGTCGTGCAGCGCGATGACGGTGGTGACGGGGAGCGTGGCGACGAGGTTCAGCAGATCGAGCTGGTGCTGGATGTCGAGGTGGTTGGTCGGTTCGTCGAGGAGGAGTTCGCGCGGGTCCTGGGCGAGCGCGCGGGCGATCTGGACGCGCTGGCGCTCACCGCCGGAGAGGGTGTGCCAGGACTGCCCCTCCCGGCCCGTCAGCCCCGTACGCTCCAGGGCCGTGGCGACGGCCGCCTCGTCGCCCGCCGACGCGGTGGCCCAGGCGCGCCGATGCGGTACGCGGCCGAGGCGCACCACGTCCCGTACGGTCAACTCGACCTGGGTGTCGGTC
Organism: Streptomyces paludis; assembly: GCF_003344965.1. Lineage (NCBI taxonomy): Bacteria > Bacillati > Actinomycetota > Actinomycetes > Kitasatosporales > Streptomycetaceae > Streptomyces > Streptomyces paludis. The sequence continues at coordinate 5,499,490 of NZ_CP031194.1, read as the reverse complement.
TGTTGCTCGACCACGGCGACCCGCCGGGCGACGGCGCGGCGGCCGACGTCGGCCAGCGGACGGCCGTCGAGGGTGACAACACCGGAGGCGGGCGCGAGGACCCCGGCGAGGATCCGCAGGAGGGTGGACTTGCCGGAGCCGTTGGGTCCGAGGAGCCCGAGGGTGGAGCCGGGCGCGGGCGCGAGGCCGACGCCGTCGAGGATGAGCCGGCCGGCGACCGTACGGGAGACACGCTCGGCGCGCAGCCCGCCGCTTACCGCACCATGGCCCACATCGGCAGTGTTCACGACGCGATCCGCCGCCCCCGGTAGAGGACGAGCACGAACGCCGGCACACCGATCAGCGATGTCACCACACCCACCGGTACCTCCTGGGGATCGAGAACGGTACGGGCCAGGGTGTCGACCCACACCAGGAACACCGCCCCGGCCAGCGCCGTGACCGGCAGCAGCCTGGCGTGCCCGGGGCCGACCAGCGCGCGGGCGGCGTGCGGCAGGACGAGCCCGACGAAGCCGATCGCCCCCGCGCTGCTGACCAGCGCGGCCGTCAGCAGCGCCGTGACGCAGAGCAGCACCAGCCGCGTACGGCCGACGGAGACACCGAGCGTGGCCGCCGCGTCCTGGCCGAACGCGAAGGCGTCGAGGGTACGGGCGTACCCGCCGCAGACGACCAGCGCGAGCGCGAGTACGGCGGCGCAGACCCACACGTCGGTCCAGCCCGCGCCGCTGAGCGAGCCGAGCAGCCAGAACAGCACGCCGCGGGTGGTCTCGGCGTCGGCCGAGGTCATGACGACGAACGAGGTGAGCGCGGAGAAGAGCTGCATCGCCGCGACCCCGGAGAGCACCACCCGGTCCGTCGTACCGCCGAGGGTGTGGCTCAGCAGCAGCACCATCGCGAACGACAGCAGCGCCCCGAGGAACGCCCCGGCGGACAGCGAGACCACTCCCCCGCCGACCCCGAGGACGACGACCAGCACGGCGCCGGTCGAGGCCCCCGACGAGACGCCGAGCACAAAGGGGTCGGCGAGCGGGTTGCGCAGCAGCGACTGCATGACCGCGCCGCACACGGCGAGCCCGGCACCGCACACGGCGGCGAGGAGGGTCCGTGGCAGCCGCAGGTTCCAGACGATGCCGTCGCGGATCGGGGTGACGTGCGACTCGCCGATGCCGAGGTGGGCGGCGACGACGGACCAGACGTCACCGACGCGGATGTCGGCGGGGCCGATGGTGATGGCGAGCGCGACGGAGAGCAGCAGCAGCCCGAGGCCACCGCAGGCCAGCGAAGCCTGCCGTATGCCGGTCCCTCGTACGCCGGTGACGCGCACGCCGCTCACTTGGCGGGCGCGTACGCGCGCAGCGCGGCGGCGACCTTCTCGACCCCTTCGACGGTGCGGATGGTCGGATTCATCGCCTGGCCGCTGAGCAGTACGTACCGCTTGTTCTTGACGGCGTCCATCTTCTTGGTGACCGGGTTGGTCTCCAGGAACTCGATCTTCTTCTCGGCGGTCTCGGCGGTCTGCGACTTGCGCGTGAGGTCACCGATGACGAGGAAGTCGGGGTTGCGGTCGGCGACGGTCTCCCAGTTGATCTGGGGCCATTCGTCCTGGGTGTCGTCGAAGATGTTCTTCGCGCCGACCGCGTTGGTGATGATCCCGGGGGCGCCGCAGCAGCCGGCCATGTAGGGGGAGTCGGAGTTCGCGAACCAGTAGAGGACGGTGGTCTTCTTGGCCTTGACGGGATCGATCCCCTCCACGGCCGCGGCCATCCGCGCCTTCAGCGAGGCGACGACCTCCGCGCCGCGCTTCTCCACGCCGAAGACCTTGGCGAGGTCTTCGACCTCTTCGTAGATGACGTCCATGGTCAGCGGGGTGGAGCGGGCGCCGTCGGTGCCCACGACCTTGTCGTTCTTGGTGCAGTCGGCCGGGGAGATGTACGTCGGCACACCGAGCTTCTCGAACTGCGCCCGCGTGGCGACGCCGCCCTTGCCCAGGGTGGAGATGAAGGAGGAGGCGACGAAGTCGGGCTCGGCGTCGAGCACCTTCTCGAAGGAGGGGTTGTTGTCGGCCAGCCGCGGCACCTCGGCATTGGCCTTGACCAGCGCCTTGGGCAGCGGATCGGTCCAGGTCGCGGTCCCGGCCATCCGGTCGGCGAGCCCGAGCGTGAGCATGATCTCGGTGGTGCCCTGATTGAGCGAGACGGCCTGCCGGGGCTCGGCCTTGACGGTGACGGTCTGCCCGCAGTTCTTGAGGCTGACGGGATACCCGCCCCCCGAGGCGGCCTTGCCCGACACCGCTGACTTCTCCCCGTCCCCCCCACAGGCGGTGAGCGTCAACGCCCCCGCGACGAGCAGGGCGGCGGGCACAACAGACATACGGAAGGGGCGCGCGTTCAGCACGGAAGATCCTCTGCGTTCGAGGGCCCATGCGCGGAGCCCGTTCGTACGGTGCTCCCCCGCCCCCGAACAGGGACGGAGGGGCCAGCAGGTCTTCGGACTCGGGATCACCCGGACGAGGCGCCTTCCCGGACGCCCAGCGCCCAGTGGCCGATGCCACGCCCGTCACCCTCACCGCTGCGCGTCAGCTCCGGATTCCCACCGGATTCCCTGACCCACGTACATGGGTTCGACTGGCCTCGGCAAGCTATCACAGGCGTTTTCGCAGGCCCGGACGGTGCACACGCCCAGAGCGGGCCTTGCCCGGAACCACCGCTGAATTACCCTGTTCCTCCCGCCTGTTGGCAGCTGCCACCGCTTTCTCCTCGTCCTGTCCCCTCCTCTCGTCGCCCCGCCCCTTTCCCTCCCAATCCCTCTCGCTCCCCCTCTCACCTCCTCCTTGAAGGGAAGTGCCCCTGTGCGGGTGCTCGTCTCCCCGTCGTACGGAAGCTCCGGAGCCCAGCGTCACTGGGCCGACACCATCGACCAGGAAGTCCCCTTCGCCGAGCCCCGCTACGACGAGTTGCTCACACCGGAGCAGCGCGAGCGACTCGCTGCCCTGCACCCGGAGAAGAAGGCTCGTTTCTGGGGAGCCAGGGCGCGCCACGAAAAAAAGATGGCCGATGTCACGACCGGCGATATCGTCTTGTTCACCGGCCGGAATCAAGTCCTTGCCGTGGGCGAAGTCGGTGCGGTATTCCGAAATGGCGCCCTCGCCGACCGGCTCTGGAAGCCGGAGAGCCACGAGAAGAGCTGGCACATCGTATACAGCCTGCTGGACTTCGCCCCCTCCGACATCAGCTACCTCGAACTGAACGCGGCGATCGGCTACAAGTCGAATCACGTGTTTCCCGGTCAGCTGGTGCTGCGGGACCACCAGGCCCGCTCCGTCCTCGAAGAGTTCATGATTACGCCCGGCACGGCATGGAGCCCGGCCACCACAGCCCCGGAGCCGTCGGAACCGTCGGAGCACCCCAGCCTCAGCTCAAGCCGCATCCCCATCCCCAGCCCCGTCACCAACTCCACTCCCGCCCTTCCGGCCAGAGACCCCGTGCGTATCGCCGCGGCGGAAGAAGTGCGCACGCACCGCACCACTTACGAACGTGCCCACGGCCTGATTGTCGTCGAGCGTCACGAATCCCGGCTCGTCAGTGAATTCAGGCAACACCTGATCGCTCAGGGCCGCACTCCGATTCGCTTCTACTGCCCTTCGGGAATAAGCGACATCTACGTATCGGACACAAAGGGCACCGAATTGATCGAGGCCAAGAGCAAACCCACGCGTCTCCACACTCGCCAGGCCCTGTCCCAGTTGCTGGATTACGCTCCGCACAGTCCGCGGCCGGTGGAGCGACTCGGAGCGCTGTTCCCCCTCGAACCAGCACGCGCTGATGTAGAACTGCTGCACCGGTACGGAATCGATGTCATCCACCGCGAGCCGACCAGCGGCTTCCGGCGCCTGCCCGCTTCGCTGGAGAGGCGGGAACGCATGCGGGAACTCTGGTCGGCATGACGTGAGATCCGCCGCGACGTGACGGGAGGGTTCTCCGGGCCTCAGGTCGCCGAGGCGCGCCACCGAGAGGGGGCGCCTCAGCGATCCGGGCGTGGCAAGCAAAAGACCCCGCGTTCAGCGCGATGGCTGAAGGCGAGGTCTTTCCGGCACTTCTTGCGAAGTGCCCCCGGCAGGATTCGAACCTGCGCACCCGGCTCCGGAGGCCGATGCTCTATCCCCTGAGCTACGGGGGCGTGTTGCCTGTCGTCCGTGTTGCTTGGCGACGAAGGAAACACTACCAGCTCCGGCGGGGTGGCCGTGAACGGTATTCCGGGGTGGTGGGGAGGGCCGCCGGGAGGCTGTGGGGGGTCAGGCGGAGGTGCGTTTGGGGCGGGGGGTGGGGGGTTTCTTCGCGGTGGTCTTCTTGGTTGCCGCCTTCTTGGCCGTGCGCTTGGCGGGCGTGGTCTTCTTCTTCGTCGGGAGGCGGGTGACGTCGGCCACCTCGGCCGTGTCGGATGCCGCGCCCGCTTCGCCCCTCGCCTCCTTCGCCGCCCTGACGCTGTTCTCCAGCGCCGCCATCAGGTCGATGACCCGGCCGCCGCCGGACGCGGGCTCGGTGGGGCGCGGGGCCGGGGCGCCCTCGGCCTTGGCGGCGATGAGTTCCTCGACGGCCTCGCGGTAGTCATCGTGGAGGGTGTCGAGTTCGACCGAGCCCAGGGTGTCCATCAGGGCGTCGGCCAGGTCGAGTTCGGCGTCCCGTACCGTCACCTCGGTCTCGGGCGCGACGCCCTCGGGGGCGCGGATCTCGTCCGGCCAGAGCAGGCCGTGCATGACGATGACGTCGTCGACGACCCGGAGCATGCCCAGCCGCTCCCGCCCCCGCAGGGCGAACTTGGCGATCGCGACCTTCCGGCTGCGCTTCAGGGCCTCGCGCAGCAGCGTGTACGGCTTGGCCGCCGGCACGCCGCTCGCGGAGAGGTAGTACGCCGTGTCCATCTGGAGGGGATCGATCGACGCCGCCGGGACGAACGCCACGATCTCGATCGTCTTCGCCGTCGGCAGCGGCAGCGCCGCCAGGTCGTCCTCGGTGATCGGGATCATCACGCCGCCCGGGTCCTCGTACGCCTTGCCGATGTCCGGCGCCGCCACCTCCTCGCCGTCCAGCTCGCAGACCTTGCGGTAGCGGATCCGGCCGCCGTCCTCCTTGTGGATCTGACGGAAGGAGATCGAGTGGTTCTCGGTGGCGTTGACCAGCTTGATCGGGATGCTGACCAGCCCGAAGGAGATCGCGCCGTTCCATATGGATCGCACGTTCCATCCCTTTCGTCACACAATCATGGGATTCTCATCGTATGACGCCTATCACAGAGGTGGAGGGGCGGAGCCTGGCGCTCAGCAATCTGGACAAGGTGCTGTACGCCGCCACCGGCACCACCAAGGGCGAGGTTCTGCACTATTACGCCCGTACGGCCGCCCCTCTGCTGGCCCATCTCGCCGGCCGGCCCGTCTCCTTCCTGCGCTACCCCGACGGCCCCGACGGCCAGCGCTTCTTCACCAAGAACCCGCCGCCCGGCACCCCCGGCTGGGTGGAGGTGGCGGAGGTGCCGCGCAAATCCGCCGACAGCGGCCGGCAGGTGGTCGTGACCGGTCTCGCGGCGCTGATGTGGGCAGCGAACCTGGTCGTGGAGTTCCACACCCACCAGTGGCGTACGGAGGCGCCCGGCCATGCCGACCGGCTTCTCCTCGACCTCGACCCCGGCGCGCCCGCCACCGTCGTCGAGTGCTGCGCGGTCGCGCGCTGGCTGCGCGGACGGCTCGGCGCGGACGGTCTGGAGGCGTACGCGAAGACCTCGGGCGCGAAGGGGCTGCATGTGCTCGTACCGCTGGTCCGTACGCCGTCCGAGACGGTCTCGGCGTACGCGAGGACCCTGGCCGTCGAGGCGGAGCAGGCGATGCCGGAGCTGGTCGTCCACCGGATGGGGCGGGCGCTGCGGCCCGGGAAGGTCTTCGTCGACTTCAGCCAGAACGCCGCCGCCAAGACGACCGCGGCCCCCTACACCCTGCGCGCCCGGCCGGAACCGACCGTCTCCACGCCGGTGACCTGGGACGAGATCGCCGGCTGCGGGGATTCCGGGGACGCGGGACGGCTCGTCTTCCGGCTCGGCGACATCGCCGCCCGGCTGGAGCGGTACGGCGACCTTCTCGGCGGTCTCCTCGACCCGGAGCGCGCGCGGCCCCTGCCCGTCTTCGCGTCATGAGACCCGTGAAGGGTGTTCACACCCGCGCCCACGTCCCGCGGTCCCGCGCCAGCGCGTACAGCGCCTCGATCTCCGCCGGTTTGAGCACGCCCCCGAGATCCGCCAGCGCCGCGATCTCGGTCTCCCGCAGCACCCGCACATCCGCCGGGGCCGGATCGAGCGCCTCCGGCGCGTACACCGCCAGTACGGGAAGGACGGGCCCGGCCAGCGCGAGCGACGCGCGCTCGGCGGCCTGGCGGGCCCAGCGCAGCCGGGGCAGCGGCGCGGCGCGCCCCGTACGGACCATCGGGTCGGCGATCCGGACCGCGTGCTTCCGGGCGGCGACGGTCCGTATCGCCAGCACCCCGGCCGGGCCGATCGCGAGGTGGTCTATCCGGGCGGCGGCGGCGCCCGGCACGACCGTGCCCGCAGCGCCGCCCGAGGCAGGGACGGCCAGCGCCGTCGCCCCCGGCAGCGGGATCGAGTGCAGGACCCGCCACCCCGCGCCCTCCAGCAGGTCGAGCTGCTCGCCCACGGCGCGCTGCGCGGCCAGTGCCGTACGCCGCGCGTCCTGGCGCAGCCGGGCCGTCAGCCGGGCCCGCCCGGCGTCCGGCGCCGCCTCCAGCGCGCCGTACAGCGCCTCGCCCGGCCGGTTGGGGGCGAGGTCGTCGTCGGGGTGCAGCGCGAGCCGGTCGAGGTCGGCGGGGGTCGGGACCGGGGGCGGCCCGACCGTCACCTCACCGGTGACGTACGGCGCGAGGGCGGCCAGCACCTCGTCACGTCCCGCCCCTGGGAACAGGCTCACCCGGGCGGCATCCTGGTCGTACCAGGCGACGGTCGCGCCGCCGTCCCGCCGGCTGACGTACAGCCGTCCGGGGTCCGGCCGGCCGCCCGGCGTGACGCGCAATCCGGTCATCTTTCCCCATCCCCACGTCCCCCGTGTCCCTTACGTCCTCATCCCCATGGGAACAGTCCGCCCACCCCCGCGACAAGACGGCCGTGCGGCACACTCTCCAGCACACGCACCATCGACAGCACACGCGCCATCGACCGACACGGAAGGCGAACCGGTCATGATCCTCCTGTTCGGCACCAAGGGTTACCTCCACCAACTGGCGATACTCACCCTCATCTGCGGCCAGTGCGGCAATCCGTCGGCCCACACGCTCACCAAGCGCGTCACGAAGTTCACGCTGTTCTTCGTGCCGCTCTTCGCCTTCTCCACGAAGTACGCCACACAGTGCACGTTCTGCGGCGCGGAACAGCAGCTGACCGAGGAGCAGGCGGACCGGCTGCTGGCCGGGGGCACGGAGCGGGACGGCGGACAGGGCACCGGCCGCCCGGCGCAGTCCGACCCCCACCGGCACTGAACCCCCACCGACACTGAAAAGCGACTTAAGCGACTTAAAACACCTTCTGGTCATAAAGTGACGGAGCAACCGACTCCGTTCCCGTGCCCAGGAGCGTCTTGTCCCCTCGCCGCACCGCCGCCGCGCTGACGCCGGCCCTTTCCGGGGCCCTGGCCTGCGTCCTTTCCGGGGTCCTGGCCGCGTGCGCCGGTCAGAGCGGGCTCAAAAGCGCGGGCCCGACGCCGACCGCCATCGGTCCGGTACGTCTGTGGCCCGGTCTGCCGCCCATCTCGGCGCCTCCCCTCGACTTCGGGGAGAGCACCCGCGACCGGGTGCCCGGCATCAAGGTCCCCCACAACGACCTCACCTCGCTGAGCCCGGTCACCGTCGTACGGGCGGAGGCCGCCGCCCACCCGAACGACCTCACCGGCGTCGACGGACTCCCCGAGCGGACCGCCGCCCGGCTCGCGGCCTGTGGAGCCGGTACGACGACGAGCGCGGGCGGGGGCGGGAACGGGGGCAGGGGCCCGGGCGCGGCCCCCGCCGCTCCCGCCGGCTGCCCGGTCCTCACCGCGTACCACCACGACCTCACCGGCGACGGCCGCGCCGATCTGATCATCGGCATCGAGCTGCCGTACCAGCAGCTCGCGGTCCGCTGCTACACCGCCGAGAACGGCGGGCTGACCCGGATCATGTCCACCGCCGACCAGGTCGTCGGCGCGGAACTGGCGGGCCGGGACCTGATCCTGCGCGTGGTCTCGGCGGGCATCCCGGGGTACGAGTACCGGACGGCCTGGTCGTGGGACGGCCGCCGGGGCACGATGCTCCCCACCCGCGACGAGATCGTCCCGGCCGACCGGTCACCGGCGCCGACACCGGACGGCACCGTTACGGAGCTGCCGGTACGCCCACGGGAGACGGACGGGCCGGGCGAACGCTCCGGGTCGGCAAAGCTCACAGGGCTCACCGAACTCCCTGGTCTCGCCTGGCCCATGCGCCACATCGGCCATGACGCCCTCCCCCCGCCGGAGCGCCGATGAGGCTCCGTCCGCCCGCCTGGACCGCCACCCTCACCTGGAAGGCGGCCGTCTTCATCACGGTGATGTGCTGCGCGCTCGCCGCGCTCCTCGGCGCGCTCGTCCATGTCTCCGTCACCCGCCAGACCGTCAATTCCGCGCGCGACAAAGCACTCTCCCGGCTGATGAACGTCACCCAGACGTACGAGGCCGGCGAGCCGCTCCCCCGGTTCGCCGGGCTGGACGCGCCCGGGCTGCCCGAGCCGCTGCGCATCCTCGCGGAGAGCGGCCGGCGCGGCACGATGGTCGGGGACTTCGAGGGGCGCCCCACCATGTGGGCGGCCGGTCCGGCGGACGGCAGGGCGCTCGCGGCCCGCGTCGACTACTCGCTCAGCCAGAACACCATCACCAACCTCGACCAGGCCATCCTGGGCTCCTCCGCCCTCGCCATCGGGGCCACGCTCCTCGTCGGCGCGTTCGCCGTCACGCGCGTCACCCGGCGGCTGCATCTGACGGCCCAGGTGGCCCGGCGGATCAGCGCGGGCGATCTCGACGCGCGCGTCGACGACCCGCGGACGAAGGGCCGTTCACGGCCGCAGGACGAGGTGGCCACCGTCTCGGCCGCGCTGGACACCATGGCCGCCACCCTCCAGGCCAAGCTGCTGAGCGAACAGCGCTTCACCGCCGATGTCGCCCACGAACTGCGCACCCCGCTCACCGGCCTCTCCGCCGCCGCCGAGCTGCTGCCCGCGAGCCGGCCGACCGAGATGGTGCGGGAGCGGGTCCGGACGATGCGCACGCTGACGGAGGATCTGCTGGAGATCTCCCGCCTCGACGCCCGTACGGAACAGGTGGATCTGGCCGTCCACGACCTGGGACCGCTGGTCGAACGGGTGGTACGGACGGCGGGCAGCCCGAACACCGCCGGCACCACGGGGCCTATGGACACCAGAGGCACCCCGGGCGCCACGGAGGTACGGATCGTCCGCGACGCCGCCGTCGAGACCGACCGGCGCCGGCTGGAGCGGGTCCTCGGCAACCTCGTCTCCAACGCCCACCGGCACGGCCGACCGCCCGTGGTCCTGACCATGGACGGGCCGGCCGTGACCGTACGCGATCACGGCCCGGGATATCCGCCCTACCTGCTGGAGCACGGGCCGCAGCGCTTCCGTACGGAGACGGCGGGTCCCGGTGGCGGCAAGGGCCACGGGCTCGGGCTCACCATCGCCGCCGGCCAGGCCGCCGTGATCGGCGCGGAGCTGGTCTTCGGCAACGCCCCGGACGGCGGCGCGCTGGCCCGGCTCACGCTGCCCGCGTACGTACCGCCCGCCGTATCCCCCGTGTCGCCCGTAGTGCCTCAGCCGCCGACCGGTGGGCGGGGCGATGGGCGGGACGGCGGAGCGGACCATCCGCCGTAAAAAATGCGGACTTTACGCGGCCGACCTAGCGTGACACCACGCGAGCACCACAGGCACCTCGCCCCACAGGCGCCTCGCCCCCCACGGAGTTACAGGAGTCACCATGCGCGTGCGTTCCCTCGGCCGTACCGTCACCACCCTCACCGTCACCACCCTCGCCGCCGCGGCCCTCGCCCTCACCACCGTCGCGCCCACGGCCGCCGCCACCCCGGCCGACAGCGCCACCTCGGCCGACCACACCGCGTCCGGCCACGCCGCCTCCGCCGACGACACCGTCGGCGTCCAGGCGTCCCCGGGCGAGTTCCGCGGCGAGGTCATCGCCAGGACCGGGCTGCTGCTGCACGACAAGCCGTACCGCAGCGCGCGGACGGTCGGCTCGGTCGCGTACGGCGAGATCGTGCAGATCTTCTGCCGCGTCCAGACGGACTACGTCGACGGCAACCCCAACTGGTACCTCCTGGCGGACGGCCGCTGGGCGTGGGCGTCGGCTCACTACATCCGCAACATCGGTCCCGTACCGCACACCTGCTGAGCCGTCACGGCTCGAACGGCTCGATCGGCACGGCGGCATGCCCCCACGTACGCGTCCGCGCATACGCGTCCCCACATAAGCGGACATAGGGCATGCCGCCTTGCTACGTTGCCGGGATGACCGCCACGACGGCCGACCCCCCGCCCGCGCCGCCCGTCCCCAGGCGCCGGGGCGTCGAACTCGCGCTCCTCGTCGGCGCCGTCCTCATCGCCGTCCTCGGCTACCTGGCCGTCGGCCTCGGCAAGCACCACGCGCTGCCGCCCGACGCGGCCGTCTACGGGGCCGGACTCGGCGCGCTCGCCCTCCTCGCGCATCTCGTGGTCCGGCTGCGCGCGCCGTACGCGGACCCGCTCCTCCTGCCCATCGCGGTGCTCCTCAACGGCCTGGGGCTCGTGCTGATCTACCGGCTCGACCTGGAGACCCCCGGCGACAGCGCCGCCCCCACCCAGCTCGTCTGGTCGACGCTCGGCGCCGCGCTCTTCATCGCGGTCGTCGCCTTCCTGCCCGACCACCGCGTGCTCCAGCGGTACGCGTATCTCTCGGTCGCCACCGCGCTGGTGCTGCTGATCGTGCCGATCTTCTTCCCCGCCGTGAACGGGGCGAAGATCTGGATCAGGTTCGGCGGATTCTCGTTCCAGCCCGGCGAGTTCGCCAAGGTGCTGCTCGCGGTCTTCTTCGCCGCGTACCTCGCCACCAACCGCAACGCCCTCGCCTACACCGGCCGCCGGCTCTGGCGGCGGCTCCCCTGGCTCCAGCTGCCCACCGGGCGGGTGCTCGGCCCGCTCGTCGCGATCTGGCTGCTCAGCGTCGTCGTCCTCGTCCTCGAACGGGATCTGGGCACCTCGCTGCTCTTCTTCGGGCTCTTCGTGATCATGCTGTACGTGGCGACCGGGCGGACGGGGTGGATCGCGGTCGGGCTGGCCCTCGCGGCGGTGGGCGCGTTCGCCGTCGGCTCGCTCGAACCGCATGTCCACAGCCGCGTCCAGGACTGGCTCGACCCGTACGCCTCCATCAACGCGGGCCGCGGCCCCGGCCAGCTCGCGCAGTCCCTCTTCGCGTTCGCCGCCGGCGGCCTGACCGGCACCGGGTTGGGGCTCGGCCACTCGATCCTCATCGGCTTCGCCGCCAAGTCGGACTTCATCCTGGCGACGGCGGGCGAGGAGCTGGGCCTCGTGGGGCTCACCGCGATCTTCCTGCTGTACGCGCTGCTCGTGGCGCGCGGTCTGCGGACGGGGCTCTCGCTGCGCGACCCGTTCGGCCGACTCCTCGCCGTCGGACTCTCCGCCATCCTCGGCCTCCAGGTGTTCGTGATCGCGGGCGGGGTGATGGGGCTGATCCCGCTGACCGGCATGGCGATGCCGTTCCTGGCGCAGGGCGGCTCGTCGGTCGTCACCAACTGGGCGATCGTGGCGCTGCTGATGCGGCTGAGCGACTCGGCGCGCAGACCACGGCCCGAGCCCTCACGGGGTGCGGGCGCGGGGCTCGATGGCGATGGCGATGACCGCCACGACAACCGTACGGAGGCCGGCTCATGACCCGTTACATCCGGCGCATCGCCGCCTTCTTCCTCCTCCTGCTCGCCGCCCTGCTCGTCAACTCCGCCCGCATCCAGCTCGTCGAAGCGGACTCCCTCGACCGTAACCCCGCCAACCGCCGCGCCACCGTGGCCCGTTACGCGGAGCCGCGCGGCCCCATCCTGGTCGACGGCAAGGCCGTCACCGGCTCCCGGGACACCCGGCAGCCGCTGCGCTACGAGCGCACGTACACCCAGGGCCCGCTGTACGCACCCGTCACCGGCTACGCCTCCCAGACGTACGGCACGACCCTGCTGGAGAACGCCGAGGACGCCCTCCTGTCCGGTACGGACCCGATGCTCGCCCCGTTCCCCTTCTGGCACGAGATCACCCGGAGCCGGCAGCCCGGCGGCCAGGTCGCCACCACCATCAAGGGCGCCATGCAGCGCGCCGCGTACGACGGGCTGGCCGGGCGGCGCGGCGCGGTCGCGGCGATCGAGCCGTTCAGCGGCCGGATCCTGGCGCTGGTCAGCAGCCCGTCGTACGATCCGGGGCTGCTCTCCGGCACGGGTACGGCGGTCACCGACGCCTGGACCCGGCTGACCGGCGACAGCGCGCAGCCGATGCTCGACCGGGCCATCCGGCAGACGTATCCGCCGGGCTCGGCCTTCAAGATCGTGACGGCCGCGGCGGCGCTGGACGCCGGGACGGTCACGGACGTGGCCGCCCCGACGGACATCGAGGAGCCGTACGTCCTGCCGGGGACGGCCACGGTCCTCCCCAACGAGGCGGAGGGGTGCGACCGGGCATCACTGGAGTACGCGATCAGATGGTCCTGCAACTCGGTCATGGCCGGGCTCGGGGTGCGCACCGGGCTCACCGGCATGCTGGACACCGCACGGAAGTTCGGCTTCAACGACAGCGGGCTCAGGATCCCGTCCGGGGTCGCCGCGTCGCACTTCGACACGGAGATGAGCGACGATCAGCTGGCGCTCTCCTCGATCGGCCAGTTCGACACCCGGGCCACCCCGCTCCAGATGGCGATGGTCGCGGCGGCCGTCGCGAACGGTGGCGAGCTGAAATACCCCTATCTGGTGGACCGCACGCTCGCCGCTGACGGCCGCGTCGTCTCCCGTACGGGCCAGCGCACCTACGGCCGGACGATGAACCCGCTGACGGCGAACCGGCTCCGGCGGATGATGATCGACACGGTCGAGGACGGTACGGCCACGAACGCCGCGATCGACGGCGCGACGGTCGGCGGCAAGACGGGCACGGCGCAGCACGGAGTGGGCAACTCCGGTCTGCCGTACGCCTGGTTCATCGCCTGGGCCCAGGCGGGCAACTCGGGCCGGCCCGCCGTGGCGGTCGCGGTCGTCGTGGAGGACGCGGCGGCGGACCGGGCGGACATCAGCGGGGGCGGCGACGCGGCGCCGATCGCGCGGGCGGTGATGGAGAAGGCGTTGGGAAGGTGAGGACGGTATGCGGGACGAGCACATACGGGGTGGGCCGGTACGGGGTGGGCGGGTACGGGGTGGACCTGCACGCGGAGGGCCTGTACCGGGTGGGCCTGTACGGGAGGTGGCCGAGGCGCTGGCGGTGATCGCGGAGCGGGACCGCAAGCTGTGCGCGTTCATCGACGTCTGGGAGGACGAGGCGCGGGAGCGCGCGGCGGCGGTGGACCGGGCGCTGCCCCTCGCGGGGCGGCCGTTCGCGGTGAAGGGGCCGGCCGGCATCCGTTCGTACGCGGCACGGCGGCTGATCGCGGCGGGCGCCGTCCCGGTCGGCGCGACGGCGGTGCCGGGGCCGGGCACGTACTGGCAGACGTGGGGGCTGGGCCGGCACGGCCGTACGGTCAACCCCTACCGCGCGGACCGCACCCCCGGCGGTTCCTCGGCCGGTGCGGCGGTCGCGGTCGCGGCGGGCATGGTGCCGCTGGCGACGGGGAGCGACGGCGCGGGTTCGGTGCGGATCCCGGCGGCCTGGTGCGGGGTGTTCGGGCTGAAGACGACGAACGGGCTGCTGCCGTCCCCGGACCGTACGGGGCTGGCGGCGGCGGGGGTGCTGGCGAGGTCGGCGGCGGAGGCGCGGGGGTGGCTGCGGTGGATTTTCGACGACGCGTCGCCCCTGTCGCTGTCTCCGCCCGTACCTCTTCCCGTACCGGCCGTGTACTCCGCCGACCTGGGCTTCGCCGAGGTCGATCCGCAGGTCGCCGCAGTGGTACGGACGGCCGTGGACCGGCTGACGGCGGCGGGGGTCGTACGACTCGATACGGACCCGGGGCGGCCGTTCGCCCTGCTGGACCCGCACCAGGCATGGACGGCCGTACGGTCGCCCGGTGGCGAGCGACTGGCGGCCGGGATCCGAGGCAACGGGCCGGACGGGACCCGGGCCGCGAACGACCGGACGCTCGACGCGCTCTTCACCCGTACCCCGCTGCTGATCACGCCGGTCACCCCCAACCGCCCGCACGGCCACGAGGGCCCCGGTGAGCAGACCTTCTCCACCGCCCTGACCTGGGCGTTCAACCTGAGCGGCCATCCGGCGGCGAGCATTCCGGCCGGGTTCACGGCGGACGGATGCCCGGTGGGGCTCCAGCTCGTGATGGCGCGCGGGGCCGATGTGGCGCTTCTCGAAACGGCCGTGGTGGCCGAGCGGTACCTGACTGCACCTCCACAGCTTGCATAGGAATACAATCTCGCGCATGAACATACATGCGGTGGTGTCGCCAACCTCTCCCCTCTGGGCCCTCCGCCCCGCCGAAGAGGCGGACATCGAGGCGATCGCCGAGCTGCGCGCGACGGTGATGCGGCCGGATCTGGAGCGGCTGGGCCGCTTCGACGCGCACCGGGTGCGGCAGCGGCTGCGGGACTCGTTCGCGCCGGGACACACCTCGGTGGTGCTGGGGCCGGAGGGCGCCTTCGCGGGCTGCGTCACGCTCCGGCCCCAGGGCGGGGACGGCGTCGGGGACGGGACCGGCGGAGAAGGAGCCTCCGGCTGGTGGCTGGAGCACTTCTACCTCTCCCCCGCCGTCCAGGGCCGGGGCCTCGGCACGGCCGTCCTGCGGTCGCTGCTGGCGGCGACGGACGCGGCGGGCGCGCCCGTACGGCTGGACGTCGTGCAGGGGAGCCGGGCGCGACGGCTGTACGAGCGCCATGGGTTCACGGTGGAGCGCGAGGATCCGATCGACGTGTACATGGTCCGATCGCCGGGTGCGGGAGGGGGCGCGGGTACGGGTACGGCTACGGCTACGGCTACGGCTACGGCTACGGCTACGCGTACGGGCGCAGCCGCGCCGTCGGTGCCATCGGTGCCGTAACCCCGCCCACCCTCTCGCCCCCTACCCCAGCGGCTCCCGGCGGGCGCGCCATACCGCCGGGACGGCGCCCGTACCCGTACGGGCCGCGACGATGCCTCCCGTAATGGCGCACGTGGTGTCGGTGTCGCCGGAGCCCTCCGCCGTGGACCAGAGCGCGGCCGTCAGGTCGTCGCGGTGGCGGGCCGCCGTCCAGACCGCGAAGGGGACGGTGTCGTCGGCGCGGATCGCGCGACCGCTGCCGAGGAGTGCGGCGGCGGCCACGGGCTCGGTGGTGAAGGGGAGTTCGGCGGCGCGGGCGAGGCCGTCGCGCACCGGGCCGGGCGGGGTGGCCTCCGCGACCGCCGCGACGGTCAGCTCGGACCGTACGGACAGGGCCGCCGCCACGGCGACCGCCACCGCGCCCGCGATGCCCTGCGGGTGGGCGTGCGTCACCTCGGCCGAGAGCGCGGCCTGTTCGGCGACGAGACCGAGGTCGTCCGCGAACCGAGCACCCAGGGGCGCCACCCGCATGGCCGCGCCGTTGCCGAGGCTGCCGCCGCCGTCGAACAGCCCGCCCGCGAGGGCGCGCCAGCGCGCCGGTTCCGCGAGGAGCGCGGGCAGCAGCATGTGCATGCCGTATCCGTAGCCCCGGCCCGGGTCTGCGTCGTACGCGAGGGCGAACGCGAGCGCCAGCCGCTCCTGGTCGACCACGCCGCACTCGTCGAGCACGCGGTGGACGGCGAGCGCCATCGCGGTGTCGTCCGTCCAGGGCCACTCGGGCTCCGCCGGAGTCTCCCTGGCCCGGATCTCGGCGTACGCGCGCTGCGGCTCGCGGAACAGCGGGAACCAGCGCTCACCGAAGGCGTCGCCCAGGGCGAGCCCTTCGAGACTGCGCCGGGCGGCGGCGGCGCGGTCGGGGCTTTCGGGGCTGCGGTCGGGGCTGCGGTCGCTGTCGTGGTTGCGGTCGGGGCTGCGGTAGGTGCCGTAGCTGCGGTCCGGGTCTCTGCGGGAATCCGGCTGTCGGGCGTTGGGGTTTCCGGCGGTCATACCGGCCATCGTGCCGCGTACCGACGCTCCCGCGCCGCCCTATTCCGTCGTATATCCATTATGGACGCCCGGAAGGGCTGATTCCCTCCATCTGGCGGACGATTTCCTTGTGTTCAGGGGCAGTTACCGTTCGGAGCATGTCTTCCCACCCCTCCTCTCCCGCGCTTCTCCATGTCCACGACCACGGCGGCGACGGCCCGCCCCTCGTCCTGCTGCACGGCGCCGGCCGCTCGCACGCCGACTGGGCCGCCACGGCACCGCTGCTCGCCCGCCGGCACCGGGTGCTCGCCGTCGATCTGCCGGGGCACGGCCGCTCCGAACACACCACGAACGCCTGGACGTTCGACGGCGCCGTCGCCTCGATCGAACGGGTACTCACCGCGTACGGCATCCCGGAGGCCATCCCCGTGGGCCACTCGCTGGGCGGCATGGTCACGCTGCGGTACGCGGCCCAGCACGCCGGCACCACCCCCGCCGCCGTCAACCTCGACGGCTTCTGGTGGGGAAGCGGGCGGTCCGGCCAGTACCCGGGGCTCGATCCCGCGACGGCCAAGGAGAGCGTCGCCCGGATCGGCGAGCTGATGCGGGCCGCCGCCGGACAGCTCGCGAACGCCGACCACGTACACCAACAGGCCACGTACGCCGGCCTGTTCGGCATCCCGTACGACCGCGCCGAGGCCGCAGCGCGCGGCGCGGTCCGGGAGCTTCCCGACGACCGCTTCCAGACCCTGCCCGTGCGCGAACGGGCGCTGGAGATGTACGCGGCGCTGGACGGCCTCGACATGATGGCGCTGGTACGGAGCGTGCCGTGCCCCGTCCTGTGCGTACGGGCCCGCCGGCCGCAGCCGAAGCCGCCAACTCCGGGCATGGGCATGGGCATGGAGTGGTTCGAGGAGCTGACCGCCGCGCACGCGAGGGCCCTGGACCGGGACCTGCCGGAGGCGGCGGACGCCATCGCGGACGCCGGGCGGGGGCCTCTGGTCGTCGAGGACGTCGACGCGACTCACGCCATGCTCCTGGAGGAGCCCGAGGAGATCGCCGCGCGGGTGCTCGCCTTCACGTCACGCACTCGTCACTCATGACTCATGCCTCATGACTCATGGGGGATTGACGCAGTTACTGACGCGGAGTCTTATAAGGGGTGACCACCGGTAACCCCTTATGAGAGGTGCACTCCGAGATGACGACATCGACGCCGAAATCCACACCGATATCGGCACCCCAGATCCTGCACGACGCGCTCGGCCCCCTCCGGGACCGCGAGCAGGTCGCGGCGCGGCTGCTCGAATCCTCCGCCAAGCACTCGTTCGACCCCGATCGGGAGCTGGACTGGGAGGCGCCCCTCGTAACGGGAAAGTGGTTCTGGCCACCGGAGTTGGTGTCGCTCTACGACACACCCCTGTGGCGCACGATGTCCGAGGAACAGCGCATGGACCTGGCCCGCCGCGAGTCCGCGTCGCTGGCCTCGCTCGGCATCTGGTTCGAGATCATCCTCATGCAGCTGCTGGTGCGGCACATCTACGACAAGTCGGTGACCAGCAACCACGTCCGCTACGCGCTCACGGAGATCGCGGACGAGTGCCGGCACTCGATGATGTTCGCGCGGCTGATCCAGAAGGGCGGCACCGACGCGTACCCCGTACCCCGCCGCTACCACAACCTCGCGCGCGTCCTGAAGACCGTCTCCACCACCCCGGGCTCCTTCGCCGCGACGCTCCTGGGCGAGGAGATACTCGACTGGATGCAGCGCCTGACCTTCCCCGACGAGCGCGTCCAGCCGCTGGTGCGCGGTGTGACCCGGATCCATGTCATCGAGGAGGCCCGCCATGTCCGTTACGCACGAGAGGAGTTGCGCCGCCAGATGGTGACGGCGCCGCGCTGGGAACGGGAGTTCACCCGCCTCAACTGCGGCCAGGCCGCCAAGGTCTTCTCCGTCTGCTTCATCAACCCGCAGGTGTACGAGGACATCGGCCTGGACCGCCGGGAGGCCGTGGCGCAGGTACGGGCCAGCGGCCACCGGCGAGAGGTGATGCAGTCGGGCGCGAAGCGGCTGACGGACTTCCTGGACGACATCGGCGTCCTGCGCGGCCCGGGGCGCCGGATGTGGCAGGCGTCGGGACTGCTGGCCTGAGCGGCGCCGACTAGGCGGCGAGCGGCGGGGCCTGGGCGTGGTCCTGAACGCGGCCCTGAGCGTGGGCATGATGGCGGTAGTCGGCAGGCGGAATCCCGTAGGCGGCGCGGAAGGCGCGGCTGAAGACGGACGGGTGGGTGAAGCCCCAGCCGGCCGCGATCTCATAGACCGGCACCGTACACAGTGCAGGGTCGGCCAGGTCGTGACGCGCGCGTTCGAGCCGCTGGTGCCGGATCGCGGCGGCAACGGTGACGCCTTCGGCCTGGAAGAGCCGGTGCAGATAGCTGACGGAGATGTGGTGCGCGGCGGCGATGACGGGCGGGGTCAGCGCCGGATCGCGCAGATTCCGCCGGATGAACGCCCGTATGCCTTCGGTCAGGGCCCGTTGGCGGGTCTCCGGCGGCAAGTCCGCCTCGGTGCCGAGCATTTCGGCGAACCAGGCCGCCAACAGGTCGGCCAGGATGTCGCCCAGACGCGGCGCGACGGATGGCTGAAGGGCGTCGGCCTCGCGGTTCAGCCCGGTGAGAAATCCCGTCAGCAGGGCACCTGCCCCCTCCCGCCCTGGCAGGTGTTTTCCCAGCAGGGGCCGGACCCGGTCCGGTGACGCGGACAGCAGCGTCTTGGGGAACTCCACGCCCACCCCGGTGATCACCATACGATCCTGATCGTCCGACGGACCCACTTCGCACGGCTTCGAGGTATCGGAGATCCACAGATCGCGCGGGCCATAGGTGTCGGTCCTCCCGACGTGGTCGAGCCCCATCTCGCCGCCGAGTATCAGTGACAAGTGGTACTCATCGGGGTCGGACTGCCGAACCAGCTTAGGGGTCCGCCGGAACCGCGCCGACACGAACGACGCGGGCCACACTTTCACCGGCCCCAGCTCGATCAGCCGCTGTTCCGCCCAGAAATCAGCCGCGTAGTCACTGCTCAGATCGCAGGGCGCAACCGTCCGGTTGGTCAGCTCCCGCCAGTAGTCGAAACGGTCCTCCACCGGTACATCCTCACTCCGGAACACCGTCCCAATCATTCGCGCCCCACCCTTTCCGCGACCCGGCCCGGCAGTTCAGACGGCAGCCTAACCGGCAGGCACCTGCCGACAGCGGGGTCCGGTTCGGTCAGGGGGGACGGACTTCCCCGTCCCCCCTTGCGCTTGCTCACGCAGCCGGGGCCGCCGGGGCCTTCACCTCCGGCGTGAGCCACACCACCCGGGACGACTCCCCGTCCGCCCGCCCGAAGTACCGCCCCACATTCTCCGCCGCCGCAAGCCGCAACGGTCCCCCGCCGCCCACCCGCGTCACATCAGCAACACCGTCCTCGTGCGCCAGCCCCCAGGCAACGATGGCGGCGTCCTTGTCGAACTCCCCTTCGCCGTCGCGGTACTCCACGACGACGGCGAAGAGGCGGGGCGCGGTGTCGTGCACGAGTTCGAACAACTCCCGCTCGAAATCGAACGAGTTCAGGGCAGAGTCCTGCGGCGATACGGTCATCACGATCCCCTTCGACTGGGGCCACTGGGTTGTGGCTTGGTTCACACCGTAGCGACGCCACTATGATTCATCTACCTAGTCAAGAAGAGAACATCCAAATGGGTGAGGGAGAACAATGCGCCCCAAGCACCTTCCTGCGACCGTGCGACAGCGTCGACTCGGCACCGAACTGCGCAGGCTCCGCCAGCAGGCCGAACTGACCACGGCCCAGGCGGGCGCACTCGACGGCTCCTCACAGCCGCGCATCAGCAGCATTGAATCGGGCCGTTACGCGGTAGGCGCGGACCGGGTCCGGTCCTTGGCCCGGAGCTACAGCTGCACGGACGAGGAGTACATCGAGGCACTCACGGAGATGACCGGAGGCCGGACGAGGGGGTGGTGGGACGAGTACCGCACGTTGCTTCCGCCCGATGCCATCGACCTGGCCGAGCTTGAACATCACACCGAGTCGATGCGCACCTCATCACTGGGCCACCTGCCGGGGTTGCTCCAGACCAGGGCCCATGCGTACGCCGTCATGAGTGCAGCCGTGCCGGCGTTCGCGCCGCACGAGATCGAACACCGAGTCTCGTTCCGGATCAAACGGCAGGTGGCGGTGTACGGAGAGGCCCCGAAGCCACTGACCACAATCCTTCACGAAGCCGCTCTCCACATGGGATTCGGCGGCCCGGAGGTTGCCCGCGCCCAACTCAAGCACCTGCTCGAAGTGAGCGAGTTGGAGCACATCACGATCCTGGTCATCCCCTTCGGCGGGGGCGCCTTCCCCAGCGCCGGAACAGGCATCTACTACATGACAGGAGCGGTCCCGGCCCTGGACACGGTTCAGCTGGACACCGACCACGGGGCCGCGTTCTTGGATGCGCAGCCCCAGCTGGTGAAGTACCGAACCGTTCTGGACCGCATTGAGGGTTGTACGCTCGATCCAACAGAATCCAGAAACCTGATCAGACGCGTCGCAGCAGACTTGTAAGAAAGGGAAGGCACGTGTCCGCCCTCCACTGGCAGAAGTCCTCGTACAGCGCCGAGGCCAACGGCTGCGTCCACGTCGCCGCTGCCGAAGACGGCAGCATCAAGCTCGTCGAGAGCGACGACCCCCACGTCATCGTCACCACCACCCCCGCCAAGCTCCACGCCTTCATCCTCGGCGTCAAAGCCGGAGAGTTCGACCACTTCGTCGCGTAGGTAGACCGGGGTGTACGGGGGCGAGGTGCTTGGCGCTGGGCCGCCCCTCCTCCTGTCAGTGTCGCGCCTCCAGGGGAGGAGTAAAGGGCGCTCCTTCGTCGCGTCGGCTACGCCGACTCCGCTGCGCTCCGCCCTTGACACCTCCCCTTCCGGCGCGTGTACGGAAGAGGGGGGGGCGGCCGGGGGGAGGGGGCCCAAGGGGTGGTGCCGTGCTGCCACTCGGCTCAGGGTCCGGCGGCCCGGTGGGCCCTGCGGGGCTGCGCGGCAGAGGAATGGGGCGGCCCCACACCGGCTCAGCGGCCAACCGTCCGCTGTTTGCTGAGACTCAAGCCCCGCTGGTCACCGTTGCGTTGTGGTGCCCGGAAGGCGGGTGGGTTCTGCTATCCGGCCGGGTCTGCGGGCCACCCTCCCGCCGACCTGTCCCATATGGGATGGTTTGGAGGGCGGTTGGGGGGCCCTTCGGGCGGCACATGTGTCCTCAGGTGCGTTAGGAGCACTCCAGGACGCATGGACCGCCTTCAGGGGGCCACTTGCCGCCATACGCGTGGGATGGCTGCTGTGGCTGCGGCCGTAGATGGCCGCAGCCACGACGATCAGTAGATCGTGACCGAATTCACGGCATAGATGTCGACGGATGCCGAGTGCCACTTCGAGAAGTTGTAGTTCCACCTGCTGTTACTGACCACTTCGGCAAATCCCGCATTGTTCCCGGAAGAGATGTTCTTCAGGTACAGGATTCCCGGGGTGCTTATCTTCCCGGCGTTCGCAAAGCAGGTGTTCGTCTTGCCTTCGAGGCCGTAGACGAGCCTGAGGAGATCGGTGCGGTTTCCGCACCCCAGCCTGTCGATCGCGGACGCCTGCGCGGCAGGCAGGCCCACGGCCAGCGTGGCAGCCATCGCTGCGGTCATGACCACTTTCGTGAACTTGCGGGACATCGCAGATTCCTTTCGTGTTGCGTTATCGGAGCAGCCAGGGGTACGGAGCGACCCATCCGGCCAGGGGGTTGTGTTCCAGAGTTCGCAGTAGAGCGCTCGCGTGCGGCGCTACCGGATCTCGGCTTGGAGGTGTGCGGCCCGGTCGGTGTGTTCACGGACCTGCTTCTGATAGGAATTCAGGGCGGTGGCGTTCCCGGAGATCAGTTGTTTCTGATATCCGGCAAGGACCGCGAAATAGACTCCGGCCAGGCCGGACGACGCTGTGCAGGATTCGGCGGCGGTGGCGGCCGAAATCTCTTTCTTGGTCGGCTTCGGGGTGTCCCAGGGGCCGGCGGCCAGCTCTTCGGGGTCATCGGCCGGGTGGCCGGCCTTGGTCATGCAGGTGGACCATTGTTCACGCGCGGTGGCGACGCGTGAATCGGCTGCCACTCGCTGGAACGACTGGCCGAACAGCAGGTCCGTGAGCTTCCCGCCGTCGGTGTCCGCCAGGCTGGGAAGGTCTTTGCCCACCTTCTCCGTACAGCTCCTGGAGTCCTTCTCCTCTTCGGCAGTAAGGGCCTTGGCATCGTCCGATGAGGGCATCTTCGCCTCTTCCGGGTGGAACCCCAGACGCTTCGCCGTCCTGGCGCCGATATAGCCCCAGGCACCGATCGGGCGGGCGGCTTCCTTGTCCTCCACGGCGACCATCACCATGTCCTGACCCGAGTAGCCCTTGTGGCCGAGGCCCTTCATGCAGTGGGTGACCAGCGCCTTGCGTACCTGGAACAGTTGCTCGTCGTCCTGCTCGGAGAGGCCGTACGCGGACAACGGCAGCCCGATCAGCGCGCCGTATCCGGTGGCGGGCGGCGCCGGGGACTTCTCGACGGCGGGCGGGGTCACCGTCAGATCCGCCGAGTCGACCGTCCCGTCCGTGGAACATCCGACAGTCAGCATCACGGCGGCGACCGTCACGGCCAGCCCCACGAACCGGCTCGGAGATCGCCCCGCGACGGCCTCGATCCGGGCGGCCCCCATGCCCGACCTGCCTCGCCACGCAACCACGAACGCTCCTTCACCGGGGGGGGGGAAACATGGCAGGGCCCCCACGGCATCGCGCCGCGCTCCTGCTCCGCCGGGGCGGTTTCGGCACCCGGCGGCGGTCATGCTGCCACGGGTTTTCGCTCATCGGACAACCGGCTGAGGACCTTGACACGAAATCATCGTTGGTGGCTTGAAACTGACGGTACGACTCCGGGGCCACCCCTGCCCGAAGTTCCCTGGGCCGAGGGATTCCTGGGCAGGCAGGCACCTGTCCCTACGGTCACCCGCGAGCCCCACGAGGGCAGGGAGCGACGGGCAACCGTTGAGCCGCTGACACTCGACTCCCCTTACTTTGCTGGTAGTTCCACTACTCCCCCACGCGCTGGATGTATCGCGCGCGCGGCAATCTCCGGGACCAGGACGAGCCGGCCGAACCGTCCCAGCACGACGACATGAGCGTCGCCGCCCACCGCCAGCCCCAGCCAGCCACCGAGCACAAGCGGTGCCCAGGTGGCTGGATGCCACTCCTCCACGACTGCCTGCGGGTCAGTACCAAGAGGCAAACAGGGGTGGGCCAGCGGCGGGGGTTGTTGGGCCCCGCTGGTCACCGAGTGTGGACGGTGGGGTTGCTGGGACGCGGGTGGCGGTGAGTGGGCCCCCGAAGGCCACCCATGCATCCCGGAGGGCCGCTAATGCACCCGAGGACACATGTGCCGCCCAAGAAGACCCCCAACAGCCTTCCAAACAGGCGCATACGGGGCATATCAACGAAGGGCGGCCCGCAGACCCGGCCGGACAGCAGAACCCATCCACCTTCCGGGCGCCACAACGCAACGGTGACCAGCGGGGCTTGAGTCTCAGCAAACAACGGACCGTCAGCCGCCGAGACGGGGCCGAGTCACCCCAATCCTCTGCCGCGCAGCCCCGCAGGGCCCACCGGCCCGCCGGACCCTAAACCGGCCGAGAGGACAGCGGACCCCCCGGGCCCCCTCCCCCCGGCCGCCCCCCCTCTCCCGTACACGCGCCGGAAGGGGAGGTGTCAAGGGCGGAGCGCAGCGGAGTCGGCGCAGCCGACGCGACGAAGGAGCGCCCTTTACACCTCCCCTGGAGGCGCGACACTGACAAAAGGAGGGGCGGCCCACCCCGCACCAAGCGCCCAGCACCTCACCACCGGCCCACCCCGGTCTACCCCTCGGTACTGACCCGCACCCGACAACCCCACCGCGCCCACCGGCGCCCCACAGGGCCCACCCTCCAGCCCCTCACCCCTCCGGCAACTCCACGATCACCAGCGTGCCCCGGCTTCCCTCGCGGACCGCGTGCGGGGTTTCCGGCGGGATCATGAAGAGGCTGCCCGCGCGTACCGTGAAGGGCGCGCCGTTCACCTCAAGTTCCAGTTGACCTTCCAGGACCAGCAGGGCCTCGGAGGCACGGTGGCGTTCCTCCGCGACCGGCAGTTCGTCCATGCGCAGCACCTTCACGCAGGCCGGCCCCACCGCGCCGAGCACGCGCGAGTTCCATGCCTCCGGCAGACCGGCCGCCGTATCCGCGAGATCGACCGCACTCATGGCACACCCTCCTCAGGACCCGAACCAATGCATGTCCCAGAACCTATCTGACCTGCGAAAACAAGTGGTCGACCGTTTGGCAAAGCCCGCCGACCGGTCCCGCCCACCCGCATCAGCAACCTTCCCTATCACTCCCTAAAGTCACACCACCCACCCCAGCTGAGGTACTTTAGGGACAACAGGGTGCCCATCCAAGCGGGCGCACCCCCAGACAGCACAGGCAGGTCTCGCCATGGTGCGGCAGCAGCTCTACTACTCGGCCGATCAGGTGGCGGAACTACTCGGTCTGCACCCGAAGACCGTACGGACCCACATCCGAAACGGACGGCTCAAGGCGAGCCGGGTCGGGCGGCAGTACCGGATCAGCCACGAGGATCTGGCGGAGTTCACCGGCGGCTCCGCGCCGTCGGCCGCATCGCCCGCGCGGCACGCCGAGGTGTCCGCCATCGTGCAGATCGACGCGGTCGGCACCGAGGCGGCGATTCGGCTGACCAATACGGTCATGGCGACCATCCATGGGCAGCGGCCGGAAGGCGGCCGGCTGCGGGTGGAGACCGTGTACGACGAGGAGCGGGCGGCTCTCAAGATCATCGTCCTGGGCGGTCTGGACGTCACCGCCGACCTGCTGAAAGTCATCGACACGCTCATCGAGGACCACGAGTGAAACCGCATGTCCTCACTACGGAAGGTGCGTCGCCCTCTCATGCCTGACACTCTTCAGTACCTCGCCGACACACCCGTACTGGTCTGCGCGCCCGACGGCGCGCCGCTGCGTGACGAGTACGGTGCGACCGATCTGATCGGCGAGGGGTACGGGCTCGGCGCGGCCTGGGTCGCGATACCCGAGAGCCGGCTGGCCGACGACTTCTTCCGGCTTCGGACGCGGGTGGCCGGGGACATCGTGCAGAAGTTCGCCAACTACCGGCTGGGGCTGGCCGTCATCGGGGACATCTCCCGGTACACCGACGCCAGTCCCGCGCTCCAGGACTTCGTCCGTGAGAGCAACCGGGGTACGCAGCTGTGGTTCCTCACCGACTTCGACGCCCTGCGTACCCGGCTGGTACGGGCCTGACGAAGGGGGGCACACCCCCGCGCCGGCTAAGCGGCCGTGTAGGGGCTGTACGGGCGCAGGACCATCAGCGAGTCCTCCAACGCCGCCACCATCGCGAAGGGGAACCGGTCGACCTCAAGGCAGAGCGCCACGTCATCAGGGTGGACCCCCTCACGGATCCCCTCCGTCAGCTCGGTGGCGGCACGTGACTCGGCGGCGCGGCGGAGGTAGTCGGTGGCGTCCGTCCCGGTGTCCTCGGTGACCCGCCGGGCGATGTACTGCGCACAGGCGAGATCCTCCTCGGCCTGCCCGTCCTCGCCGGTGACCACGAACGTGACGCTGCCGTCGCCGCTGCCGTCGCCGCTCCCGCGCGTCCGCAGCAGCCGGGCCGTCGCCTCCGCCACCGCGAAGCTCGCGCAGAGCACCAGCGGCGCGTCCTTGACCGCG
Organism: Streptomyces paludis; assembly: GCF_003344965.1. Classification (NCBI taxonomy): domain Bacteria; kingdom Bacillati; phylum Actinomycetota; class Actinomycetes; order Kitasatosporales; family Streptomycetaceae; genus Streptomyces; species Streptomyces paludis. Next base: position 5,473,333 of record NZ_CP031194.1, on the reverse strand, counting down.
AGCGCGCCGACCGTGCCCGCCGTCGTCTTCTGCACCACCGTCCGTCCGGTCAGGTCGAGCGAGCGCAGCAGACCCGGCGAGTTGACGGCGTCGAATCCGGGCGCGGGCGGGCCGTCCTTCAGCGCCACCCAGTCCGGGTGGCGCTCCTTGAGCGCCAGCGCGTCGTCCAGCGACCCGGCGAGAACGATCTTCTCGGCACCCCGGCCGAAGGCCCAGGCAGCCACCGTATAAGCGCGCATGACGTCGATCACGACCGCCACGGACGGGACTTCCGCCAGGTCATCGATGCCAAGAAAACGAGCGTCCATCCAGCCATGATCGCGTACGGCTCCCCCCGGGCACCCACCGGGGGCGCCCGTCCGGACCGCCTACGGGACCACCTGCCGGGGCAGCTACCGGGGAACCCGGGGGCAGCGCCGCGCGGTCCCGCCGGGCAGTCTTCAACTCGGGTCCAAATAAAGAGGGTTGAGCCCGCAACCGGCGTCGGCGGGATCGTATCTATCATCCGAACGACCGATTCCGGTTGTCGCATCAGAGAGGCGCATCACCGCACATGCTCATCAAGAGATCCCTCAAGCAGGTTCTGGCCACAGTCGCCGCGGCAGCCGCCGCTGTCGTCGCCCTCCCGGCCTCGGCCGACGCGGCCTCGACCGTCGTGATCCGGAACCAGAACTCCTGGCAGTGCCTGGCCGTTCCCGGCGGCAGCCTGGCCAACGACGCCAAGCTGATCCAGTGGACGTGCGGAAGCACGAACACCCCCGGGGACCAGAACTGGCAGTTCGTCAACTCCGGCGACAACTTCATGCTGAAGAACCAGCGGAGCGGCAAGTGTCTCGCCATCCCCGGTGGCAGCACGGGCAACGGCGTTCAGGCCATCCAGTGGACCTGCAACGGCGGCAAGGACCAGCTCTGGATCCCGACCGGCGCCAACGGCCTCCGGAACATCGCCACCAATAAGTGCCTGGCCATCCCCAATGGCAGCACGGCCGCGGGTGCCAAGGCCATTCAGTGGAACTGCACCGGCGGCAAGGAGCAGGCCTGGTCGGCCCTCGGCTAGCCACGTGCGACCCAGGCTCCGTCCGGGCGGTCTTCGCCGGGCCGGACGGAGCCTGGGCCGGACAAGGGGGAAACTGGGGCACGTGCGAAGTGAAGAGACACTCTTTGTCGGCGGGCCCCTCGACGGCCGCGTGCTGCCCGTGCTGACCGGGGCCACCGGGCAGCCCCCCAAGTGGTACGAGGTGCCCGTGCCCGACGCCGGGGGCGGGCCACCGACCGTGTACGCGTATCAGCGGGTGCCCGCCGGGGTCAGCAAGCGGCTCGGGGTCCCGCGCGGCTGGCGGTACGAGTACGTACCCGAAGGGCGCGTACGGGAGCCGCTGAGGTGGCCGTGGTCGAAGCCGGCACCCAAGCCGAAGCCCAATCCCAAGCCCGAGGCTCAGCCCGGTCGCTCGGACGAGTGATGGCGTTGCGCCACTCCGCCCATTAGTGCGTTATTCAGACGAGCGCGCGCTCTTCCTCGCCGCATCATCCCGTAGGGCTGGACTCACCGGCTCGCAACCGGAGGTGATGGCATGTCAGGCAGCGGCAGTCGCAGGGGCAGCAGCAGAGGCCGCGCACTGCGGGCCGTCTGTGCCAGGGCGGTGGTGCTCGCCGCCGTGACCGTCCTCGCGTACGGCGTGCCGCTCGCCCCGTACGCCGTCGCGGAGCCCGTTCCTCTCCCCGGGGGACCCGTGCCCGAGGACGCCGTTCCCGAAGAGGCGTTCCCCGACACCGGGGGCGTCCCCGACACCGCGCCCACCGCCCCCACCACCGTCTCCTCGCTCCTCGGCCGCCTCCAGCGCCTCTACCAGGACACCGAGGAAGCCACCGAGACGTACAACGCCACCGCCGTCGCCCTCGCCCGGCAGCGCGCCGAGGCCAAGAAGCTCACCGCCGATCTCGACCGGGCACGGGCCGCGCTCGCCCTCAGCCGGGGGGACGCCGGGCAGCTGGCGCGCGCGCAGTACCGGGGGCAGTCGGAACTGTCCGCCTATCTGCGGCTGCTGCTCGCCCCCAACCCGCTCCGTGCCCTGGACGAGAGCTATCTGCTCGATCGTGCCGCGCGCGACCGCGCGGCGGCGCTGACCCGGCTGGCGAGCGGCGAGAAGCGCGCCACCGCGCTGAGCGAGGCCGCGCGGGCGGCGCTCGACCAGCAGCAGGCCCTCGCCACGAAGCAGCGGAAGCAGCGCGACATGGTCACCTCCCGGCTCCGGGAGGTCGAGAAGCTGCTCGCTTCCCTCAGCGGCGCGCAGCTCGCGGCGGTGACCGCGCTGGAGCTGGACCTGACGGACAAGGCCCAGCGCGAGCTGCTCGCCTCCGGCGCCCTGGGACCGGCGGGAACACCCGGCGGAGGAGCAGCCGGATCAGCCGGAGCACCCGGTACGAGCGTCGCCCCCGGAGCCCCCGGAGCCCCCGCCGGCGGCACAAGGACCCCCTCCGTCGCCGGCGCCGCCGCCCTCGCCTACGCAGTCGACCAGATCGGCAAGCCCTACGAGTGGGGCGCCGAGGGGCCCGACTCCTTCGACTGCTCCGGGCTCACCTCGCGCGCGTGGGCGCGGGCCGGGCGCGAGATTCCCCGTACCAGCCAGGAGCAGTGGGCCGAACTCCCCCGTGTCTCGCTGCGCGAGCTGCGCCCCGGCGATCTGGTGGTGTACTTCCCGAAGGCCACCCATGTCGCCATTTACCTCGGCGACGGCATGGTCATCCAGGCGCCGCGCCCCGGCACCGTCGTCAAGGTGTCCCCGATCGCCGCGAATCCGCTGCTCGGCGCCGTACGGCCGGATCCGGCGGACGCCGCCCAGGATCCGGCCGCGTACGAGCCGCCCACGCTACCCCCGGGGGCCATGGATGGCTCCGACACCGGTTACGGGAAGGAGAGTTGAGCTTGCGTCAGCTCCCGTTGCTACCCGAGGCCGCCGCCACCTCCGCCAAGTACGTCTCCATCTTGGCCGCGTCGAAGAAGTAGTGCTCCAGGTCGGACGGATCGTCGAAGGCGTTCACGAACCGGTCCCCGATGCTGGGGTGTTCGACTCCCGCGGCGAGCATGTCCACGACGTGCTGGGCCGGCGGGACCAGCATCGCTTCCGTCCACCGCACGCCGTGCCGCGCGCCCTGCCAGTAGCGGTCGAACGCCGACTGCATCCACGCCCCGTCGAACTCCCGGTCGCCGTGCTCGACGATCGAGGCGAGATACGACGCGGCGCACTTGGCCGCGCCGTTCGAACCCTGGCCGGTGATCGGGTCGTTGGCCACGACGACATCGGCGACGCCGAGGACCAGCCCGCCGCCCGGCAGCTGTCCGATCGGCTTGCGCACGGTCGGCGCGAACCGTCCCGCCAGGGTGCCGTTGACGTCCGTCAGCTCGGCCTTGGTGGCGCGCGCGTACTCCCACGGAGTGTGACGCTCCATCAGTTCCAGGGTGAGCGACAGATGCAGCGCGGGGTCCTTGACGCCACCGAAGACGTCGAACTCGCCGCCCGGTACGCCCGCCAGGAAGACGATGTCCGCGCGCCCGGACGTGGTGAGCGTCGGCATCACGAACAACTCACCGATGCCCGGCAGGATGTTGCAGTAGAGCGGGTCCAGATCCGGGTGCTCCGCACGCCGTTCGAGTCCGTGGACGTAGCTCACGGAGAGGGCCCGCTGCGGGGCGTCGAACTTCGAGCGGGACGCGTCGCGGCCGAACATCGAGACCAGCTCGCCCTTCCCGGCCGCGACCATCACCAGGTCGTACGTACGGGAGAAGTAGTCGAGGTCCGAGACGGCGGCCCCGTGGATGACCACCTGGCCGCCGCGCTGCGCGAACGTCTCCATCCAGCCGGCCATCTTGACGCGCTGGTCGACGGATTGCGCGTAGCCGTGCGGCCGGCCCATCCAGTCGATGGCCCGGGTCCCCTCGGGCCCGCCGACCGAGACGCCGATGCCCTCGATGGGCGCGGTCTGCGACTCCCAGAAGTTCAGCTGGAGGTCGCGCTCGATCTGGAGCGCGGTCGCGAACATGACCTGGGTGGACATGACCCGCCCGGTCCGGATCTCGTCCGCCGTCCGGCTGGACATCAGGGTGACCTCGTACCCCCGTGACTGGAGTCCGAGCGCGAGCTGGAGGCCGGACTGACCGGCTCCGACGATAAGTATCTTCCGCATGGGGGGCTTCTCCGTTGCAGTTGCATATGCGTCACTGGCGTCACGGGTACGGTCCGGGCCGCGCCGAGCCGGGCGGGCCGCGCGGCACAGCCCGGCCCGCGCGGCCAGGAATGGCCCACGGCCCTGGCCGTGCGACTACCCCGGAGAGGCGTCGAGCGCGTGCCGCACCAGCGCGAGCAGCGACTCGACGGCCGTGTTCCGTTTGCGTGCGTCCATGATCAGTACAGGCACGTCCGGCGGGAGCGTCAAGGCGTCCCGCACATCGTCCGGCTGGAACGTGGGCGTGCCCTCGAAGTGGTTGACCGCGACAACGTACGGCAGTCCGCAGCTCTCGAAGTAGTCGAGCGCCGGAAAGCAGTCCGGCAGCCGCCGGGTATCGGCCAGTACGACGGCGCCGATCGCACCGCGCACCAGGTCGTCCCACATGAACCAGAACCGCTGCTGGCCCGGGGTGCCGAAGATGTACAGCACGAGGTCGTCGTCGAGCGTGATCCGGCCGTAGTCCATCGCCACGGTCGTGGTGGTCTTCTGCGGGGTCGCGCTGAGATCGTCGGTCTCCGTGCTGGCCTCGGTCATCATGGCCTCGGTCTGGAGCGGCGGGATCTCGGAGACCGCCCCGACGAACGTCGTCTTGCCGACGCCGAACCCGCCCGCGACCACGATCTTCGTGGCGATCGGGGCGCGGGTACGGTCCAGCTGCCACGCCTTCAGCTCTTCCTCGGTGGCGACGTCAGAGACGGCGGAGTCCACTCAGCACCCTTTCCAGCAACGCGTTGTTGGGCTTGCCCGTAGCCTGGCCCGTGCCGTACACACGGATCTTTCCCTGGTCGGCGAGGTCGCTGAGCAGTACGCGGACCACCCCGAGCGGCATCTTCAGCAGCGCGGAGATCTCGGCGACGGTGCGCATGCGCCGGCACAGCTCGACGATGGCGAGCATCTCCGGCATCACCCGCGCCCCGGCGCCGCCGTCCGTCAGCTCCCTGCGCTCCTCGCCCGCCTCCAGCGCCGCCACAAACGTCTCGACCAGCAGGACGTGTCCAAAACGGGTCCGTCCGCCGGTGAGTGAGTACGGGCGGACCCGGGCCGGCCGCCGGTCCCCGCCGCGTACGGGCAGCGGAACCGGCGACAGCGGAACGACGGCCGAGGCCGGCACCGGCGACGCGCCCGGCGTCAGCGGAACCGGCGGCTCCGCGCCCGGCGTCATCGCGCGGCCTCCATGGACGTGCGCAACTCGTCGCGCAGTTCGGGCGTGAGCATGTGCCCGGCCCGGCCGACGAAGAGCGCCATGTGGTACGCGACGACGCTCATGTCGCAGTCCGCCGTGGCGTGCACCCCGAGGAGCGATCCGTCGCTGATCGCCATGACGAAGACGCTGCCCTCGTCCATGGCGACCATGGTCTGTTTGACACCGCCGCCGTCCATCAGCTTGGCCGCGCCCATGGCCAGGCTGCCGATCCCCGAGACGATCGTCGCGAGGTCGGCGCTGGAGCCGCGCGGGCCGTCCTTGCGGGTCGCGTGGACGGCGGTCGCCTCGGCGTGCTGCCCCGGGTCCGAGGAGAGCAGCAGCAGTCCGTCCGACGAGACGACGGCCACCGCGTGGACCCCTGGCACCTCCTCGACGAGGTTGGTCAACAGCCAGTGCAGGTTACGGGCTTCGCTGCTCAGTCCGAATGTGCCGGTCGCAGTCAACTTCGTGCCTCCTCGACTGTCTCCCCCGTTTCATCGATGTCTAGCCCCGGCCGGCTCCGGGACGGCGCGCGCCCCGGAGTGCCGGTGTCCCGCTGATGCTGCTGGTGGCGGCGGTGACTCTGCGTCTCGTCCTGCCGGTCGTACGGGGCGAGGTGGTCACGCTGGTCACGCTGGTCGGGCTCATCCGGTCCGGCCCCTTCGTCGCTCTTGTGGCGCTGGTCGCTCTTGTCACTCGCGTCGCGTTCGGTCAGCTCGGCCTCGACATCGCGCCGGCCGTCCAGCGCTCCCTGGTGGAAGCCGCCGAGGCGGCGGCGCAGGGCCTCCGCGTCGACGCTGCCGGTGCGGCCGGTGGGTGCCTCGGCGGGTTTGACGATCTTGGGGGTGCGCTTGGGCAGTCCCTTGTCGGTGATGCGCTCCACGGGCCCGTCGAACGCCGCGGGGGCGGCTGCGGACACCGGGGCCGCAGGCGCCTCGTCGGGGGCTTCCAGGGGCTCGGGCAGCCGCATGACGAAGGTGTCCTGGTCGGGGGCGCGCGTGTGCTCCGCCGCGGCGGCCTCCGCCTTCGCCTCCGCCGCCGCCTTCGCCTCGGCTTCCGCCTCGGCCTTCCGTATCGCGGCCTCCGCCGCGGCCACCATCGGGTCCGTCTCCGAACGCCTCGGCAGCGCGCGGGATTCGACCTCCGCGGCGACTTCCGCGGCGGCCTCCGCACGGTCGCCGGCGACGGACGCGGTAGCCGTAGCGGCAGCGGGTACGGAAGCGGTCACGGCGGTCATGGGGGCGGTCACAGCGGTGGCCCCGGCCGCGGCGCCGGCCTTGGCCGCCGGCCGCGCGGGCTTGCGCCGGGGCGCGGAGGACGTCGCGGGCGCGGGGAGCAGCGCGCGCGGCAGTACGACAACGGCCGCCACCCCGCCCTGCTCGTGCTCGCGCAGCTCGATCTCCACGCCGTGGCGCGCCCCGAGCAGCGCCGCGACCCGCAGTCCGAGCCCCTCGCCCTCCACCGAGCCCGCGCCGCTGCCGTACGCGGAGCGCGTCGGCTCCTCGCGGTCCTCGGGGCCCTCCGGCTCCGCGAGCCGCTTGTTGAGGTGGGCGAGCCGCTCGGCGGACATACCGATGCCCTGGTCCTGTACGGAGAGCATCACCTCGCCGTTCTCCAGCAGCCAGCCGGAGAGCTGCACCTCGGCCTCCGGCGGCGAGAACGACGTGGCGTTCTCCAGCAGTTCGGCGAGGAGATGGCTGAGGTCGTCGGCGGCGAAGCCGGCCACCTGCGTGTGCGCCGGCAGCGACTGGATGGTGACCCGCTCGTACCGTTCGATCTCGCTGACCGCCGCGCGCGCCACATCCACCAGCGGTACGGGGCCGGTCGAGCCGTGGCCGTGTTCGTGGCCCGCGAGGACCAGCAGGTTCTCGCTGTGCCGGCGCATGACGGTGGCCATGTGGTCGAGCTTGAAGAGGGTGGCGAGCTGCTCGGGGTCCTGCTCGCGGTCCTCCAGGCCCTCGATGACACCGAGCTGGCGCTCCACGAGACCGAGGTTGCGCAGCGAGAGGTTGACGAAGGTGTGGTGGACGGTGTGGCGCAGCCGCTGGAGCTGGGCGGCGAGTTCGGCGGTGCGCTCCTGGAGTTCGGCGCGCCGGTCGGCGGCCTCCTCGCGCGCGCCGATCAGGTCCGTACGGTCGCCGGTCAGCTCCTGGGTGCGGGAGGAGAGGTCGAGCAGCTTGCCGTGCAGGCTGTTGACGGACCGTACGACCTGGGCGAACTCGTCGTTGCGGCCGGTGAAGCGGATCGGCTCCTCGGTCGCGGGCGCGGCCGAGACCCGGGCGGCGCCGATCCGGACGACGGCGAGCGGCCGGGTGAGGGTGCGGGCGACGGCGGTGGAGATACCTACGGCGACCAGCATGCAGCCGCCGAGCAGCGCGACGGCGATCTCCAGGGCGGTGACGTCGTCGTCGCGGAGCTTGGCGAGGCGCTCGACCTGGGTGGAGCCGAGGCCGGAGGCGACCCCGCGCATCTGGTCGATGCGGGCGGAGAGCGCGGACTCGACCTTCTCCGGGTCGGCCTTCTGGTCGGACTCGGAGAGTTCGGGCCGGTCGGTGAGCCGGGTCAGATACGACTCGGCGGTCTTGACGTCGGGCCCGGTGACGGTGTCGGTGAGGGAGGCGCGGGCGGTGACTCCGGCGGTCTGGTCGAAGTCGGCGAGGGCGGCGAGTTCGCGGACGCGGGACTTCTGGGCCTCGGCGCTGAGTTCGTCGCGCAGCCGGTCGTTCTTCTTGTTGTCGGCGTCGGCGCTGGACTCCACGGGCAGGCCCGTGAGCGGGTCGTACTGGGGTGCGGTGTCGGTGGGCGCCGGGACGGCGAGCGCGGCGAGCAGCAGCCCCCGGGTGGCGGACGCCTGGTCGACGGCGCGGCCGAGGGCGGCGGGGGCGCGGGTGGCGTCGGCGCCGTCGGCGGGGGCCTTCGCGGCCAGCTCGTCGGCGAGAGCCTGGAGCTTGTCGATGACCTCCGAGTACGCGCGGTACGCCTCCAGCGCGGATCCCTTGCCGGTGAGGGCCGTACGGCGGAGGGAGGGAACGGTGCCGAGATCACGGAGCAGGCCGGCCGGGGCAGAACCGATGGCCCGTATCTCATTGATCTGGCGGTCGACGCGGGCGCTGCGGGTCTTGGTGATCTGGTGCTTGCCCTTGCCGCCGGAGCCGGTCGGCTGCTCGTCGCGGCCCGCCGCGATATGGACGACGACCTCGTCGCGTTCGTCCGCGAGGGAGTGGGAGAGCGTGATGGCCTGCTGGTCGAGTTCGGCCAGGGTGACCAGGTTCTGGGCGTCGTTGAGATCGGCGGAGGCGCTCAGCACGGCGGGGGCGCCGGCCGCGCCGACGGTCACACCGACCAGGGCGACGCCGAGGACGAGCCGGTTGCGCACGCGGGCGCGGCGGCCCTTGCCCGCCGGGGGCGGGGCGGGTGCGGCGGACGCGGCGAGGCCGGGGGATCCCGGGAACCCGGGGAGTCCGGCGGGACCGGGTGCGGCGGGGCCGGTGGGTGGGGTGGGGCTGGTGGACACGACGGGACTGGTGGACACGACGGGACCGGTGGGCGCGGCGGGTCCGGCCGTACCGCCGGTTCCGGGGTTCATGCTCATGGCGTCGCCGGGGTCACCCGGGGATCCGCCGCGTGTGCCGCCACTGCCCCGAGGCCGCTTCTTCTGCACCGGTGCTCACATTCTTGACTCGTCCGCCCATGAAGCAGAGGTGACGACCGGTCACTGCACGAGCCCCCACCCCTGGTACGGCGTTCGACCATTCCAGCGCTTTTCGGAAGGGAGACGCGCCTCGGCCGCTCCGCCACCTGAACGAGTGAACATCACGAAGGAGTTGGCGAACAACTCTTCCCGCCGTCCCACGCGGCCGAACATCGCGGGCCGGGTGGACCTTCGGGGCGGGCTTTGGCAGGATGCGCGCCCGCAGCTTCCGAAAGGCGCGCGGGACGGCCTCCGCCCGGCCCGTTCCGTCCGCTTCCGAACACAGTGCGCCGCATTCTGACCGGATGACGGCGGTCGGCCCGGTGCGCCCGCCGGCATGGACCGCTCACACGAGATGGAGACAGTGTGAAGGAACCATGCGGGCAGCCCGGGAAGTAGCGCAGACTGGGACACATGCGCATCGAACTCACCACTGTCCCGGGAACTCCCGGGCGCCCCAATGAGGACTGGACCACGGTGGCCGTTCCGGCGGGTGGCGAGGGGGGCGTGCTGGTCGTCCTGGACGGGGTGACCCCGCCGGCGGGCGTCGACGGATGTGTGCACGGTGTGCCCTGGTTCACGGCCCGGCTGGGCGGCGCGCTGGCCGAACTGTCCTGTTCACGACGGGACATGACGCTGTCCCGGGTGCTGGCCGCGTCGATTGCCCGGACGGCGGACGCCCACCGCGACTCCTGTGACCTTTCTCACCCACGGACACCTCAGGCCACGGTCGTCCTGGCGCGCTGGAACACGGACGAGGTCGAGCATCTGGTGCTCTCCGATTCCACCCTGCTGCTGGAGTCACCGGACGGAACGGTACGGCCGGTGCTCGACGACCGGCTCGACCGCGTCCCGCCCGAGGTACGGCGCTCACTCGCGGCGACGGACGCGCTGCGCAACGCCGAGGGCGGCTTCTTCACGGCGGCGGCGGACCCGTCAGTCGCGGACCGCGCGGTGACGGGCCGCACCCCGGCCGCCGAGGTGCGCGCGCTGCTGGCGATGACGGACGGCGCGACGCGCTGGGTGGAGCTGTTCCGGGAGGGCGGCTGGGCGGACTGTCTGGCGCTGGTACGGAAGAACGGCGCGCGGGAGCTGATCGACCGGGTACGGGCGGTGGAGTCGACGGATCCGGAGGGGACGGGGTTCCGCCGGGGGAAGCGGAGCGACGACGCGACGGTGACGTACGTGGAGCTGTGACGTACGTGGAGCTGTGAGGGCACGGGCCGGGCGCGGCCACGCGCCCAGGGACCCCGCCGCGCCCGGCCCCACACCCACCCCGCCCCGTCAGCTCCCGCTCGCCCGCAGGTTGAAGTGCCCCAGCAGCCGGGCCAGTTCGGCCACCTCCGCGCGGTCCCAGTCGGCCAGCCGCTGTACGTACAGCTCCCGGCGCGCGTCCCGGACCCGCCGGAAGCGGGCCCGGCCCTCGTCGGTGATACGGACGAGCCAGGCGCGGCCGTCGGCGGGGTCCGGCTCCCGGGTCAGCAGCCCGAGCTGCTCCAGCGCGCGCAGTTGACGGCTCATGGTCGCCTTGCCGACGCCGAAGTAACCGGCCAGTTCGGTGGCCCGCTGGGGGCCGCACTCCTCCAGCCGTACGAGAAGTCCGTAGGCCGCCGGTTCGAGGTCGGGGTGGACCTCGCGCGCCATCTCGCCGGAGGTCGCGCGGGCGCGCCGCAGAAAGACCGAGAGTTCCCTTTCCAGCGCCAGGAATTCATGGTCCATACCGGTCCGCCCGCCCGCATCGGCAGAGTCGGGATGATTAGTCGTACCGCTCCTGTGCACGTCAGCACCCATCGCGCGCTTTCCGCTCCTGAAATTCTCTTTCGGCCCCGGCCCGTCGCCGCGACCCGTCAAGTATTTCGCAGGTTTATCCCCGCGGCGGCAGCGTGGCACCCTTCCCCCGTCCCGGTCTACGTGCGTAGCGTCAGGCGCGGCAGAGCCTTTCACCCCCCACGAGGCCCCGGAGGCACGCTCATGCCCGCGTTCAGAACCGGAACAGACCGCCGTCGCCCGCCCGTCGCCCGCGCACGCGTCGCCGCGGCCGGCGCTCTCCTCACCGCCGCCCTCGCGCTCTCCCTCACCGCCCCGGCGGCGGCGGGCGCGGCGGACGTCCCGCCCCCCGCGCCGCCCGAGCGGGGTTCGGCCACGATGGGCATGGGCGTCATCGCCCATGACGGCCAGAGCGGACCGCCCCGCACCAACCGCGCCGAGCAGACCGAGGGCGTGGACGTCTCCAGCCACCAAGGCAACGTCGACTGGCCGGCCCTGTGGAACACCGGCGTGAAGTGGTCGTACAACAAGGCCACGGAGGGCACGTACTACAAGAACCCCTACTTCGCGCAGCAGTACAACGGTTCCTTCGACATCGGCATGATCCGTGGCGCGTACCACTTCGCCACACCCGACACCACCAGCGGCGCCACCCAGGCCACCTACTTCGTCAACAACGGCGGCGGCTGGTCGCGGGACGGCCGGACGCTGCCGGGCGCGCTGGACATCGAGTGGAACCCGTACGGCGCCTCCTGCTACGGCAAGACCCCGGCGCAGCTGGTCGCCTGGATCACCGACTTCACCACCACGTACCGGACGCTCACCGGCCGGGACGCGGTGATCTACACGGCCACCAGCTGGTGGAAGGACTGCACCGGCAACAGCTCGGCGTTCGGCGCGACCAACCCGCTGTGGATCGCCCGCTACAACACGACGGTCGGTGAACTGCCGGCCGGCTGGGCGTACCAGACGATGTGGCAGTACACCTCGACGGGCCCGATCGTGGGTGACCACAGCAAGTTCAACGGGTCGCTCGACCGGGTCGTGGTGCTGGCCACCGGCTGAGGCGCTTCCCCGAAAGGCAGCGTGGTCCCGACCGGACGGAGGGCCGGTCGGGACCACGCTGTACCGCGTTGCCGTGTTGATGTGCTGATCAGGCAGCCGCCCGGACCGGCACATCCGCCGGCACGTCCGCCGCCACGTCCGCAGGGGACAGGGCGATCTCCAGCACCTGGCGGACATCCGTCACCGGGTGTACCTCCAGCTTCTCCAGGATCTCGGCGGGGACGTCGTCCAGATCCGCCTCGTTGCGCTTGGGGATCACGACGGTCGTGATGCCCGCGCGGTGGGCGGCCAGCAGCTTCTGCTTGAGGCCGCCGATGGGCAGCACCCGGCCGGTGAGGGAGACCTCGCCGGTCATGGCCACGTCCGTACGGACCAGCCGACCGCTCAGCAGGGAGGCGAGCGCCGTCGTCATGGTGATACCGGCGCTCGGGCCGTCCTTCGGGACCGCGCCCGCCGGGAAGTGGATGTGCACGCCCCGGTCCTTGAGATCGGCGACCGGCAGCTCCAGCTCCGCGCCGCGCGAGCGCAGGAACGAGAGCGCGATCCGCGCCGACTCCTTCATGACGTCACCGAGCTGGCCGGTCAGGGTCAGCCCCGAACCGCCGGTCTCCGGATCGGCGAGCGACGCCTCGACGTAGAGGACATCACCGCCCGCGCCGGTGACCGCGAGACCCGTGGCCACCCCCGGGACCGCCGTACGGCGCTCGGCCGGGTCCTGGGCGGACTCCGGTACGTGGTGGGGCCGGCCGATGAGGGCGCGCAGGTGCTCGGCGCCGAGGGCGAAGGGCAGCTCGCGGTCGCCCAGCTCGTGTTCGGCCGCGATCTTGCGCAGCAGCCGGGCGAGGGCGCGCTCCAGGTTCCGTACGCCCGCCTCGCGGGTGTACTCGCCGGCGAGCCGGCGCAGCGCGCCGTCATCCAGCGTGACTTCGCCGGGCTCCAGGCCCGCGCGCTCCAGCTGCCGGGGCAGCAGGTGGTCACGGGCGATGACGACCTTCTCGTCCTCGGTGTAGCCGTCGAGCCTGACCAGCTCCATCCGGTCGAGGAGCGCCTCGGGGATGGCCTCCAGCACATTGGCGGTGGCGAGGAACACGACGTCGGACAGGTCGAGTTCGACCTCCAGGTAGTGGTCGCGGAAGGTGTGGTTCTGCGCGGGGTCGAGGACTTCGAGCAGGGCGGCGGCCGGGTCGCCCCGGAAGTCGGAGCCGACCTTGTCGATCTCGTCGAGCAGGACGACCGGGTTCATCGAACCGGCCTCCTTGATGGCGCGCACGATCCGGCCGGGCAGCGCGCCGACGTATGTACGCCGGTGGCCGCGGATCTCGGCCTCGTCGCGTACGCCGCCGAGTGCGACGCGGACGAACTTCCGCCCCATGGCGTGCGCGACGGATTCCCCGAGCGAGGTCTTGCCGACGCCGGGCGGCCCGACCAGGGCCAGCACGGCGCCACCGCGCCGGCCGCCGACCACCCCGAGGCCGCGGTCCGCGCGCCGCTTGCGCACGGCGAGGTACTCGGTGATGCGCTCCTTGACGTCGTCGAGGCCCGCGTGTTCGGCGTCGAGGACGGAGCGGGCGCCCCTGATGTCGTAACGGTCGTCCGTCCGCTCGTTCCAGGGGAGTTCGAGGACGGTGTCCAGCCAGGTGCGGATCCAGGAGCCCTCGGGGCTCTGGTCGGAGGAGCGCTCCAGCTTGTCGACCTCCTTGAGCGCGGCCTCGCGCACCTTCTCGGGGAGGTCGGCGGCTTCGACGCGGGTCCGGTAGTCGTCGGACTCGTCCTCGTCGCCCTCGCCGTTGATCTCGCGCAGCTCCTTGCGTACGGCGTCGAGCTGGCGCCGGAGCAGGAACTCGCGCTGCTGCTTGTCGACGCCCTCCTGGACGTCCTTGGCGATGGACTCGGCGATGTCCTGCTCGGCGAGGTGCTCGCGCAGCTGGTCGGTGGCGAGCTTGAGGCGGGCCACCGGGTCGGCGGTCTCCAGCAGCTGGACCTTCTGGGCGAGGGAGAGGAACGGCGAGTAGCCGGAGTTGTCGGCGAGCGCGGAGACCTCGTCGATCTGCTGCACGCGGTCGACCACCTGCCAGGCGCCGCGCCTCTTGAGCCAGTCCGTGGCGAGCGCCTTGTACTCCTTGACCAGCTCGGTCACGGAGCCGGGCAGCGGGTCGGGCGTGATCTCCTCGACGCCGGTCCCCTCCACCCAGAGGGCCGCGCCGGGCCCGCTCGTACCGGCCCCGATCCTGACCCGGCGCCGCCCGCGGATGAGCGCGCCGGGGTCACCGTCGGAGAGCCGGCCGACCTGCTCGACGGTGCCGAGCACGCCGGTGGCGGCGTACGTCCCGTCGATACGCGGCACAAGCAGCACCTCGGGCTTGCCCGCCCCGCCACCCCCAGCGCGAGAGGCCGCCTGAGCGGCCTCCACGGCGGCCCGGACCTCGGCATCGGACAGATCGAGCGGCACCACCATGCCGGGCAGGACGACCTCGTCGTCGAGCGGCAGGACGGGAAGCGTGAGCGATGTGGGCGTGACGGCCATGATCTCCCCTTCGGGCAAGCATCGGGCAAGCAAAGCAATCGGCATCAAGCAAGTTGAGCTATACCGACTCAATGCAAGTGAGTCCCCGATTGTTCCCCCGGCCATGTTCGCTCTGAGCGATCGTTCAGTCCTCGTCCCGTACGTCGTCCAGCAGGGCGGTGACGTAAGCGTCCAGGCGCTGTTCCACGGTGCGGGCCGTCAGGTCCGTCCGTCCTGACCGTCGCCAGGGCTCCACCACCAACGCTCCGATCGACGCGAACGACAGCGCGTCCAGCAGCCGCCAGTAGCGCCGCTCGCCGGGGGCCGCGGCCAGGACGCCGCCCGCCGCCTCGTACGCGGCGGCGAACCTGGGGGCCCAGGCCGGGCCGTGGAGCAGCGCGAGGTTGGTGGAGCAGTGCGCCACGTCCAGGTCGGCGGGGCCCCAGGAGGTCTCCACCCAGTCGACGATTCCGGTGATCCGGGGGGCTGTCGCTCCGTGGAGCGACCCGCCGGGCGTCTCGAACAGGATGTTGCCGGGGTGGAAGTCCCGGTGCAGGAAGCGGCCTTCGTACGGGGGCGGAGGCTCGCGGATGACCTCGGCCGCGGCGGCCCAGGCCACCGGGTCGGCGCCCTCGGGAGGGACGACAGTGTCGGCGGATGCCCATGCCTCGTACTCCCGGGGCCGTTCGGCGGGGCGCAGCGCGTGGATGGCCACGAGCTGACGGGCCAGCAGGGTGATGCGCGCCTCCAGGCCCTCGTCGTCGTAGACCGTCCGGCCCGGCATATGTGTCATGAGCAGCGACGGATACTCGCAGTGCGTGGCCGTCGCATCGACCGCGATGGGGTCCGGTGCCGGTACGCCGGTGCCCGCGAGGAGGGCGAGGACGCCGGACTCGCGGGTCAGCAGGTCCTCGGCCTGCGCCACGAAGGCCGGGGCCGCGAAGGTCCGCAGGACGAGGTCGCGGGTGGATCCGTCCTGCCGGCGGACGGTCAGCCGCCGTATTTCGGCGGTGATGCCGCCGTGCAGCGTCTCGGTCCTGACGATCCGTTCGCCGGCGTCCAGTTGCCGGCCCACCCACGCCAGGGCCCGGGGCCGGACGGCCACCTCGCCGTCGGGCAACTCGCCGTTGAGCGCACCGCCCTCGGGCATCTCGCTGTCGTCGGCCACCCGGTCATCGCGGTCGGTCATCGCGCCACACCATCATCGGCCGTCGCACGGCGCAACGCGATATCCGACAGGCTCTCAGCCCATGTGGTTGCGGAGCTGGTCCCTCGCGCGGGTGAGGTGGAAGGCGAGGGCCGCGTCGGCGGCCTCGGGGTCGCCGGCCGCGATGGCCGTCAGGATCGCCTGGTGCTCGTCGGCGATCTCGGCGATACGGAGCAGTTTGTACGTCTGCACCTGCGCCATGCACAGCCGCATCTCGCCCATGATCGAGGCGTGCGCCCGGCTCAGCCGAGGCGAGCCGAGGGCCTCGACGAGCGACTCGTGGAAGCGGACGTCGGGCTCGACCGCGGCGATGGAGGAGTCCTCACCGGCGGCCAGCTCACGGATCTCCGCCTGGGCGGCCGTGGCGGTGGCGGGGACCACTCCGCGCTGCGCCAGCTCGCGCATGACCTGGCGTTCCAGGCAGGTGCGGGCGAAGTAGAGGTCGGCGACGTCCGCGCCGTCGAAGACCGGGACACGGGCGCTCTTGTGCGCGCCGCGGCGCAGCAGCCCCTCGGCGGTCAGGCGTTCGATGGCGGCCTTCGCGGTGGGCCGGGCCACCTCGTACTGGCCGGCCACCTCCGTCTCGGTGAGCGCCGTACCGCCGACGATGCGGCCGTCGAGGATCCGTTCGCGGACCTCCACGACCAGCGCGTCGATCAAGGATGTGGCCTGCGGGCGACCCGCCATCACGCCTCCCCAACCCGTGAGTCACCACGCGCAAGCGCGCATCAGCACCGCAAAATTACCATACGGGAACCCTTGACTGGTGTGAGTACTTGTCTTACAAGTTAACGAGCCGTTTCTCCTTCGTTCCGGCTCCCTTTCTGGTCCCCGCGGCAACGTCGCCGCCTCAGGAGGTCCCATGTACCGCCAGGTTCTCGATCCGCTGGCCGGATCGCTCTACTGGTCCGCGCTCTTCGCCGCCCTGCCCCTGCTGACCATGTTCGTGCTGCTCGGGGTCTTCCGGGTCAGGGCGCAGATCGCCGCCGTCTCCTCGCTGGCCCTCGCGCTGGCCCTGGCCGTACTCGTCTGGGACATGCCCGTGTCGCAGGCCCTGTCCGGTGCCGCCGAAGGCGGTTTCTACGGGTTGTTCCCGGTCCTGTGGATCCTGGTGAACGCGCTGTGGATCTACCGGCTGACCGAGATCACGGGCTGGTTCGCGGTGCTGCGCCGCTCGTTCCGCAGCGTCTCCACGGACCAGCGGGTCCAGGGCATCCTGATCGCCTTCTGTTTCGGCGCGCTGATCGAGGCGCTGGCGGGCTTCGGCGCCCCGGTCGCCATCACCGCGGTGATGCTGGTCGCGGTCGGGATCGCCCCGCTCAAGGCGGCCACCGTGGCGCTCGTGGCCAACACCGCGCCGGTCGCGTTCGGCAGCATGGCCGTACCGCTGACCACACTGGCCGGGGTCACCGGGCTGCCGCTGGAGGACCTCGGCGCGATGGCCGGCCGGCAGACCCCGCTGATCGCCGTCTTCATCCCGCTCGTCCTGGTCTTCCTGCTCGACGGCCGCCGGGGCGTCAAGGAGTCCTGGCCCGTCGCCGTGGTCGCGGGTGTGGCCTTCGCGCTCGCCCAGTTCGTCTCCGCGAACTACATCAGCGTCGAGGTCACGGACATCATCGCGGGCGTCGTCGCGCTGCTCGCGGTCCTCGGCTTCCTGCGCGTCTGGCAGCCGGCCACGTCAACCGCCGCCGCCGAGGCGGGCGTTGACGCCGACGAGCCGGAGAACAAGGACAAGCCGACCGAGCCGGCCAAGTCCGCCGAGCCGGCCGAGGAGCGCGCCGAGGGCAGCGCCCTGATGGCCTTCGCGCCGTACCTGATCATCGTCGCCCTGTTCGCGATCAGCCAGTTCGGCCCGGTCAAGGAGTGGCTGGGCGTGCACGGACTCGTCCAGTTCAGCTGGCCCGGCCTGAACGTCGAGACCACCACCGGGCAGCCGGCCGGCGCGATGACGTTCAAGCTGGAGCACCTGAAGGCCGCGGGCACCATCCTCTTCCTCGCGGGCCTGCTCACCATGGCGCTCTACCGCGTCGGCCCCGGCCGCGCGGTCAAGGCGTACGGCGCGACCCTGCACCAGCTGCGCTGGACCTTTGTCACCGTGACCTCGGTGCTCGCGCTGGCCTGGGTCATGAACCTCTCCGGCCAGACCGTCACCCTGGGCACCGCGCTGGCCCAGACCGGCTCGGCGTTCGCCCTGTTCTCCCCGGTCGTGGGATGGCTGGGGGTCGCCGTGACCGGCTCCGACACCTCGGCCAACTCGCTGTTCGGGGTGCTCCAGGTGACCGCCGCGCACCAGACCGGGCTCGACCCCGTACTCCTGGCCTCCGCCAACTCCACCGGCGGGGTCCTCGGCAAGATGCTCTCCCCGCAGAACCTGGCCGTCGCCGCCGCGTCGATCGGCATGGCGGGCAGCGAGAGCGTCATCTTCCGGAAGGTCCTCGGCTGGAGCCTGGGCATGCTGGCGGTCTTCGCCGTGCTCATCTACCTCCAGTCCACCCCGGTCCTGGGCTGGATGACCGTCTGAGTCCCGGCCCCTCCCGCCCTCTCCCCCGTCTCGAAAGGAACTTCCCATGCGCGTCGTCTGCGCCCCGGACAAACTGCGTGGCTCCCTGGACGCCGCCCAGGCCGCCGCCGCCCTCGCCGCCGGGGTCCGCGCGGCCGGCGGCACCCCCGTCGAGCATCCGCTCGCCGACGGCGGGGAGGGCTCACGTCTCACGGTGCAGACCGCGCGCGGCGGTACGGTCACGGAAATCGCGACCGTGGACGCGCTCGGCCGCCCCGCCCGGGCCGCCTTCGGCCGCCTCGACGACGGCACCGCCCTCGTCGAGGCCGCCGAGGCCATCGGCTGGGGCGGGCTCTCCGCCGTCGGCCACGATCTGCTGAACGCCTCCAGCGCCGGACTGGCCGCCCCGCTCCTCGGCGCGGTCGCGGCGGGCGCCCGCCGGATCGTCGTCTTCCTCGGCGGCACCGCCACCATGGACGGCGGTACGGGACTGCTCGCGGCCCTCGGCGCGGACCTCCGCGACGCCGACGGGAACCGGCTGCGCGGCAGCGCCGCCGATCTCCTGCGTACGGTCTCCATCGACCTCGCCCCGGCGCGCGAACGGCTCGCCGGGGTGGAGCTGGTCGTCGCCGCCGATGTGATCAGCCCGCTGTACGGACCGGACGGCGCCGCCCATGTCTTCGGCCCGCAGAAGGGCGCGGGCCCCGAGCTGGTCGCGCTCCTGGACGACGGGCTGCGGCGGCTCGCGCCCCTGCTCGGCATCGCCCCGGACGCCACCGGCGGCGGGGCGGCGGGCGGCCTCGGCGCCGCGCTGCTCGCGCTCGGCGCCGGACAGCTGCCCGGCGCGGAGCTGATCCGCGGTCTCACCCACTTCGACCAGCTGCTCGCCTCGGCCGACCTCTGCCTGACCGCCGAGGGGAAGGTGGACGCCTCCACGGACGCGGGCAAGACCGTCAGCGCGGTGGTCGACGCGTGTGCGGCGGCGGGCGTCCCGTGCGTCGTGCTCGGCGGGACGATCACCCCGGACGCGGACCGGCTCTACCAGCGCGGCGCGACCGCCGTCCTGCCCATCGGCACCGGCCCGCGCGACCTGGACACGGCGCTGCTCCACGCCGCCGACGACCTGACCCGTACGGCCCTCGCCGTGTGCCGCGTCATCACGGCGGGGAGCACGGCCCTGAACGCGTCACGGACGTAACCGCCTTGTCCCGTACCCGTACCCGTGCCCGTACGCGCACGGCCGACCGCAGCGCGGGCCAGCAGGCGACGCCGATCAGCAGCGCCAGCACATGGCCCCAGTCGGTGATCGGGTCGGCGAACTCCAGCAGATCCTGGAGCAGCGTCAGCCCGGTCACCGTCAGCAGGATCCAGCGCGCCAGGGGCGGCAGCAGACCGGCCAGCGCGCCGACGCTCGCCATGATCCCGAAGCTGATGCCGTAGTCCAGCCGGTGCAGCGAGGTCTCCGGGAGATGGCCCACCGCCACGGCCAGCCCGACCGGCACCTCGGTCAGCAGCGTCGCCAGCACATGACCGAGCAGAAAGATCCCGGCGGTCCGCGCACCGCCGACCCGCCGCTCCAGCGCCGTCAGCACGAGCACGAACCCGATCGTGTACGGGGAGAGCAGCCCGCCCGCGACCCACAGCGCGCTGGCGACCAGCACCAGCGCCGGGGTACGCGCGAGATGGGCCACGTCCGTACTCGACTCACGCAGCAGAACGGAGACGGTGGCGGGCTCCCCGTGCTCGGCGAGCAACGCGGTCCCGACCAGCACCAGCCCGTACCAGAAGGTGAAGGGCGTACGACGCGGCCCCGGAAGCAGCCGGGCGGCGCTGAAGCCAACCGCCGGGAACGACCGCGACCTCCCCCGGCCGCCCGCACAGCCCGCCGAAGCCGCGACCGCGGCCTCCGCACCGGACCCGCGCGTGTCCAGCCGGTTCATCGCGTACGGCTCCTCTCCCCGGGGCCACCCACCTAACGCGACCCGCGATCAGCACGTCTATGACCCACCGCACATCGGTCAACCTTCACAGCGTTCACCGCGTCTTTCATGGCTCGCTCATGGGCTGGGGCCCCGCGCGCCGACTGCCGTCAACATCGGTGAACCGCCCGGCCCGTTCCCGGCGATAGAGGGAGTGTGAAACCGCTGCGCCCCCTGGGGGGAGACCGGAAGGACGAGGCGTTGCTTCGTGCTGTCGCCGAGGGCGACGCCGAGGCGCTGGCCGAGCTGTACGACCGGCACGCCGGCTGGCTCTTCGGGCGGCTGTCGCGGCGGTGCGCGGACGCCGAGACCGTCCGGGAGGTGCTCCAGGACACCTTTCTGACCGTCTGGCGCTCGGCCGCCGGGCACCGCGGCGGAGAGGCGGGCGGCTGGCTGTGGGTGATCGCCGCGCGGCGACTGGTCGACGCGCAGCGGGTGCTGGCCCGGACGGAACGGGCGGAGAGGGCGGAACGCGTGGAGTACGAACCGCCCGCCGCGCCGTCCGCCGAGGAACGGGTGCTGGCCGGGCTGGAGTACGGGGACGTCGGCGACGCCCTGGACCGGATCTCCCCCGAACTGCGCGAGGTGCTGCGCGCCACGGTCGTCGACGGGCTGACCACCCGCGAGACCGCGCGGCTCCTCGGGATACCCGAGGGAACGGTCAAGACCCGCGCCATGCGGGCCCGCAGAGAGCTGCGGGCCCGTATCGAACGTGGCGCGCCGCTGGGAGGCACGGCATGAGGATCCCGGGGAACGAGGGAATTCCGGCGTGGCACGTGAGTGACACGCTTGCCGGTCTCTACGCGGCGGGCACGGCGCGCGAACCGGACGCCTGGTCGCTGGAGAAGCACATCGAGGCGTGCGGGACGTGCGCGGTCCGGGTGTCCGCGGCGCTACGGGGGGGCGCCGCGGGCCCCGCACTGACCGAGGTGAGAACGGCGCTGCTGGCGCGGGTACGGGCGGAGGGCGCGGCGCCCGTACCGGAAAGGAACGCGGCGCGCGGACCGGCGGGGGGCACGGCCATGTCGCGGTCCGCGGCCATGTCGCGGTCCGCCGCGCCACGGTCCGCCGCCGCGCCGCGATTCGGGGTCGCCGCCCGGGTCCTGTGGGCGGCCGGGCCCGCGCTGCGTGGTTCCTGGCTGGTGGCGGTGGCGCTGGTGGCCGTGGGGGCGGTCGCCCTCGCCCACCTCACCGGGGTCACCGGGGCGCGCCCGATGCTGCTTCTGCTGGCGCCGCTGCTGCCGCTGGCCGGGGTGGCGGTGTCGTACGGGCCGTACGCGGATCCGATGTACGAGATCGGGGTGTCGTCCCCGGGCGGCGGGCTGCGGCTGCTGCTGACGCGCACCGCCGCCGTACTGACGGTCAGCTTTCCGCTGCTCACGCTGGCCGGGGCGCTGCTGCCGGAGCGGGCGGGGGCGCCGGGCGCGGCGGTCTGGCTGCTTCCGGGGCTGACGCTGACGCTGGCCGCCCTGGCGCTCGGCTCGTATGTGGGCTGCCGGGCGGCGGCCGGGGTGGTCGCGGGCGCCTGGGCGGTGCCCGCCGCGCTGGGACCGCTGCCGTCGACGTGGGGCCGGGGGGACGGCGGGGCCTCCGGGGCCGTACCGCTGGCCGAGCTGGCCGCGTATGTGGCGCGGTTCCTGTCGGGCGCGACGGCCCAGAGCGGCTGGGCGATGGGGGCGGTGGTGTGCGCGGGGCTGCTGGTGCTGCGGAGACGGTCGTTCGACCGCCCGGCCGCCGTATGAGCGACGCGACAGCGACAACGACAAGGCAACGGGGACGGGAGTGAGCGGCATGACGGCCGCGGTACACAGCCTGACGGTCAGGCATCGGAGAACGGTCGCGCTCGACGGGATCGACCTCCGCTTCGGCACGGGCGTCCACGGACTGCTGGGCCCCAACGGCGCGGGCAAGACCTCCCTGATCAGGGTGCTGGCGACGGTGGCCGCGCCGGCCACCGGCCGGGTGGAGCTGCTGGGCGGCGATATCGCGGAGCACCGGGAGCGGGCGGCGGTACGGCGCCGGCTCGGCTATCTGCCGCAGGAGTTCGGCTACTACCCGGGTTTCACCGTGCGGGAGTTCGTGTCGTACGTGGCGTGGCTCAAGGAGATGCGGCCGGCCGACGTGCCGGAGGCGGTGGAGCGGGCGGTGGAGCGGGTGGGGCTCGCGGACCGGATCGATGTGAAGGTGAAGCGGCTGTCGGGCGGCATGGTGCGGCGGGTGGGGATCGCGCAGGCGATCGTGAACGATCCGGAGCTGCTGCTGCTCGACGAGCCGACCGCCGGGCTCGATCCGGAGCAGCGGGTCGAGTTCAGGGCGCTGCTCCGGGACATTGGCGCTGCCTCCACCGTGATCGTGTCGACCCATCTGGTCGAGGATGTCGCCGCCGCCTGCGCCGAGGTCACTCTGCTGGAGTCCGGCCGTGTCGCCTTCCGCGGTACGACGACGGACCTGATGGATCTGGGCAAGCCGGACACCGGACCCGAAGCCACGCCGGGTCCCGGTGCCAGTGCCGCTGCCGTGACCGACTCCGGCGACAACCCGATCGAGCGCGGCTATACGGCGGCGCTACGGGCCCACCGCGCCAAAGCCGCCGCCCCGTCAGGAGCCGCGCGATGACCGGCACCCGTACGGAACGGCACCCGCGCCCGAGCCTGCGAACGCCTCCCCGCCTTCACCCCCTGCGGGTGGAGCTGGTCCGGGGCATCGGCCCCTGGGCCGGGCTCGCCGTGGCCATGACCGTCGCGGTGACCATGTACGGGAAGGCCCCCGCCTGGCAGGGCCGGTGGGGCGATGTCGTCTCCCTGCTGCGGGTCGCGGCGCTGCTGCTCGGCGGGCCGCTCGCCGTCGCCACCGGCTGCTGGCAGGGCGGCAGGGACCGGCGGCGCGGTACCGGTGAGCTGCTGGCGTCGCTCCCCCGCGCCCCGCTGTCCAGGACCGTGTGCGCCGTCGCGCCCGCCGCGCTGTGGCCGCCCGCCGGCTATCTCGTCGCGGCGGCCGGGTGTCTGCTGGCCACCTGGCCGTACACGAGCGGAAGGCCGCCGTTCCTCCTGCTCGTCGTCGCGGACGCGGTGGCTCTCGCGGCCCTCGGCGCCCTGGGCTTCGTCCTCGGCAGGCTGATCGCGTGGCGCCTCGCCGCGCCGCTGCTCGCGGTCGTGACGTATGCCGGGCTCGGAATCCTCTCGTACCAGGATTCCGGCGTCCGCGGGCTCAACCCCGCCGACGAGCATGTCTACCACTGGGACCAGCCGGTGTGGTGGCTGGCCCCGGTGTCGATGGTCTGGACGGCGGGACCGGCCCTCGCGGCGCTGCTCGCCCTCGCGGCCCGGCACCGTACGGTCGCGCTGTTCCCCCTCGCGGCGGCCGGTGCGGCGGCGCTGCTGCTCGTGCGGACGGGCGACGGGCTGTGGCTCCCCGATCCGGAGGCGGCGCGACGGGTCTGCGACAGCGGCACCCCGCAGGTGTGTGTCACGGCGGTCGACCGGAAGCTGCTGCCCGACGTGTCGGCCGCGCTCGCCGGGGTCAACGCCAAGCTGCGCGGGGTTCCCGGCGCGCCCGTCCGCTGGATCGACGCTCCCGGCACACCGGGCCCGGGGCGGGAGCAGGTGGCCGCCGGCCGCGGGGTGGCCGTACGCGACGCCGCCGACCGAGCCGTTACGGAGCGGGGCGAGGTGCGGTTGCCGACGCCGGCCGACAGCGCCGCCCGGGGCCGGCTGACGGATCCGTTCTACGCCGTCTCGGCGGTCGGCCAGCTCTTCTGGGCGGACTGCGAGCTGTCCGACGGCGCCTCCGAGCAGCCGCACGCGGAGCGGGCCGCCGCGGTCGACGAGGCCGTGCAGCGCTGGCTGGCGCCCCGCCCCGGCTCCGTTCCGTACTGGTCCGAGGAGTCCGAGCGGTACGGCGAGCGGCTGGCGGCGATGGGCGAGGAGGAGGGCCGCGCCTATCTGGCCCGCTATCTGGCCGCCGACCCCTGCGCGCCCGCCGGGGTGCCCGTCCCGTGAGCGTCCGGCGCGGGCGCGCGTTCAAGAACCGGAGCGGGCGGGTGCGCGCCGGGCTCGTCGGTCCCGTCCTGTACGCCCGGTCCCGCGCGCTGACCGCCGCCCTCGCCACGCTCATCGGCACCGCGCTCGTCGCCGCCTGGGCGGCGCACTGGCTCCAGGAGCAGCCTCGGTTCGACCACACCGCGCGAATCGTGGTGGTCACCCTCGCGCCGCTGTTCGCCGCCTCGACGATCGGGGCCGGTCTGTACACCTGGTCCGACGAGCTGGACCGTACGGCCGTACGCCGCTGGTGGCCCCTGCGGACGGCCCAGCCCGCC
The DNA here is from genome assembly GCF_003344965.1 of Streptomyces paludis. Taxonomy (NCBI): domain Bacteria; kingdom Bacillati; phylum Actinomycetota; class Actinomycetes; order Kitasatosporales; family Streptomycetaceae; genus Streptomyces; species Streptomyces paludis. The sequence goes on along the minus strand of NZ_CP031194.1, from coordinate 5,448,899 downwards.
GTGCTGACGGCGTTCGCGGCGGTGCTGCTCGCCCTCGCCGTACCGGGGCATCCGGAAGCGTACGGCGCGCCCGCGATGGTGCGGAACCTGCTCGGTACGACGGGGCTGGCGCTCGCGGCGGCGGCGCTGCTCGGGGCGCGGCTGAGCTGGCTGCCCGTGCTGGTGTACACGGGCGCCGCGTTTCTGTCCGCGCCGTCACAGCCGTCATATCCGTCCCATTCGCCACAGGAGTCCGGCAGCGCCGCGACGGTCGCGGCCTGGCTGGTCGAGCCCGGTCCGTCCGCCCTCGCCTGGGTGGTGGCCGCCGCCCTGTACGCCGGGGGCGCCGCGCTCCACAGCGGGCGCGGGGCTCGGCGGGCCGAGCGGCTCTGAGGGCGGGCGGGGCTACGGAAGGCGGCCTCGTACGGCGGAAACCGGATTGTTTCCGTCCACGCCGGGCCGACAGGATGGCGGGGACCGCAGCAGCCGACCGGAGAGGCACCCGGTATGACCCCCGGCATGACCGTCCCCACGCTTCCGCCCGTCACCCTCGACCGCCGCGACGGGCCGTACGGCGAGGTCGTGCTGCGCCGGCGCGGTGAGCGGCTGGAGATCATCGCCAACGGGTGCTTTCTGATGGACACCTCGGACGGGCGCTCCGAGCGGCTGCTGATCGACGCGGCGCGGGACGCGCTGCCGGCCGGGCGTCAGGCGCCTGCCGTGCTGGTCGGGGGGCTGGGGGTGGGCTTCTCGCTCGCGCACGCGGCGGCCGACGAGCGCTGGGGGCGGATCGTCGTCGTGGAGCGCGAGGAGGCCGTCATCGACTGGCACCGGACCGGGCCGCTCGGGGAGATCTCGCGGGCGGCTAGGGCGGATCCGCGCACTGTGATCCTGCACACCGATCTCGTGGAGTACGTACGGACGACCACGGACCGTTACGACGCACTCTGTCTGGATATCGACAACGGGCCCGAATGGACCGTCACCGAGGACAACGGAAACCTCTACTCACCGGCCGGACTGGCCGCGTGCCGGGCGCGGTTGAAAACCGGCGGTGTACTGGCGGTATGGTCGGCGAACCCCTCTCCGGCGTTCGGTGAGGCACTGCGGAATGCCGGGTTCACTGGGGTACGGGCGGAAGAGATCCGAGTTGCCCGGGGCGTACCCGACGTGGTCCATCTCGCCGTTCGCACTGCGTAGCCGGGAGGCTGCCGGGGCATCTACGCTGCTCCCGACATGGATCCGCGTCCCCACGGCGCGGATTACGGGAACACGGATCGCGGAACGCGTACCAGGGGCGGGCGATGGAGCAGACACAGACCAGCCACAACGGAGTCGCCGCGATGCCCGGCGCGCAGCGCCGGATTCTTGTCGTCGAGGACGAGACGACGATCGTCGACGCCATCGCCGCGCGGCTGCGGGCCGAGGGGTTCCTCGTGCAGACGGCGGGGGACGGGCCGGCGGCGGTCGACGCGGCCGAGGCGTGGCAGCCGGACCTGATGGTCCTCGATGTGATGCTGCCGGGCTTCGACGGTCTGGAGGTCTGCCGCCGGGTGCAGGCGCGGCGCCCGGTGCCGGTGCTGATGCTGACCGCGCGGGACGACGAGACCGACATGCTGGTCGGGCTCGGGGTCGGCGCCGACGACTACATGACCAAGCCGTTCTCGATGCGGGAGCTGGCGGCCCGGGTGCATGTCCTGCTGCGCCGGGTGGAGCGGGCGGCGCTCGCCGCGGTGACCCCGCGCAGCGGCATCCTGCGCCTGGGCGAGCTGGAGATCGACCACGCGCAGCGCCGGGTGCGGGTGCGCGGCGAGGACGTCCATCTGACGCCCACCGAGTTCGATCTGCTGGTCTGCCTGGCGAACACCCCGCGCGCGGTGCTCTCCCGGGAGCAGCTGCTCGCCGAGGTGTGGGACTGGGCGGACGCCTCGGGCACCCGTACGGTCGACAGCCACATCAAGGCGCTGCGCCGGAAGATCGGCGCGGAGCGGATCCGTACCGTGCACGGGGTGGGCTACGCGCTGGAGACCCCGGCTCCATGACCCCGCCGCCGCCCGTGCGGCCGGAGACCTGTGCGACCCGACCGGAGAGACCTGTGCGACCCGAGCGGCCGGAGAGACCCGTGCGACCCCAGCGACCGGTGCGACCCGTGGGGTCCGGCCGGACCGAGGGGTCGCGGAGTACCGAGAGGGTGCGAGATACCGAGGGGTCGCGGAGTACCAAGAGGGTGCGCGATAGCGAGGGGTCGCGAGATACCGAGAGGGCGCGCAGTACGGAACGTCCCGCCCCTGCCCCGCGCGGGCCCGGCGCCCCGGAGCGCCGCTGGGACGACCGGGCCCGTACCCGCACCCGCCGCGGCGGTCCCCGGCTCCGGCTCTCCATCAAGGCGAAGCTCGGCACCCTGGTCGTCATCTCCGTCTTCATCACCACCGGGCTGCTGCTGGTGGCCCTGCGCACCGAGACCGAGCTGCGCTTCATCACGGTCTTCTCGATGATCGCGACGCTGCTGATCACCCAGTTCGTGGCGCACGGGCTGACGGCTCCGCTGGACGAGATGAGTACGGTCGCCCGGAGCATCTCGCACGGCGACTACACGCGCCGGGTCAGTGGCTCGGACCGCCGCGACGAGCTGGGCGATCTCGCCACGACGATCAACCACATGGCGGACGACCTGGAGGCGGAGAACCAGCACCGCAAGGCGCTGATCGCCAATGTCTCGCACGAGCTGCGCACGCCCATAGCGGCGCTGCGCGCGGTGCTGGAGAACGTGGTGGACGGGGTGACGGCGGCCGATCAGGAGATGATGCTGACGGCGCTGCGGCAGACGGAGCGGCTCGGCCGACTGACCGAGACGCTGCTGGACCTGTCGCGGCTGGACAACGGGGTGGTGCCGCTGCGGGCGACGCGCTTCGAGGTCTGGCCGTATCTCTCCGGGGTGCTCAAGGAGGCCAATCTGGCCGCCTCGCAGCGCCGCCCGGTCGCGGGGGTCTCCGGCTCGGCCTCGCACACCCGTACGGATGTCCATCTGCATCTGGACGTGTCGCCGCCGGAGCTGACCGCGCACGCGGACGCGGAGCGGCTGCACCAGGTCGTCGCGAACCTGATCGACAACGCCGTCAAGCACAGCCCGCCGCACGGCCGGGTCACCGTGCGGGCCCGGCGCGGTCCCGGGCCGGGGCCCGAGTCGCTGGAGCTGGAGATCCAGGACGAGGGGCCGGGCATCCCCGAGCAGGAGCGGCACAAGGTCTTCGAGCGCTTCAACCGGGGTACGGTGCCGTCGCCGCACGGGCCGGGCAGCGACGGTGGTACGGGGCTCGGGCTGGCGATCGCCCGGTGGGCCGTCGATCTGCACGGCGGTGACATCGGAGTGGCCGAATCAGCACGTGGTTGCCTGATCCGAGTCACTCTTCCAGGAGCACTTCGACCTCGCGGTTGACGTAGAGTTCGAGGAGTTCGAAGCGAAAAACGCACGTTCTCCGGGTACGGAGTCGGGGACGGGCGGGGCGACGGGCCGTGCGTCGGCCGTGGTCGGGGCGGCAGGTGCGTCCGGGCCGGCCGAACCCGGTTTGTTTCCCGCCATTTCATACGCTGAAACCCGCCGTCGGATGTGACTTGCACGACGATGGCACGCCCGGTCCGCATGTGTCGGTCCGGTAGGCGTAGCCTTGATTCCCGCTGTCCATCACCTTGTGAAGCGGAAGAGGGCGGTTCACGCCGTGTCGTCTCAGTCCCCCAGTAACGCGAGCATCTCGACCGACGAAGACGGGCAGGCCAAGAATCCTGCCGCGGCCTTCGGGGCCAATGAATGGCTTGTCGACGAGATCTACCAGCAGTACCTCCAGGATCCGAATTCGGTCGACCGTGCCTGGTGGGACTTCTTCGCCGACTACAAGCCGGGCACCTCCGGCACGGCGGGCAAGTCCGATGACAAGTCCGCCGGGAAGCCCGCGGCGAGCGGGGCCGCGGGGGCCCCGGTGCCGCCCGTGACCCCGCCGGCCGCGGCGAAGGCCCCGGCCCAGGCGCAGGCTCCGGCCGCACCGGCCCCCGTCGCCGCCGCGCCGGTCCAGGCCCAGGCACCCGCGCAGGCTCCGGCCGCACCCGCACCGGCCGTGAAGCCCGCCGCCGCGCCCGCCCCGGCGCCCGTCGCCCCGGCCGCGCCCGCGCCCGTGGCGGCGAAGCCCGCCGCGGTGAAGCCCGCCGCCGAGGCGCCGGCCGGACCGCAGTACACGACGCTGCGCGGCCCGTCCGCCGCCGTCGCGAAGAACATGAGCGCCTCGCTGGAGGTGCCCACGGCCACCTCCGTGCGCGCCGTCCCGGTGAAGCTCCTCTTCGACAACCGCATCGTGATCAACAACCACCTGAAGCGCGCGCGGGGCGGCAAGATCTCCTTCACGCACCTCATCGGGTACGCGATGGTGCAGGCGATCAAGGCCATGCCGTCGATGAACTACTCCTTCACGGAGAAGGACGGCAAGCCGACCCTGGTCAAGCCGGAGCACATCAACTTCGGTCTCGCCATCGACCTGGTGAAGCCCAACGGCGACCGTCAGCTCGTCGTCGCCGGCATCAAGAAGGCCGAGACGCTCAACTTCTTCGAGTTCTGGCAGGCGTACGAGGACATCGTCCGCCGCGCCCGCGGCAACAAGCTGACGATGGACGACTTCACCGGCGTCACCGTCTCCCTGACCAACCCCGGCGGCCTCGGCACCGTGCACTCCGTGCCGCGTCTGATGCCCGGTCAGTCGGTCATCATGGGCGTCGGCTCGATGGACTACCCGGCCGAGTTCCAGGGCACCTCGCAGGACACCCTGAACAAGCTGGGCATCTCGAAGGTCATGACGCTGACCTCCACGTACGACCACCGGGTCATCCAGGGCGCCGCCTCCGGCGAGTTCCTGCGGATCGTCAGTCAGCTGCTGCTCGGCGAGAGCGGGTTCTACGACGAGATCTTCAAGGCGCTGCGCATCCCCTACGAGCCCGTCCGCTGGCTCAAGGACATCGACGCGTCGCACGACGAGGACGTCACCAAGCCCGCCCGGGTCTTCGAGCTGATCCACTCCTACCGGGTCCGCGGCCATGTCATGGCCGACACCGACCCGCTGGACTACCTCCAGCGCAAGCACCCCGACCTCGACATCACCGAGCACGGGCTCACCCTCTGGGACCTGGAGCGGGAGTTCGCGGTCGGCGGCTTCGCCGGCAAGTCGATGATGAAGCTGCGCGACATCCTCGGTGTGCTGCGCGACTCGTACTGCCGCACCACCGGCATCGAGTTCATGCACATCCAGGACCCGAAGCAGCGCAAGTGGCTCCAGGACCGTATCGAGCGCGGCGCGCACGCCAAGCCCGAGCGCGAGGAGCAGCTGCGGATCCTGCGCAGGCTCAACGCGGCCGAGGCGTTCGAGACGTTCCTCCAGACGAAGTACGTCGGCCAGAAGCGGTTCTCGCTGGAGGGCGGCGAGTCCGTCATCCCGCTGCTCGACGCGGTCATCGACTCCGCCGCCGAATCGCGCCTCGACGAGGTCGTCATCGGTATGGCCCACCGCGGCCGGCTGAACGTCCTGGCGAACATCGTCGGCAAGTCGTACGCGCAGATCTTCCGCGAGTTCGAGGGCAACCTCGACCCGAAGTCGATGCACGGCTCCGGCGATGTGAAGTACCACCTGGGCGCCGAGGGCACCTTCACCGGTCTGGACGGCGAGCAGATCAAGGTCTCGCTGGTCGCCAACCCCTCGCACCTGGAGGCGGTCGACCCGGTCCTGGAGGGCGTCGTCCGCTCCAAGCAGGACATCATCAACAAGGGCGGTACGGACTTCACGGTGCTGCCGCTCGCGCTCCACGGCGACGCGGCCTTCGCGGGCCAGGGCGTTGTCGCCGAGACGCTCAACATGTCGCAGCTGCGCGGCTACCGCACCGGCGGCACGGTCCACATCGTGATCAACAACCAGGTCGGCTTCACCGCCGCGCCCGAGTCGTCGCGCTCCTCGATGTACGCCACGGACGTGGCCCGCATGATCGAGGCGCCGATCATCCATGTGAACGGGGACGACCCGGAGGCCGTGGTCCGGGTGGGCCGGCTCGCCTTCGAGTTCCGCCAGACGTTCAACAAGGACGTCGTGATCGACCTCATCTGCTACCGCCGCCGCGGTCACAACGAGGGCGACAACCCGCAGTTCACCAACCCGCAGATGGTCCGGCTGATCGACAAGAAGCGCTCGGTGCGCAAGCTCTACACCGAGTCGCTGATCGGCCGCGGCGACATCACGCTGGAAGAGGCGGAGCAGGCGCTCCAGGACTTCCAGGGCCAGCTGGAGAAGGTCTTCGCGGAGGTCCGCGAGGCCACCTCGCACGCCGGCCCGGCGCTGGTCCCCGACGCCCGTGCCGAGTTCCCGGTGGCCGTCACCACCGCGGTCTCGCAGGAGGTCGTCAAGCGGATCGCCGAGTCGCAGGTCAACATCCCCGACACGGTCACCGTCCACCCGCGCCTGATGCCGCAGATGCTGCGCCGCGCGGCGTCGGTGGAGGACGGCACGATCGACTGGGGCATGGGCGAGACCCTCGCCATCGGCTCGCTGCTGATGGAGGGCACCCCCGTCCGGCTCTCCGGCCAGGACACCCGCCGCGGTACGTTCGGCCAGCGCCACGCGGTCCTGGTCGACCAGGGCACCGGCGAGGACTACACCCCGCTCCAGTACCTGACGGAGGAGCAGGCCCGTTACAACGTCTACGACTCGCTGCTCAGCGAGTACGCGGCGATGGGCTTCGAGTACGGCTACTCGCTGGCCCGCCCGGACGCGCTGGTCATGTGGGAGGCGCAGTTCGGTGACTTCGTGAACGGCGCGCAGTCGGTCGTGGACGAGTTCATCTCGTCGGCCGAGCAGAAGTGGGGCCAGACGTCCGGCGTCACCCTGCTGCTGCCGCACGGCTACGAGGGCCAGGGCCCGGACCACTCGTCCGCGCGCCCCGAGCGCTTCCTCCAGATGTGCGCGCAGGGCAACATGACGGTCGCCATGCCGACCCTGCCGTCGAACTACTTCCACCTGCTGCGCTGGCAGGTCCACAACCCGCACCACAAGCCGCTCATCATCTTCACCCCGAAGTCGATGCTGCGTCTGAAGGCCGCGGCGTCCAAGGCGGAGGAGTTCACCACCGGCGGCTTCCGTCCGGTGATCGGTGACGAGGGCGTGGACCCGAACGCGGTCCGCAAGGTCGTCTTCTGCTCCGGCAAGGTCTACTACGACCTCGACGCCGAGCGGCAGAAGCGCGGCGTGACGGACACCGCGATCCTGCGGGTGGAGCGGCTGTACCCGCTGCCGGGCGCCGAACTCCAGGCGGAGATCGCCAAGTTCCCGAACGCGGCGAAGTACCTGTGGGCCCAGGAGGAGCCGGCCAACCAGGGCGCGTGGCCGTTCATCGCGCTCAACCTGATCGACCACCTGGACCTGGCGGTCGGCGCCGACGTCCCGCACGGCGAGCGCCTGCGCCGCATCTCGCGCCCGCACTCCTCGTCCCCCGCGGTCGGCTCGGCCAAGCGCCACCAGGCGGAGCAGCAGCAGCTGGTCAGCGAGGTCTTCGACGCCTGACCCGCGCCCGTACGAACCGGAGGGCCCGGCCCCGCGAGAAATCCGCGGGGCCGGGCCCTCCGGCGTACGCACGGCGCGCGTCGCTCCGTGTCAGAGCGGCTCGAAGTCCCAGTAAGGGCGGTTGCGGGAGCGGGCCGCGACGGTGTGGACGTGTTGCGGGCCCAGGGTGGCCGCCAGGTCGTCCAGGGCCTCGCCCTCGGTCTTCTCGGCGCGCTGGGCGTCCCGCAGTCCCCGCAGGTCGGCCGCGTGGGCGATGCGGGCCGAGAGGGTCAGTGGGTGGGTGCGGCCCAGGGCCTCGGTGGCGCGGGCGATCGTCTCGCCGGTCAGGGTGGCGGCGCCCTCCGGGTCGCCGACGAGACTGCGCAGCGCGGAGGCGTTGATGGCGCAGCCCAGGGTCCAGGGATGGCGCTCCCCGACCGCCGCCGTCATGCCCGCGAGGGAGTTCTCGATGAGGACATGGGCCTGGTCGCGTTCCCCGACCCCGCGCAGGATCAGCGCGTGGTTGGCGCGGGTGCCGGTGACGTACGGATGGCCCTCGCCCAGCAGCTCCAGATGTCTGCTGACGACCTGTTCGCTTATCTCCCTGGCCTGGTCGATGTCGCCGTGCTCACGGGCGAAGCAGCTCTGTCCGGCGGCGAACATGATGGTCAGCGGGTCGTGATCACCGAGGACCCGCTCGCAGCTCTCCAGCACCTGGCTGAACAGCTCGCCGGCCCGGACGCGGTCGCCCGCGCGGTAGAGGCAGAAGGCGAGGTTGTACTCGGCGCGCAGGGTCTGCGGATTGTCCCGGCCCATGACGATCCGGTGCACGCGCACGCTCTGCGACTGGAGCGACTCCGCCTCGGGGTAGCGGCCGAGGAGCCGTAGGTCCGTGGTGTAGTTGATCTCCGAGAAGAGCGTCCAGTTGTGGCGCGGGCGCAGCAGCAGCCGGCGGGCCTCCAGGGTGCGCCGGTCGAGGTCGAGGGCCTCCTCGTACCGGCCGAACAGCCGCAGTGCGACGGCCAGGTTGTTCTGGGCGTTGAGGGTGCGGGTGTCCTGCTCACCGAGGAGTTCGCGGTACGCGGCGTACTGGCGGCGGGAGATCTCGTACGCCTCGTCGTAGCGGGCGAGATGGCGCAGGGACGCGGCGAGGCCGCCCGCGGCGCGCAGATGTTCCAGGTCCTGCGGGCCGCGCTCGGCGCGCAGCTGTTCGTAGGCGGCGCGCTCGATGGCCTCCGTGCCCGCGTAGTCTCCGACGGCCCGCAGCAGGTTGGCGTAGTGGTAGCCGACGTCCCAGATCCTGGGGTGGGTCTCGCCCAGGAGTGTCTTCCAGGCGGCCAGGGCGCGTCCGCCGAGTTTGATGCCGGCCTTGTACTCGCCGGAGAGATACATGTAGCGCAGGCAGTTGAGGACGAGCGTGTGGACGCCGGGGTCGGTGCTGCGCAGGACGTCGGCCCACTTCAGATGCGGGGTGATCTCCGCGTACCGGGGCCAGAGCCGGGTGTCGGTGGGGCGGTGCGGGTCGGCGGCGACCAGGGCGCGGCGGACCACCTCGATGAAGTCGCGGTGGTCCTGCTCGGGCATGTCCTGGTGGACGATCTGGTGGACCATGCGGTGCATGTAGAGGGTGTCGCCGGGCAGTCCGGGGCCCACGTCCCCGATCTGGTCCCTGACCTCGCGCTCACCGACCCCGGCGGCGCGCACGACGGCGTACTGGCGGAGCTTGTTGATCGCGCGCGTCCAGCGGACGGGGTCGGCGACGAGGCCGCGGAGCTTCTCCGGGAGGGTGTCGGGGGGCAGGTCGCGCACCAGCCGTACGGGGATGGCGCCGGGCGCGAAGAAGGTGCACAGCCGCAGCAGGTCGACGGATTCGGGGACCGTCTCGCGGAGTTTGTTGAGCAGTATCGACCAGCCGGTCTGGAAGGCGAGCGGGAAGTCGGCGGAGACACGGACGACGTCCTGGTCGATGCCGCCGCGCAGCAGCTCGATGTACTCCTCGACGGTCATGTCGGAGTCGTTGAGCCAGCCGGCCGTCTGGTCGAGGAGCAGCGGCAGGTCCTCCAGCGCCACGGCGAGCCGCGCGGCCTCGCCGTAGCTGAGGCGCGGGGCGCGGCGGCGGACGAAGGCGACCGACTCGTCGCGGTCGTAGACGGGGATCTCCAGCAGGGTGCTGTTGTGCTCGCCCCACTCCGGGTTGCGCGCGGTGATCAGCACATGGCCGGGTCCGGTGGGCACCAGGTCCCAGATCTGGTCGGGTTCGTCGGCGCCGTCGAAGACCAGCAGCCAGCGGCTGTACGGGTCGCCCCGGCGCAGCGCGTCGCGGGCCGCGCGCAGCCGCTCGCCGTACTCGACGCCGGTGGACAGGCCGAGGGCGGGGGCGAGTTCGGCGAGGCGCTGGCGGCAGGTGACGCGCTTGTCGGCGGCGATCCACCAGATGACGTCGTACTCGGCGCCGAAGCGGTACACGTACTCGGCGGCGAGCTGGGTCTTGCCGACGCCGGACATGCCGTGCAGCGTGACCACCCCGGCGCCCCGGCCGGCCGCCTGGAGCGCCTCGTAGGCGTCGCCGAGGAGGGTCTCGCGGCCGGTGAAGCGGGTGTTGCGGCGGGGCACGCCGCCCCATACGTCGGGGATGTCGGCCGGATAGCGGGGCGCGCGCCGGGTGTCGCCGTGGACCGGTGGCGGTACGGGGTCGGTGGGCAGCCCGAGGCGGGCCAGGACGCGCCGTTCGGCCTCCGTCTCCCCGACGGTGGTCAGGTCGGCCGCGGCGAAGACGGTGGTGGCGCTGGGCAGCGGTGCGGTGGTGACGCTGACGGCGGCGAAGCGGTCGCGGGCGGGCTCCACCACGGTGCGCAGGGCGTGGTTCCACTCGTCGTGGCTGCGGGGGCCGAGCTGGAAGTACCAGTCGCTGAGGATGACGAGCACGGGGCCGGGCGCGAGGAGCAGGTCGCGCAGATAGTCGGCGAGGGGGACGTCGTCCAGCGGATACCACCGCTGGTGGACGACGGAGAGGCCGCGGCGCTCCAGCCGGTCGCCGATCCAGGCCGCCCAGGCCCGGTTGAAACCGGCGTGACTGATGGTGACAACCTGCGGCCCGGATGCTCCAACTGGACTGCGCGCTCCGGGCATTCGACCGTCTCCCTGCATCGTCATACGCCCTTTTAACATACCCGGCGGGCCCGGCTTTCCATCCTTGCCGGAGGGTGCGTCATGTTCCGTTCCGCTGGCGCCAGATCACCCGTGCGGTGCGTACGTAAGCGGTGGCGCGGGCGAGGTGTCCGGCCGGTGGCGGGTGGTCGGCCAGCCGGTGGTAGACGGTGATCATCTCGTTGACGAGGACACGCCCCTCGCGGGTGAGGGCGCCGGAGCCGGCCAGCACGGGCAGGACGGCGCCGACCTGTTCGCGGCAGCGGGCGTGCTCCGACCAGGCCAGTTCGCGCCGGGGGAGCCGCTCGGCGCCGAGCGCGAGGCGCTGCCAGTGGCCGGCCAGCGCGAGATGGGAGTAGGCGCCCTGGAGGAGGCCGTCGAAGGGGCGCGGGTCGGTGCGCCAGGGGGCGAAGTGGCGGGGCGCGGGGTCCTCGTGGTGCAGCGGGACGAGGGTGGCGAGGGCGTCGAGTTTGGCGTGCTGGAGTTCGTGCACGAGTGTCGTGGCGAGGTGTTCGGGGGTGGCGGGCCGGGAGCTGAGGACGGCGCCGAACGCGTCGCGCCGGGTGCCGCTGCACTGGGCCCGGCCCCGGTCCGCGGGGTCTACTCCGGGCGGCGGGGCGAGCGGGACGAGGCAGCGCAGCAGGGCCGCGGTCTCGGCGGTACGGTGCGGCCCGCCGGCGCCGAGCAGTGGCGCCGTACGCGACCAGAGCCCGGCCCAGTCGGCGCGGGCGCGCGGGTCGGGCCCGGCGACGGACAGCCCGTACCGCTGCGGTCCGCCGCCCACGGTGCGGTACGGGTCGAGGTCGTCCAGCGGTACGGGGGCGGCGCCGGGCCGGATGGCCGGCAGGGTGAGCAGCGGCAGCCAGCGGGGGTCGGCGGAGCGGGCGCCATGGGTGTCGGCCGTGACGATGACGGGCGGGCCGCTCTCCGGCCGCAGCGTGACCCGGCCGTCCTTGAGGGCGACGTCGACCGGTTCGGCCGGGGCGTACGGTCCCGGTCCGGTGCGCAGGGCGCCGAGGGTGGGCAGCGGGAGCAGCCCGCCGCGGGCGGTGAGGCGTACGGCGAAGGGCAGCCGGGCGCGGACCGCTGCGGCGGCGGTGAGCGCGCCGAAGTGGCCGAGGTCGCGGTCGAGTCCGGGCGTGGGCGCGGGCGCGGTGGCGGTTGCTGGGGCTGGGGGCTCGGCGGTGAGGCCGTGGAGCGTCCGCTCGGCCCACGGCCCGGCGAGCGGGTAGAGCAGCACGGCCCGTACGGCGTCCCGGTCGGCGCGCTCGGCGGCTTCGAGCAGCGCCCAGTCCTCGCCCAGCCGGTCCCGGAGCGCGGGCGGACAGACGGAGGCGGGGGCGTCCGCGGCGGCGTCGAGTACGGCCCGCAGGAGGACGAGCCGTCGGGTGTGCTGATCACGAACGAGGAGACGCAGGGCGTCCGTACCGCCTTCCGTACGCCCAAGCTCCCGGAGCACGGCCTCGGGGACGGCGGAGTTCACGGCGCGGCTTTCGGCGGGGCGGGGTGGGCGGCGGGGCGGGCAGCCTCGGGTGCGGTGGCGTGGGCGGCCTCGGGCCCGGCTCCGGACACGGCTTTCGGTGCGGCGACGCGCGCGGCTTCGGACCTTGCTCCGGACGCGGCTTTCGGCGTGGCGGCGTGCCCGGTTTCGGGCCCGGCGGCGTGCGCAGCCTCAGGCGCGGTGGCGTGGGCGGCTTCGCTGAGCCTGGTCGCGATGTGGCGGATCAGGCGGTCGAGGTCGGCGCAGTACACGGAGGGGTTGCGGAAGCCGTGGCCGGCTCGGTAGCGGTGGGCGTAGTGGCCGCCGCCGCAGATGGTGAGCAGTGGGCAGGCCAGACAGCGGGCGGCCAGCGCTCCGGTGCCGGACTGGCGGGCGGCGACGCCGGGGTGGCGCAGGGCGTCGTCGAAGGAGTGGCGGAAGACGTCGAGCCCGGTGGCGGCGGCCGTGTCGTACGCGGACTTGAGCGAGTCGACCTGCTCGATCGCCCCGTCGGTCTCGACCACGATCGCGTTGACCGGGTCGAGCCCCAGGGACTCCGTGGCGCCCGGCAGCCCCAGCAGCAGCGCGACGCACTCCTCGAAGAGCCGGATCCGCGTCTCCCGCCGCCCGGCGCCCCACCAGCGGTCGAAGACGGCGACGAGCCAGTCGCCGTACGGGGTGGCGCCGCCACCGGGCGGGGCCGGCCGGTCCGCCCCCGCCACCCGGTCCGGCGGCAGACCGCGCGGCGGGCTGGTCCAGTTGCCGTGCGGGAGCAGCAGGTCGAGCGCGGGCGGGCGCAGTTCGAGCAGCGACTCGTACAGCTCGACGGGGTCGGTCCGCGGGTCGACGACGGTGAGGATGCCCGCGTACGCCCCGGGGTGCCGGGCGGCGAGCAGCCGGGCGCCGCGCGTGGCGGCGGACCAGGACGGCCGGCCCGCGTGGTCGGTGCGCAGGGTGTTGTGGGCGGCCCGGCCGCCGTCGAGGCTGATGCCGACGCGGATGCCGTGCCGGGCGAGGAGGGCGGCGCGGTCCTCGGTGAGCAGCGTGCCGTTGGTCTGCGCGGTGACCGTGACCGTGCGGTCCGGTCCGGCCCGCTCCCGTACCAGCCGCGCGAACGCGGCGAGCCGCCCGGCGCCGGCGAGCAGCGGCTCGCCGCCGTGCAGTACGAGCGCGAGCGCGCGCAGCCCGTGCCCGGCCGCGTGTTCGGCGATCCGGGCCGCGGTGCGGTCCAGCACGGCGGGCGACGCGGCGGCGGGCCGGGTGCGCCAGGTGCGGTCGGGGCCCGCGTACAGGTAGCAGTAGCGGCAGGCGAGGTTGCAGCGCCCGTGCGCCTTGACGATGAACTGCCCGAAGGGCACGGCCGCGGGCGGGACCGGACCGTCCGGCGTCGGCCCGCTCGGAACGGGACCGTCCGGGACCGGCCCGCTCGGCGTCGTTGTCCGCGGACGTGGCACCGCGCACCCCCTCCC